>NZ_FNPF01000017.1 GCF_900107235.1 Citreimonas salinaria
CAGCGGCCCGTCGGCGCGGCGATAGGGGACCTGAACGGCCAAGGTCTTCTGCCTCCGGCACAGGGTGGAGAAGTCCGGAACGGGCCAATCCAGCCCCGCCAGTTTCAGCAGGCTCGCCACCATCCCGGCGGTCTGGCGAAGCGGCAGCTTGAACAGGATCTTGATAGACAGGCAGAGTTGTATGGCCGCATCGGAAAACACTGGCGGGCGTCCCGGCCGACCGTCATGCGGCGCGCGCCACGTCATGTCCTTATCGACCCAGATCAACAGCGATCCCCGCTTCCGCAGTGATGCGTTGTAGCTGGACCAGTTCGTGGTGCGATAGCGGGCGGGAGGAGGCTTGCTCATGCACCGCGTCTAACGCCATGGATTCGAAAAGTGAATCCTTCGCCGTCTGACTTGTGCAACAACGCCGTCTCACGGGGGTAATCTTCTTCAAGGATCTGAGGGATAAGGTCCATCGCGGCATGGTCGGCAACATCCGTGAGGGCCTCAGTGCTGGCGGGAAGGCGTATGGCTACTCTCCGGTTTTCGGAAAGCCCGGCGAACTGCAGGTCGAAGAGCATGAAGCCGAGGTGATCCGGCGGATTTTCCATGAATACGCCGACGGGGCTTCCCCGCGTCAGATCGCTCATGATCTCAATGCAGAGGGGATCTTGCCTCCGAGGGGCGGGAAGTGGAACGCCTCGACGCTGATCGGCAGCGCCGATCGGGGCTACGGCATCCTCCGCAATGCCATCTACTCCGGAATCCTGGTGTGGGACCGCGTGAAGATGGTTAATGTGCCGGGATTAAAGAAGCGGATCAGCCGCGTGAAACCGCGCGAGGAGTGGAAATACGCTGAGGTGCCGCATCTGCGGATCGTCGATGAGGTGCTCTGGGACGCTGTCCAAGAGCGGCTCTCGCAGCAGTCTCAGGCGAAATCGGCCGGTAAGTCGATGCGCACACCCGCCCGGCCATTTTCGGGCCTTCTGAAGTGCGGCTGTTGCGGCGGTGGTATGGCGATCCATGACCGAAAGGGAAGTGCGATCCGGCTCGCGTGCTCGACCTCCCGCGAGAGCGGGTCTTGCGACAACACCGGGAAGTTTCGCCTGGATCAGATCGAGGGTGAGATCTTCTCGACCCTTCACGACCATCTCCTGCATCCGGCTTACATCGAGGAGTATATCTCCGCATACGATCAGGAGCGCAGGGCATTGGCCGACGCGGGCAGGGCTGATCAGGGTAAGCTCGAGCGGGACGTCGCAGAGGCACGCAATCGGTTCGAGCGCCGTCTGAATCTCTACGAACGCGGTGTCCTCGATGGCGATGACGGCGAGGCGAAACTCCTGGACGCGAAGAAAAGTCTTCGTGCCGCGGAAGCCAAACTTGCGGCCTTGGACGCAGCTGATGAGGGTATCGTCTTCGATCCGGCCACGCCAGCGCGCTACGCGTCCGCCCTTCGCGACCTCGTGGCTTCGCTCACCTCACCTGATGGCAAGCCCGACAACAAGGCACGGGATGCGGTGAGAGGGCTCGTCTCGGAGATTATCGTCTCTCGTCCCGAGACGACGGTATCCCAGTCGAGGTTAGGGGGCGCTTGAGAGCCCTCATCTCGAACTCGATTTTCGAGTGGGGGGTGCGATGGTAGCGGAGGAGGCTACCGGCATCTGGTATCGTGCAATCTCGGTCCATCTCACAAGTCACTGTCATAACGATGTGAATCCGGCGCTTCGTTCTCATGCGGTCTTGCGCAATCTCTTCCAATCTCGTCTCAGATGATGGTAAGAATGATGGAAAGGATGAAGGGGCGAGGCCTATATGGGGAAGCTGACAGCGCGGAAGGTTGCGACGCTCAAGGACCCGGGCTTCTACGGTGATGGCGGCTGCTTGTATCTCGCGGTGGGCGAGGGGAACTCGAAGTCATGGGTTCTGCGGACCGTTGTTCACGGAAAGCGCCGCGATTTTGGCCTCGGTTCGGTGAGCCTCGTATCCTTGGCTGAGGCACGCGACCTTGCGGCCGAGCTGCGCAAGGTTGCGCGTAAGGGTGGCGACCCGGCGCTGCACCTGAAGCGTGAGACACTGACCTTCGAGCAAGCGACCCGCCGGGTGCACGAACAACTGAGCGAGTCCTTTGACAGCGAAGGGCACGCTGCCCGCTGGATAGCCGGGATGGAGATACACGCGTTCCCGAAACTCGGGGACCGCCCGATAGACACGATCCACAGCCCGGATATTCTCGAAGTCCTTTCCGTAATCTGGGTGGGTAAGCACGATACTGCCAGGCGCATAAAACAACGTATGAGCAACGTTTTCAGTTGGGCAATACAAGCCAAACATTACCCGCACCCCAACCCGGTTGCCGAGATTGAGACCGGGCTTCCGAGGATCAAGCACCAGGCTGAACACATGGAGGCTATCGACTGGCGAGAGGTCCAGGAATTTATGGTCAAACTGAAGCGCAGGGAAGGTAACGCGGCTCGCTGCTTGGAATTCATTCTGCACACGCTGGCGAGATCCAGAGAGGCACGTGAAGCGTGCTGGGACGAGATCAATGGCCAACTCTGGTTGGTGCCTCCGTCTCGGATGAAGCGTCGCATCGGGCACCGGGTTCCCTTGTCGTCCGGCGCTCTGGACGTGCTTGAGCGAATGAACGGGTTCGGGAGAGAACTGATCTTCCCTAGCGCGCATTCCAGGCGGGCAGGTGAACAACCCCTGTCTGATACAGTGTTCAAGGCGCTGATGAAGCGGATGGGGTACCCCGACCTCACTACGCACGGCTTTCGCAGCACCTTCCGCGACTGGTGTTCGGAGTACGCGAGGGTCGAGCGCGAGGTCGCTGAAGCAGCACTGGCCCACGCATACGGGGACAAGACAGAGCGCGCCTATGCGCGTTCGGATCTCTTCGAGCGGCGCGTCGAGATCATGGAGTTGTGGTCGTCCTTCCTCTCGGGCCAGGATGCCAAGGTGGTGAAGCTTGCCTAGTCCGCGGTCCTTAAACTTCGGCGAAACCGCGGCGGTTTATTCCTCCCATCAGTCATTGGAAGGAATAAGGATGATTGATCGAATACTGCGCCGACCGGAAGTCGAGGAAGCTGTCGGACTTAGCCGGGCCACCTTGTACAGAATGATCGAGCGCGGGGATTTTCCGCGGCCAACCAAGCTCGGCGAGCGAGCCGTCGGATGGCGGGAAAGTGCCGTTGAAGTGTGGCTGCATCGAAGATCCTTGGAAACGAACGCGAGTGAAGGCAAATGAAGCCGATAGATCCCGCCAGTGCCATAGATGCTGCGAAGTCATTTTTCGGACCCATTGAGGGCGAGCCGCGAGTTCCCGCCACCGCCGTGCTTCTCAGGGAAGTCATCCACGCCCTAGAGATAATGTGGGGGTACAGCGATCAAGAGCTGCAGTATGGGCACGACCCTAGAGGCGCATATGCAGTGCTCCATGCTCTAAAAAACGCCGACCTTGTCGCACGCGTTTACGACCCTGGACATCCAGTGGCCGAATTCCCGGTAATCCCGACTCCGTCGTGGCCGCATCCTCCTGACGAAGCTCCGCGCTCTTTCATGGAGCCCGATGACGCCGACGCAGTGAGCCCTGTATCTAGCTATTGGATATCGACCATCGAATATGACCAGGACTGCCGCGGCTACGTCGGACACCTCCCCGTTGTGCCGAGAGAGGAAGCGGAGGCATGGCTGAAGCGCGCTGGCGCATCACGGAATTACCCCGCCATTCCAAGGCGGCTAACTCATGCAGACACCGAAGCGGTGTTCCTAGAGTACGTTGCTGAGTTCAATAACGCCACGCCACCCACTCAGGCGGAGCGTAAAGTTTGGCGTCAGCGGCACGGAATAGGGCGGGATCGTCTAAGTGAGCTGGTGAAAGACTTGGCTCCGGAGGAATGGAGTCGGCCCGGACGGCGCAAAACCAAGATTTAATCGCGCGAAAAACTGACACCGAGCGATTTCGGCGTGATTTTCGGCGCGATTTCAGTCGGTCAGGATGGGACCATCCAAGAGAGGATGAGCCCATGACCAAGAATTTCGCAGGAAACCACGCTACAGCGCCGCTGGCGACTGCCGCCCCTCATCACGCCACAGACCATCTCTACTCCGACCGAGACGCCGCCGAACTTCTCGGTTGTGGTCGCTCCACGCTCTGGCGCTGGGCCGCCGAGGGCATCATTCCGAAACCCCTGAAAATTGGCGGCATGAGCCGCTGGAAGCTCTCGGATTTGCAGGCGGTCATCGCCAAGGCCGAAGCACAGAGGGAAGCCGCATAAGAAAACCCCCACAAACCCGACCGGGTTCGCAGGGGCGTTGTTCTTTCAGCGGCAATTGAGAGCATAGCGAAGCGGCTCGGTCCTTTCAACTCGAAAGGCCAACACCTTGAAGACCACAGACAAGAAACCGCCCGAAAACGCGCGCCGGATCTGGCGCGTCGCAGACCTCCCTCAACGTCGTGGGGAAGCATGGTACGGCATCGCGAACTACGATCAACCAGAGACGGCACACCTACTGGCGAAGCGGAAGCGCCAGGTTCTGGACCTTCTAATGCAAGGACCGGTCTACTGCGCATCCCCGGTGCGGATCAGCGACATCGTCTTCGTCTTGAAGCGCGAGAACGGGCTGGAGGTCGACACGGAATTCTATCCGGGCGACCCTGAAACCGGGGCCGGCCAATACGGCGTCTACTTCCTGAAATCGCGCGTACGCCGCCTGATCCGTCAGGAGGTCGCAGCATGAGAATTCAGGAAAATCGGCTCGACAATCAGACCCGACGCATCCGGTGGCAAACCGGACTTCCTGAAAATACCGCGCGGCTTATCGCCGGCTTGGCGTACGGGAGCGGCCGATGACGCACGTCGCGACCATCCGGAAGAACCAGCGCGAGGAAGTCCGCGTGTCCGTGGACGAGTTCAAGGGGCGGAAGCTGCTGAACGTGCGCGTCTGGTTCGAGGCTGAGGCCGGGGAGTATCGCCCCGGCAAGCAGGGCATTGCCCTTCGCCTGGACCTAGTCCCCGAACTCGTCGCCGCTATCCAAGAGGTGGGGCAATGAGCGAAGTTACAGCCAGCCGTAAAATCCCGATCAGCGGAAATGAGGCTGGCCGTAAAACCGGCCGGAACCGCGGGTATATCCCGTCCTACGCTCCGCAGGCTAAGACCCGTGAGCTGCTGGATCAGGCGCAGGCGGTCCTTGCCGAGTACCGGGAATACTGGCCCCTGACCTGTCGGCAAATCTTCTACCGGATGGTCGGTGCGCACGGCTATGACAAGACGGAGGCCGCCTACGGGCGGCTCTGTCACCACCTCGCCAATGCGCGCCGCGGCAAGCTGATCCCATTCGACGCGATCCGCGATGATGGCGTTACGACGTTCAGCGTGGGGCACTTCGATGACCGCGACGCGTTCCTGCGCCATGTCCGCCGCCTCGGTGAAGGCTACAAGCGCAACAGGCTGACGGCGCAGGGCGTCCACATCGAGGTCTGGTGCGAGGCGGCCGGGATGCTGCCCCAGCTGCACCGGGTGGCCGAATGGTACTCCGTGCCCGTGTATTCGTCCGGAGGCTTCGACAGCCTGACCGCGAAGAAGCGGCTGGCGGATCGCATCTGCCAGATGGAGAAGGAAGCTGTCATCCTGCACCTCGGGGACTATGACCCCAGCGGGGTTTCCATTTTCGACAGCGTGGCGGCGGACGTGACAGCGTTCGTCATGGCGGACCGACCCCACGGGCTGGTCAGTGCCGAGTTCGATCGCGTGGCGCTGACCCGTGAACAGGTGCAGGCCCATAACCTTCCCACGGCCCCCGCGAAAGCGACTGACAGCCGCTCCAAGGCCTGGACGGGCGGCACGTGCCAGCTGGAGGCCCTGCCGCCCAACGTGATCGCGGACATCCTGAAAGAGGCTATCGACCGCCGGATCGACTGGACGCAGTTCGTTGATGATCTCGATGCCGAGAAGCATGACCGCCTGATGATCTCGGGACTGTTGCCGGCGCCTGATGGGAGGGCCGGCTGATGGGACGTGACAAGCGCAATGAGCAGCGGCAAGAGCATTTCACGACGCTGACCCGCCCCCTGATGGAGACGGACGCATGGCGGGCGCTCTCGCCCGTCGCGCAGGCCCTCTATCCGTGGATCAAACTCGAATGGCGCGGCCCGAAGGCGAACAACAACGGGAAGATTAGCCTCAGCGTCAGGCAGGCCAAGGGCCGCATGGGCATCGGTATCAACACGGCTGCCCGCGCATTCCATGAACTCCAGGCCAAAGGCTTCCTCGTCGTCCGCGAACATGCGTGCCTTGGCATCGGCGGCGAGGCACGGTCACCGGCGTACGAGATCACCGAGATCCCGCTTCCGCATTCCGACACGAACGTAGGGCGGCGTCTCTACAACGAGTGGCGACCAGGGCGCGATTTCCCGGTTCTCAAGGCCGCAGCCCACAACCCGAACGGCAGCCGCAAAATTCAGAACCCTGTCATCAAATTGGTGACGTGCCGTCACCAAAACGGTGACGTCTGACATGGTTGCCGTCACCAAATCAGTGACGGGGCGTCACCAAATCGGTGACGAACAGGCCCGTTTCAGCACGCTCCACGTCACCATTTCAGTGACATCCTTACTTACCATACCCACAGGCGCTTGCGCTTACAGGCGACAGGCAGCGACGGCGCATCGTGGGCAACTACACGAGGTGCAAGCGTGACCCGCCAGAACCAACCCCATACCTCCCGGCGCTTCGACCCCAGCGAACCCGGCGACCGTAACAACGGGCCGGAAACGGACGCCAGCGCCGCACCCCAGATCCACCACGACACGGACGACGGTCCTAGCGAAGGCGAGAGCCTTCTCGGCTGGGTGTTCCGCAGAGTCCTGGAGCAGGACCAAGCCATGCAGGAAAAGGAGCAGGCCAAATGGCTCAACTAGACAGCCGCATCCCGATGATGGGGACGCAGCCCAACGTGGTCAACGCGTTGGCAGGCGGTGCGCAAGCCGCAAGCGCCGTCAACATGGTTCGCCGCCAGAACGCGCTGACAGACCTCTACGAGCAGCAGGGGCCGGGCATCATGTCGGGCGATCCGAACGCCCTCAACGCACTGGCGCAGCTTTCGCCGCAGGACGCGCTCGGCATCCAGAACAGCCAGCAGATAATGGATGTACGCGGGCAAGAGAACGCGCGCGCCGACGAACAACTGCAGTTGGCGCGCGAGCAGGCGCGGCGGCAGGCTGAGGCGCAGGCGGCGCAACTGAGCGCGGCCGAACGCGCCTCGGAACTGGAAGCCCTGCAACGAGGGCTCGCCGGGGCGGCCGCCATCAACGACCCACAGCAGTGGGACAGCTACATGCAGTCTCTCGGGCTGGAACAGATGGTCGGCCAGTTCGATAACCGGGAAATCGCCTTCGCGAGCGCCCTGGGCATCAAGGATGCGCTGGAGCGGGCGGCGGGGCCGGAAGCCAATTACCAGATCATCGACGGTCAGTACGTGGACACGAACAACCCGCAGGCGGGCGCGCGGGATGTGCCCAACCTGCGGCGCGAGGGCGATGCTTCTGAGGCCGAGCAGGAAATCGCCCGCCTCTTGGAGATTCCCGGCGTCAGTCGCGAGACCGCGATCAAGATCAAAGAAGGCGTCTACAGGGTCTACACGGACCCGGTTGACCGTACGACCTACATCATCGACCTCGCGACACAGCAGCCCGTGCAGATCATCGGGGCAGATGGTTCGCCGACCGGTGGCTCTCAGCCGGCAGCGCCGACCGGGCAAATGCAGCCAGGACAGCAGCCGGCCGCGCAGCCGCAAAACGGGTTGTCTTTCGGGCAGGACATTCCGACAGGCGGCGAAAGCGCGTTCGGCCTCACGGGCCTCGGGACCAACATCGCAAACACCGTCTCGGACGCCGTGGGCATGGGCGAAGTCTTTCCGAACGCAGCAGAGCAGCAGCGGTTCTTCCGGCTCATGGAAGAGGACCTGCTTGTGGATCTGTCACAGGCCTACGGTCGCCAGCCGGCTCAGCAGCTCATGGAACGCATCCGGGCACTCCTGCCGCAAGCCGGTACGCTTGAGGGCGCCGACCGTGCGCGTGGTGAACTGGCCCAGCTGCGGCGCCGGTTCAGCCGTGATCTGGAGCAGGCTGAATCCACGCTCCGCGCGCCAGGGCGGCGCATGAAGCCAGAAGACCGGGACGCGCTGCGCAATCAGGTTGGCGGTCTGCAATCTACCCTTGGTACGATTGACGAGGCGCTGACCCGTCTCGGGGCGGCCCCGGATCAACAAGGCTCGACCGGGGGCACAACATCCAGCGGCGTGCAGTGGAGTGTCGAGCAATGACCGAGCAAATCACCCTGAACATCGAAGGCCAGCGCGTGAAGGTCGGCAGCGACTTTCTCAGCCTTTCCCCGCAAGACCAGGAAGCGACGGTAGAGGAAATCGCCCGCTCCCTGGACGTGAAGCCGACGCAGGGCGGCGAAGGCTTCATGCCGAACTTGAACCGAGGCATCGCGAACACGGTCGACTTCCTGAATCCGTTCGACCAGCCGCACGCGCTCAACCCGTTCCCGAACGGTGCCAGCGCACGCGGCGGAATGGAGCGGCTCGGGATTGACGTAGCCGAGGGTGAACCCCAGACCGTCATGGAAGGCTTTGCGCGTGGCTCCGGTGAGGCGGCCGCGGCTCTGGTCCCCGTGGCAAAGGGGCTGCAAGCGCTGCGAGGCGTCGGTGGCGCCGTCGGCCAGTTCGCGGACGACGCCTATCGCTCCCTTCTCAGCGTCACCGGATCGGGCGCGGAAGTCGTGGCGGGCGGTGTGTCGGGCGCGGCTCAGGAGAAGGCCGAACAGGAAGGCGCCCCGGAGTGGCTGCAAACGACTGCGGCGGTCATGGCACCCATGGGCATCCCGGCGGCTGGAGCGGTCGCACGCGGCGCTCTAGGGGTGGCGGGCAACATGCCTGTCGGCAGCGCCATCAAGCACACGGGACGCGGCATCGCTGCTGCGGCGGCGCCCTACACCAAGACCGGGGCAAGGGAAGTTGCGCGGCGCCGTCTCGTGGACCTTTCCGGCGGCACGGAGCGCGCAGCCGAGCTGGGGGAGCGGATCACGCCGGACAACCCCCTGAGCCTGACCCCGGCACAGCAGACCGGCGACGAACGGATGATCGGCATCGAGCAACTGGCGGCCAGCCAGGACGGCGCCTTGCGTGAGCGTCTGGACCTGCGCGCAGACCAGAGCCGCCGCACCGCGGTCGACCAGATCCAGCAGCCCGGCGACATCCAGGATACGCGGGCCTTCTTCGAGACGCGCCGCCGCGAGTTTGCGAACGACCTGCAGGCGCGGGCAGACGACATCATCGCCACCACCACGAGACGGGTGGAGGGCCTCGGGCCGCAGCGCACGGAAAGCGAGAACTCGCTGCAGGTAGCAAACCAACTTAACCGGGCGCTGGAAGACGCCACCATGCGCGAGAGGGAGTTGTGGGATGCGGTCCCGCGCGGTGCGCAGGTGCCTGTCCAGACGGCCCGCCAGACAGCGCAGCGCCTCATTGCCGAGACCCCCCGTGCACAGAGGAACGACGTTCCGCGCGTGCTGTCAGACCTTCTGGGCGAGGGCGGTGAGTTCGGAGACGTGGAAACCGTGGCCGAGATGCATGGCCTCTATTCCGAACTGCGCCGGGTGGCTCGGTCGGCCATGTCTGGCAACGACCAGAACAAGAACCGGGCGCGCATCGCAAACCAGGCCGCCAACGCGATCCTGCGCGACCTGGGCGCCATCGACGGCACGACGGATATTGGTCGGCAGATCAACGAGGCGCGCGCCTTCTCGTCGGCCCTGCACGAGACCTTCGACCGCGGCGCAGTCGGCCGGCTGATGAAGCGCACCATCGACGGCGACACGTCGATCGACCCGGAGCTGGCACTGAAGCGCACGGTCGGGCGCGGAGGAGCAGAAGGCATGGTCGGATCGCGGCAAATCGAGGAAGGCATCGACTTCAACCGCCCCGATCAGGACGTGCTGCCGCAGGAAAGCGAGTTCGTCGGCGACTACATCCGCGACCGATTCCAGCAGGCCGCCATCACGCCAACGGGCGAGTTCAGCAACCGGGCGGCCGCCAAGTTCCTGCGCGACAATCGCGAACTTCTGGACAGATACCCCGGATTGAAGGACGATGTGTCCGCAGCGGTGAAAGCAAGGGACGATGCGGATGCATTCGCGCAACGTGTCACGGCCCGCATTCAGAGGCTCGAGAACGCCCGGCTCTCTGCCGGCGCGGCCCTGCTGAATGGTTCGCCGGATCAGGCACTCCGGGCGTTCACCGAGGCGCGGAACCCGGTCAGGGCCGCGCGGAGTATCGTCAACGAAGCGCGTAAAGACCCCTCTGGGCAGGCTCTTTCTGGTCTTAAAAGCGTTCTTTCTCGTGAACTGATCGACGGGAGCGCCACGACCGGCGAGGGCGTTCTGAAAGCGCTGGAGAATCCGAAGCTGAAGGCCGCGCTTCGCCAGGTCTTCACCGAGCCGGCACTGTCCCGCCTGCGCAGGATCGGCCACCAGCTTGCGAAGCTGGACAACGCCCGGAAGCCCGTACCGTCCGTGGGCAGCAGCCTTTCCGGGGCATCGACAAACCAGATGATCGAGACCGTCGCGAGGATCAAGGCGGCGCAGCTTGGCGGCAATCTGTCCAGCGGCGGGAACATGGGCGGCAGCCTGCAGAGCGCGAACATTCTGTCGAGCCGGGTTCGTGACGTCCTGGGGCGGCTGACCGCGGACAGGGCGTCGCAGATGCTGGCCGATGCGGTCGAGGACCCGGAACTGTTCAAAGCGCTCCTGACCAACCCGTCCATGAAGCTGACGCCGCAGAAGGCCAACCGCCTGTTGCCCTACCTGATTGGCGGCGGCGTTGCGGCGGGCGTGGAGTGAACACATGAGCGGCGACGAGACCACACCCGAGGGCCGTAACGCGGACGGCACCTTCGCCCCTGGCAATCCGGGGCGCCCACGAGGGGCGCGCCACCAGGTCACGCGGGCCATCGAGGAGCTTCTGGAGGGCGAGGCAGAGGCGCTGACCCGGAAGGCCGTAGAGGTTGCGCTGGAAGGCGACACAACGGCTCTGCGCCTGTGCCTGGAGCGCGTGGCGCCCGCCCGCAAGGACTCGCCGGTGCAATTCGACCTCCCGCCCATGAAGACGGCGCAGGACGCTGCAGAGGCCGCTCAGGCGGTCCTGCGGGCCGTTTCGGATGGCGAGCTGACCCCGATGGAGGCGGCGAGCGTGATGGGACTGGTGGAGACGTACCGCCGGACGCTGGAAACCAGCGAACTGGATGCACGGATCACCGCACTGGAGGGCAGGACATGAGTATGTTGAGCAAGCGGCTGGAGAAGCTGGAACTGAGAAATCTGGGCGGCCTCGTCATTTTCCTCGCGGACGAGTTCACCGCGGAAGGGGTCGAGCCGATCATCCGCCACGCTTGCCTGGACGGCACGATGGTCGAGCGGGGACCGGATGAGCCTCAGGCCGAGTTCATGAAGCGCGTGAACCCACGCAATCGGCCCGCGGCGACGCTGGAAGCCGATTGCGAGATGCTTTGATCGCGAAACAGCAAGAAGGAACGCCCCAATGACCATGAGACGACGCCTAGAGAAGCTGGAGGCTCAGAAGCCGACACCGGCGCCGCGGGACGGCCGCAAGAAGTTGGCCGCGTTCCTCGATGAACTGGCGAGCCGCCTGCAGCCGACGGAAGAGGACCAACGGGAAGCCTCGGACTGGCTGCAAACCGAGTGGCCCGGACACCTGGAAAGGATCAAAAACCGATGACTGCACTCAGCACACGTGTCCGTCGCCTCGAAAGCAGGCGGCCGGAAGGAGACGACCCTGTCGAGATCCTGCTCGTCAACTTTTGCGAGCGCGCCGAGGACGGCACCTTGGTGACGCGCCCCGGATTTGCCCGGTTCGTCGGCTGGGACATCCCGGAGATGCACCCCGAGGAAGGGGAGAGCAAAGAGGCGTTTGGCGCTCGTGCCGATGCGGCGCTGGCAGAGGCGAAGGCAGGAAGGACAACAACATGAGAGTTCAGCAACGACGGCTTAATCGACTGGAAGCGAGGCTCGGCGCCGGCCAGAAGCCGGTGCTGATCGCCTTCCTGCCCATGTTGATGGACAAGGACGACCAGCGCGTGGAAGTTGCGCGGCTGGCGGATCACGAGGGGATTCAGCCGCCCTTTGAGACCATGATCATCGAGACGAGCGACGGCAGCGCCGCGCGAGCCTCGGTTGTCGCCGACTTTGACAGCGTCTTGCGCGAAGTCGCTCAGAACAGCCGCCGTGTGGGTGAGAGGGAGGAACGTCTAAGGCGTCTTCCAACGTAGAAGGTTGGCACTACTCGCCGCTCATCCAAGATTGAAACGCAGCCAGGCTGATAATGAGCACCGAAAAGGTGGCAAGGACCAAGTAGAGCTTCAGAAGCGGCTTGCTGATCCTGATCACGATCACCTCGTGTTCTTCGGGCTTTCCCACGGGTTGCTCTACGAGAACAAACTCGTTGCGTCGTTCGATAAAGGGCACCCGCGACGCTCGCAGCCGCTCAGCTTTCTCGTCTATGTGTAGCCTTGGGTCCAATTTTAAGCTTCCGACACCTCCGCCAAATCTTTGCGCTTTCAATAGCAGGTTCGAAGCGCGCCGGTCCCGATACAGGTAGTTCCAGTACCGGGATTCGAATAGAAGCCGGAATTTTGATCACCGTAGAAGAAGTTGCCCTGGGAGTCGGTACCGCTGTAGCTCCCGTCGTAATCTTGGCGGAGGTTCCAGTTTGTGCCGCCCTGGATGTTGTTCCCGTAGGTCGTCACGCCTTGGCCGTCAGAGTAGTTATTGTACATGTTCCCTGACTGGTAGTCGAAGGTCGACCAACTATCCTGCGCGGACCCCGCTGTAGGGAAAGCCAGAGCGAATACAAAAGCTGAAGTGCGAAGCATGATGAACCCCTTGTCCTGAATGCATTCGACTCTAACGCATCCAGCGCAGATTGTCGCTCATCTAAGTCCGCATCTTAATGCGCAACGGCCGGCCCGGCTTCGAGCGGGGCAATTTTCCTGACGGCCGGGTCATGATGCTCCGTCTCCGGCGTCGGCGCTTCTATGGAATGCCACACCCGGCACGGCCGCCACCTCACCACTCTCTAGGAACTGGACTCCTTCGGCCTCGAAGTACCTCCGCAGGTGATCGAACGTAGAGTCGCGTCCTTCGCCCTTCTCGGCTCGGTTGATCGTGTTTCGATGAAGGCCGGTTTGATCCGCGAGCGCTGGGTTGGACAGGCCGAGCGCAGCCTTCGCCATCCGAACTTGGTCACCGGTGATGCGCCTATTGGCTGCCATTCGCCCTCTTTCTTGTGCAATCAGCACTAATATGTATTGACAGCACATGCTGTGAGCCTATTCTAGTGCTATCAGCACAAGGAGGCAATCCAGATGATGCACGCCAGCTTCCCCTCGACCACATCCGCAACCGCCCTCGTCGACCGTCGCGCCGTTATGCTGGAAGCTTGGCGCTACACCCACGCGCTCGGCTCCGCAATTCTGCGTTTGCACGGCGTCCGTGAGGCCTTCCGCCTTGAACTCATCCGCGCTTGGGCGACCATGAAGCGCCGTGCAACTCTCATGGCCCGCGGCGCCTACAACCTGCGCGCCGAGGCCGACGCAATCGACGCAAAGCGCTGGCTCTCCGCGGCCGAGACGGAACAGGTCCGCGAACTCCGCACCATGGCCGCTGAGGCCGAGCGGATCGAAGCCGCAGAACAGGAAGCCGCCGCGCTGGTCGCGAAGGCCTCGCTTATCGCATCCGCGGAGCGCGCGGTCGTCACCTTCACGAAGGCGAACGGCGACAAGCGCCTGATGCACGTCGAGCCCGGCGAACTGGCGCGCCGTGTCAGCGGCAAACCCTCGCCGGCTGCGCGTACCCGGAAGGCGCGCCACCCGCACCTCATGCCCGTCTGGGACGCCGAAAAGGCCGCGCTCAGATCCATCAACCTCGCGACCGTCAACCGGGTCACAATCGACGGCAGCGACCACGTCTTCAGCGCCGCGAGCGCATGAAGCCCAATCCTGAAGAGGAGGACACCATGACCATCCATGAAACGCCGAAGCACGGGGACGATCCCGCCGTACACGATGAGGCGCAGCCGGCGGCATTTGCGAAATGCGAGGCTGACCTGCGCTCCCGCATCTATGCCCTGTCCGCAGACATGACGATGCTGGTGGGCATGATCGAAGGGGCGGCTGTTCTCTACGATGCGGTTGACGCCGACCTGTCCAACAACCTGGTAGCCCGCCGCGCAGCAAACGCGATGGTGCCTATGCTGGACAACATCATCGCTGAGGCAAGCCGAATCGGTGGCGCCCTGGATGAAATCGAGATGAAGGGGTTCCGCTATGAATGAGAAGATGAACGATCCCAGCCATCGCGCCTACCAAGTCCTCGCGTTGCTTCGCTGCGCCATGCTCGCAGAAGAGAACGAGACCTCAGGCTTGGACTGGAAGGCGACCGCCACGGTGCTGGGCCTCGCGGAGGAACTCATGGCCTCCGTGATCGACGGCATCGAACTGCACGAGAAAGCGAAACGGAAGGATGCGGCATGAAAGCAGACAATCTTGCGCGCGAAGCGGAGTTGCTTCTGGCCTTTCGCAGACTCGATGAGGTTGAAAAGGTCATCCTCATGGCGAGCATGGATGCTCTCAAAGACGACACCCTGAGCATCGACATCTGGCGCGCGCACGTTGGAAGCCTCTTCGCCAAGCATCGTCGCGGCGAGGACATCACGGTGGCCGAACTGGCCGAGATGGCGAAGCGGGCTACACCCGCAGAGCCTGACTGATGCGATGCGCGACTATGCCACCAACCGGCGATGGTCTGACCAATACCTTCCCCGGGTAAAGCAGATCATCGCCGAGCATCTGTTGACCGAGGCGCCCGATCCGCTGGACTGGCACGAAGCCACGGACTTGGTGACCATGGACGTGAACCTCCGCCATGTCGCCGTCAGGGTTCGCCGCCCAGGTTATGCCCAGCGGTATCCATTCGACTTCACGGTGCGCTCCTCGCTGCCCTCCGGCGCCGAAACCGAACTAAGCAAGATAGTGAACGGGCACGGCGACTGGATGTTTTATGGGCACGCCAGCGCTTCGGGTGACGGCATCGACGCATGGTGGTTGATCGACTTGAGGGCGTTCCGTGCCGCCCTGATCCGCCGAGGCATGGCCGGGAATGGCATCCGGTGCGGGAACAGGCGCAATGCGGACGGCACGTGCTTCACATGGTTTGATGTGCGGTCCTTCCCGCAGTACCCGCCGCTTGTGGTCAGTGCCAGCCGGCCGCTGCTCATCTAGGGGACGATCAGCGGCACCAGTTTGCGTTCTTCGACGCCTTGGCCAACCCGCGCTCCATCAGCCCTTCACGGATGTCGCGGCCGTCGCTGCCGTAGAGGACTGCTAAATCCCGCCCGTAGCCGCCCGCGCCACGCCCGATGATGCAGAGTTGCCCCGGCATCATGGATCGAACGTAGCCGGTTGCTTGTGCACCCAGCTTCGCCTCCGACCGGCACTGCGGTTTCCACGTCTCCGGCGTGTCGAATGGCGCGTTCCCTTCGCCGGTCAGGCGGGCGTTGCTGCCGGACAGGCGGACGGTATCTCCATCGATGATCATGGCGGCGGTCACGGCAAGGACAGCGAGGCAGGACATATACGTAGCTCCGAGCTTTTAATGGACGTGGGTAGACCCTACCTCCTAGCATTTCGTGTACGGCGCCGATCAGTTACCCGACCCGGCTGATGCTGAGGCGTTCATAGACCATTAACCATGCCGCGTGCACCTTCTGACCGGTTCAGAAGGATATCGATCAATGTTGCGCTTGCCAGGGTGGATCGCGCGGCAACTGGAGGCCCCGGGGCATGGACGCCGGTCGCTGCCGAAAGGCGCCGCGGGACGAAGGCGCCGAAGCGGGTACGGGTTTGCGGAAGATCCCGTTCAGGGGCTGAAGGAGCTGGAGGCGCGACTTCCCCCGCCCGGCGTAGAAACGCAGCCGGCCTATCCGCCGACCTATGTGCATCGGGATCGACTTGATCCGCGGAACGCTGCCGGCGGCGGGCTGATCACCGACGACCAAGGGAACAAGAGGCCACACTACCACGGGCACAGGGAGCGCCTGCGCCAGCGGTTCCTGAAGGGCGGTCACGAGCCGATGCCCGAGTACGAGATCCTGGAACTCGTACTGTTCAACGCGATCCCGCGCATCGATGTGAAGCCGCTGGCAAAGCGCCTGCTCGCAGAGTTCGGCGACCTGAGCGGCGTCGTGGCCGCTCCGGAGCATCGCATCCTCCAGGTCGCCGGCGCCACCCAGAAGGTGTTCATCCAGCTCCAGCTTGCCCAGGCAATGGCCGTACGAATGAGCAAGGCGAGAACGCTGCAGAGGGACGTGCTGTCATCATGGGCCGCGCTCCTCGAATACTGCCGCACCGCGATGGCGCACAGGGACACGGAGCAGTTCCGCGTGCTTTACCTCGATCGCAAGAACACGCTGATCGCCGACGAGGCGCAGGCCGAGGGGACCATCGACCATGTGCCCGTCTACCCGCGGGAAATCGCCAAGCGATGCCTCGTCCTGAACGCCTCCGCCATCATCCTAGTTCACAACCACCCGTCCGGGGACACCACCCCAAGCGCTCAAGACGTCCGTATGACGGACGAGGTCATCGCCGCGCTTTCTACGCTTTCGGTGACCGTCCATGATCATGTCATTGTCGGCAAGGAGGCGGAATACTCGTTCCGCAGGAACGGGGTGCTATAGCTCCAAACCTCAGAGATTAATTCCGCTCGTCTCAACTCCACTTCTAAGACATTGGCTGTTAAGCTGTTCGCTAAGGCAGAACGATGGTAAGCAGGGGGGGCGGCCACCAGTCCAGAACCGCAAAATGTAGGCGGTCGACCGGTCTGGACGGGCGCTCAACCCGGCGTGACGAAAGGACTTGCTGTCCTAAAAAACTCCCCAAAATATTTTCGAAAATATTGCCATCTTAGAAGAGGACGGCACGCAAAAAATGAAATCTGATAAGAGGCAGGTTGCGCACCTCAGCGATATGAGTCGCTCGAAGATTGATGAGCACGTTGCTGCAGTTCAATTGGCATTCGACGAGGACTGGCTCATTAATCATGGAGACAACATCGTTAGAAATCTATGGCATAGGACGGATGCAGGTGCGACAAATGAAATTATCAATCTAGGATACGCGCTGATCGAGGCGGACAAGAAGAAAGCCGGTCTTGCTTCAAGCTTCGCGAGGAGGATCAAGAAGCAAGAGATCAATAACCAGAGAGGCCTCCTGTTCGAACTGTTCGTGATCGGGTGCATGTTCGCGCGTCGTGGCCGCGTTGAGCCAACGCCAGCGAACGAGCCTGGCTACGACTTACGGATCTCCTTCCAGGACGGCGGTGAACTTCTTCTATCACTCAAAAGCTGGGGAACTTCGACGCATGAACGAACCTTTCGAAAAAAGGCAGCGCGCCTAGATCAATTTGTTCAGAAGATTGCGCATGAAACAGCGTGCCACTCAGTAAATGTTCGAGCTGCCGCAGCCAGCTATCCGGAAGAAAAGGCATGGTCTTCACTTCGCTCGGCTTGTCAGGAGGCGCTTAGAGGTCAGCCGACTGAACGTTCGTCACGCTATGTCGGAGATGAATGGATGCTGGTCATTGGGCCGGTATGGTCGCCCAACGGCCCAATTTGTCGAAACAGATTGTCGCACGAAGTGTTCGTTCTTAGCCCTTACCACAAAAACGAGATTCCAAATTTTCGCGATAAGCTTAAGGGTGCGATTAACAATGCTGAGAGATATGTCAAAGAATCTCCTAATCGAGCGCACGGCATTATCGCGCGTGTGCCAACGAACCTCTCATGGTCGGACGCTAACGCAGTCGTCAAAAATCATTTCGATGACAATCCAAATGGACCAATCGGGATCGTATTTCTGATACAGACGGCCGTGATCACCGACGAGTCTGGCCGCTCGATGCAGCAGTTCTTTGTCCAAACGCACGTCTCGAAGGGGCACAAGTCTTGGAGTTCACCAGAGCGGGATTTCGGACTGCGCTTGCTTCTTGGGGTGGTCAGCGACAAGGCCTCTAAGAACGTAATTGCGAGTGACGATGGACAAAATATTGATTTAGAAGATTTCTACCATTACCATTCAGGGGATCTCTTCGTGCGGTTCGACGGAAACGAGGGCACGCTTGCGCGCCTCGCTCCCGGATTGCGGCAACACGCTGTAATGCGTATCGGTGCAAATGAAGTCGTCTTTTCGGGGATATTTCCGCAGAACGACGACCTTATCATGTTCGACTAAATTACCTGCTCTTCCTTCCACCGCAGACAGTCAATCGATGATCTAGCAGAGGTTCTCGCAGGGAATACCGTCGTTATCCCGGTCCAACCGCCCACCCCACGAGCAGTTGCGCATCAGCCAGTAAGCTTCGTCGCAGCTGCCCACTGTCCTCGAACAGGTCTTGCGCGGCGAGCATGAGTACGACTGGGCCAACTGGAGGAGGCGCTCGGTAGGAGATTTCCAATCCTCACGCGCCTCTTGCCCGAACTGTGAAGCGGCTGACGCTGCAGACGCACTTGCAGCGACTACGCAGGCGATAAAGATCCATTTCATGAAATTGCTCCTCCAGGACAAGCCGATGCCAATATTCTCCTGAGGCGGCGGCTGTGCGCCCTCCCAGGCTCGGGGTGCGGTAGATTACCTGCGTGAGATGCCGCCGCTCACTTCGATACCTTCGATGGTGGCCAAAACGGTGGCGAGCCGCTTTTCATCCGGCGGGTGCGTTCCCCAGAAGCTCAGCCTACCGTTGGCGGTGCGCTTCCCTTCGGGACGTGCGAAGAAGCGAGCGCCCTTCACGGGGTCGTACCCGGCGGCCTTGGTGATCGCGGTCCCGATCACGTCGCTTTCGAGCTCGTACGTCTGGGAATAGGCCATCTGACCAACGCCCGCCCCTAGCTCGATGCTGTTCTGCATGTCCCGCTGATCGTTGCCAGTGTAGCGGTACGGGTTGGCAGCAGTGGCCGAAGCCTGTCCGTAAGCCGTCAACGCACCCAGGATGAGGGCGCCGGCTACGGCCTGCTGCTGCTGCTTGTGACTGTGCTGGCCGATGTGGTGGCCCATCTCGTGACCGAGAACGAAGGCAAGCTCGTCCGGATTTCGCGCGTCCGCGATCATCGGGATGGTGAAGCCGACGACGGGTTTCCCAGCGTCGTTGTAGGTCTGATATGCATTGCGGCCCTCCATCGAAGTGTCGACCACAATCTGGATATCGCAGTCGAAGTTCTCCCGATCCGCGGTTTCCTGCTTACAGAACCGCTCCGCGACGGGCTCCACTCGGCTCACGACCTGCCGAAACTGAGCAACGGCCTGCTGGTCCGAAAGTCGACGGCCGGCCACTGCAGTCGTCGGGTTCTGCTCTTCGGCAAACATGGAAGCCGCCACGCTGACGTGTTCCTCAGATGCATCCGGCACGGCGTAGGTTGTGCTGCAGGCGGAAACGGAAAGCACGGCTAGGGCGCCAAGCGCTCGGCGGGCGAATACGCGGAACCTGGAACTGATCAATGGAATCACCCTTTACCTGTGGTGCGCCGATAACGCGAACGTGAAGAAGCTGGCAAATTGCCCCGCTCCTGTAAAGGAATACGTCCAGAGGATTGTCTGGGAGGGAGTAGGCGAGGATGTGCAACCTCTACTCATTGTCGAAAGGACAAGCCGCGATCCGGCAGCTCTTCGACGGCATCACGGATCGCGCCGGCAATCTGCCCGAGCTGACCGAACTCTACCCGGACTACAGCGCTCCCATCGTGCGGCACGGTGCAGACGGGCTGGAACTGGCGCAGGCAAGGTGGGGGATGCCCTCGCCGCAGTTCGCATTGAAAGGCAAGAAGGTCGACCGCGGCGTGACGAACATACGCAACACCGCGTCGCCGCACTGGCGCAGGTGGCTTGCCGCGCAGCACCGTTGCCTTGTGCCCTTCACGGCCTTCTCGGAGCCCAGCCGCAACGCGGAAGGCAAGTACGAGCCCGTGTGGTTCGCGCTTAATGAAGACCAGCCCATTGCGTTCTTCGCCGGGATCACAATTTCCGGTTGGACGTCAGTCAGGAAGATCAAGGAGGGCGAGGTGACAGCGGATCTCTACGGGTTTCTGACGACCGAGCCCAACGCGGAAGTCGGCGCGGTGCACCCGAAGGCCATGCCTGTCATCCTGACGAACCAGGAAGAGCGTGACGTTTGGCTGAGGGCGCCTTGGGGAGAGGCGAAGGCACTGCAGCAGCCGTTGCCTGACGGCGCGCTGGTTGTCGCGTAGCTTCTAATGCAGCGCGTCAGGCTATCCAACTTTCGCGCGGTGATGACCCTTCGAGGTATGGCGAGAAGCACCTCCGATGCGGGAACAGGCGCAACTCGGACGGCACCTGATTCACCCCGTTCGACGTCCGCTCGCTCCCTGCGCATCCGCCCGTTGTCATCGCTGCATCAGTTCAAGAATCGTCGTCTGTAAGTGATTGAATGTCTTTCGACAGAAGCCGTAACGTCCCAGAAGCTTTTCGGGTCAGTGGGGGCGTCACAGTTGGAGTGCGAGGCGGTTTCCTTCGTCAGGAGAGCTGAGAGCGGCCGATCCAGACCCCCTCTAGTAATGGCTGAAATCCCGGAAGGGGGCACCATCGATGTCTGGATCAAAGCCCCGAAACTGCATGCAACAATCTCCGATGCCGCTCCTGCCCGGGAGTGGATGGCGGCCAGGGTTGCTGAAGCCCTCGGTCTGCCATGCCCGCCGCCTGTCAAGGTGCGCATCACTCATGAATTCGTGGGTAGCATCCAGGATGCTGAACTCGTAAACGCTTTCAACTCAGGCGGAGAGGTGGTTTTCGGCGCTCTGCACCTAGGCGCCGGCTGGCGCCGCTGGAGCGAGGCCGCTGGTATGCCTCAAAGGATGCACCAACTTCATGGGGAAGCCTACCTTTTCGATACGATCATCCAGAACTGGGACAGGCGGATCGCTAATCCTAACATGTTGAAGAAGGGCGACGAGTTCAGACTGATTGACCATGAGGAGGCGTTTGTGTCGGCCACGGGGGCCGACGAAGACCGCGACGTAGTGCGCAAGCCATGGGAGGCGTTCGGTATTGACAACTTCATTGCCGGCGACATGCAGCATCCGTTCTGGCGACGGCTGAAACCGAGCAATCATGTTGACTTTGGACGAGCGGCCGACGCTTGGAAAAGTCTACCTGACGACACATTTTCCCTGTATGCGGCCGAAGCATCCGGTGACTGGGGCCGGGCAACTTGTGATAGTATCGCGGCGTACCTGGATGACGCTCGCCGGAACATCGAAGCAGTGGTAGACGCTATCCAACGGGCACGAGAGCAGTGAACAAGCACGCTTACACATACTCGGTTCTACAGTACCGCCATGACGTCTGGTCTGGCGAATGTATGAATGTGGGCGTTCTCGTGTACTGCCCAGACTTGGGTTACCTGAAGCTGCAGACACGCACAGGCGGATCGCGACTGAGTAATGCGTTCCCCGGAATCAATCGAAAAGCCCTTCTCCACGACATGCGTGAACTTGAGCGCTGGTTCGATAGGAAGTGCAGTGAGCGCGGGTCGGAGTGGATGTGGCGCTCGGCGCACGACGTCGGCCTGCGACTTCTCGGGGATGACGACAGTAGCTTCCGCTGGCACCTGAATGGGACTGGAGTGACAAACGATCCCGCCTCTACCCAAGATCAGCTGTTTCATCGTTTTGTGACTCAACACGATCCCGAGCCTGGGCGGGTCCCTCGCACTGACGAACAAGTCTTTGAAGTTGTGAGGAGCAAGCTGAAAACGTCCGAGATCCTGTCTCGAATGGAACCGCACACGGTTCGAAGCAACTATTCCGAGTTCACCTTCGAGCATTCCTTTAGGAATGGGCGGTGGCATTGCATTCAAGCAATTTCTTTAGACTCGGCGGACGCCGAGCAGATGCAAAGGAAAGCTGAGCGTTGGGCTGGCGTTCTTGTCGGCATATCCGAGGCTCCGGAGCCCTTCACGGTTTACATGGTTACAGGGCGGCCTACGAAGGCCGACCTAACCAAACAATATGAACGTATGATGGAGTTACTGCGGCACGCTCCAACGAAGCCCCTGGTCCTCGATGAGGAAGAAGCGGATGAAATTGGCAGGCGCATAATCGGCTAAGCGGACCAAGAAGGTTGCGCCGCCATCTCGAACCGCGTTAGATGGCAAACTCCTCCAGCGATTGCCCCGCTTCCAGCCGCTCTTTAATCCAGCGCGGCTGACGTCCACGCCCCGACCAGGTTAGCTCAGGGTTTTCGGGGTGGCGGTACTTCGCGGGTCGGGCAGCTCGCGTCCCGGACTTGGACCGCGCGCTCCCGACAATATCGGCCAGCGATATGCCATACTCTGCGGCTGCTTTCTCTGCGGCCGCCCGCGCTTCGTAGCGGCGCCGCTTCTCATAGCTGACGATGGCCCGGTCGATGTCCTTTCGAAGCTGCTTGAGGTCCTGGATGTCCATCTGGTCGAGTTCGTTTTTCTGCATTCAGCCCTCACGATTGCTGAAACCAATTCGCCTGCGGTAAGTGCCTCAGGTTCTTCGAATTGTAAATCGCCCGCCTAGCGGCTCACACCGGAAGCTATCCCGGGCTTCCTCAGCCGGTAGTGGGTTTCAGTTTTCTCGCACCTGCATGTTTCTTGCGACGCCACAGCCACCTCCCTCCCCGACACCAATGGGGAAAGATAAATGGCACCTAAGGCAGCTATCCGGATGGCGAACCTGACACACGGCAACGGCAAGCGCAGCCTCGCCGGCACGCAGCGCCACGCCAAGCGGCAGGACGAGGTTTCCCGGAAACGCAGCATCGGCGATCCGCTGCAGAACTACGCGTGGTCAAAGGCCGGCCTCGGCATGGCAAACGGCGGCTGCGACATCATCCGAGCCCACCAGATCCACCTGGAACAGACCGGGGCCGGGCAGCGGGCAAACAGCGCGCCCGCGATGCACCTGCTTGCGGTGGTTTCGCCGGCCTGGCTTCTGGAGACCGGCGACCCTCGCGAAACGAGCAACCCGCGCGTCAAGGATCTCATTCTCGAGGCCCAACTCTGGGCGGAAGACTGGTGCGGTCCGGGCTCTGTTTTTCACGTCCGGTACGACACCGACGAGCGCGGCGCAGGAGTCGTCGACATCCTCGTCGCCCCTGTCAGGATGCAGCGGCACAAGACCGGAGCCGAGAGACCGACCATATCCGGCCGGAAGGCCCGCGAGGAACTCCTTGCGCAGGAGCGGGCTTTCGACCCGGCCGCCACCACAGCCACCGCTGCCATGCAATCCAGCTGGGCGCGCTGGTGCCAAGCGCACCTGGACCCGCGCATCGAACGCGGAACCCCGAAGCGGCTGACGCGACGCGAGCATGTCCATGCAGAGGTCTACGGGCAAATCCGGGACGAGGTCCGCGAGGAGCTCCGGGCGAGCCTCCGCGCGGAAGTGCGAGAAGAGCTTGCGCGATCCGAGGTAGAGGCCGCCCACAAGCTGGCACAGGCAGCAATCGAACGACTGAACGAGGAGGTCGCGCGGCACAAGGCTAAGGTCGCCTCCGCACGCAGCCGGTTCTACAGGGCGAGAGCCACCAGTCAGGCCAGGCTCAGGATGTTCTCAAGGCAGCTGAAGAAGCTTGAGGAAGGGCGTGCGAGCATGGAAGCGGAACAGGCTGCCCTCCGCCGGGCGCGGGAGGGCAGCGACCCGCACCTCGATCATCTTCGGAGCCTCATAAAGGCCTTCGAAGCAGCTTCACCCGCAGACCGAGCCCACGGGACGCGGCAGGCTATCGCTGGATCTCTCGCGATCCATAAAGACCTTGAGCGCCTCGTGTTGGGAAAGAAGCACCCGACCTTTGATGCGCTCATGGACGCGCTGGAGGCGGCATGGAGAGAGAACCCGGGGAACCCCAACCTACATCCAGGCGGGAGGGCGGCATCTTCTCTTTCACGGGGCGCGCCGCACACAAGGCCCGGTTACCCCTGATGAGGACATTCCTGGCGCAGCATGATGGTAGGCGTGATGGTAAGGAGTCGGACTCGATCCGAATTTCCCTTCAATCACAATGCCCTATGATGATGTTATGGTAGCGGAGGAGGGACTTGAACCCCCGACACGCGGATTATGATTCCGCTGCTCTAACCAACTGAGCTACTCCGCCAGCGCGTGGCGGCTGATTACGGGCGGGGCCGGATCGCGTCAAGCGGAAAATCCGGCCGGCGCGCCGCGGCCGTCAGGCCATGAAGTCGTCGGCAACGAACATGTTCGACCAGGCCCGTTCGACAAGGTCGGGGCTCATTCGGTAGGGCAGGCCCTCGAAGTCGCAGATCGAGATCATCTGGTCGATCAGGAAGACCGGCTGATAGTTCGCAAAGATATTGCCAATCGTCGGGTATTTTTGCCTGAGCAGGTGCACCAGGCTCGCCTCGTCCAGCTGCAGGCCCTTCTTTCGCGCCACAAGTGCGAAGATCTTCAGGAAATCATCCTGGTTCGGGCCCTCGACCTTGATCTTGTAGAAAATCCGCCGCAGTGCCGCCTGGTCGAAGATCTCGTTGGGATGGAAGTTGGTCGAGAAGATCACCAGCGTGTCGAACGGAACTTCGAACTTCTCGCCGGATTGCAGAGCGAGGATGTCCCGCCCCTCCTCAAGTGGGACGATCCAGCGGTTCACCAGCTTCTGAGGCGGTTCCTGCTGACGCCCGAGGTCGTCGACGATGAACACGCCACCGGTCGCCTTGAGCTGTAGCGGCGCCTGGTACGTCCGTGCCGTCGGATTGTGGACGAGGTCCAGCATCGACAGGTTCAACTCGCCCCCGGTGACCACGGTGGGACGGCGGCACATAACGTAGCGGCGGTCGAAGCGATCGGTCCGCCGAAGTGCCGACACAGGTTGCACGTCGTCCTCCATCGCGGCGTGCACGATGGGGTCATAGACGGTGATGATCTGGCCAGAATACTCGATCGCGCGGGGAACGTAGATTCGGTCGCCCAATGCCTCGCGGATGCCGTTGGAGATCGAGCTCTTGCCGTTGCCGGGCGGGCCGTACATCAGGATCGACCGGCCGGAACTGACAGCGGGGCCGAGTTGCGAGATCAGGTCCTGCGGCAGGATCAGGTCTCCCATTGCCGCGCTCAGCTGGGCACGTGTCACCTGCACGTTGCGGATGGATTGCCGCTCGACCTGTTCGCGATAGACGCCTAGCGGCACCGGCATCGGCCCGAAATATTCCGACTGTGCCAGCGCATCGAGCGCGCGGGCCTTCCCGCTTTCGGTCAACTGGTAGGGCATTTCGGCGCTGACGGTGCCGCCCGGTCCCAGAGTGCCCATCGCCTCGACCAGTCCTTGGCCGCGGGCCATGTCCACAAGTTCCTGCGTGATCGGGACCGGCAGGCAGATCGTACGCGCCAAAGCGGTCACAACGTTGGTGTTTCGGCGAAACAGCGTCTTGAGCAACGTGTCGCGCATCAGGACGGGCGACAGGCCGACATCGGCGACGGATTTCGGGGCAGGAGGCGCCATGACGGCGCTGGGTTGCATGGTCATCTCGGGCTCCGCCAGGGGCATCGGTGCTTGACTGGCAGGGCAATGTGGCCAATACGCGGCGCGGCCGTGACTTTGACTTGCATTTTCAGGCGGAGCATTGGGCGGTCAGCGGCCGTAGAGCGCGCCCATGACCAGATACAGGATCAGTGTTCCCCCCAGCGCCAGGCCCATCGGGAAGCGGGAACCGCTGCGCCAGCTTTCCCAGTCGGGCGCCATGCGATGCAGCGCGGTGTGCTTGACCGCGCGGTGCACGGCAAAACCCGTCAGCAGGGTCGCGGCGAACAGGGCCAGCAGGAAACGCAGATCCGCGATGTGGACGAAGGGCGCGGCGGCGGCGGCGAACTTGGCGTCGCCCGCACCCAGGGCGCCCCCTGCGTTCAGCGCGATCCCGGCGATCAGGACGACGGCGAGGTGGACGTAGCGCCAGGCATAGACGTCCAGCGGTATGACGAAGGGCCCCAGCAGCGCGAAGACCGCGAACAGCGCGATCACCGCGTGGTTGCGGATGCGCATCGTGCTGAGATCGGTGTAGCAGACGTACAGGCAGATCGGCAGCGCCAGCGGCAGGAACCACGTGGCGACGCTGGCCGAGATCCCCAAGGCCTAGTTCGCCACGCCGGTTTCGAGCGCCGCGAGCGAGCGCGCGGCGGCGTCGAAATGCTGCGGATGCGTCTCTATCGCGTCGCGCAGCAGCGATTTT
This sequence comes from Citreimonas salinaria, assembly GCF_900107235.1. GTDB lineage: Bacteria > Pseudomonadota > Alphaproteobacteria > Rhodobacterales > Rhodobacteraceae > Citreimonas > Citreimonas salinaria. Next base: position 26,335 of record NZ_FNPF01000017.1, read on the forward strand.
CCGGTCTGCACGTCGCCCCGCTTGATCGCAGCAAGGCCCAGCGTGTGCAGCAGCTGCGCGCGCTCGGTCTGGGTCATCGGGATGACGGGCAGGGTGTAGTCGCCTTGGGCGCCCCGCGCCATGACCAGGTTGTTCTTGGCGGTGAACAGCGTGCCGTCTTGCCGGATCGCGTCGGTGAACAGGCGCGCCGCGGCGGGCGCATCGCCGCGCGTCAGCTTCGAATAGCCCCAGTTGTTCAGCACGGGGGCGGGCGTGTCGGTCAATCCGGCTGCGATTTCATAGAAGCTGTCGGCCTTGCCCCATTGCTGGTTGCTGTCGGCAACCATCGCCTCGAGCCGGTAGCGCTCGTGCGTCTCGTAGGTGGGCGGAATGGCGTTCAGGGTGGCCTCGGCGGCATCCCATTCGCCTGCGCGGATCAGCGTTTCGGCGAGGCCGACTCGATCCCCGTGGGTAGCGTCCTCATGCGCGACGACGGCGTCCCAGGCGGTGCGGGCCTCGGGGATGCGGCGGGCGCGCACCAGTGATTTTGCCAGACCACGGCGGACATCGATGCGTTCGGGGTTATCCGTCAGGGTGCGCTGAAAATACGCCACCGCCTCGTTCGGATCGCCGGCCGTCAGCATCACCTCGTTCAGGTTGGATTCGTCGACGACGTTGACGCCCCGAAGGCTGCGTTCGACCAGGTCGGCGTCGGTCGTGCCGCTGCATCCAGCCAACGTGCCGAAGGTCACCGCGAGCGCGGTGGCGATAACGGGATGGCGCATGGGAGCGTCCCCTCGATGCTCTGCCTCGTCAAGGTGCGCGCCGGATCCGGTAGGATCCGCTGCCTTCGCGCACCAAGCGGTATTGTTGTTGTGCGCCGTCAGCATAACCTGGATCTTCCAGTTTTGCGAGAGCCAAGCGCAGATTGTCGCGAATGGCGGTGCTTTGACCGTTGTCCAGCGCGAACGCCTTCCGGAAGACGGCGGCCGCCTCGGCCGTCTGGCCGCGCTCGATCAGCACCACGCCCAGATTGTTCCAGGCTTCGGGCCATTCGCCGTCTTCGCGCGTGGCGCGGCGCAGAAGGTCCTCGGCCTGGTTCAGCCGGCCCAGCGCAAGGTTGGCAGACCCCAGCGCCACCAGGACCTCGGCCGTAAGGCCTTTCTGACCGGCGGCACGCGTGAACGCGTCGAGCGCCAGCTGATATTCGCCGGCCTGCATCAGGCGGTGACCCACGACCAGCCCGTCCTCGGCTTGGGCGGCGGGGTCGATCCCGGGCGCGAATACCCCGTCACGCGACAGGCCGCCTGCGGTGCAGGCGGCCAGGAAAAGCAGCGCGGCGATAATGCCGGGCGCGTTCAGGCGCATGATCTACTGTCCGATGTTGCCCATGTTGGCGATGCCGACCGCCGATGGTCCGACCAGGATGATCAGCAGTGGCGGCACCGTCAGCATCATAGTCACCAGAGTCATCTTTGTCGGCAGCTTGTTGGCCGCTTCTTCGGCCCGCATGACCCTTTTGTCACGCATCTCGCCGGCGTAGACCCGGAGCGCGTCGGCGATCGACGTGCCGAAGGTCGCCGCTTGGTTCAGCACCGTGACGAAGCTCGAGATGTCCTGCACGCCGCAACGGTCGGACATGTCCGACAGCACCGCGGCCTTGTCCTTGCCGGCCTTCATCTCGTTCGCGATGATCTGGAATTCGTCGGCCAGCGCGGGGTACGAGGCGCGCATTTCAGCGGCGACGCGAACGATGGACTGGTCCATAGATTGGCCGGCCTCGACGCAGACCAGCATCATGTCGAGCGCATCGGGAAAGCCGCGCTGGATCTCGTCCTGGCGTTCGGCGACGCGCCGCGTGACCCAGTACTTGGGTGCCATGTAGCCGACTGCGCCGGGGCCGATGATGTAGATCAGCTTCTGCTTGATCGACGCGTCCGGGCTGTCCACCGCCCCAAAGTAGTAGGCCGTGCCAAGAGCCAGCAGGCCGAGTCCCAGCACCACCTGCGCGAAGTAGTAAACCTGGACCGAGTCCTTGCTGCGATACCCGGCCTGAAGCAGGCGTGTGCGGATCGCCGACAGCTCCTTGGCGTCCTGCGGCTCCAGAAACTGCGCGTACTTGTTCAGCTTCTCGTTGCGCCGCTTCTCGCGCAGCACGGCACGCGTCTCCGCCTCCAGCCGCTTGCGACCGGTTTCCTTCAGCTTGTCCAGCGGGTCCGGCTTGGCGTTCATCACCATCGGTACGGCCAGAAGCAGCATCAGTGCGGCCAGCCCGGCGACCGCGATCAGCGGACCGGCGGGGCCGAGCGCGTCCACCAGCATCGTGTTCAGCGTGTCGAGCATGGGATCAGACCTTGATGTTCACCAGCGCGCGCATCACGAAGATGTTCAGCACCAGCATGATGGCGACGACGAAGCAGGCGGGAATGAAATACGGGTGGTCGAGAACCTCGTCATAGAAGTCGGGCTTCGAGATCTGGATGAAGGCCAGCGCCCCAAGAGGAAAGCCGGACAGGAACTTGCCTGACCATTGTGCCTCGGCGGTGATGGCCTTGACGCGCCGGAACAGGCGAAAGCGTGCGCGGATGACCTTGGCCAGGCCGTCCAGGATCTCGGCGAGGTTGCCGCCGGCTTGCTGCTGGATCGCCACGGCCACCGCCAGGAAGCGCAGGTCCTGGATGTCCAGTCGCTCGGCCATGTGCTTGAGGGCCTCGCCCATGTCCCGGCCATAGGTCGCCTCGTCGGCGATGACGCCGAACTCGGTGGCCAGCGGGTCCTTGATTTCCTTCGACACGATGGAGATGGCGCTGCTGAACGGATGGCCGACGCGCAGGCTGCGCACCATCAACTCGACCGCGTCGGGCAGCTGTTCCTCGATCATCGAGATGCGCTTCTTGGCCTTGTAGTTGACCCACATGTAGACGCCGCCCACGCCCATCGCCGCCGACATCAGCAGGCGCACCGCGCTGCTTGCCTCGGTGCCGGCGCTCAGTGCCGCGAACGAGAACAGCGCCAGCGCCGCCATCAGCATCAGAAGCTGCTGCGGCGTGAACGCGATGTTGGCCTTCTGCGCCTTTTCGGCCAGCAGGGTGTAGAGCGGCAGCCCGCGCGACCCCATGTGCTGGTCCATCTCCTTGCGAAGCTTGGCCAGCACCTCCTCGCGGCCGGTGCCCTTTTCCAGCATCTCCAGCCGGCGGTTCACCTTGTTGTTCAGGCTGATCGACTTGCCGAAGGCGACGAGGTAGGCGCCCTCGACCAAGGCGAGGACGCCCAGGAAGATCATGCCGTAGATGATGGCTTCAGACATCGTAGAGGGTCCTCATTCGCCGCGGAAGGGTTCGTAGATCGACGGTGGCAGGTCGTAGCCCCACATGCGGAAGCGTTCCGAGAAGGACGAGCGCACGCCCGTCGCCGTGTAGTGGCCCAGGATCTTGTTGTCGGGCGTCAACCCGACGCGCTGGAAGCGAAACATCTCCTGCATCGAGATCACGTCGCCTTCCATCCCCGTCACCTCGGTGATCGAGGTCATCCGGCGCGAACCGTCCTGCAGGCGGCTCACCTGCACGATCAGGTTCACGGCCGACGCGATCTGGCTGCGCATGGCCTTCAACGGCATCTCGATCCCGGACATGGCGATCATGTTCTCGAGCCGGGCCACGCCGTCGCGCGCGCTGTTGGCGTGGATCGTGGTCATCGATCCGTCGTGACCGGTGTTCATAGCCTGCAGCATGTCGATGACTTCCTCGCCGCGGGTTTCGCCGACGATGATGCGGTCGGGGCGCATCCGCAGGGCGTTCTTCAGGCAATCGCGAGGCGTGACGGCGCCCTTGCCTTCGACGTTCGGCGGGCGGCTTTCCATCCGGCCCACGTGGGTCTGCTGCAGTTGAAGTTCCGCGGTGTCCTCGATTGTCAGGATGCGTTCGCTGTCGTCGATGAACGAGGACAGCGCGTTCAACGTGGTGGTCTTGCCCGAACCGGTACCGCCCGAAACGATGATGTTGAGCCGCGTGGCCACCGCGGCTTGCAGGTAAACGGCCATCTCTTCGGTGAAGGCGCCGAAACGCACCAGGTCGTCGATGCCCAGCTTGTCCTTCTTGAACTTCCGGATGGACACCAGGCTCCCATCGATGGCGATGGGCGGGACCATTGCGTTGAAGCGCGAGCCGTCCGACAGGCGCGCGTCGACATAAGGATTGGATTCATCGACCCGCCGGCCCACGGCCGACACGATCTTGTCGATGATCCGCATCAGGTGCTTTTCGTCCTTGAAGGTCACGTCGGACAGCGAAAGCTTGCCATCGCGTTCGACGAAGACCTGACGCGGCCCGTTCACCAGAATGTCGGAGACGGATTCATCCTTCAGCAGCGTCTCGAGCGGCCCGAGCCCCTTTACCTCGTCGTAGAGGTCGTTGTTCAGCGCGCGGCGTTCGTCGCGGTTGAGGATGATGCCCTTTTCCTGCAGCGCCTCCGAGGCGATCGCGGTGATTTCCTCGCGCAGCTCGGCCTCGCTGGCTTGGTCGAGCGCGGCCAGGTTGAGATTGTCCAGCAACGCGCGGTGAAGCTCCAGCTTGATATCTCCAAGCCGTTCCTTGCGCTTCTTCTCCTTGTCCTGCGGGTTCGCCTGGGCGGCCGGCGGTGTGGGCTTTCGCGTGGCCGAGGGCCGCGACGGCGCGACGGCCAACGCCTCTGCCGACGCGGCGGGGGACGGGGTCGGGGGGTCGGAAACGGGCGCGGCGCCCGTGACCTGTGTCTTGCGGTAGCGCGAGAACATCGTCAGTCCCCTCCTCAGGCTGCTTCGGCTTCGGTGGCGCCGATGGCGTGCAGATCCTGCGCAAGCTTGGCAATTTCCTTGCGCAGCGGGTTCTTCGGAGCGGCCTGCGCCAGCGGGGAGCCGTGGTCGCATGCCTGCGCGACAGCGTATCCGCCGTCTGGTAGCCTCAGATCCATCGCGATGCCGAGACTTTCGGCCATGCGCTTGACGCGCGACCGGCCTTGCAGGTCGGTGAATTTCGGCGCGCGGTTGAGGACGAAGCGCAGCTTCTCGAAGGGCAGATCCTCGGCCTGCAATGCCCGCTTCAATCGCAGCGTGTTCTGGGCCGAGCGCATGTCGAGCTGGACGAGCGCGAAGAAGACCTGCGATTCCGTGAGCACGGTCTCGGTCCACTGAACGATGGTCGAGGGCATATCGACGACGACGAAGTCGAAATGCTCGCGCGCCATGTCCAGAAGTTTCTTCACGTCGTCCGGCGAGAGCATGTCGAGTGGCAGGATGTCCGGCGGCGCGGTCAGCACCTGGAACGACCCTTCGACGGTTTCGAGTGCCTGGCCGAAGCTTTCGCCGTCCATCGACTGGACGTCCGACAGGACCTCGAGCACCGCCTCTCGGCGGTCCAGGTCCAGGTAGGTCGCAACCGAACCGAATTGCAGGCCCAGATCCAGAAGGCAGACACGGGGGGGCTTGCCCGCGCTCTCGGTGAGCGAAAGCTCGTTGGCCAGGTTGACCGCCATGGTGGTCGCGCCGTTGCCGCCGGCCAATCCCTGCACCGCAATTAGCACACCGTCGCCGCCGCCCGACAGCGCGACGCTCTTGCCGCCGTGCGCCGCGCCGAGGGCAGGTGCCTGGGCCAATCGGTCGACGGCGGCAGCAAGTTCGCCTTCGGGCAGAGGGTAGGGCACGAACTCATCGGCACCCTGGCGTAGCAACTGGTGCAGCGACGCAGGCGTCACATCCTCGGCGATCAGCACGACCCTGACGCCGCGCGCCCGGGCCTGTGCGATGATGCTGCCCAGCCGGGCCAGGTCGGCTTCGTCCTGTGCGTCTATGGCAACGGCAACGAACTGAAGCTTGGCCGCCTCGGGTTGATCCAGGAACGCCGGTGCGTCGTCGAAGCCGAGGTCGCCCCAAGCCTCTCCAAGCAGCGACTCCATGTCCTCGATCAGCAGGTCGAAGGTCTGCACATCTCGGCTGATCGTGCAGGCGACAATCGGCGCCGCGTCCAGCTGGGAGGGTGTTCCCGTCATTTTGCCTCGCGTTCCTTGCACTCGTGCGGTCCGGGCGGCGGGCGGATATCGGATGTACGAAGACCGCCACGGGCCGGATCGCGGCGCCGATTCGAGATCAGGCGCCTTGGTCCGTGGGGCCAATGTGGGCGGCAATCCGGGCAGGAATGGGGCTGAATTACCCCGATTCTGGGAAAATGTTCACGCTGCGGGGAAAATCACTCTGCGGCCGGCGCGGCGGATGGCGAACCCGTCAGCGTTGTTGGCGGTACAGCGGAGGCAACATATCCGCGCCAGATCACCTCGGCGTATTGGCCGTTCAACACCCGGGGGTGATCGGCTACGAACCCCGAAACCTCGGTCACCGTGCGTCGGTTGCGGCGCTCGCGGCCCTCGGTCACGATCAGTGGCTGCTCCTCGCCGTAGGAGACGAGCGCTTCGAGCCGGGAGGTGCTGATGCCTTGCGCGGCCAGGTAGGCCACGACGGCCTGCGCCCGCCGCAGGCCCAGCCGGTAATTGTAATCCTCCGAACCGACCAGATCGGTGTGGCCGTAGACGCGGAACGTGACCTCGGGGAACTGGCGGATGAACCGCGCCTGCTCTCGCAATGTCTGCCGGGCCTGATCGCTGAGTTGGGCACTGTTGAAGGCGAAGTTCACCACCGTTACGACCTCGTCGGCGAACCGGCGTGCCATGTCGTAGGTATACCGTTCCGCCCTTGTCATGGCCAGGTGGTTCGCCATCGTCGCGTTACCGAACTGCCCGCCGTCCAGTTGCGCCCCCGCTCCACGGTTGAACGAACCCTGCTCAGGTCCGCCGGTGCCGCAGGCTGCGACGGCGATCAGGGCGGCAAGCGCGGCAAAGGTGCGGGTCTTGGGCGCGGTGAGCATCGGTCAGTCCATTACATAGCCGTAGGAGCCGCTGAAGTCCTGACGCGCGACCTCTCCGGCAGCGCCACGCGTCGGAGCGGACGAGCCGCCGGACACGCGGCCATACAGGAACAGGTCCCGTTCGGTCGGCGGGACGACGCGGTCTGTGGGCAGGGCCAGCGCTTCTCCGCGGGTGGGCGTCACCAGGTGCGGCGTGACGATGATCACCAGTTCGGACTGCTCGCGCGCATAGTCGGCGCTTCGGAACAGCGCGCCAAGGATGGGGATGTCGCCCAGCCAAGGGACCTGCCCGCTGACATCACGGAAATCGTCCTGCAGCAAGCCCGCGATCGCGAAGCTTTCGCCGTCGCGCATCTCGACCGTGGTCGAGGTTTCGCGCCGACGGAACCCGTCGATGCGAATGTCGCCGATGTCGATGCCGTTGTTCGTGTCGATCGACGAGACCGCGGCCTTGAGTTCGAGGTTGATCAGGTCGCCGTCGACCACGCGCGGTATAAAGTTCAGCTCCACGCCGAACGGCTTGAACTCGACCGTCGTCGTATCGTCCGTCTGCGCCACGGGAACGGGATATTCGCCGCCGGCCAGGAACTTGGCTTCCTGTCCCGACAGGGCCGTCAGGTTCGGCTCGGCCAGAGTGCGCACGACGCCCTTGGATTCCAGCGCCTCGAGCAGGATGCCGACTTCGAGTCCCCCTGCGTCGAAGCCGAACAGCACGCCGCCCTCTATATCGCCGCCAGAAGGAGTGGGCGTGGCGAGCGATCCGGCGGCATTTCCGGTGCCCAGGTCAAGCGTACCGCCCAAGGCCGTGCCATTTGCGGCGATCGAGGCGCGGAGGCTCTTGGCGACCGAGCGCTGCATCTCCGCGAACCGGACCTTGAGCATGACCTGCTGAACACCGCCCACCGACATCAGGTTCGAAACCCGCTCCGGGGCGTAGCGCTGCGCCAGTTCCAGCGCGCGCTCCATCTTCAGCGTCGAGGATACGACGCCCGACAACACGATTCCGTCATTCGCGGTACGGACCTCGATCGTCTCGCCGGGCAGGATCTGTCCCAGGCGCTCCTTGAACTCGGCCACGTCGGCGGCGACGCGAACGTCGACGTTGGTGATCAGCTGCCCTTGGCCGTCCAGGATCGTCAGCGTCGTCGTGCCGGGGCTTTTGCCCAACACGTAAATGGATCGGTCAGACAGGGACGAAATGTCTGCGATAGCAGGGTTGGCGATAGAAAGCTCTGCGAAGGGAATGTCGCTCTCGACCACGACGGCTCGGTTCATCGGCACCGACAGCACGCTGTCCGTGCCGCTGCGGACGATGCGCAATGTGTCGGCCTGCGCCGATGGGGGCGGCAGCGCCACCCCTGCGGTGATCCCCATCAGGGCCGCCGCGATTAACCTGCCGATTGTCATCTGGCCCGCCTTTCGATCACGCCTCGCGTGCAGGTCTGCGCCCGCTTCGACGAAAACTATGGGCGGGTTGAAGAATTATTACAACGATCAACCGTTTCCGCCGCGGGGTCGTTGTGGAGAACCCGCAACACAGAGTCCAATCCCGCGCGCGGCGCGTGGGTCAGTTGGTGCACGGGATGGGGGTATCGATGACGTCACCGCCGCGGCGCGTCCGGATCGAGCATTGCTGCTCGAGCGGCTGTCGCGGGACCGGGGCCAGTGCGGTCTGGGTCTCCTCGACGATTCCGAGCAGGTCGCGTTCGTTGAACTCGATCGGGCCGGTTTCGGCCGTAGCGTCGTCGAGGCCGACCAGCGAAAGCGACATCCGGCCCGTCGACTGGGCCTGTGCAAGCGCGGCAACCTGCAGCGGCGTGGCTGCGACCGTGACGGTGCGCGCGATCGCGACCTCGCGGGTTTCAGTATTGGCCATCTGGTCGATGGCGATCAGGCGCACGGTGCTTTCGATTAGGCGGGTGACCTCGCCTTCCGGCATGCCGCCGTCGCGCGCCTGCGGTCGGCCGGTCCAGTAGATATCGACTAGGTCGCCGGGGCGCAGGAAACCGGACACGCCCGATGCCACGTCGACCTTGATGGCGAATGCGCGCTCGCCCGGGTTCAGGCGCGAGACCAGACCGGCGTCGCCGCCCGGCTCGCTGAGCTTGACCGCCAGCAGCGGTTCGTTCCGCTCGATCGCACGCAATACCACGCGCGGAGGCGCGCCGTCGGCCGCCACGGGGCGAGCCTCGTCGAAATGACCTTCGGGCAGGATTGCGGTGGGGTAGTGCACTAGGACAACATCATCGGCGGTCACTGCCTCGCCGTACGCGAGCGGGCGCTTGGCGATGTAGATCTGGGTGGTGGCGATGCTTTCGTTGGTCTTCTGACGCTCGGCGGCAAGCGCGGCCTCATAGGTGCCGACGTAGTCCATCGCCATCTTCACGGCGAAGCCGGCCATGGCTAGGCCTGCGATCAGAACGAGTCCGAATACAAGTCGCATGTCTTGCCTCCATCAAGGGCGGTCCGGATCCAGGCAGGATCTGTCGGGTGCGCGCTCGGTCGGCGCAACTGGTCATCCCGGACGCCGTCGCCCGGAACGTCCCGGAACGTCACTGTCCGTAAGTGGGCATGTTCTGCATCGACGTTGCCGAAGCATTCACGGCACTCATCGAGCTGGAGCCCATCAGGCTCATCACGGCGATCACGAAGGCCACGAGGGCTGCGCACAGAACGACCCAGTCGACTGTGACTGCGCCGTCTTCGGCGTGTGCAAATCTGTTGTTCCGCACCGTCATGTCACGCCTTCCTGGAGGGTCGGATGAAAAGGCCAGGCCGGAGGCGAGCTCCGACCTGGCCGAAATTCCGGCTGGGTCGGAGTCTACGCGCCGTCGTTCGGATCGTACGCGTCGACCTCGCCAGCGGCGTTGTTGATCATGTTGGTTGCACTCGTGCCGATCGTGTCGAATGCGACGACGGCCAGGGCGACGATTGCTGCGGTCAGCACGACCCAGTCCACGGTGACTGCACCGTTTTCGTCTTTGCGGAAATTCTTGATGAAGTTGAACATGGTGTCTCTCCGTTGCGTTCGCTCTCTCTGACCGCGCCAGTCCGTCCCGGGCCTCTCTCACCTTGCCCTGTCCTGCTGCGGTATTGGGTCATATAGACGTTGGTTTGGGGCAAGAGTGTGGCTGGAATTGGCTCAATTCGGTGTTTCTCGGAGGCAGCCGCATTCACGCGACGTGTCCTTTTTCACCAATCCCCCAAGCTTCGGCCAATTTCTCCGCCGTAAATTTCTCCGCCGTAAAGAAGGGCAGCGGCCTTTCCGCCTGCGTCACATTTCGATTGCGGTTACCTTCTGGAGAAAGTTCGTGCCCTGTGCGAGCATGCCTGCAAATCCCACGGGGCTCGGAGTGGCATGATATCGCGATTCACCCTGGCGCTGACATGCGCTCTGCTGGGCTCGTCACCCAGCACCCAGGCCGAGCAGGCGCCGGGAGATTTTTCCGCGCGGCGAGTCACGCCGCCGGCGCCCGACGTCCGCAAGCGGATCACCGTCCAGATCGCGCCGCGTGCCGAGCCCGCGATCCCGCCGCGCCCGACGCCGTCAGTACCCGTCACGCGCGCGATCGCGGCGCCGCCCGGTGCTTCGCCGGCCTCGCAGCATGCCTGGTTCTGGGAAGCCGTGTCGCCCCGGCTGGCTGACAGCGGGCCGGGTCGGCTCGAGCCCGCCTTGGCCGCACTGACCAAGGCCGCGCCGCGCGGTGGCGGGGTCGCTGCCCCGCGACTCGAGACGCTGCGTGCGATGGCGAAGGAACATGGTGCCCGCGTGATGCGCGCGACGGTCGGCACGCGGGTCTCGCCGGCGCTGGCTCTCGCCGTGATGGCGGTGGAGTCCGGGGGTCGTGCCGATGCGGTCAGCCGGGCGGGCGCCCAAGGGCTGATGCAGCTGATGCCCGCGACCGCGGCGCGCTTCGGTGTCTCGGATCCATTCGACGCCGATCAGAACGTGGCGGGAGGCGTGGCCTTCCTGAACTTGCTGGTAAGCATGTTCGACGGCGACCCGATCCTGGTGCTCGCCGGCTACAACGCCGGCGAAAACTCGATCGCCGACAACGACGGCGTCCCGCCCTACGCCGAGACGCGCGACTACGTGCCCAAGGTGCTCGAGGCGTTCCGCACCGCGCGGGCGCTGTGCCTGACCCCGCCCGAGCTGATCTCGGACGGTTGCGTGTTCGTGCGGCCCTAGGCGCGGAGAACCGCGCCGGGATTCATAATCCCCGCGGGGTCCAGCGCGGCCTTGATCGCGCGCATCGCCGCCAGCTTGGTCGGGTCGCCGTATTTCTCCAGGTCCGACACCTTCAACCGGCCGATACCGTGTTCCGCACTGACCGAGCCATCGAATGAATGCACGAGATCGTGGACGCAGGTCTTGATCGCGTCGCGCCTGTCCTCGTGGTCGGAGCGCGTCTCGCCTGGCATGGGAAAGACGTTGTAGTGCAGATTTCCGTCGCCCAGATGGCCGAAGCAGTTGATGCGGAACCGGCCCAGAGCGGCAAGCGCCGGCCCCGCCTGCTCGATGAAGTCCGGGATCGCGCCAAGCGGGACAGCTATGTCGTGGCTGGAAATCGCGCCCACTTGGCGGTTGGCCTCCGGGATGCGTTCGCGCAGCGCCCAGAACTCGGCCGACTGCGCTTCGGACTGCGCAATGAGCCCGTCATTCGTCAATCCGGCCTCGGTCGCTTCGACGAAAAGTGTCTCGAGCGCCTCGACCGGGTTCAGTCCGCGCCCCAGCCCCAGCTCGATCAGAACGCACCATTCCGGCGGCTCGCTCCAAGGCTGTCGTACCTCGGGCAGCGTTTCGCGCAGGAAATCTAAGCCCATTCGGTGCATGATCTCGAAGGCGCTGATGCCTTCGCCCACCTGGTCGCGCGCCAGTGCCAGTAGCGCAAGCGCCGCCTTGGGGTCGGGAACGATCAGCAGCGCGGTGCCGGTCGAGGCGGGGCGCGCGGACAGCTTCAGCACGGCGGCGGTAATGACGCCCAGCGTTCCCTCGGCGCCCAGCAGAAGGTGGCGCAGGTCATAGCCAGTGTTGTCCTTGCGCAGGCGCTTCAGCCCGTGCCAGACGCTGCCGTCGGGGAGCACCGCCTGGAGCCCGAGAACGAGATCGCGGGCGTTACCGTAACGCAGGACGTTCACTCCGCCGGCATTGGTGGACAGCAAGCCTCCGATCCGCGCCGAGCCTTCCGAGGCCAGCGACAGCGGAAACAGCCGGTCCACGCCGCGCGCCGCCGCCTGAATATCAGCCAGGATAGCGCCGGCTTCGACGATGGCGGTGTTTTCTTCCGGGCGGACCGCGCGGATCGCCGCCATACGCTCGGTGGACAGCAGCAGGGGCGCCGGACCATCGGACGCGATCTGGCCGCCCACCAAGCCGGTGCCGCCGCCATAGGGAATGACCGGCACGCGCGCCTTTGTGCAGGCGCGCAGGATCGTCGCGACCTCGTCCACGGTGCGGGGCCGCGCCGACCACTGCGCCACGCCGCGCCACCGGCCACGCGGCTCTTCGAGCTGGCCGGGTCGGGCAGGTTCCAGCGTGCCGTCGGGCAGGCGCGCGCGCAGGCGTTCGGCAAAGGCGTCGTCGGCGGGTAAGAGCGGATGATGCGTCATGCGCCAGACTTAGCCGCATTACGGGGCGAACCGAAAGGTCAGTCGCCGCGCAGCCATTCGGGGCGCAGCACCACCACCGTCGGCCGCGAAGGCAGGGTCCGCAGCGAGACGTCCATTGACGGCCCGTCGCGTCGCTCCACGGCGAAGGTGTCCGAGACGTCGGCCAGGAACCGGTCGAGCGCACGGTCCGAGAACCAGTGCATCGGGATCACCACCGAACTGCGCAGGCGGTCGACCACGCGGATCACCGTGTCCAGCGGCAGCGTATAGCCGCCATCGACCGGCACCATCAGCACGTCCAGCCGGCCCAGTGCGGCGTATTGCGCATCGGTCGGCTCGTGGTGCAGGTGACCCAGGTGGCCGACGCACAGCCCCGCGACCTCGAACACGAAGATAGAGTTTCCTTCATCCTCGCGCCCGCCGAAGGCCGAGCGGATGTCGGTCGACACGTTGCGCACCAGCATCTCGTCGAGGTCCAGGTAGTGATCCACCCCGGCGCCGTGGGTTTCGCCCCAGCCGGGCAGGATATGCGGGATGCGATTGTCGGGAGCGGTCGTCCAGTGCGTGGAATGCGCGTGGTTCATCGTCACCACGTCCGGCACCATCGCAGTATCGCCAATGAAGCCCGAATAGTCCGTGACCGCGTTCAGCCCGCCGGGCGTGCGGATCAGGAAAGAGGCATGCGTGATGTAGTGGATGCGGACCGAGTGCTCCTCGACCGGCGCCGACCAGCTGGAGTGCTGCAGGTATTCCAGCCGCGGCGCGGCATCCGCCACGGCGATGCAATGGCTTGGCTGGCGCGTCTGGGCGGCGGCACTGGTGGCCAAGGCGAGGATCAGGGCGAGGGCGAGACGGATCATCGGCAGCTCCGTGTTGAGGCTTGACCCTACGGTAGATCGGAATGGCCTCGCGCCATAATCACGGTTGCGCAAGCGCGCCGCCAAAAGTCTGAGATGCCCGTTTCGCAGGCAGCGGGCGCCTATCCGGTTTCGGTGCGCCCGCGCCGATCCGACCGAAGCGCTGCGTAAAGAACATGCGTCCGCCAGCGCCCGTCGATCTGTAGGTAGCTTTGCGCCACGCCTTCGTACTTGAACCCCGACCGCTCAAGCAGCCCGCGCGAGGCGACGTTCTCGGGCAGGCAGGCTGCTTCGAGCCGCGACAGGTCCATGCGGCCGAAGGCGTGGTGGACCATCGCGGCAATCGCCTCGGACATGAAACCCATGCGCGCGAACGGCGCGCCGACCCAGTAGCCCAGCGTGCCAGCTTGCGCGGGGCCGCGGCGGATGTTGTCCAGGGTGATCGCGCCGACGATCTCGTCGGTATCGCGGCGCACCAGGAACAACGGCAGCGCGGTTCCTGCGCCGATCGACCGCGATGCCCAGTAGACACGGTTCGTGAAGGCCCGCCGGGTCAGGTGATCCTCGGCCCAGGCGGGCTCCCACGGGGTCAGGAAATCGCGGCTGTTCTGCCGCAGGCGCGACCACGGAGTGAAATCGGAATGCACGGGCGGGCGCAGGGTCAGCCGCTCGGTCTCGAGCGTCAGCTTGCGCCGCAGGATCAGCATCAGGCGGCCCGTCGGGCCTTCAGTGCGTCGAGGTCGGGCGCACCCGTCACCGGCCCGTACAGCGCAAGCGCCGGTTCGGCCTGCACCGCCTGCGCCTGCGCGAAGGCGCGCACGTCGGCGCCGTCCACGGCCTCAATCTTCGCCACGGTGCGCTCGATGTCCGGCACTTCGCCCCAGATCTGGATCATCCGCGCCATCCGCTCGGCCCGCGACGAGGGGCTTTCCAGTCCCATCAGCAGGCCGGCCTTCATCTGGGCGCGGGCGCGCTCGATCTCGGCGTCGGTCATGTCGTCGGCGGCGCGCTTCATCTCGTCGATGGTCAGGCCCATCAGCTCGCCGATCTCGCCGCCCGACGTGCCGGCGTAGATCGTCGTCGTGCCGGTGTCGGAGTACGCGCCGCTTTGCGCGAAGATCGTGTAGCACAGGCCCCGCTTCTCGCGGATCTCCTGGAACAGCCGCGAGGACATGCCGCCCCCCAGCGCGATCGTGTAGACCTGCGCGGTGTAGAAGGCGGGATCGCGATAGCCGGGCGCCTCGAAAGCCAGCGCCATGTGCGCCTGCTCCAGCGGCTTGTCGTTGCGGATCTCGCCGCCGTGAAACCGCGCCGCGTCCGGGTTGCCCGAGGGGCGCGGCGTCATGTGGCCGAACAGCGCCTCGGCCTGTTTCACGATCGCGTCGTGATCCACCGCGCCGGCGGCCGAAATGATCAACTGGCCCGGCCCGTAACGTTCGTCGACGAAGCGGAGCAGGTCGTCGCGCGAGAAGCCGCGCACGCGCTCGGCCTCGCCCAGGATGGTGCGTCCGATCGCCTGGTCGGGGTAGCACTGCTCCTGCAGCCAGTCGAAGATGATGTCGTCTGGCGTGTCGGCGGCCTGGCCGATCTCCTGCAGGATCACGCCGCGCTCGGTCTCGATCTCGCGGTTCTCGAAGACGGGGTTCATCAGGATGTCGCCGATCACGTCCAGCGCCAGTTCCGTGTCCTGCCCCAGTACGCGGGCGTAATAGGCCGTCGTCTCGCGCGAGGTATAGGCGTTGATGTAGCCGCCCACGTCCTCGATCGCCTCGGCGATGCCAAGCGCGCTGCGCGTCTCGGTGCCCTTGAAGGCCATGTGCTCGAGGAAATGTGCGATGCCGTTCTGCTCGGGGCGTTCGTGCCGGCCGCCAGCCGACACCCAGACCCCCAGGGCAGCCGAGGCGAGGTGCGGCATGTGTTCGGTCACGACGCGGACGCCGTTGGACAGGGTGGCGAGTTGGACGGTCACGGGGCGATACGCTCCTCGATCAGGGTTTCCAGGGCCTTGAGATCATTGGCGACACGGGTCAGCCGTTCCGGCCGGTCATACAGGTCCTCCATGCGCTTTGGAAGGGGCGGGCGGATCTGGCTGGCGGCCTCGACCGCGTCGGGGAACTTCGCCGGGTGCGCGGTGGCCAGCGTGACCATCGGCACGGCGGGGTCGCGCTTGTCCTCTGCTACCTTCACGCCGATCGCCGAGTGCGGGCACAGCAGTTCGCCCATCGTCGCGTGGGCCTGGCGGATCATCGCGCTGGTCTCTTCCTCGGACACGCGGCCCGAGGCGAAATCCTCGCGCAGTGCCTGAAGCGCGCCCTGGCTGACCGAGAAGCCGCCGGCCTTCAGCTCGTCCATCAGTTGCGCGACCGCGGCGCCGTCCTGCCCGTAGGCGTAGAACAGCGCGCGCTCGAAGTTGGAGCTGACCTGGATGTCCATCGACGGGCTGATCGAGGGCACGACCTCGCCCTTCGTGTAGTCGCCCGAGGTCAGGCAGCGGTGCAGGATGTCGTTCTGGTTCGTCGCGACCACCAGACGGTCGATGGGCAGGCCCATGCGCTTGGCCACGTAGCCGGCGAAGATGTCGCCGAAATTGCCCGTGGGGACGGTGAAGCTGACCTTGCGGTCGGGCGCACCGAGGCTGGCGGCGGCGGTGAAGTAGTACACCACCTGTGCCAGCACCCGCGCCCAGTTGATCGAGTTCACGCCCGCCAGCCGCACCCTGTCGCGGAAGTCGAAGTCGTTGAACATGTCCTTCAGCCGTGCTTGGGCGTCGTCGAAATGGCCGTCGATGGCCAACGCGTGCACGTTCGCCTCGGCCGGGGTCGTCATTTGGCGGCGCTGCACCTCGGACACGAGGCCGTGCGGATACAGGATGAAGACGTCCACCGCCTCAAGCCCCCGGAACGCCTCGATTGCGGCCGAGCCGGTGTCGCCGCTGGTCGCGCCCACGATGGTGACGCGGTTGCCGTTGCGGGTCAGCACATGCTCGAACATCTGGCCGATCAGTTGCATCGCGAAGTCCTTGAAGGCCAGCGTCGGCCCGTGGAACAGCTCCAGCAGGAAATGGTTCGGCGCCAGCTGCTTCAGTGGCGCACGGGCGTTGTGGCCGAAATCTGCGTAGGCGCGGTCGATCAGATCGCGGAAGGTTGCGTCGTCGAACGTGTCGCCGACGAAGGGGCGCATCACGCGAAACGCCGTTTCCTCGTAGCTCAGCCCCTGAAGCGCGCGGATGTCTTCGGGGGACATCTGCGGGATCGCCTCCGGAACATAAAGGCCGCCGTCGCGGGCGAGGCCGGACAGCATCGCCTCCTCAAAACTCAGGGACGGCGCTTGGCCGCGGGTCGAGATATAGCGCATCGTGTCAGTCCTTGCCTTTGGCCTGCGTCCGGATCCAGGCGAGTGTCATCGCGATCCACACCGCGGCGAGCGAGAACCACGTGATCGCGTATTGCAGGTGATCGTTGGGGATGCCGGCGCTGTCCACCGGCAGCGGCCGGACACGCGCATCTGCCGGGTCGACGTCGCTCGCGACGACCAGCAGCGGTTCCGTCTGCAGCGCCTCGGCCATCGGTCCGATGTCACGCGCGTACCAGGTGTTGTCCTGCGGCGCGTTCTCGGGCGTCGCGCTGTTGCGGTCGTCGGGCCAGTGCAGGTTGCCCAGCACCGCGGCCGGTCCCGCGCGCAACGGCGTGTCCTTCTCCGCCGCCGGCACGAACCCGCGATCCAGCAGCACGCGCCGCCCGTCTTCGGTGGTGAACGGAGAGATGACGCGCCAGCCCGCGCCCTGCCGCTTGACCGAGACGAGGACGTAGAGCGCGCCCTCGCCGATCTCGCCCTGCAGCGCCACGGGCTGGTAGCGCTGCGTGGCGGGGTCGACGACGCGGGGCAGGGGCTGCGGATCGGCGGCGATCATGCTTTCGATGTCGGCGATGATCCCCTCTTTCCACGCCAGCCGCTGGACCTGCCAAAGCCCCAGCGCGACGAGGATCGCGGCGCCGACGAGGCCGATCAGCAGGGGAGCGACGTAGCGGGTCAAGGGTGTCTCCAAGGCTCTGCCGGGTTTATCGAAGCGCGGGGCGGGTGCAATCCCCCTCGGCTTCACTCTGGCGCGTTGTGCCCGAGCCGGCCGTGGCCGCGGGCGTTCGGAACGCGAAGCGCCCGCCGGAGGGGCGGGCGCCTGCAGGTCGTGTCGGTTTGGCCGTTCAGCCGCCCCAGACGTAGACGGCCGCGAACAGGAACAGCCACACGACGTCGACGAAGTGCCAGTACCAGGCCGCCGCCTCGAAGCCCACGTGCTTGTCCGGCGTGAAGTGCCCACGCATCAGGCGCATCAGGCAGACGAACAGGAAGATCGTCCCGATGATGACGTGCGCCCCGTGGAAGCCGGTCGCCATGAAGAAGTTCGCGCCGTAGATGTTGCCCGAGAAACCAAAAGCCGCGTGCGAGTACTCGTAGGCCTGAAAGAAGGTGAAGATCACACCCAGTACGATGGCGATGATCAGGCCCCACTTCATGTCCTGGCGGTTGTTCTCGTGCACAAGGGCATGGTGCGCCCAGGTGGCCGCCGCGCCCGAGCACAGCAGGATCAGCGTGTTGATCAGCGGCAGGTGCCAAGGGTCGAAGGTCTCGATCCCCGCGGGCGGCCAGACGCCGTCGACCGCCGGGCTCATCCCGGTGGGGTCCATCGGGTAGAGCGCGTGCTTGAAGAAGCTCCAGAACCAGGCGAAGAAGAACATCACCTCGGACATGATGAACAGGATGAAGCCGTATTTCAGGCCGATCTGCACCACCGGGGTATGATCGCCGACCTGGCTTTCGGCGATCACGTCCGACCACCAGCCGAAGGCGCAGTAGAGCACGCCGACGAACCCGATCAGGAACATCCACGGCGCGTAGCCCTTCATCCAGAGCACGGCGCCGAACAGCATGACGAACGTGCCCACGGACGTCAGGAACGGCCAGACTGAGGGGTTCAGGATGTGGTAGTCGTGGTTTTTAGCGTGAGCCATCGGGTCCCTCGTTCGCCATCAGTTCGTTGTTGATCCGGCATCGCCGGTTGCAAGTGCGGCCTGCATGTCCTCGGGCAGGTCGATCTCGTAGAAGGTGTAGGACAGGGTGATGTGTTTCGACCGGTTCGCGTCCAAGTCGTCCACGATGTCGGGGTCGACGAAGAAGACCACCGGCATCTGCACCCGCTCGCCGGGCTGCAACACCTGTTCCTCGAAGCAGAAGCAGTCGATCTTGGAGAAGTATCCGCCCGCGCCGAAGGGCGCGACATTGTAGCTGGCCGATCCCGCGACCACGCGGTCGGTGGGATTGTAGGCCTCGTAGAAGGCCATGCCCTCTTCGCCGATGCGCAGGGTCATCTCCTGCTGGACGGGCTTGAACTCCCACGGCATGCCCTTTTCCAGCGAGGCGTCGAAGCGCACCTTGATCGTCTGGTCGAGGATGCGGCCATCGGTCGCCTCGGCCACGCCGGTCGCGCCGCCGTATCCGGTCACACGGCAGAACCAGTCGTAAAGCGGCACCGAGGCCCAGGCCATGGCGCCCATGAACACGACGACGCCGACCGTCGTCGCCAGTGTCTTCCTCTTCCCGTCAAATGCCATCCGACGACTCCGTGGCTGGTTGCAGTTCCAGCCCGCCGCGCGTCACCTTGACCACGGTCAGGCCCAGAACGATCACGATCAGCGCGGCCAGCGACAGGCCGACGCCAATATTGCGGCCCCTGCGGCGGCGGTGAAGCTCGTGCTGTTTGCTCAGGCTCATAGGTTCACCACGCTCCGAGACGGCCGGCGGCCGCTTCCACAAGGATCGCGCCGAAATGCGCGAATAGATACAGCAGCGACAGTTTGAAGAATTTCTTCTCGACGGCGAAGTTGTCACCTTCGGCGGCAACCTCGTCGCGGCGCCAGATCTGCACAGCGCCCCTGAGGAACAGCGCGTTCAGCACCAGAGCCACCGCGAGGTAGACGGGCCCGCCGATCGCGGTGAACCCGGTGCCCACCGCCAGCGCGGCCAGAAGCGCGGTGTAGACAAGGATGTGCACGCGGGTGACGCGGCGGCCGTGCGTGACGGTCAGCATGGGCACGGTCGCGTTGTCATAGTCCTGCCGGACGAACAGCGCCAGCGCCCAGAAATGCGGTGGCGTCCACATGAAGGTCAGCGCGAACATCAGCACCGCCTCGATGCCGATGCTGCCGGTCGCGGCGGCCCAGCCGATCATCGGGGGGAAGGCGCCGGCGGCCCCGCCGATGACGATGTTCTGCGGCGTCGAGCGCTTGAGCCACATGGTGTAGACCACCACGTAGAAGAAGATCGTGAAGGCCAGCAGCGCCGCGGCCAGCCAATTGGTCGCCAGCCCCAGGAACACCACGGCGAAGCCCGACAGCGCGAGGCCGAGGCCAAGCGCCTCTTCACGGGCGACGCGCCCGGCGGGGATCGGGCGTTTCGCGGTGCGGCGCATCAGCGCGTCGATGTCGGAATCGTACCACATGTTCAGCGCGCCCGACGCGCCGCCGCCCACGGCGATGAACAGCACTGCGCAAAACGCGACGAAAGGATGCACCGCCACCGGCGCGGCCAGCAGGCCCACCAGCGCCGTGAAGACGACGAGCGTCATCACCCGCGGCTTCAGAAGCGCGTAGTAGTCGCCGAACTGGGCGTCGGTCTCGTAGGTGCGGCTGTCGAAGCTGGTATCGCTCATGCGGTCCTCTCGTGCGGTGCCTTCGGGCCTGTCGTGCCGATTTCCGGCAGGGCATGCTCCTTCGGCGTGACGCGCGCGGCTTGCGGCGCCGTTGGCGGGGCGGGCGAACCCGCCCGTGGCCTCAGTTGGTCAGAACCGCGCGGACGTCGGTATAATAGCCTTCTTCCTTCGACGCGGCGAGCCATGCATCGTACTCGGCCGGGGTGACCACCTTGACCGTGATGGGCATGTAGGCATGCGCGATGCCGCACAGCTCCGAGCACTGGCCGAAATAGACGCCCTCGTTGCCCTCGTCGACCTCGAACCACAGCTCGGCCAGGCGTCCGGGGATGCCGTCCTGCTTCACGCCGAAGGCCGGAACGGTCCAGGAATGAATCACGTCGGCACCGGTCACCTGCATCACGATGGTGGCTCCCGACGGGACGACGACGGCGGTATCGGTCGCGAGCAGGAACTCGTCCTCGGAATAGCCCGCTTCCTGAAGCTGCTCGACCACGGCGGGGGTGAGACGGTTGTCGCCGCCGGTCGCCGGAGAGCCGATCATGAAGCTTTCGTAGCTCAGATCCTCGCCCACGTATTCGTAGCCCCAGTACCACTGGTAGCCCGTCACCTTGATGACGACGTCGCCCTCGGGGATCTCCTGCTGCTTGAAGAGCACCGGAAGCGAGAACGCGCCGATGAACACCAGAACCATGATCGGGCCCAGGGTCCACGCGATCTCAAGCGGCGAGTTGTGCGTGAAGCGGCTGGGCGTCGGGTTCGAGCGGCGGTTGTAGCGGACGATGGCGAATGCCAGCAGACCCGTGACCAGAAGCGTGATGACCGAGATGATGATCACCAGCAGGCCGTCCAGCCATTGCATGTCGCGCGCAAGCTCGGTCGCGGCGGGCTGGAAGTTGAGGCCGCCCTGCACCGGAGTGCCGATGATGGGCAGGTCCTGTGCGAAAGCCGGGGCTCCGGCGATGAGCCCTGCAAGGGCGGTCAGCATCGTCTTGGTTCGCATGTCTCACCTTGATCGGTTGTTCGTCGGTGCCCGCATCGGGCGGCCGCACGACGGGCTTGGGGCCGGCCATTGCGTATCCGGCGCTATGAACCATATTCTTCCCAAGGGATAAAGCACGATCCTTGCGGCAAACCGCCGCTTTTTTCCAACACCTTTTCCGATGAGGCCCGCATGGCTGACGCACCGTTCCGCCCGTTCGAGACACATCTGGACCGCGACCGGTCCGCCGCGCTGCTGCGCGAGGCGCTGGCGGGGGCCGAGGATGGCGAGTTGTTTCTGGAGCGCCGCCGGTCCGAGGTGCTGGTCTTCGACGACGGCCGCGTCAAGACCGCAAGCTACGACGCCGCCGAGGGATTCGGCCTTCGCGCCGTGCGCGGAGAGGTGGCGGGATATGCGCATGCGACCGAGATCAGCGAGGCGGCGCTGAAGCGCGCGGTCGATACCGCGCGGCTGGCCGTGGGCGATGGCGGCGGGGTGATGGCGCCGCCGCCGCCGGGCACCAACCGCACGCTTTACACCGACGCGGACCCGATCGAAGGCGCTGCCTTCCCGGTGAAGCTCGACACCCTGCGCGAGATCGATGCTTTCGCGCGCGACCTCGATCCGCGTGTCGTGCAGGTGACGGCGAACGTGGCGGCCTCGCTTCAGGAGGTGTCGATCCTGCGCCCCGAGGGGGGGCTGGTGACCGACGTGCGCCCGATGACCCGCGTCAACGTTTCGGTCATCGTCGAGGAGAACGGCCGCCGCGAGGCCGGAACCGCCGGCGGCGGCGGGCGCGTCACGCTCGACGGTCTGCTGGAGCCTGCGGACTGGCAGGCCAAGGCGCGGGAGGCGTTGCGCATCGCGCTGGTGAACCTGCGCGCCGAGCCCGCGCCGGCGGGTGTCATGGACATCGTGCTGGGCCCCGGCTGGCCCGGCATCCTGCTGCACGAGGCCATCGGGCACGGCCTCGAGGGCGATTTCAATCGCAAGGGCAGCTCGGCCTTTGCGGGTCTGATGGGTCAGCAGGTCGCCGCCAAGGGTGTCACCGTTCTGGACGACGGTACGATCCCGGATCGGCGCGGCAGCATCACCATCGATGACGAGGGCACGCCCAGCGGGAAGAACGTGCTGATAGACGACGGCAAGCTGGTCGGCTACATGCAGGACCGCCAGAACGCGCGCCTGATGGGGGTCGAGCCCACCGGCAACGGCCGGCGCGAAAGCTTTGCCCACATCCCGATGCCGCGCATGACGAACACCTACATGCTGGGTGGCGATGCCGATCCGGCCGACATCGTCGCTGACCTGAAGGACGGTATCTGGGCCGTCGGCTTCGGCGGCGGCCAGGTCGACATCACCAACGGCAAGTTCGTGTTCTCCTGCACCGAGGCCTACCGCGTAAAAAACGGTAAGGTCGGCGCGCCGGTAAAGGGCGCGACGCTGATCGGCGACGGCGCCACCGCGCTGAACCAGATCCGCGCGCTGGGCAGCGACATGGCGCTGGATCCCGGCATGGGCAATTGCGGCAAGTCCGGCCAATGGGTGCCGGTGGGCGTCGGCCAGCCCACGGTGATGATCGGCGGATTGACGGTGGGCGGCTCGGGCAGCTGAGCCGCCCGTTGGCTTCTTGCCGATCAATGTGACTATGTCGGAGTTGAAGGCGATATTTCCGTAATCGGTTTACCGAGGGTTAACTATCCCGGCGCTATCCAGAACAGGCAAGACGACGGGGCCTCGACGATGGACGACATTTATTCTTCCACTCACCCCCCACTCCCACCCACCACGGAAGACGACCGTGTGTCCCGGCTCCGTCTCTTGCGCTCGCGCCGCGTCGGCGTGACTACCTTCTGGCGCCTCATGGGCGAACACGGCTCCGCCGCCGCCGCGCTCGACGCGCTGCCGCAGGTCGCCCGTGCCGCCGGAATCGAGAATTACCAGCCCTGCACTGAAGCCGCCGCCCTGGCCGAAATGGCCGAAGCCCGGCGTGCCGGCGCACGGATGCTGTTCCGGGGCGAGCCAGGCTATCCCGCCGATCTCTCTTCTCTCTCCGACGCGCCTCCTTTCCTGTGGGTGATCGGCGACACGGCCGCGCTGCAGCGCCCGATGGTGGCGCTGGTGGGGGCGCGCAACGCCTCGTCGCTGGGCACCCGGATGGCGCGGCGACTGTCGGCGGAACTGGGCGAGGCCGGTTTCGTCGTCGTCTCGGGACTGGCGCGCGGAATCGATACGGCGGCGCACGTGGCCGCGCTCGACACCGGGACGGTGGCCGTGATGGCGGGCGGCATCGACATGATCTATCCGCCCGAGAACGCGCGCCTGGCCGACGACATCGCGGCGAAGGGCGGCGCGCGGGTCAGCGAGCAGCCGATGGGCGTGCAGCCGCAGGCGCGGCATTTCCCCACCCGCAACCGGATCGTCGCCGGTCTGGCACGCGGCGTCGTCGTGGTCGAGGCGGCCGCGAAGTCCGGCTCGCTCATCACCGCGCGGCTCGCGCTGGACATCGGGCGCGAGGTGCTCGCCGTGCCCGGCCATCCGCTGGATGCGCGGGCGGGCGGCTGCAACATCCTGATCCGCGACGGCGCGCGTCTGGTGCGCGGTGCACAGGACGTGCTCGAGGCGTTGCCGCCGGACGAGGCGCAGTCCGTGCTGCCGCTGGAGCCGTTGGCCGCCCCCAGGCGGTCCGAGGACGAGCCGCAAGCCGACCCGCAGCCGCCCCGCGACCGCAGCTTGCGCGACACCGCCCGCCTGCATGACGCGATCCTCGCCCGCCTCGGGCCGTCTCCCATCGCCGAGGATCAGCTGATCCGCGATCTCGGCGCTACCGCCGGGCACGTCGCGCCGGCGCTGACTGACCTCGAGCTCGACAATCGCGTCCTGCGCCAGCCGGGTGGCCTTCTCAGCCTGCTGCCGCCCGCCTGAGACGGTCTGTCGGCGCGACGTCGGGCGGGCCGCCGGGCGGCTTCGGATTGACAAGCCCCCGTCCGACCCCACATGGCTGAACGCCGGAACACGGGCTTTCCGCGCCCGGAAACAAGCCAAGAGGTCAGTCAGCAGATGCCCGTCGTCGTCGTCGAGTCCCCGGCCAAGGCCAAGACCATCAACAAGTATCTTGGCCCTAACTACACGGTTCTCGCGTCCTACGGACATGTCCGCGACCTGCCGCCGAAGAACGGATCCGTCGCGCCGGACGACGATTTCGCCATGACCTGGGAGATCGGGGCCGATTCGCGCAAGCACGTCGCCGCCATCGCCGAAGCGCTGAAGACTGATGACGCGCTGATCCTCGCGACCGACCCCGACCGCGAGGGCGAGGCGATCAGCTGGCACCTGCGCGAGGCGCTGACCAAGCGGCGCAGCATCAAGAAGACGACCGACGTCAAGCGCGTGACCTTCAACGCCA
Source organism: Citreimonas salinaria (assembly GCF_900107235.1). Classification (GTDB taxonomy): domain Bacteria; phylum Pseudomonadota; class Alphaproteobacteria; order Rhodobacterales; family Rhodobacteraceae; genus Citreimonas; species Citreimonas salinaria. Next base: position 50,762 of record NZ_FNPF01000017.1, read on the forward strand.
TCACCAAGACCGCCGTGACCGAGGCGATGAAGAACCCCCGCGACATCGACGCGCCGCTGGTCGAGGCCTACTTGGCACGCCGCGCGCTGGACTACCTCGTCGGCTTCAACCTGAGCCCCGTGCTGTGGCGCAAGCTGCCCGGCGCGCGCAGCGCCGGCCGCGTGCAGTCGGTCTGCCTTCGCCTGATCGTCGAGCGCGAGATGGAGATCGAGGCGTTCCGCCCGCGCGAATACTGGCAGGTGAAGGCGCAGCTTGCGACGCCGCGCGGCCAGACCTTCGAGGCGCGGCTGGTGACGCTGGCCGGCAAGAAGCTGGACAAGTACGACCTGGAGAACGCCACCCAGGCCGAGATGGCAGTGCAGGCGGTTTCAAGCCGCGCTCTGCAAGTGGCTTCGGTCGAGGCCAAGCCGGGCAGCCGCAACCCGTCCGCGCCGTTCATGACCTCGACCTTGCAGCAAGAGGCCAGCCGCAAGTTCGGCATGGGCGCGCGGCAGACCATGTCGGCTGCGCAGCGGCTCTATGAGGCCGGGCACATCACCTACATGCGGACTGACGGCATCGACATGGCCCCCGAGGCCGTGATGGCCGCGCGCGACGCGATCAAGGAGCGTTACGGCGACAGCTACGTGCCGAAATCGCCGCGCATGTACAAGAACAAGGCCAAAAACGCGCAGGAAGCGCACGAATGCATCCGGCCGACGGACATGCGCAAGGACGCCGCCGCACTGCGCCTGACCGACGCCGACCAGCGCAAGCTGTACGATCTGATCTGGAAGCGCACGCTGGCCTGCCAGATGGAGGCGGCACGGCTGGAACGCACCACCGTCGAGATCGAGAGCGACGACCGCCAGGTCGGCCTGCGCGCGACCGGCCAGGTCGTGCTGTTCGACGGTTTCCTGAAGGTTTACGAGGAAGGCCGCGACGAGCCGGTCGAGGACGACGACAAGCGCCTGCCGCAGATATCGCAGGGCGACAAGGCGCCCTTCGCCAAGGACGCGCCGCTGGCCGGCGCCTATGCCAAGGCCACCGGCAAGGACGACGAGGTGGTCGAGGCCGCCGCGCCCAACGGAATGATGCGCCACGAGGCCGCCGTTCTGGCCGAGAACGGCGCCGTGCTTGCCACGCAAAGCCACACCCAGCCGCCGCCGCGCTACACCGAGGCGACGCTGGTCAAGCGGATGGAGGAGCTCGGCATCGGGCGTCCGTCGACCTATGCCAGCATCGTCACGACGATCCAGGAACGCGAATACGTCCGAAAGGACCAGAACCGCCTGATCCCCGAGGACAAGGGCCGGATCGTCACGATCTTCCTGCTGAACTTCTTCAAGCGCTACGTGGAATACGACTTCACCGCCGCGCTCGAGGACGAGCTGGACGAGGTCAGCGCCGGCAAGGAAGACTACAAGGAACTGCTGGGCAAGTTCTGGCGCGACTTCTCGGCAGCCATCGCCGAAACGTCGGACCTGCGCATTGCCGAGGTGCTCGACGTGCTGGACGACGCGCTGGCGCCGCAGCTTTACCCGCCGCGCGAGGACGGCACCGATCCGCGCACCTGCCCGCTGTGCGGACAGGGCAGCCTGCATCTCAAGACGTCGCGCTCGGGCGGGTTCGTGGGCTGTTCGCGCTATCCCGAATGCCGCTACACGCGCCCCATCGGCGGCGACGCGGCCGAGTCCGAGGATCGCGTGCTGGGCGTCGACGAGAACGGCGAGGAGATAAGCCTGCGCACCGGCCGCTTCGGGCCCTATGTGCAGCGCGGAGAGGTGAGCGAGGAGAACAAGAAGCCCGACCGCGCGAGCCTGCCCAAGGGCTGGCAGGCCGACCAGATGACGCTGGAAAAGGCGCTGACGCTTCTGTCGCTACCGCGGATCGTCGGCATGCACCCCGAGGGCGGCGAGGTGAAGGCGAACTTCGGCCGCTTCGGGCCCTACATCTTCCACCAGGCGCCGGACGAGCCGAAGGGCGTCTATGCAAACCTGAAGGACCCGCAGGACGTCTTCGAGATCGGCATGAACCGCGCGGTGGAGCTTCTGGCCGCCAAGCGCGCCAATCCCGGCGGACGGGGCAGGGCGGCCGCGAAACCGCTCAAGGAATTGGGCGAACACCCCGAAGGGGGCGGCGCGGTCAGCATCCTCGACGGTCGTTATGGCCCCTACGTGAAGTGGGAGAAGGTCAACGCCACGATCCCCGACGGCACCGCGCCCGAGGACGTGACCATGGACATTGCCATGGGCCTGCTGGCCGAGAAGGCCAAGAAGGGCGGCAAGAAGAAGGCCGCGCCGAAGAAGGCGGCGGCGAAGAAACCCGCTGCGAAGAAACCCGCGGCCAAGAAAACGGCGACCAAGAAGACCGCGACGAAGAAGTCCGCCGGCTCGACCAAGAGCGACGCGGCCGAGTAGATCGCGCCCCGCCTCTGACCAGGCGGCGCGTTGACTTCGCGCGCCGCAGGCGCGAAAACACGCGCGATCCAGCCATTCAGGGAGACGATGTATGAAGAAGGTCTATGGCTCGGCCGCCGAGGCGCTCGACGGGCTGCTGCGCGACGACATGCTGATCGCGGCGGGCGGCTTCGGCCTCTGCGGCATCCCCGAGCTTCTGATCGACGCGCTGGTCGCGTCGGGCGTGAAGAACCTCACGATCGCGTCGAACAACGCGGGCGTCGACGGGTTCGGTCTCGGCAAGCTGCTGGAATCCCGCCAGGTGACAAAGATGATGTCGTCCTACGTGGGCGAGAACAAGGAATTCATGCGCCAGTATCTCGGCGGTGAACTCGAACTGGAATTCAACCCGCAGGGCACCTTGGCCGAGCGGATGCGCGCCGGCGGTGCGGGCATCGCGGGCTTCTACACCAAGACCGGCTACGGCACCCAGATCGGCGAGGGCAAAGAGGTCAAAGTCTTTCCGACCGGCCCCGATGGCGCCGAAGAACACTACATTCTCGAGCAGGGAATCTTCGCCGACCTCGCCATCGTCAAGGCGTGGAAGGCCGACACGACCGGCAACGCGATCTTCCGCAAGACCGCGCGCAACTTCAATCCGCCGGCGGCGATGTGCGGCAAGGTCTGCGTGATGGAGGTCGAGGAGATCGTCGAGCCCGGCACGCTTGACCCGGACCACATTCACCTGCCGGGCATCTACGTGCATCGGATCGTGCAGGGCGAGCACGAAAAGCGGATCGAACAGCGCACCGTGCGCAATCGGGAGGAAGCATGATGGCCCTGAAGGCGAGCGATATCGAGAAACTCCTGCGCGACAGCGGCGCCGGAGAGGTTTTCATCGAAATGGAAGAGCGCGAAGTGGAGATGGACACTGGGCACCACTCGCTCGCCGATCTGGCGGAGGGCAATGGCTACCGTCTGGGCGACGTCGACACCCGCGAAGGCCGTGTCGGCCGGATCTTCCACCCCAAACCGGAGGGCGCCTGATGCCTTGGGATCGTGACCAGATGGCGGCGCGGGCCGCGCAGGAACTCGAAGACGGCATGTACGTCAACCTCGGGATCGGCATCCCGACGCTGGTGGCCAACTACATCCCCGAGGGGGTCGAGGTCACGCTGCAATCGGAAAACGGCATGCTGGGCATGGGCCCCTTCCCCTACGAGGGCGAGGAAGACCCCGACCTCATTAATGCCGGCAAGCAGACCATCACCGAGTTGCCGCATACCAGCTTCTTCGACAGCGCCACCAGCTTCGGGATGATCCGCGGCGGCAAGATTGCCATGGCGATCCTGGGCGCGATGGAAGTGGCCGAGAACGGCGATCTGGCGAACTGGATGATCCCCGGCAAGCTGATCAAGGGCATGGGCGGCGCCATGGACCTGGTGGCCGGCGTGAAGCGGGTCATCGTGGTGATGGACCACACCAACAAGGCGGGTGAGCCGAAGCTGCTCAAGGCCTGCACCCTGCCGCTGACCGGGACGGGGGTGGTGAACCGGATCGTGACCAACCTGGGCGTGCTCGACGTGGTCGAGGGCGGGCTTAAAATCGTGGAATGCGCCGACGGCGTGACCGAGGACGAGATCCGCGAAAAGACCGAGGCCACGATCGTCTGAGACCGGGTGTCCCACGGTGGGACACCAAGGCGCCTAAACGATATCAAGGACTTGCAGGGACGCTTTTACCTTTCCTTCAGGAAGTCGGGAAAAGCGGCCCTGAGATGAACCATCTAAACCCCGGCCTGCCAGACGTGCGGGCCGGGGTTTTTCGTGCCCTCTCGGCCGGGCGCATCGCCGGCATTTCCGCCGCAGGCGGGGGCCGGCTGATCCTGCGCGCCGGAGGCGCTCGATCCTGCAACCCCGGATACGAAAAGGGCGGGTTCCGAAGAACCCGCCCGCAGGATTGCGCCGTCAGGGAGGGATGGGCGCAAAACCCGTTTTCCGCTTACTTTGCCGCGGCGGTCGTCGCCTTCTTGGCGTTCGCGGTCATGTCGTCGGTGGCTTTCTTCATCGCGGCGGAGGCGTCTTCCGAGAAGTTCTTGCCGGCGGCCATCATCAGCTCTACCGTGTCCATCTGGACCTTCTTCGCGATCTCGGCGAAGGCGGCCATGTGCTCGGCTGCGGTCTCGGCCTGGGCGGACGCGAACTCGGTCATCGCGCGGGCATAATCCGAGGGCTCGGCCTTCGCCTTGGCGATGTCCGACATGCGGTTCAGCGTGTCCTGCGTCCACTTGGCCGAGATCTCGGTCGACTTGCCGGCCGCTTCCAGCGCGACGGTCGACAGCTTCTCGTTCATGGTCGCGGTGGTCTTGAAGGCATCTTCCATCGCCTTCGTGTCCACCGGGAACGAGCCCATCATGTCCTTCGGGAACGCGCCCATCATGTCTTTCATCATCGTGTTGATGTCTTGTGCTTTGGCCATGATATCGATCCTTTTCCGTCTCGAGTGTCCGGCGGGCCCACCCCGCCTTCCGCTTGGCTGAGAGGAATATGCATGCCGCAGCGCAGCATTTCAAGGGGAATTGCTGCGCTGCGGCAAGTTTCCCCTAAGTCACCGAAACTCATTGGTTTTGCTGCGCGGCCTTCAGCTTGACGTAGGTGCCGGGGGCCGGACAGACCACCGGATAGCGCGAATCGGCGCCCGGTTCGCGGGCCGGAACCTGCTTGCCCGCGCGCTTCTTCAGCCAGGCTTCCCAGCGCGGCCACCACGAGCCTTCGTGCCGTTCCGCGCCCTCGAGCCACTCGGCCGGGGACAACGACAGGTCGTCGTTGGTGTAATGGCCGTACTTGTTCTTCGTGGGCGGGTTCACGATCCCGGCGATGTGGCCGGACTGGCCGACGATGAAGGTCTTCGAGCGCGACTTCATCATCTGCACGCCGCGATAGACGTCCTTCCACGCGGCGATGTGGTCACCCTCGGTCGCGACCGAGAGCAGCGGCACGTCCACATCGGCCACGTCCAGCACCTCTCCCATCAGTTCGAACCGGCCCTCGGCGAAGGCGTTGTCCTGACACAATCCGCGCAGGTACTGCATGAACATCTTGCCCGGCAGGTTCGCGCCGTCGCCGTTCCAGTAGAGCAGGTCGAAGGCGGGCGGGGTTTCCCCCATCATGTAGGACTTGATCGCAGGCCCGTAGATCAGGTCGTTCGAGCGCAGGTAGGAGAACGTGCGCGCCATGATGAACGACGGCAGCACGCCCTCGGCGTTGATCTCGGATTCGATGCCTTGCGCGAAGTCTTCCTGCAGGAAGGGGGTGAATTCGCCCTGGTCCGAGAAATCCGTGAGCGCGGTGAAGAAGGTGGCCGACTTGATCGACTTGTCGCCGCGTTTCTTCAACAGCGACAGGACCAGCGCCAGCGTCGTGCCGGCGATGCAGTAGCCGACCGCGTTGACCTGCCTGGTGTCGCTGACCTCCTTGGCGATCTCGATGGCCTTGAGGTAGCCGTCCTCGATGTAATCCTCGAGGCCCGTGTCGGCGTAGCCCTTGCCGGGGTTGATCCAGCTGACCACGAACAGGGTATAGCCCTGGTCGACGATCCAGCGGATCAGGCTGTTGTTGGGCTTCAGGTCGAGGATGTAGAACTTGTTGATCCAGGGCGGGAACAGCACGATCGGGGTCTGGTGCACCGTCTCGGTGGTCGGAGCGTACTGGATCACCTCCATCATGCGGTTGCGGAAGATCACCTCTCCCGAAGCCGTGGCGATGTTGCGGCCGATCTCGAAGGCGGATTCGTCCGCCAGGCGCACGATCAACTCGCCGTTGTTGGCCTCGATGTCGTTGACGAGGTTTTCCATCCCCTTCACCAGGCTTTCGCCGTCGGTCTCGATCGCCTTCATCAGCGCGTCGGGGTTGGTGGCCAGGAAATTCGTCGGCGCGACCATGTCGACGATCTGTTTCGCGAAATAGCCGACGCGACGTTTTTCCAGCGGATCGAGATCGTCCATCTGCTCGACCGCGTTGGCGACGGTCTCGGAATTGATCAGGTATTGCTGCTTGATGAAGTTGAAATACGGGTGTTCGTCCCACAGCGGGTTCGAGAACCGCTTGTCCTTGGGGCCGGGGTCTTCGGGCGCGGCCAGCTTGCCCTGCGCCAGCACCTGCTGGGCCTCGATGAAGTGGCTCATCGTCTTGCCCCAGTACTGGGCCTGCTGCTCGATGATCTTGGCGGGGTTGTGCATCCAGTCGTGCCAGTACGCCTGCGCCGCCTTGGCATAGAGCGACGGGTCCGGCCCACTGAGCGCGGTGGGGGTCGGCCTGCGGTTCGCAAGGGCCGCGACGAGGCGCTGGGACAGTTCCTCGACGCGGGCCATGTTCGCGTCGAGCCGGGCACGGCGGGCGCCCGTGTCGTCGTCGTTCATTGCCATTGCGGATTTCTCCCCCTATTTTGCAGGTGCAGAATATCGTCGCCGGCTTGGGGGGCAAAGCGACGAATTGGCTCGGGGCCGGGATCGGCCGCTTTACGTTTCCGGACGCCCGTGGCCGGACGAATGAAAGGAACACCCATGCGCTACATGGCGACATACGACCTGATGGAGACCATGCGCAACACGAATCAGTGGCTGGGCGCAACCGCGCGCACGCTGGCCTCGTATCCCGGCATGGCGATGCTGCCCAACCCGGCGATCCGCTGGTGGGGCGCCTGGGGCGAGGTGACCGAGCGGTCCTTCGAGCGCATGGCGGCCAAGCCCGACTGGGGCATCCATACGGTCACCGGCGACGACGGCCGCGACCACCTGGTCAGCGTCGACACCGTGGTCAGCAAGCCGTTCGGCGACCTGCTGCATTTCGACGTGGTCGGCCGCCCGGAGCAGAAGCGCAAGATCCTGCTGGTGGCGCCCATGTCGGGCCATTACGCGACGCTGCTGCGCTCGACCGTGAAGTCGCTGATCGTGAACTGCGAGGTCTACGTCACCGACTGGCACAACGCGCGCGACATCCCCGTCAGCTGCGGCAAGTTCGATGTCGAGGACTACACCCTCTACGTCATGGACTTCATGCGGCATCTCGGTCCCGAGACCAACGTGGTCGCGGTGTGCCAGCCGGCGCCGCTGGTGCTGGCGGCGACGGCCTACCTGGCCGAGCTGGACCCCGACGCGCAGCCGCGCACGCTGACGCTGATCGGCGGGCCGATCGACCCGGACGCGACGCCCACCGACGTCACCGATTTCGGCGCGCGCGTGACCATGGGCCAGCTGGAAGAGACGATGATCCAGCGCGTGGGCTTCAAGTATCCCGGCGTGGGGCGGATGGTCTATCCGGGCCTGCTGCAGCTGGCGAGCTTCGTGTCGATGAACGCGGATCGGCACTCGAAGGCGTTCAACGACCAGATCCTGCGCATCGCCCGCGGCCAGGCGAGCGATCACGACGCGCATAACCGCTTCTACGACGAATACCTGTCGGTGATGGACATGCCGGCCGAGTTCTACCTGTCGACCGTCGAGCGGATCTTCAAGAACCGCGAGATCGCGAAGAACGAGTTCGTCGTCGCCGGCCACAAGGTCGACATGGGCGCGATCACCCGGGTGGCGGTCAAGACCGTCGAGGGCGCGAAGGACGACATCTCGGCGCCTGGGCAATGCGTCGCGGCGCTGGACCTGTGCACCGGGCTGCCGGATTCGAAGAAGGCCAGCCACGTCGAGCCGGGGGCGGGCCATTACGGCATCTTCGCCGGCAAGAGCTGGCGCAACAACATCCGGCCGCTCGTGCTGGGCTTCATCGACCAGAACGCGGCCGACGCGGCGAAGGCGCCGGCGGCGGTCGAGGTCGCCTGAGCGCGAGGCGCGGGCCTTCGGGCCCGCGTCGCGGCCCGATGCCGGGCCGTCAGTGCGCGCGACCTGCCGCGGGGGACGGGGTTACATCCCCTCGTAGGCGCAGAGCGCGTGCACTTCCATGCCGAGCGCCTCGAGCCGTCTGCGGCCGCCGAGGTCGGGCAGGTCGATGATGAAGGCGCAGCCGATGATCTGGCCGCCGAGGCGCTCGATCAGCTTGATGCCGGCCTCGGCGGTGCCGCCGGTCGCCAAAAGGTCGTCGACCACCAGCACGCGTTCGCCCGGCTTGATGGCGTCGTCGTGGATCTCGACGATCGCCTCGCCGTATTCCAGCTTGTACTCCTGCGAGATCACCGTGCCGGGCAGCTTGCCCTTCTTGCGGATCGGCACGAAGCCGGCCGAGAGCTGGTGCGCCACGGCGCCGCCCAGGATGAAGCCGCGCGCCTCGAGCCCCACGACCTTGTCGAAGCGCACGCCCGCATAGGGGTGCAGCAGCTGGTCGATCGCCATGCGGAAACCGCGCGGATCGGCGAAAAGCGTCGTCACGTCCCGGAACAGGATGCCCTCGTGCGGGAAATCGGCGATCGTGCGGATGTAGTCGCGGACGTCTTTCTTCATGGTCGGTCCCTGTCGTTCCGGTTCGTGCCGTGCTTACCCGCGCAGCACGCGGCCCGCCACCGAATCCAGTCGCGCCACCACGTCGGGGTCGCGTTTTTCCGGCGCGGTGAGGATCGCGTGATCCAGCGCGCGGTCGCAGCCGCAGGGGCAGGGGGCGCGGTCTGGTCCCAGCCGATCGGGCAGGCCGCGGGCCAGCGCGCGGCCCTTGCCGGCGTTGCCGGTCAGGGTTGCGATGATGTCGGTGATGTCGACAGCGCCGTGGTCGGGATGCCAGCTGTCGTAGTCGGTGACCATCGCGATGCTGGCGTAGCAAAGCTCGGCCTCGCGGGCGAGGCGGGCCTCGGGCATGTTGGTCATGCCGATCACGTCCGCCCCCCAGGCGCGGAACATGCGCGATTCCGCGACGCTGGAGAATTGCGGCCCTTCCATCGCCAGGTACGTGCCGCCGTCATGCACGGTGATGCCGGCCGCCTGCGCCGCATTCAGGCAGGTCCGCGACAGCCGGGCGCAGGTGGGGTGCGCGATCGAGACATGCGCCACGCAGCCGGTGCCGAAGAACGACCGCTCGCGCGCGTTGGTGCGGTCGATGAACTGGTCGACGACGACGAAGTGGCCCGGCGCGTATTCCTCGCGGAAGGACCCGCAGGCCGAGACCGACACCACGTCGGTCACGCCGAGGCGTTTCAGCGCGTCGATGTTGGCGCGGTAGGGCACGGTCGTGGGGCTGTGCACGTGGCCGCGCCCGTGCCGCGGCAGGAAGGCCATCGGCACCCCGCCCAAAGTGCCGGTCAGGATCTCGTCCGAGGGCGCGCCCCAGGGCGTGTCGATCGCCTGCCAGCGCGCATCTTCCAGTCCGTCGATCTGGTAGAGGCCCGATCCGCCGATCACGCCGATCATGGTTGCGGTCATGGTTGGTCCTTTCGGTCGGGCGGCGGGGTCACTCGCCGGGGCGCTTGAGCGAGAACTTCTCGCGCACGACGGTGTAGTCGCGGTAGCCCATGCGCGACAGCGGGTTGAACCGCAGCACGTCGAAGGTGCCGTCGACCACGCAATCGTCGCGCATGTGGACGCCGACCACCTCGCCGAAGACGGCGAAGTTCGCCTCGCCCGGCAGTTGCACGATCTGCGTCAGTTTGCATTCGAAGTTGGCGGGGGCGTTCGCCACGCGCGGGCAGTCGATGGTCTCGCACTGCGCCTTTTCGATGCCGGCATGGGCGAATTCGTCGACCTCGCGCGGGTGGGCGCCCGAGGTGGCGTTCATCGCGTCGCGCATCGCGTATTCGACGATGTTGACGCAGAACACGCCGGTGTCGCGGATCTGGGCGACGCTGTCCTTGGTGTCGCCGCGGTCCTCCTTGGCGGAGGTCGAGGCGAACATCACCTGCGGCGGCACGTAGGCCACGGCGTTGAAGAACGAATAGGGCGCGAGGTTGTCCTGCCCGTCCGACCCGCGGGTCGAGATCCAGCCGATGGGGCGCGGCGTCACGATGGCGTTGAACGGGTTGTGCGGCAGGCCGTGGCCGTCTTCGGGGCGGTAGAACATGCGGGGTGGTCTCCGGTTTGCGCGTCTGTCGGACCCGTGATACGGCCGCTTGCGCCGGATTGCACGGGGGGTCGCGTGTTTACGCTTGCACAGGAAACGCGCGACGACGGCTGGGAGGTCGAGGCGCTTTACGACACCTGCTTCGCGCCGGGGCGGCAGGCGCTGTCGTCCTACCGGCTGCGCGAGGGCGTGGCGCCGATCGCAGCACTGTGCGTGGTGGCGCGCGACGAAAGCGGACACATGGGCGGCGCGATCCGCTACTGGCCGGTCTGCGTGGGCGGCTCGCGCGCGCTGCTGCTGGGGCCGGTGGCCGTGCATCCCACCGCGCAGGGCGAGGGGCTGGGTGGCGCGCTGATCCGCGACACGCTGGCGCGCGCCGAGGCGATGGGCGAGGCGCGGGTGATGCTGGTGGGCGACGCGCCCTATTACGCCCGTTTCGGCTTTGCCCTGCTGGCCGGCGTCGAGATGCCGCCGCCCACCAACCCCGAGCGGGTCCTGGGCGTTGCGCTTCGTCCGGGGGCATGGGACGGCGTGACCGGCGTGGTGGAGGCCGCGCGGAACGGTTGACGCGGCACGACGGTTTGTCATCGTGAAGCATACGCCTCGAGGGAGCCGCCATGACCGCAGATGCGACGGGAACAGACTCGACCGGAACAGCCCTGGTCCCCACCGGTATCGAGCCGCAGCTTGCGGCGCTGGCACGGCGTCACCAGGCGGCGAACAACCTCGGCATGCAGCTGATCAACCTGCTGGGCGGACGGGCCGAATCGCTCGTCGAACGCCTTCCGAAGGGCGTGCGCGACCGGCTGGAGGACGCGACGGGCCGCGCGCTGGAGAACGCCTTGCAGGCGGCGCAGGCCTCGCGCGGGGTGGTGCCGGACCAGCGCGGTTGGTTCAACACCGCGCTGACCACCGCGATGGGCGCGGCCGGTGGCGCGGGCGGGCTGCCCACCGCGCTGGCCGAGCTGCCGGTGACGGTGACGGTGCTGCTGCGCACGATCCAGGGCGTGGCGGCCGAGCACGGCTTCGACCCGGCCGATCCCGAGATCCAGAAGGCGTGCCTGGCGGTCTTCGCCTCGGCCGGGCCGCTGGCGCGCGACGAGGGCGTGGACATGGGGTTCCTGTCGGCGCGGATCACGCTGAGCGGGGCGACGGTGCACGGCATCGTCGCGCGCGTGGCGCCGCGGCTGGCCACGGTGCTGGGCCAGAAGCTGGCGGCGCAGACCGTGCCGCTGCTGGGCGCCGCGGCGGGGGCGGCCACGAACTACGCCTTCACCAGCTACTACCAGGAGATGGCGCATGTCGCCTTCGGCCTGCGGCGGATCGCGCAGGACAGCGGCACGTCCTACCCGGCCGTCGTGGGCGCGTTCGACGAGGCGGTGAAGAAAATCGGCTGATCCGCCGCCGGCGTTAACCGTTCGTTGAGGTTAACGGCGCTAGATGCTATCGACCGCGCCGGAACGGGCAAGGTCGCAAAGGCCCGCAGAAGAACCACGGCCCGCCACGGTCGCAAAAGGCGGCAGGGGCAGGGTCGACAAGGGCCCGCCGCTGCGCGAAACGCGCAACCGGCGCCAATGGGCAGAACGCGCGTTGGTCACGGCACGAATGGGACACGCACCCGGTCGCAGGAAAAACTCCGCGGCCGGGTGTCTTTTTGCGCGTCTGGTCCGGGCTGCGCGCAAGACCGGCCGCGGCGCGGCGCGGCTTTCCCTGCGGATCAGGCGTTGGCGCGCAGGAACTGCATCACCGCCTCGCGCACCGACTGGTCGCCGCGGTCGCGCGACCGGGCCATCACGTCGCGCAGCTGCCTGAGGTCGGTGCGCATCAGCAGGCTCTTCACCGGCCCGACCGAGGCCGGGCGCATCGACAGCGTCTCGAACCCGATGGCGGCAAGGCACACCGCCTCGATCGGGCGGCCGGCATCCTCGCCGCAGAAGCTCAGCCGCGTGCCGCTCTCGCGGCAGCGGTCGACGATGCCCTGCAGGAAGGTCAGGAAGCTGACGTTGAGCGTGTCGTAGCGCTTGCGCACGCGCTCGTTTTCGCGGTCGGCGGCGAAGAAGAACTGCTTGAGGTCGTTGCCGCCCACCGACAGGAACTTGACCTCGTCGAACAGCCGCTGCGACGCGAAGGCGAGGCTAGGCGTCTCGAGCATGGCGCCGATCTCGATCGCTTCGGGCAGGGGGTGGCCCAGCCGGACCTCGCGGTCGATCGCCTTGTCGACCTCGGCGCGCGCGGCGGCGAATTCGTCGTATTGCGCGACGAAGGGAAACATCAGCGACAGCGGGCGCCCGTTCGCGGCGCGCAGCAGGGCCTGAAGCTGCATCCGCAGCACGCCCGGCTTGTCGAGGCCCACGCGGATCGCCCGCCAGCCCAGGGCGGGGTTGGGCTCGTCGTTGGGCTTCATGTAGGGCAGCACCTTGTCCGAGCCGATGTCGAGCGTGCGGAACACGACGCGCTTGCCTTGGGCGGCATCCAGCACGCGCGAATAGAGCGCGGCAAGCTCGGTCCGGCGCGGCATCTGGTTGCGCACGAGGAACTGCAATTCGGTGCGGAACAGGCCCACGCCCTCGGCGCCGGAGTTCTCCAGCGAGGGCAGGTCGGCCATCAGGCCGGCGTTCATGTGCATCTCGATCCGGGTGCCGCAGGCGGAAACGCAGGGCGTGTCGCGGATCGAGGCATAGCGCTCCTGTGCCTTGGCCTGCATGGCGATCTTGTCGCGGAACGCGTTGACCACCGTCTCGTCGGGGCGCAGGTGGACGATGCCCTGTTCGCCGTCGACCATGATCCGGTCGCCGGTCAGGGCCTCGTTGGTGATGCGCTGGGCGTGCACAACCAGCGGGATCGCCAGCGCGCGCGCGACGATCGCGGCGTGGCTGCCGACGGAACCCTCTTCGAGCACGACGCCCTTCAGCTTGCGGCCGTATTCCAGCAGCTCGCCGGGGCCGATGTTGCGCGCGATCAGGATCGGGTCCTCGGGCATCTCCGAGCCGGTCTCGGAGCCCTGACCGGTGAGGATGCGCAGCAGGCGGTTGGACAGGTCGTCGAGATCGTGCAGCCGGTCGCGCAGGTAGGGATCGGTCGCCTGCGCCATGCGGGCGCGCGCCTGGGACTGTTCCTTTTCCACCGCGGCCTCGGCCGACAGGCCGCGGGCGATGTCCTCGTCCATGCGGCGCAGCCAGCCCTTGGAATTGGCGAACATGCGGTAGGTTTCCAGCACCTCGGCCTGCTCGCTGTCGGTGCCGGCATCGGCGAGGATCTCGTCGACGCTGACGCGCAGCCTTTCCACCGCCTCGGTCAGGCGGGCGGCCTCGGTCTCGGGGTCGTCGGCGACCACGCGCGTCACGACGACGCGCGGCTCGTGCAGCCAGACATGGCCCATCGCGGTGCCTTCCTGCCCGGTCGTGCCGCGCAGCATGACCGGCTGGGTGTGCCGGGCCTTGAGCGCGGCACCCTCGCCCACGAAGGCGCCCAGCTCGGTCATCTCGGCCAGCACCATGGCGACCACCTCGAGCGCGTAGACCTCGTCCTCGGTGAAGGCGCGGGCCTGCTTGGACTGAACCACCAGAACGCCCAGTTTTTCACCAAGACGCTGGATCGGCACGCCGAGGAAGCTGGAATAGATCTCTTCCCCGGTCTCGGGCATGAAGCGGAAGCCGCGTTCCGACGGCGCGTCCGCCGAGTTGATCGGCTTGCCACGTCGCGCGACGCGGCCGACGAGGCCCTCGCCCAGCCTCATGCGGGTCTGGTGCACGGCCTCGGGCTTCAGGCCCTGGCTTGCGCAGAGCTCAAGCGTGTCGTCGTCGCGGAACAGGTAGACCGAGCACACCTCGGTGCCCATGGAATCCGCGGTCAGGTGGGTGATCTTGTCCAGACGCGCCTGGCCCGCGGCCTCTTCGGCCATCGTGTCGCGCAAGCGCTTGAGCAGCTTGCGGCTTTCGCTTTCAAGCCCGTCGGCCATGACGTCCGCCCGTTTGCCCCGTGCCGCATCGGGCAGGCCTGTCAGCCCGCCTTCTCCAGCTCGAAGGCATCATGCAGGGCCTGCACGGCCAGTTCCATGTATTTCCGGTCGATCAGGACGGAAATCTTTATCTCCGAAGTTGTGATGACCTTGATGTTGATCCCTTCCTGCGCGAGCACGCGGAACATCTTGGCCGCCACGCCCGCGTGGCTGCGCATGCCGATGCCCACGACCGACACCTTGGCGACGCCGGTATCCGCCTTGATGTCGGTGAAGGTCATGTGACCGGCCGTGCGCGCGTCGTTCAGCGCCTTTTCGGCGCGCTTCACCTGGTCGGTCGGGCACGAGAACGTCATGTCCGTGCGGCCGTCCTCGGAAATGTTCTGCACGATCATGTCGACGTTCACGCCGGCCTCGGCCAGGGGGGTGAAGATCGACGATGCGATGCCGGGCCGGTCCTCGACCGAGACCAGCGTCATCTTCGCCTCGTCGCGCGAATGGGCGACGCCCGCGACCACGTTGCTTTCCATGATGTCCTCCTCGTCGCACACGATGGTGCCGGACCCGTCCGTCTGTTCGCTGAGGGATGACAGCACCCGCAGCTTGACCTTGTAGCGCATCGCCAGTTCGACCGACCGCGTCTGCAGCACCTTTGCGCCGAGGCTGGCAAGCTCGAGCATCTCCTCGAAGGCGATGCGGTCGAGCTTGCGCGCCTTTTCGCAGATGCGCGGGTCGGTGGTGTAGACGCCGTCGACGTCGGTGTAGATGTCGCAGCGTTCCGCCCCGAAGGCGGCGGCGAAGGCGACGGCGGTGGTATCGCTGCCGCCGCGGCCCAGCGTGGTGATGCGGCCCTCGGGGCTGACGCCCTGGAAGCCGGCGACCACGGCGACCTTCATGCCCTCGCCGAACTTGGCGGTGATGTTGTCGGTGGGGATCTCCTCGATCCGCGCCTGCGAGTGCGCGGACGTGGTGCGCAGCGGCACCTGCCAGCCCTGCCAGGAGCGCGCGGGGATGTCCATTTCCTGCAGCGTCAGCGCCATCAGCCCGGCGGTCACGTTCTCGCCGGAACTCACGACGGCGTCGTATTCGCGCGCGTCGAACAGGGGCGAGGTGTCCTGCACGAAGCCCACAAGCTTGTTTGTCTCGCCGGCCATGGCCGACACGATGACGATCACGTCGTAGCCGCGCGACACCTCGACGCCGACGCGCTTTGCGGCGCGGCGGATGCGGTCCAGCGTGGCGACCGACGTGCCGCCGAATTTCATCACGAGAACGGGCATGGGATATCCTGCGCGGGGCTCGTGCGCCGTGTAAGTGCGGCGCCCGAAAAGGGCAAGATGGCAGATGCGGGGCGCGCGCGGCTGTCGCGGCGCGGCCACGGATCAACGGCGGTAATCCACCGGGCGGGTGGTGTCATCTTCGGCCAGGTGCGTCTCCATCCCGGGCGAGACTTCGGTGTTCTGCGCGGACACGGCGAGCCAGCTTTTTCCCTCGCGCCGCAGGATCGCCGTGAGGATGGTCTGCCTGTCACCCGCGCGGCTGCCGTCCGGCGCGCGCTGGCCGGTCAGGTGCAGGCGCGTTCGCACCACGGCCACGTCGGGGCCCAGGTGCCGCGTCTCGGTTCGGCCGATGCGCAGGGTCGTGTCGGCGAAGAAGGACTTCAGCGCATAGTCGTGCGGCTTGGCGATCGCACCGCGGCCGCGCCACCACAACCCGGTCACGTTGACGAAGTCCGCGTCGTCGGTGAACAGCGCGGCGATCGCGGTCCCTTGCCGCGTGGCCCAGGCGTCGGCGAAGGCGCGCGGGAAGGCTTCGGGCTCAGTAAGGATGGGCGCGTCCGTCCCAAGTCTCGAAACAGCCGGTCGTGTCGGGCCCGAGCGCGTCAATGCGCGCGACAAGGCCCCGCGCCGCCTCGTCGGGCGTAATGTCGGCGCTGCCGCCGCCCATGTCGGTGCGCACCCAGCCGGGGTGGTAGATGCCCACGGCGATGCCCTCGCGCCTGAGGTCGGTGGCGAGGTTGCGCCCTAGGTTCAACGCGGCGGCCTTGGAGGCGCGGTAGACGTAGCTGCCGCCCGGCGCGCGGGTGTCCGAGGCCATCTGCGAACTGATGATCGCGATTTTCGCGGACCTGGCGCGGCGCAGCGCGGGCAGCATGGCCTGCACGCTCAGGAAAACGCCCGTGACGTTCACGGCGAAGGCCTGCGCCGACATCTCGGCCGGATAGCCGTCGTCCAGCCGCTGTCCCTTGTCGGGATAGACGCCCGCGTTGCAGACAAGCGCATCCAGCGGCGCATCGCCGAGGCGCTCGGCCAGAGCGCGGTGCGAGGCCGGGTCCGTCACCTCGAGCGGCAGCAGCTTGCCGCCGCCGCGCGCCGTTCCCAGCGCCTCGTCGCCGCGGGTGGCATAGGCGGACAGGAGGGCGGCGCCGACGCCGCGGTTCGCTCCGGTGATCAGGACGCGCATCAGTTCGCCTTTCGCGTGGGGGTGAAGGGCAGGGGCGCGATCGGCACGCCGTCCTCGACCAGTTGGCGCGCCTCGTCGCCGCGCGCCTCGCCCCAGATGGCGCGGCGGGGGCTGTCGCCGTCATGGATGGCGCGGGCCTCGCGCGCGAAATCGCGGCCGACATAGTCCGAATTGGCCTCGATATGGCGCTTGAGCGCGGTGAGCGCGGTTTCGGGCGCGCCCTCGGCAGGCGACAGCGGCCGCTCCGGCACCGTGGTGGCCGAGGACACGCGCGGCGCCATCGGCGCCTTGTCGACGGTGGCATCGCCGCAGACCGCGCAGGAAACATGCCCCGCCCGCTGAAGGGAATCGTAGGCGGCGGCAGACTGGAACCAGCTGTCGAAGACGTGGCCATCGGCGCATTTCAGGGAATATCGTATCATTGCCAAATTCCGTCCCGGTCCGGTCCAACGTAGATATAGGCGCCGCGGGTTCAAGTTTCCTCAAGATACGGGGGGCAGGCGGTTCACGATTTCCCGCACCAGCCCGTCCACGCCTGTCTCGGCGCGCAGGGCGTCCGCCGCACGTTGGCCCGCGTCGCGCTGCCTTTCGGGCGGGGCGAGCGCGGACAGCCCGGCGGCGAGGCTTCGGGCGTCGTGCACCGAAATCGCGATCCCCTTCAGGCGCGCGAAGGGCGCGGCGAAGTTCGTCACGTCGGGGCCGTGCAGCAGCGCCGCGCCGAAGGCGGCGGGCTCGTAGGGGGTGTGCCCGCCGCGTGCGACCAGCGTGCCGCCGACGAAGACGCGGCCGGCGAGCGCGTACCACAGCGGCATCTCGCCCATCGTGTCGGCGAGATAGACATCCGCGTTTCCCGGCGCCGGGTCGCGGCTGCGGCGCGCAACCGAGAAGCCGCGCGCCGTGATCAGCGCCTCGACCGCGTCGCCGCGCGCGGCATGGCGCGGCGCGAGGATCAGGCGCAGCGCCGGATCGGTCGCGCGCGCGGCCTCGTGCGCGTCGAGGACGATCGCCTCTTCGCCATCGTGCGTCGAGGCGGCGAGCCAGGTCTGCGCGCGCGGGAAGGCGTCCTTCAGGGCCTGCGGGATCATCGGCTGCGGCGGCATGTACAGCGCCTTGAGGTCCGCCACCGGCCCGCGCGCCGCCGGGGGCAGGCCCAGCGCGGACAGGCGCTCGGCCGAGGCCGCATCCTGCGCCGAGACGAAATCCAGTCGCCCTGTCAGGTCGGCCGCCAAGCGCGGCAGGCGCGCCCAGCCGCGGGCGGTGCGTTCGGTCATGCGCGCGCCCAGCACGATGACCGGGCCGGGGCAGAGGCGGACGCGGTTGGGCCACAGCTCGGATTCCAGCGTCACGTGCGCGATCACGCCCCAGCGGCGGATGAACCGCCGCGTGACCCAAGCCGGGTCCAGCGGCGCCGGGCGCACCGTGACGCGCTCCAGCGCCCAGCCGCGTGCGAGGTCCAGCCCCGTGGCACTGTTGGCGGTCAGCACCACGTGCAGGTCGCGGCGCGCTTGCAGCAGGGCGTCGAGCACCGGCCGGGCCGAGGCGAGCTCTCCATTGGAGGCGCCGTGCCACCACAGATGCGGGCCGGGCGTGGGCGCGCCGCCACCGCCGAGGCGCGCCCGCAGCAGCGCCACGCCGCCGCGCCGCAACGCCGCGGGCAGCGCGAACAGGGCGAACAGCGAGACGAGAAGGCGGTAGACGATCACGCGAGGGCTCCGGCGGACATGCGTGCCGGGAGTAGGCGGAAAACGGGCTTCCAGCAAGGCGGCAGACCGCTGTCGCGGTCCGCCGGAGCGGGCACCTGTCGACGCGACGCTCGCGCAGTCCGGTCCGCCTAGACCCGGATCGCCTCGGCGCGCACCCGTCCGGCGGGCGATGCGCGCCAGACGAGCGTCGCGCCGTTGCTGCGCAGGGTGCCCCGGGCGTAGGGGGCGTTCACGCGCAGGCGCAGGACGGTCACGTCGTCGGCGGGCTTGGGTGCCTTGCCGTGGCCCAGGTTCGCGCGTTCCCATGCGCGCAGGTCGTGCAGCACCCGCGCGGCGCCGACCTGCGCCGTGGTCCTGATGGCGTCTTCTTCGGTCTGCAAGGCGTACTCCGTCCACAGCCGGGCGTAGCCGTCGCTGCCCAAGACGATTTCCGATCCGGGATATGCGATTTCCCGGCGGCGGCGGCCCATGCCGGCGCTGGAGGGGTCGATGGTGATCGCGGTGCTCGCCAGATCCCGGACCTGCGCCGCGCGCCGCCTGCGCATGCGCTCGATCAGCGGGCCGGTGGCGGGAAGAGACGCCTTCGGCAAGGGCGCAGGCAGGGCAGCGCCGGGCGCGATCCGGGCAGGCGCAACCGGACCCTGCAGGTGGAAGCAATCGGCGAATTTCAGGCTGTCGATCGCGTATCGCCGTCCGTGCCGCGAGATGCGCAGGTAGGTCATGGCCGCGACCGGAAAGTCGTGATGGTCCAGCTCCGGCCCGGCGCGATCGATGAAGCGACGGCGCAGGTGCGAGAGGCTGCGTGCGAGCGCGTCGTCGGTCAGTTCGCCGTGACGCAGGGTGCGCCGGATCTCGTCGGACAGCGCGCGGGCGAACCAGCCCGGATCGCTGAGACGGGACAGGACCTTGTTCGGCCGCTCCGAGACCGAGGTCGCCCCGTCGATCACCCAGGCATGAAGCACGCCGGGGCGGTGCAACAGCCCGAAGGCGTCGTCGCTTGGCGCGGGGCCGGGGGCGCTGTGCAGGATCTCGACCGGGGTAGCCGGGATCACAGAAGATCGCGGTATGCGTCCCACTTTTCCTCGTTGCTGCAGACGAAGCGGTAATAGTCGATGTCCTCGAGCCCGGCGGCGGCCTCGGCGTCGAGCACGACCTTGCACCGGGTGTGAAGCTGGATAGCCGAGGCGCTGACGCGCGAGGTCAGCGGCCCCTCGACCGCGCGTGCGACGACGCTTGCCTTGGCGGTGCCCGAGGCCAGCAGGACCAGTTCGCGGGTGTCGAGGATGGTGCCCACGCCCATGGTCAGTGCGCGTTTCGGGACGGCGGCGCTGTCGCCCCCGAACATGCCGGCGTTCTGCCGGCGCGTCGTCGGCGTCAGGATCTTGTCGCGCGTGCGCGAGCGCAGCGCCGAGAGCGGCTCGTTAAAGCCGATGTGACCGGATTCCCCGATGCCGAGAAGCTGAAGGTCGATGCCGCCCGCGGCGGCGATCCGCGCCTCGTAATCGGCGGCGGCGGTGCCGAGATCGCGTGCCATCCCTTCCGGCAGGTGGGTGCGGGCGGGGTCGATGTCCACGTGGTCGAACAGGTGGTGCCGCATGTAGCTGGCGTAGGAGTTCGGGTCTTCGGGCGGCAGTCCCACGTATTCGTCGAGGTTGAACGTGGTGCAGCGCGCGAAGGACACGCCGCTGGCGACGAGGCGGGCATAGACCTCTTCCATCGTGCGGCCGGTGGCGAGGCCGAGGACCAGATCGGGCTTGGCGCGCAGGCGCGTCTCGATCAGGCGGGCGGTCAGGGCCACGGCCCGGTCGCGATCGGGGCAGGGGATGACTTCCATGGCTTACCTCGGGTTGGGAATGTCGTGGCCGCCCGCGATCACGCGCGACAGCGCCAGCGAAGCGTCCAGAACCACGATGTCGGCCCGGGCGCCGGGCGCAAGCCGCCCGATGTCGGTCAGGCCGAGCCAGTCGGCTGGGATGGTCGAAAGCCGCCGGGCGGCCTCGTCCAGCGGCAGGCCGATGCCGACCAGGTTGCGAAGGGCCTGGTCCATGGTCAGCGCCGAGCCCGCGAGCGTGCCGTCGGCGAGCCGCATGGCGCCGTCCGCCTTCTCGACGTCGAGCGAGCCGAGACGATACGTCCCGTCCGGCATCCCGGCGCCGCCCGTCGCGTCGGTCACGCCGTAAAGGTTCGGAATCGCGTGCCGGGCGGCAAGGATCGCGCCGGGCTCGACGTGAACGAGGTCGGGGATGATCTCGGCATAATCGGCATGGGCGAAAGCCGCGCCGCACAGGCCGTTGTTCCGATGGGCGAGGGCGCTCATCGCGTTGAAGAGGTGGGTGACGCCGACGCCGCGCGCCAGCGCCGCCCGCGCGAGCGCGTAGTCGCAGAGCGAATGGCCGAGCTGCGCGCGGATGCCGGCCGCGGCGAGCGCGTCGAGCAGCGCGCCGTCCTCGTCCATCTCGGGGGCGAGGGTCATGATGAGGACCGGCGCGCGCGCGGCCCAGGCCTTCAGCTGCGCCGCATCGGCCGGGCGGGCGAAGGGAGGCTGCGCGCCGAGCTTGTCGGGATTGATGAACGGCCCTTCGAGATGCGCGCCGAGCACGCGGGCGCCATCCGTCGCGGGGTCGGCCATGACGGCGGCAACGTCGTCCAGAAAGGCGTCGATGTCTCCCGTCGGGGCGGTCACCGAGGTCGCGCAGAGCGCGGTCGTGCCGTGCCGGGCATGCAGGCGCGCGGCGGTGCGGATCGCCTCGGCCCCTTCCATCATGTCGGCGCCGCCTCCGCCGTGGACGTGGCAATCCACGAAGCCGGGCAGGATGTAAGGCGGCCTTGGCGCGGCGATGGCGTCGCCCTGCACCGAGACGATCTTCGCGTCGTGGTCCAGGCGGCCGGCGATCCAGCCGTCGGGGGTCAGGATCGATCCGTCGATGTGGTTCGTCATGTCAGCTCCGCTACGAAATCCCAGCGATCGCCGCGGAAGGTCGAGCGGGTGAACTCGACCGCGCGATCCTCGGCGGTGTAACCGATGCGGGTGATGAGAAGGGCGGGGGCGCCGGGCTGCACCTCGAGCAGGTTCGCGGCGTAGGGGTCGATCGCGATGGCGGTGAGCCGCTGGACCGCGCGCACCGGGCGCATCCCGTGCTCGGCCAGCGTGGCATAGAGGGAATCCCCGATGAGCGTGGGGTCGGGCAGCGCCTCGCCCAGAACCGTCGCGGCTTCGAGCGCGAGCGGCTGGCCATCGGCGGAGCGCAGCCGGGTGATGCGCGTGACCGAATGGCCCGGCGCCACGCCGAGGCCGATGACT
Organism: Citreimonas salinaria; assembly: GCF_900107235.1. Classification (GTDB taxonomy): domain Bacteria; phylum Pseudomonadota; class Alphaproteobacteria; order Rhodobacterales; family Rhodobacteraceae; genus Citreimonas; species Citreimonas salinaria. Next base: position 72,553 of record NZ_FNPF01000017.1, read on the forward strand.
TCCTCGGGGCTGGCGCGGCCGACGCCGCTGTGGACGAGGCGCGATTCGGCGACCATGCCGCGGGCGGCGACGTCTTCGGAAAAGCTGGTCAGGACGGACAGGGGCTGGGACACGCGCCTGGCCACGAAGGTGCCGGCGCCGCGGCGCTGCTCGATCAGGCCGCGGCCGCTGAGCTGCTCCATCGCCTTGCGCACGGTCACGCGGCTGACGCCGTGACGCTCGGCCAGCGTGCGTTCGGGCGGCAGGGCGGAGCCGGGCGACAGCGCGCCCTCCTCGATCTGGCGGGCGATGTGATCCGACAATTCGCGGTAGCGGGGCAGCCGGGTTTCGGGACCATCAGCCATCCTGGCGCTCCAGTTCGGGCACGACCTCGTCCCGCCAGCCGCGCCGCTGCATCAGCACGAGCCCGTCGAGCGCGTTGCCGCGCGCCGGCGTCAGGCGCGCCGCCAGCGGGGCCGAGAGGCGCGGGGCGAAGACCGGGGCAAGCCCCCCGAGAAGCGAAACCGGCCCGCCGTCGTCGATGGCGGCGATGGCGGTCTCGAGCTCTTCGGTCGCGGCGTCAATCAGCTGCGCGGCCAGGTCGTCGCCCGCCGCGGCGGCATCGATCACCACGGGGGCGAGGGTGGCGAACCGGGTCGCATTCGCGTCCGACAGCCAGGTCTGGATGGCGTTGAAGTCGCCGCCGACGCGGGGCCGCAGCGCCTCGAACAGCGCGGACGGGCCCGGGAGCCGGCCGTCGAGGTGGCGGCTGAGAAGCGAAACGGCGCGCCGGCCGATCCACGCGCCGCTGCCTTCGTCGCCGATGGCGAAGCCCCAGGCGCTGGCGCTGGAGACGCGGCCGTCCCGGCCCAGCGCATAGGCGGCGACGCCGGTTCCGACGGCCAGGACCACACCGGGCCGACCCCCGTGGGCCCCGAGGAGCGACGCGAAGCCGTCGGTGACGATGACGATGTCGGCACAAACCGGGCCTGCCAGCGCGCGGAACCGTGCCTGCCGGTCCGGCGAGCGTCCGCCGGCAAATCCGCAGACGAGCCGCGCGTCGCCCAGGCCCGATCCGGTGGTCGTGGCAAGTGCGTCGAGACCGGCCGCCACGTTGCGCCAGGCCTGCTCGACCCCGAGCGTCAGGCTCGACGGACCGGACGTGGTCTCGGCCAGCGTGGCGCCGTCGGCGCCCACGGCGCGCAGGCGCGTTCCTGTGCCGCCCCCGTCGATGACGACCGCGTCGATCTGTTGGCGCATGACTGGTCCACGCTCCCCCTCGGCTCGTCCCGTTTCTATAGGGGCACAGGGGGCGCGGCAATACCAAAGGGTGCATTGGTATTGCCGATTGCGGACATTGGGCTTGATAATGGTCGCGCCATCCGCAATGCTTGGCCCTGTCGGCGATCAGGTCCGATCGGAACGCCACGGCCGGATTATGGCAGGATACATGGCGGAACCGGATCGAGTCGCGGCATTCCCGGCGCGTCCCTGGCGCGCGCCGGCCGCTGGTTCCGCGATTGCCGCGGGGCCGCCGGACAGACCAGGTCAAGCATGACAGGGAGTAGGAAATGAAGCATATCATGATGAAGACCACGGCGACGGCCGCCCTCTGCCTCGCCGCCGGCGGCGCACTGGCCCAGGAGGTCACGCTGACGATCGAAAGCTGGCGCGCGGAGGATCAGGCGATCTGGGACGACACGCTGATCCCGGCCTTCGAGGAGAGCCATCCCGACATCAACCTGGAGTTCACCCCGACGGCACCGACGGAATACAACGCCGCGCTGAACGCCCGGCTCGAAGGGGGCACGGCGGGCGACCTGATCACGTGCCGGTCCTTCGACGGCTCGCTGCCGCTTTTCCAGCGCGGCCAGCTGGCTGACATCTCGGACCTTGAGGGGCTGTCGAACTTCCCCGATTTCGCCAAGGCCGCCTGGTCCACCGATGACGGCGAGAGCACCTTCTGCGTGCCGATGGCTTCGGTCATCCACGGCTTCATCTACAACGCCGACGCTTTCGACGAGCTGGGCCTCGAAGAGCCGCAGACCGTCGAGGAATTCTTCGCGGTCCTCGACGCGATCAAGGCGGACGGCACCTACATCCCGCTCGCCATGGGCAGCGCGGACCAGTGGGAAGCCGCCACGATGGCCTACACCAACATCGGCCCGAACTACTGGAAGGGCGAGGAGGGGCGTCAGGCCCTGATCGAGGGCGAGGCCAAGTTCACGGACGAGGAATTCGTCGCCCCCTACGAGCAGATGGCACGCTGGTCCGACTACATGGGCAGCGCCTACCAGGCGCAGAGCTACTCGGACAGCCAGAACCTGTTCACGCTGGGCCGGGCCGCGATCTATCCGGCGGGCTCGTGGGAGATCACCGGCTTCAGCGACCAGGCCTTCTTCGAGATGGGCGCGTTCCCGCCGCCCGTGCCGGCCGAGGGCGACACCTGCTACATCTCGGACCACACCGACATCGGCATCGGCATGAACGCCGACACGGATCATCCCGAGGCGGCGCGCACCTTCCTTGAATGGGTGGCGAGCGCCGAGTTCGCCGCGCTCTACACGAACGCGCTGCCGGGCTTCTTCTCGCTCTCGAACGCCGAGTTCGAGGTTGAGAACCCGCTGGCCCAGGAATTCATCTCGTTCCGCGAGGAATGCGAGTCGACGGTCCGCGTCGCCAGCCAGATCCTGTCGCGCGGCGAGCCGAACACCTGGAACACCATGTGGGTCAACAGCGCGAACGTCCTGAACGATACGATGACGCCGCAAGAGGCGGCGGCGGATCTGCAGCAGGGCCTCGAGTCCTGGTACGAGCCGCAGCAGGACTGATCCCGGACCGCGCCCGTCCCGACCGGGGCGGGCGCACGCCTTTGCCAGAGGACCACCCATGACCGAGATCGTGGAGCAGGCGATCGGCCGCAGCCGGACCGCGCGCCGTCGCCGCAAGACGGGCGGGATCACGCATATCGCCGTCTTCCTTGCGCCGACCGTGCTGATCTACTCGATCTTCTCGATCTACCCGCTGATCGAGAGCCTGCGGCTGAGCCTTTTCGACGGGCAGCCGGACGGCAGCGCCGTCTGGATCGGGCTCGGCAACTACGCAACGCTTCTCTTCGACGCGAACTGGGCCGTGCGGTTCTGGAACGCGCTTTGGAACAACCTGATCCTGTTCTTCATCCACATGATCGTGCAGAACCCGCTGGGCCTGCTGCTTGCCGCACTCCTTTCGCTCGCGCCGCGGTTCGGGGGCACGTACCGCACGCTGATCTTCGTGCCGACGCTTCTGTCGGTCGTCATCGTCGGCTTCGTGTGGGAGCTGATCCTGTCGCCGCTGTGGGGCGTGGCCGAGGGCATGATGTCCGCGGTCGGGCTTGGCTGGCTCTACGCGCCGTGGCTGGGGCTGGAGGATTCGGCGCTGACGGCGGTGTCGCTGATCTCGGTCTGGCAATATGTCGGCATCCCGATGATGCTGATCTATGCCGCCCTCCTGTCGATCCCGGACGAGCTTCTGGATGCGGCGCGGGTGGACGGGCTGTCGGGGTTTGCGATCTTCTGGAAGATCAAGCTGCCGCTGATCCTGCCGACGCTCGGGATCGTGGCGATCCTGACCTATATCGGCAACTTCACCTCGGCCTTCGACCTGATCTACTCGATCCAGGGCGTGCTGGGGCCGCCGGACTATTCCACCGATATCATGGGCACCCTGATGTTCCGCACCTTCTTCGGGCAGCAGACCCAGATCGGCGACATCCATATGGGCGCCACCGTGGCCAGCATGATGTTCTTCATCATCCTGATCGGCGTGACGATCTACCTCCTCGGCGTGCAGCGCCGCCTGACCCGCTACGAGATGTGAGGAGAGCGGCGACATGAGCACCGTCGACACCACCCGCGCGCGGCGCGGCCGCATGGGCCGGCTCGGCGCCGCCGCCGGGGTCCATGCCGTCCTTCTGGCCTACACGATCATCGCGATCTTCCCGGTCCTGATCGTGGTGCTGAACTCGTTCAAGAACCGCCGCGGCATCTTCACCGAGCCGCTGGCGCTGCCCCGCACGGAGACCTTCAGCGTCGAGGGCTACGCCACCGTCCTGACCGAGGGAAATTTCCTGCTGTATTACTCGAACTCGCTGATCGTGACGGTGGTGTCGCTGTTCCTGATCCTGCTGTTCGGCGCGATGGCGGCACACGCGCTGTCCGAGTACCGCTTCAAGCTGAACGCGCTTCTTGGCGTCTACCTGATCCTCGGGATCATGGTGCCGATCCGCCTGGGCACGGTGGCGATCCTACAGCTCATGGTGGACCTCAGCCTCGTGAACACGCTGATCTCGCTGATCCTCGTCTACACGGCGCAGGGCCTGCCGATCGCGGTCTTCATCCTGACCGAGTTCATGCGGACGCTGTCGCGCGACATCAAGGACTGCGCCCGCGTGGACGGGCTGTCGGAATACCGCATCTTCTTCGAGGTCGTGCTGCCGCTGGTCCGCCCGGTGCTGGCGACGGTCGCGGTGTTCTCGATGATCCCGATCTGGAACGACCTGTGGTTCCCGCTGATCCTCGCCTCGTCGGACGCGACCAAAACCGTGACGCTGGGCGTGCAGCAGTTCATCGGACAATACACCGTCAACTGGAGCGCGGTGCTCGCCTCGCTCTCGATCGCGATCCTGCCGGTGCTGGTGCTCTACGCGATCTTCTCGCGGCAGCTCATCTCGGGGATCACCGCCGGTGCGGTAAAAGGATAAGACGAATGGCACAACTTGTTCTGCAGGACGTCCGCAAGCGCTTTGGCAAGGTCGAGGTGATCCACGGAGTGGATCTCGAGGTGAAGGACGGCGAGTTCGTCGTCTTCGTCGGCCCGTCGGGCTGCGGGAAGTCCACCCTTCTGCGCATGATCGCGGGGCTCGAAGAGGTCAGCGGCGGCGACGTCGTCATCGGCGACGAGCGCATGAACGAGGTCGCGCCCTCGGATCGCGGCATCGCGATGGTTTTCCAGTCCTACGCGCTTTACCCGCACAAGGACGTCTACGGGAACATGGCTTTCGCCCTGCGCCATGCCGGCGAGGACAAGAAGGTCATCGACGAGCGGGTGCGCAAGGCGGCCGACATCCTCGGCCTCGAGGACCTGCTGAAACGCCGCCCCAAGGAGCTTTCGGGCGGGCAGCGCCAGCGCGTCGCCATCGGGCGCGCGATCGTGCGCGACCCGGCGATCTTTCTGTTCGACGAGCCGCTGTCGAACCTCGACGCGGCGCTGCGGGTGCAGATGCGGGTCGAGATCCTGCGCCTGCACCAGCGGCTGAAGACGACGATGGTCTACGTCACCCACGACCAGGTCGAGGCGATGACGCTGGCCGACCGCATCGTGGTCCTGCGCGACGGCCGGATCGAGCAGGTGGGAACGCCGCTCGAGCTTTACCACCACCCGAAGAACCAGTTCGTCGCGGGCTTCATCGGCTCGCCCCGGATGAACTTCCTGCCCGCCCGTGCCGCGGGCGAGGGGCGCGTCACCGCCGCCGGGTCCGGCCCGATCGAGATGCCGGTCGAGCCGCGCGCGGAGGCGGGCGAGCTGACGCTGGGCATCCGGCCCGAGCATGTCGAGATGGTCGCGCCGGGGCAGGGCACGGTCGCGGGCGAAGTGCTGGTGGCCGAGCGGCTGGGCGGCGAGACCTTCCTGCACGTCGAGTTGGACGGAAAGGAGACCGTGGTGGTGAAGGCGGACGGTGGCGTGACGCAGAAACCGGCGGACAGGGTCGGCCTGCGCTTCCCGCCCGAGGCGCTGCATCTCTTCGGTGGCGACGGACAGGCTTTCGCGCGCCGCGAACGGCAAGGCGTGATCGCCTAGAGCTTCAGCGGCGCCACCGCGTCGATGGCGCCCCGGATCAGGTCGGCCGCGTCGTCCTGCGACTGCACGAGCCGCAGGAACAGAAGATCGAGAAGCATCAGCTGCGCGTCGCGCGAGGTGATCGCGGACGAGCGCACGCGTTCCTCGTCGTCGACGGTGAACAGCGCGATCCGCGCCAGTCCCGACAGCGGGTTCGTTTGCAGGCCGGTCACCGACAGAAGCGTCGCGCCGCGCCGGGCGGCGGTCTCGGCGATGCGCAGGGTCTCGAGGCTTTGGCCGGATTGCGAGATGGCGAGCATCAGGTCGTTCTGTCCAAGCGTCGCCGCGTTGGCCATCTGGATGTGGCTGTCGGCGTCGAAGGTCGTGCGGCGGCCCAGCTTCTGCAGCTTGTAGCCGAAATCCCGCGCGACGAGCGATGATGCCCCCACGCCCACAAGCTGGATCTGCCGCGCCCCGGCCAGCGCGTCGCGCGCCGTGTCGAGCGACTCCGCGCCGTTGACCGACAACGTCTCCTGCATCGCGCGGATCTTGCTGCCCAGCAGCTTCTGCGCGGTCGTGGCAAGGTCATCGGCCGCTTCGATCGAGCCGTGGACGATCCCGCTGGCGTCCGCGACCCCGCGGCGCGCGGTGGCCTGGCTGATCTCGATCTTGAGGTCCTGGAAGCCCGAGAAGCCGAGCTTCTGGCAGAACTTCACGACGCCCGACTGGCTGCGTCCCGCCAGCCGAGCGAGGTCGGCCGAGGATTGCCGCAGCACGCCTTCGGGATCGTCGAGGATCGTGCGCGCGATCTGCCGCTCGCCCTCGGTCAGGGTGCCAAGGCGGGCTTCGATCAGCGTCAGAACGGACATGGCTGGACCTCCACGGCTTTTGGAATAGACTACCACGCTTTTCTTTGACTAAGGGAATTAAAAATTCTACTCTGCGCGCAGGCTCAAGGAGACTCGTCATGCCGGCCCCCGTGCAACAGGATCTGCGCAATCTGGTTTCCGAGGAGCGGAACCGCAGAACGACCGGGATCGACCGCCTGCCGGCCGAAGAGATCGTCGCGCTGATGAATTCCGAGGACGCCGGCGTGGCCGACGCGGTCCGCGCGGAGCTTCCGCGGATCGCGCAAGCGGTGGACCGGATCGTCGCGGCCTTCGAGCAGGGCGGGCGGCTGATCTATATCGGCGCCGGCACCAGCGGGCGGCTGGGCGTGCTCGACGCGTCGGAGTGCCCGCCGACCTTTTCCGTGCCGCCCGGCATGGTGGTGGGGCTGATCGCCGGCGGGGACCACGCGCTGCGCCATTCGGTCGAAGATGCCGAGGACGATGCCGGACAGGGTGCGCGGGATCTCGACCGCACCGACCTGACCGCGCGGGACGTGGTTGTCGGCATTGCCGTCAGCGGCAAGACCCCATACGTCGTCGGCGCGCTGGAACGTGCGCGACAGGTCGGGGCCGGAACGGTGTCGCTGTCGTGTAACCCCGGCTCGGTCATCGCGGAACTCGCCGACATCGCCATCTCTCCCGTCGTCGGCCCCGAGGTCGTAACGGGCTCCACCCGGCTGAAATCGGGCACCGCGCAGAAGATGGTCCTGAACATGCTGAGCACCGCCAGCATGATCCGCATCGGCAAGACCTACGGCAACCTGATGGTCGACGTGACGATCTCGAACCGCAAGCTGGCCGAGCGGGCCGTGGGCATCGTCATTGACGCGACCGGCTGCCCCGAGGACGAGGCGCGCCGCCTGCTGGACGCCAGCGGGGGCAAGGTGAAACTGGCGATCCTCATGCAGCTGAGCGGTCTCGACGCCGACACCGCGCGCAGGACACTCGAAGCCGAGCAGGGCTTCCTGCGCCGCGCCCTCGAAAGAGCGGGAACGAACCCCGCCTGACTTCAACCCCACAGGGAGACACGACATGACCATTGCACGAACCCTCGTTTCCACGATCGCCATCGGCGCGTCGCTCGGGCTGTCCGCGCCGCTGGCCGCGCAGACGCTGAACGTCGCCTGGTCGCAGGACGCGACCGGGCTGGACCCGCACACGCAGACGGCCTTCGCGTCGATCCGGCTGCTCGAGCTGCTGTACGAACCGCTAGTGCGGCTTGGCCCGGACCTCGAGATCCAGCCCGCCCTGGCCGAAAGCTGGGAGTTCTCGGACGACGCCACGACGCTAACCTTTAACCTCGATCCCGAGGCGACCTTCCACGACGGCAGCCCTGTCACGGCCGGTGACGTCAAGGCGTCCTTCGAGCGGATCCTCGACGAGGCGACCGGGGCGTCGGCGCGGGCGAACTATGCCTCGATCACATCGATCGAGACGCCCGACGACCACACGGTCGTCTTCCAGCTCGACGGTCCGAACGTCCCGATCCTGAACGGCATGGCGTCCGTCAACGCCGCCATCGTGCCGGCAAAGGCCATCGAGGCGGGCACCGTCGGCACCGAAGTGATGGGTTCGGGGCCGTTCACGCTGGAGCAGCGCACGCCGAACGCCAATGCCAGCCTGGCGGTCTTCGAGGACTGGCATGGCGGCGACATCGCCTATGACGGCATCGACATCAGCGTCCTGCCCGACGAAACGGCGATCCTTGCGGCCTTGCGCGCAGGGCAGGCGGATTTCGCCTTTCTGAGCGATCCGCTGGTGGCGACGCTCGTGCCGCGTGACGAAGGGCTGACGCTGAACGCCGCGCCGACGCTCGACTACCACGTTCTGCAGCTCAACGCCTCGCGCGAGCCGATGGGTGAGCTGAAGGTGCGCCAGGCGATCTCCTGCGCGCTGGATCGGCAGGACATCCTTGACGCGGCGCTTCTGGGCGAGGGCGAGGTGACCGGACCATTGACCTCTCCGGCGTATCGCAACGATCCGTTCAGCCTGTTCTGCTATGAGCAGGACCAGGAGCGCGCCCGGCAGCTTCTGGCCGAGGCAGGCTACGAAGACGGGTTTTCGGCCACCATCATGGCCGCCAACGGCGAGCCGCCCACCGCCGCGGCCGAGGCGCAGCTGATCCAGTCGCAACTGGCCGAGGTCGGCATCGACCTGTCCATCGAGATGCAGGAGATGAACGTCTATGTCGACAGCTGGCTGGCCGGCGATTTCGACATGGCGGTGGCGCTGAACGGCGGCCGGGCAGATCCCTACACCATGTACAACCGCTACTGGACGAAGGACGGCAACCTTCAGAACGTCGCCAACTACATCGACGACACGCTCGACACGCTGATGCAGGAAGGACGGGTCGAGACCGACGAAGAGGCCCGCAAGGAAATCTTCGCAGAGTTCGAGCGTCACCTTGCCGAAATGGCGCCGTGGGTCTGGCTTTACACCGGCTACACCTACACGGCGCAGCGTGAGGGCGTGCAGGGCTTCGAGGCGACGCCGACCGGCTCGCTTTTCGGCCTAGTCGATGTGACGCTGGCCGAGTGAGCCTGTCCGAGACGTCCGAGGGGGCCGCATGAACTACGTCCTGCGCCGTCTGCTGATGTTCCCGCTGGTCATGCTGGGCGTTTCGGTCTTCGTCTTCGTGGCCATCCGGCTGGTGCCCGGCGACGCCATCACGGCAATGCTGGGCACCGAATCCGGCCTGCTCACCCCGGCGCAACGCGAGTCTCTGGCGGCCTATTTCGGGCTCGACCAGAACTGGGCGGTGCAATACTGGCGCTGGCTCGGCGGGCTGGTGCAGGGGGATCTGGGCCTGTCGGTCACTTACGGACAGCCGGTGTCGCAGATCATCGCCGAGCGCTTTCCGCTGACGCTGGAATTGGCGCTCTTGTCGATGGTGATCGCGCTTCTGATCGGGCTGCCGGCGGGGGTCTTCGCCGCCACGCGCGCCGAGCGGCCGTCGGACTTGATCGTGCGGGTGTTCGCGATGATCGGCCAGTCCACGCCCAACTTCGTCGTCGCGCTTCTGGCGATCTACGTGCTGTCCGTGGGCTTCGGGACCCTGCCGACCATGGGCCGGTTCGTCCCGCTGACCGAGGACCCGCTTGGGAACCTGGCGCAGCTGATCCTGCCGGCGCTGGCGCTGGGCACGGCGTTCGCGGCCGCGGTCACGCGCATCGCGCGTGCCGCCATGCTCGACATCCTGAGCGAGGACTACGTCCGCACCGCCCGGTCCAAGGGGTTCTCCCAAGGCTATGTCATCTGGAGGCACGCGCTGCCGAACGCGCTCATCCCGGTGGTGACCCTGAGCGGGGTCGAGTTCGGATACCTGCTGGGCGGAGCCGTCATCGTCGAGCAGATCTTTGCCCTGCCGGGCGTGGGGCGGGTGGTGCTGGATGCCATTCTCCAGCGCGACTACGCGCTGGTGCAGGGGGTGGTGCTGTTCATCGCCTTCAACTTCCTTCTGGTGAACCTCCTCGTCGATCTGGCCTATGCCGCGCTCGACCCCCGCATCCGGTACGGAGCCAGCTGATGTCGTTCCTTCGGGCGCTGCTGCGCCACAGTTCGGGCCGGATCGGGGCGATCATCATCGCAGTCTTCGCGGTGGCGGCGATCCTGGGGCTGGCCGGGCTGACGCCGCACGATCCGCTGGCGCAGGACCGGCTGGCGCGGTTGCAGGCGCCGGGGGCGCGCTACTGGATGGGCACCGACCTGTTCGGGCGCGACATCCTCAGCCGCCTCATGGTCGGGATCGGCCAGTCCTTCGCGGTGGCACTTCTGTCGGTCGGGCTGGCCACCTCGGTCGGCACGGTGCTGGGGCTGACGGCGGCGTGGTTCGGCAGGCTCTGGGACGGGGCGGTGATGCGGGCGATGGACGTGTTGCTGTCCTTCCCGGCGATCCTGCTGGCGCTTCTGATCGTCGCGATCATGGGGCCGGGGCTGGTGACCTCGGTCGTGGCCATCGCCATCGTCTACACGCCGATCTTCACGCGCGTCGTGCGGGGGCCGGCGCTGTCGCTCAAGACGCGCAGCTTCGTGGACGCGGCGCGGACCTTCGGCAGCTCGCGGCGCTACATCCTGACGCGGCACCTGCTGGCGAACCTCGTGGCGCCGCTGACGGTGCAGATCACGCTGGCGCTGGCCTGGGCGCTTCTGACCGAGGCGGCGCTGAGTTTCCTCGGCCTCGGCGCGCAGCCCCCCAACCCGTCCCTGGGTCTGATGCTGTCGGACAGCCGCAACCTGATGGAGAGCGCGCCCTGGATGCTGGTCTTCCCGGCGCTGGTCATCATGCTGGCGGTGCTTGGCTTCAACCTTCTGGGCGACGCGTTGCGCGACCTGTTCGATCCCCGCACGCGGAGGGCGCTGGCATGACCCTTCTGTCGGTCGAGGATCTGCGCGTCGGCTTCGGCAGGACGGGCCGCGAAACCGAGGTGGTCCACGGCGTCAGCTTCGACGTGGCAGCGGGCGAGACGCTGGCCATCGTGGGCGAAAGCGGCTCGGGCAAGTCCGTCACGGCGATGGCGGTCAACCGCCTGATCGACTACGGCGGAGGCCGCATCCTGGGTGGGCGGGCGATCTACGACGGGCGGATCGACGTCGCGGCGGCCACCGAGGCCGAGATGCAGCGCCTGCGCGGGCGCGAGATCGGAATGATCTTCCAGGAGCCGATGACCGCGCTCAACCCGGTGCTGAAGGTCGGCACGCAGATCGGCGAGATCTTCCGCAAGCAGCACGGGATGAGCGGTCGTGCGGTGCGCCAGGCGTCGGTCCGGGCGCTCGACCGGGTGCGGATTCCGGACGCGGCGCGGCGTCTGGACCAGGCGCCGCACCAGATGTCGGGGGGCATGCTGCAGCGGGTGATGATCGCGATGGCGCTGGCGGGCGAGCCGCGCCTGCTGATCGCCGACGAGCCGACGACCGCGCTCGACGTCACCATCCAGGCGCAGATCATGGCCCTTCTGGCCGAGCTGCAGCGCGAGACGGGAACGGGCCTGATCTTCATCACCCACGACATCGGGCTCGTCGCCGGGCTGGCCGACCGGGTGCTGGTGATGCAGGGCGGCAAGGCGGTCGAAAGCGGCCCGATCGACCGGGTGCTCGACCGGCCATCGCACGACTACACGCGGCACCTTCTGAACGCGGTGCCGCATTTCCGCGCCGGACAGGCCGTCCGCACGGACGGGGTACGCGACGGTCGCGCCCCTGCGCTGGACGTGCGCGACCTTGCCGTGCGCTTTCCCGTGGGCGGTGGCTTTCTGCGCAGGACCCGAGGCGAGGTTCATGCGGTGGACGGCGTGTCCTTCGACCTCGTCCCGGGCGAGACGCTGGGCATCGTCGGCGAAAGCGGCTCGGGCAAGTCGACCACCGCGCGTGCGATCCTAAACCTCGTGCAGCCGTCGGCCGGCGCGATCGACACCGAGGGGCGAACCGCCGTCCAGATGGTGTTCCAGAACCCGAATGCGTCGCTTAACCCCCGGATGGACGTGCGCGCCCTCCTGGCCGAGCCGGTGATCGCCGCTGGCCAGCGGGTCGACGACGCGGTGGTCGGGCGGATGCGCGCGCTTCTGGCGCGCGTGGACCTGCCGGACGACCTTGACCGCTTCCCGCACGAATTCTCGGGCGGTCAGCGCCAGAGGCTTTGCATCGCGCGGGCGCTGATGCTCAATCCCCGGGTCCTTGTTCTGGACGAGGCGGTCTCGGCGCTGGACGTGTCGGTTCAGGCGAAGGTGCTCGATCTGCTGGTCGATCTGCAGCGCGAGTTCGGCCTCGCCTATCTTTTCGTCTCGCACGACATGGCGGTGGTCGAACGGATCGCGCATCGCATCGCGGTGCTCTATGCCGGGCGGATCGTCGAGATGGGCGCGGCCCGCGCCGTGCTGTCCGACCCGCGACATCCGTATACGCGAAAGCTGATCTCGGCCGTTCCCTCGATCGAGCGGCGGCGGATCGACTACGCGCTCGACACCGAAGAGGTCCCGTCGCTACTGCGGCCCGTGGGATTCCAGACACCGGCGCAGGTCTGGCGCCAGATCGGCCCCGACCACCGCGTCGCATCGGAGCAAACCGCATGAGCCTTGACCGCGCGCTCGACCGGGTCGAGGCGGCCATCGACGCGGGACGCATCCCCGGCGCCGTCCTCGGGGTGATCGAGGGCGGCGAACGGCAACTGGCCGCGCGCGGCCTGTCGGCGCTTCTGCCCGGCAAGGAACCGATGCGCGAAGAGACGGTGTTCGATCTCGCCTCGCTGACGAAGGTGATCTTCACGACCGAGCGGATCCTGCACCACGCCCGGGCGGGGCGCATCGACCTGGATGCCCCGCTGATCACCGCGATCCCCGACCTGCGCCAATACGACATGGCCGCGTGGGAGCGGCAGGTGACCTTCCGCCAGTGCCTGGGCCACCAGACGCCGTTCCCCGCGGTCGCGCCGATCTACACCTACGGCGGCGATCCGGCGACGCTCCGCGCGTTCGTTCTGCAACGCGAATGGCAGCGGCGCGAGACGCCGATCTATTCCGACATCAACTATATTCTGCTGGGAATCGCGCTGGAGCGGATCGAGGGGCGGGGAATTCGCGCGATGGACCCCGGCCCCGGCTTCACCTTCGGCCCCGCCGCCGAGGCCTGCGCACCGACCGAGGTCTGCGCGTGGCGCGGTAGGCTCGTCCGGGGCGAGGTGCATGACGAGAATTGCCATGCGCTGGGCGGATCGGGTCATGCAGGCCTTTTCGGGACCGGCGCGGCGGTGCTGGTTTTCGCCCAGCGGCTTCTGCATCGCGGCTCCGGCCTGATCGGCGAGGCCCTGTCCGACACCCGGACCCACGGATGGGAGCGGCGGCATCCCGGATGGTCCGGCGGCGACGCCTGTTCGCCCGGAACGATCGGGCATACCGGGTTCACGGGCACCGGGCTCTGGATCGATTTCGACACCGGGCGCGCCTGGACCCTGCTGACCAACCGCGTCCACCCCACACGACATGCCGAGAGCGGGATCGCAGATCTGCGCCGGCAGGTGGGCGACGCCCTGAACGGAGAGTGACACAATGGACCCAGTCTGGACCGTGGGATTGATGACCGGGACCGTGCTCGACGGGAATATCGACGTGGCGCTTCTGCGCACGGATGGTGAGCGCGTGGCCGAGTTCGGCCCCTACACCCTCGCGCCCTACGACCGCGAGACGCGCGATCTGCTGACGGCGTGCCTTGCCCGGGCGCGGGCATGGGCCTTCGACGGGCCTGAGCCCGCGATCTTCGCAGAGGCCGAGGAGCGCATCACCCGCGCCCAGTCCGAGGCGGTGCGCGCGCTGGTCGAGGAGGCCGGCCTGTCGATGGACCGGATCGCGGCGGTGGGATTCCATGGCCAGACGGTGCTGCACCGCGCGCCCGAGGCGGGGCGCAGGGGGGAGACCCGCCAACTTGGCGATGGCAGGCTGATGGCCGGGATCCTCGGAACCCGCGTCGTTTACGATTTCCGCAGCGGTGACATGGAAGCGGGCGGGCAGGGCGCACCGCTGTCGGCGGTCTATCACGGCGCCCTTCTGGACCAGCTGGACACGGATGGGCGGACGGCCGTGCTGAACCTTGGCGGCGTGGCCAACGTGACGGCGCGTGATGCGGGGGGAGAGCTCGTCGCATTCGACACGGGCCCCGCGAACGCGCCGATCAACGACTTCGTTTCGCATCTGGGACTTGGCGAGATGGATCGCGATGGCGCGCTCGCCGCCGCGGGCCGCGTGGACGAGGCGCGGCTGATGGCGCAGCTCGAACACCCTTATCTCGGCCGGCCCTATCCGAAGTCTCTGGACCGCTTCGATTTCGGCTACGACTGGGCCCTTGGCCTGTCCCCCGAGGACGGAGCCGCGACGCTGACGGCCTTCACCGCGTCGGCGGTGGGACGCGCGCTGGACCTGCTTCCGGTGCGTCCCCCGCGGCTGATCGTCTGCGGCGGCGGGCGGCACAATCCGACCCTTCTTCGGATGCTGGAGAGGTATGCCGAGGTGCGCGCCGAGAAGGCCGAGGCCGTCGGCTGGCAGGGTGACGCGATCGAAGCTCAGTGCTTCGCCTTCCTCGCGCTGCGCCGTCTGCGCGGCCTTCCCGCCACCTTTCCCGGAACGACTGGTGTACCCGAACCCATGCCCGCGGGCCGCGTGGCTGCCGAACCGGACGCGGAGGAATGGTCCGCCTGGATCGCGTCCCGCCGCGAGGTCTAGCCGGGCCGGGTGAAGGCGGTGGGGAAACGGGCGACGATCAAGGCGAAGTCGTGCGTGCGTAGGCCGTCGGTACGCTAGTCGGGACTGGAAGGATCGGCAGGGGGAAGGCCGGTATTCCCCTGTTTCGCCCCGCGCAGGACCGCGCGATTCACGTCGACGAGATGCTCTTCCATAAGCCGCGCGGCTTTGGGGCCGTCGCGGTCCGAGATCGCGGCGAAGAGGGCGCGGTGCTGTTCGCCGAACCGGGCCATGGTCTCGGGCGTGTGGCTTTCGCGCCGGATCTCGCCCCAGGCGGCGAGTTTCCGGACCGTGCGGATCGCGTCGTAGACCTCGAGGAAAAGCGGGTTCCGCGCGAGCACGGCGATGTTGTAGTGGAAGATGTCGTCGGCAGTCTCGTAGGCGATGCGCTCGTCCTGGTCGATCGTCGCCAGCATCAGTTGCCTCAGCCGCGCGAGGTCGTCCGACCGCGCCCGGGCGGCGGCATGGGCGGCAAGGGCGGGCTCGATCTCGAGCCGCACCTCCATGATGTCCTGCGGCGTCACCTCGCGCGCGATCCGGTTGAGCACGCTCGACCCGTTCGCGACCGGCGGCGCCGCGAAGGTTCCGCGGCCCTGACGCCGGTAGATCGTGCCCTCGTCCTCAAGGCGCTCGAGCGCCTGCCGCAGCCTCGCGCGGCTGACGCCGAAGCGTTCGGCCAGCTGTCGCTCCGGGGGAAGGCGGCCGTCGGCGGGAACCTCGCCCGAGGTCATCAGCGCGCCCAGCCGTCGCGTCAGATCCTCCTCCCCCGCCACCATCAGAACGCCCTGTAGAGATCGACGAACATGCGGATCGACGTGATGAGCAGGAACACGCCGAAGCTCAGTCGCAGGACACGGCGCGGAATCCTGTGGGCGATGGCGACGCCGACGCGGGCGAAGACGACCGTGAGCGGGGTGATGATGAGAGCGGCGGCGATGTTCACGTAGCCGAGCGAGAGGGGGGGCAGTCCTTCGTGCCCGAGGCCGGTCAGGACGTAGGTGATCGCGCCGGGCACGCCGATGATGAACCCGATCGCGGCGGATGTGCCCACGGCCCTGCGGATCTCGTAGCCAAGGAAGTTCAGGAGCGGCACGCAGACCGTCCCGCCGCCGATCCCCATCATGGCGGAAATCGCCCCCGCGATGACGCCGAAGAAGGCCCAGGCGGGTTTGGAGAAGCTGCGCGGGCTGTCGATCTCGCCGCCGCCGCGCAGGATCATGTCGAGCGCGACCAGAAGCGCCACGACCGCGAAGACGGCGATGAGGGCGAGGCCCGAGACCACGCCGCCGAGGATGCCGCCGATCACCACGCCGACGAGGATCGACGGCCCCCAGAGCTTCAGCAGGTCGAAGTCGATCGCGCCGCGCCGGTAGTGCCCCAGCGACGAGCTGAGCGAGGTGAAGATGATGGTGGCCAGCGACGTGCCGACCGACAGCTGCATGACCTGGCCCGGGTCCATGCCCGTCAGCGAAAGGGCGAAGTAGAGCGCGGGCACGATGACGATGCCGCCGCCGACCCCCAGAAGACCGGCGAGGATGCCGCCGAAGATGCCGGCCACGGTGGCGGGCAGCGCGATGGTCGCGAAGAGGGCTGCAAGCTGGTCTTCCACGTCAGGCGTCCTTGTTTTCGGTCGCCTGCGAGCGGCTGGGGATGCCGGCGGCCTTGCGTCGTTCTTCCTCGGCCGAGATGGCCGCATCGATGGGGCCGCGATCCGTGCAGCCCGAGAAATTGGCCGATGTGGCGAAGGCCTGGGTGACGTGGACGTAGCGTTCGCGCGACACGTCGAGCAGCCGGCCGATCTCGGCCAGCGGATCGGGATGGTCGTCGGCGCGCAGGTCGAGGATGGCATAGGCCTCGCCGCTATGGATCTTGAGCCCGGCGGCCTGGCGCCCCCGCTTGTCTCCGCCCGCGGCCTCACCGGCGCGCATCGCGTGCAGCAGGCGGTCGGGCAGGGGCAGGTCGCTCGCATCGGCATAGGCGTCGAACGCGGCGCGGACGACTTCCGGGCCCGCCAGCATGTTGCCTGCGACCGAATGCGTCTCGCCCGTCAGGTGACCGCACCACTCGACGCAGTCGTCGCCGGTATGGGCCGCGAAACGCCCAAGGCTGTCGAGCGTGTGGCACTGGCGAATGTGCTGCCCCCCGTCGCGCGCGACGAAGTCGGCCAGCACGTCCTGCGCGCTTTCTCCGGCTTCGAGGCGGGACAGACCTTCGGTTCCCCAGAGCGGGTTCACGAACGCCTGCGTCGCGACGGCGGAGCGGGCTCCGATATGCGGCACGATCGCGCCGCAGGCGAAAAAGCGCGAGGCGACGGCGATGCCGATTTCGCCGGTATCGGAAGAGCGAGCGATTATCGAGTATGTCATGGTCAGCGTCCGATCGCGTAGGCTTGCATGAGGCGGGGGGTCGCGGCGGCCGTCAGGGTGCCGTCGGGGTTGCGCAGGGCTGCCGTCAGACGCCCGACGGTCCACGGTTCGGCCACGGTCACGCGGTGGCCGCGCGCGCGCAGCGAGGCGATGCAGGCCTCGCCGACGCCGGGTTCGATCATCATCTCGCCGGGCTGTGTCGCACGGGGAAAGAAGGAACTCTGGAAGTGCATCGAGTGGAAGAGCGGGGCGTCCATGCCCTCCTGCAATCCCAGTCCGTGATGGACAAAGCGGAGGAACCAGGCGAGTTGCCACTGGTCCTGTTGATCCCCGCCCGGGGTGCCGAAGACAAGGCGGCGGCCATCTCGATGCTCGGCCAGCGTCGGCGTCAGCGTGGTGCGCGGCCGGCGACCCGGGGCAAGCGAGGTCGGCAGGCCCTCTTCCAGCCAGAACATCTGGGCGCGCGAGTTGAGCGGAAAACCGAGCCCGGGAATGACCGGGTTCGACTGCAGCCAGCCTCCCGAAGGGGTGGCTGCCACGCAGTTGCCCCAGCGGTCGATCACGTCGAGATGGACCGTGTCGCCCTTCCTGTCGGTCAGGTGGGCCATCGTCGGTTCCTGCGCGCCGACATCGGACACGCCGAAGTCGCGCGTCGCGCGGGCGATGCAGGCGTCTGCCAGTTGCTCGAAACCGGGGACGCGGCCGGGACGCTGGTCCAGCGACGCCTCGGAGCCGATCAGCCTGGCACGCCCGGCGTTGTAGGCGTCGGACAGCAGGTGCTCCATCGGCACGTCGCCATGTTTCGGGTCGCCGTAATAGGCCTCGCGGTCGGCATATGAAAGCTTCATCGCCTCGATGACCGTGTGGACGAAGTCCGGGCCGAACGGGTCCATCGACGCGAGGTCGACATGCTTGAGGATGGCCAGCGACTGGAGCAGGACCGGACCCTGTCCCCACGGCCCGGTCTTGTGGACCGTCCAGTCGTGGTATTCGTAGGACAACGGCGTCTCGATCTCGGCGCGCCACCCGGCCATGTCCTCAGGCGCGAGGACGGCGCGGTTCCTGCGCTCGCTCACGTCGTGGACCTCGGTGTCCTTCAGGTAGTCGAAGATCGCGTCGGCGACGAAGCCTTCGGCCCATTCGGCACGCGCCGCGTCGATCTGGGCCTCGCGGTCGTCGCCCGCGGCTTCGGCGACATCCACGAGGCGCTCGTTGGTGCGGGCGAGGTCGGGGTTGCGGAAAAGCGCGTGGGGCGCGGGGGCCTTGCCGCCGGGGGTCCAGACCTCGGCGGAGGAGGGCCATTCGGCGGCGAAGTATTCGGCCAGACCGGCGATGGTGTCGGCCACGCGGGGCAGCACCGGATGACCGTCGCGCGCGTAACCGATGGCCGGCTCCATCACCTCGCGGATGGTCATGGTGCCCTGGTCGCGTAGCATCAGCATCCAGCCGTCGAAGGCCCCCGGCACCACCGTGGACAGAAGCCCCGAACCCGGGATCAGTTCGAGGCCCTGCGCCCTGTAATGATCGATCGTCGCGGCCGCGGGGGCCACGCCCTGCGCGGCGACGACACCGTTGCCGGTCTTCACGCTGTGGAAGACGATCGGAAGGTCGCCTGCGGGACCGTTCAGGTGCGGCTCGACGATCTGCAGGGTCAGGCCGGTGGCGACGGCGGCGTCGAAGGCGTTGCCGCCTTTCTCGAGGATCGCCATTCCGACGGCGGACGCGATCCAGTGGGTCGAGGTGACGACGCCGAAGGTGCCGCGGATGTCGGGGCGGGTGGTGAAGCTGGGCATGGTTTTCCGAATCGTTACTGTTCGCGGGGATCGAGCGCGTCGCGCAGCCCGTCGCCCAGCAGATTGAAGCCGAGCACCACGAGGAAGATCGCGATGCCGGGCCAGAGCGCCATCCACGGCGCCTGGTTGAGGAAGTTCTTGGCCGTGTTCAGCATCGATCCCCAGGACGGCGCCGGGGGCTGCTGGCCGAGGCCGAGGAAGGACAGCGACGCCTCGGCGATGATCGCGGTGGCGATCGTCAGCGTGGCCTGCACCAGCACGGGCGGCAGAATGTTCGGCAGGATGTAGCGGGCCAGGATCTTGTGCGTGGGCAGCCCGATCGCACGCGCGCTGTCGACGTAGTCCTCGGCCGCGACGCTCAGGACCTGCCCGCGGGTCAGTCGCACGAACAGCGGCGTGGCCGAGATGCCGATGGCGATCATCGCGTTGGTCAGCGACGGCCCGAGGAAGGCGGCAAGCGCGATGGCCAGGATCAGGAAGGGCGCGGCCAGCAGCGCCTCGGTGCAGCGCGAGATCACGGCGTCGGTCCAGCCGCCGAAATAGCCGGCCGCGATGCCCAGGGGGACGCCCATGAAGACGGCGATCAGGACCGACACGACGCCCGCCAGCAGAGAGGCCTGTGCGCCCCAGATCATGCGCGCCAGGACGTCCCGGCCGATCTCGTCCGTGCCGAAGGGATGCGCGGCGGAGGGTGCCTGACGCACGGCGCCCCAGTCGGTGGCGGTCGGGTCCGGGATCGGCAGCAGCGGGGCGAGGATCGCGATGGCCACGAAGAAGGCCACGAGCACGCCGCCCAGCATCGCGGACTTGTGGGTGCGGAACTTCTTCCAGACGCGGTTCTCGGGGCGGCGGTCCAGGACGGGATCGTTCGCGCTTTCGGCGTCGATGGTGATGGGGGTGGCGACCTGCGGCATCAGCTTTTCCTCAGGCGCGGGTTGAGAAGGACATAGGCCACGTCCGCCAAGAGATTCATCGCGATGAAGCCCACGGCGGTGACGAGGACGATCCCCTGAACCACGGCATAATCGCGGTTGAAGACGGCGTCGACGACCAGCTTGCCGAAGCCGGGGACGGTGAAGATCTGCTCGGTCAGCACGGCGCCTGCGATCAGCTCGCCGAACAGCAGCGCGGAAAGGGTGACGATCGGCGTCAGCGCGTTGCGGAAGGCGTGTTTCAGGATCACCCGACGCTCGGACAGGCCCTTGGCGCGGGCGGTTCGCACATAGTCCGAGGTCAGCACGGTCAGCATGGCCGACCGCGTGTGGCGCATCAGCGTGGCGGCCAGCGCCGTCCCGAGGACGAAGGCAGGCATGATCATGACCTGGATCGACCGGAGCGGGTCCTCGTCGAACGGGACGTAGCCGCTGGCGGGCAGAAGCTGCCATTTCACCGAGACCAGCAGGATCAACATGATGCCGAGCCAGAAGTTGGGGATCGACAGGCCGGACAGCGCGACCACATTGGCCACGTAATCGGCGACGGTGCCCTTCTTGATGGCCGACAGGATCCCCGCGGGTATGCCGATGGCCAGAGCGAAGACCATCGCCATCGTCGCAAGCTGGATCGTCACGGGAAGCTTCTCGGCGATCAGCTCCAAGACCGGCTGGTTCGTGCGAAGCGAAATACCCAGGTCGCCGGTCAGCGCGTTGCCGACCCAGGTGAAATACTGGATCGGGAGCGGATCGTTCAGGCGGTACTTTTCGCGCAGGAAGGCGATGGTCGCGGGGTCACGCTCCTCGCCGGCCATGGCGAGCACGGGGTCTCCGGGCAACAGCTTCTGCAACGCGAAGACGAAGACCGAGATCAGGATGATCGTCGGAATCGCGATCAGCAGGCGGCGGACGATGAAGGACAGCATGGCGGCTCTCTGGATCGGGTGTCGGCCCCGCGCGGATCACGCGGGGCCGCTGGAACGTCAGCCTTCGGTCTCGGTGACGCCCTCGAGGCGGATCATGCCGTCGGGATACGGAACGAACCCTTCGATGTCGTCGTCGAGCGCCCAGATCCACGTCTGGTGGTACAGGTACACCAGCGGAGCGTCCTCGTTCAGGATGTCGCGCGCCTGGTCGTAAAGCGCCTTGCGCTCGGCCTCGTCGGTGGTTTCGCGGGCGTCGTTCAGCAGTCGGTCGACCTCGGCGTTCGAGTAGCCCGAGTCGTTGATCCCGCCGTCCGTGGTGACGAATTGGTGGATGTTGCCATCCGGATCGACCCGGCCCGACCAGCCGATCTGGCTGGCGGTGTAATCGCCCGCCGACTGGTCCTGCAGGAGAGTCGCGAACTCCTTCGAGGTGATCTCGATGTTGATCCCGGCCTCGGAGGCCATCGACTGGACGACCTGCATCAGCTGCAGCGGCACCGTCGTGTTCGGAACCTGCACCTCGAGCGTGATGCCGTCGGCATAGCCGGCTTCTGCCAGCAGGGCGCGGGCGGCTTCCACGTCCCGCTCGGGGATGGGGTGGTCCTCGTCATACCAGGGCGAGTTCGGCGGGAAGGGCTGGTTGCCCGGGGCGAACGAGCCCTCGAAGACCACCTGATTGATGATGTCGCGTCCCACGGCAAGGCTGAGGGCCCGGCGCAGGCGGGCGTCGTTGCCCCACGGGTTGTCGCCACGCTCGCCGTTGCCGACGTTGAACGTGATGCCCTGATAGCCGAGCGAGACGGCTCTCTCGACGTTGATGCCGCCGTCGCTTTCCACCTGGGCGAGGTCGGTCGCGGCAAGCCGTTCGAGGATGTCGATATCGCCCGACTGAAGGTTCGCCAGACGCACGGTCGTGTCCGGGATGGGCAGGTAGGTGACGCTGTCGAAGTGGATCTCGTCGGCGTTCCAGTAATCGTCGAAGCGCGTCAGGACGATCCGGTCCTGTGCGACGCGCTCTTCGAAGGCGAAGGGGCCCGAGCAGACGGGGTTCAGGCCGAAATTGGCGCCGGCCTCGTCTGCCGCCGTTGGAGAGATCATCATGCCCGCCCGGTCGGCCAGTTGCGCCAGGAGCGTCGCGTCGGGCTGGGTCAGATCGAAGCGGATCTGGTACTCGCCCAGAACTTCGGTGCCGGCGACCGAGGTCAATTCGGACTTGCGGCGGCTTTCCTCCATCGTCTGGCTGCGCTCGATGTTGCGCGCGACGGCTTCGGCGTTGAACGGCGTGCCGTCGTGGAAGGTCACGCCCTCGCGCAGCGTAAAGGTGATCGAGGTGTTGTCGTCGGACCATTCCCACTCGGTGGCGAGCTGGGGAATGATCTTCAGATCGGGCGTGATGTCGACGAGCTTGTCGCAGAGGGAGGCGTAGACGATCCGCCCCACGAAGGTGCGCGACTGGTCGGGGTCGAGCACGTCGGCGTCCGATTGCAGCGCGATCCTGAGATCCTGGGCCTGCGCGCCCAAGGCCGTCGCGCCCAGAAGCGCCGCGGCGAGCGTCATGCGTGTGAGTGTCATTTCAGGCATTCTCCTTGCTGGTGTCTTCCGCCCTTTCCGGGCGGTTCTTCGGGTGTTCAGGTCTCGGCGCGCGGGCGCGTCTCGGTGCCGGCGATCGCATCGGCGTACAGGGCAAAGCGCGCGCGGGCGGCGTCCGTGCGGCCGCTGCCCTCGGTCGCGGGGGGCGGCGGGTTTTCGGCCGCGATCTCTTCGAAGAAGTGGCAGGCTGCGCGGTGGCCCGGCGCGGTGTCGGTGGCGCGCAGGACGGGCGCCTCGGTCTTGCAGGCATCGCGGGCGAAGGGGCAACGGGTATGGAACCGGCAGCCGGAAGGCGGGTCGAGAGGGCTGGGCATCTCGCCCTCCAGCGGGATCTGCTGGCGGGTACGCCCGTACTCGGCTACCGGGATCGCGGAAAGCAGGGCACGGGTGTAGGGATGGCGGGGCCGGGCGAAGATGTCGTCCGTGCCGCCTTCCTCGACCACCGAGCCCAGGTACATCACCGCGACCCGATCGCTCATGTGGCGGATCACGGCAAGGTCGTGGGCGATCACCACCAGCGTCAGCCCCAGCCGATCACGCAGGTCCGCAAGCAGGTTGATGACCTGCGCCTGCACCGACACGTCGAGCGCCGAGACGGGTTCGTCCCCGATGATCAGCTTCGGCCCCGAGGCGAGCGCGCGCGCGATGCCGATGCGCTGGCGCTGGCCGCCCGAGAACTCGTGCGGGTAGCGGTCCGCGTGCTCGGGGCGCAGGCCCACCTGCGCCAGCAGCTCGGCGACCTTCGCGCGGCGCTCTCTGGCCGAGAGCTGCGGGGCGTGCGTCTCGATCGGTTCGCCGACGAGGCGGCCGACGGTCATGCGCGGGTTGAGCGAGCTGAACGGGTCCTGGAAAATGAACTGCATGTCGCGACGCAGTTCGGTCAGTGCGCGCCCCTGCGCGAGATCGATCTGGCGCCCCTCGAAGGTCATTTGCCCCGAGGTCGGTTCGATCAGCCGCATCAGCATCCGGGCCAGCGTGGACTTCCCGCAGCCGGATTCGCCCACGATCGCCAGCGTCTCGCCCTGCTGGACCGTCAGCGACACGTCCTCGACGGCGCGCAGGATCTTCGGCTTGCGAAACAGCGAGCCGCCCACCTTGAAGTGGCGCGACAGGTTCGTGGCCTTGAGGATCGGTTCGGACATCAGGCGCGTTCCAGCCGCTGATTCAGGGGGGCAAAGTGGCACAGCGCGCGGTGGCCGTCGCCGAGCGCGTGGTCGGGCGGCGTTTCGGCGCAGATCGGGCGCGCGAAGGGGCAACGGGTGGAGAAGCGGCAGCCGGGCGGCATCGTGTCGGTGGTGGGAACGGTGCCGGGCACCGTGGCCAGCCGCTCGCGCGGGCCGGTGAGCTTCGGCATCGAGGACATCAGGCCGATCGTGTAGGGATGCTGCGGGTCGTTGAAGATCCGCTCGACCGGGCCGGCCTCGACGATGGTGCCGGCATACATCACTGCCACCGTGTCGGCGATCTCGGCCACGACACCGAGGTCGTGGGTGATCATGATCGTTCCCATCCCGGTTTCGGCCTGCAGGTTGCGGATGAGGTCGAGGATCTGGGACTGGATCGTCACGTCCAGCGCGGTCGTCGGTTCGTCGGCGATCAGCAGGGCCGGGTCGTTGGCCAGCGCCATGGCGATCATCACGCGCTGGCGCATGCCGCCGGAAAGCTGGTGGGGGTATTCGTTCATCCGCGCCTCGGGAGCGGGAATGCCGACGCGGCGCAGCATCTCGATCGCACGGTCGCGCGCCTGCGCGTCCGAGACATCGTTGTGGGCGGTGACGGCCTCGGCGATCTGGTCGCCCACCCGAAAGGCGGGGTTGAGCGACGTCATCGGCTCCTGGAAGATTATCGCGATGTCGGCCCCGCGGTGGCGCCGCAGGGCAGCCGGGTCGCTCAGGTCGTACGGTTCGCCGCGGAAGCGGATGTCGGCTTCGGTGATGCGCGCGGCACCTTTCGGCAGGAGCCCCATGATCGCCAAAGAGCTGACGCTTTTCCCGCAGCCCGATTCACCGACGATACAAAGCGTCTGACCTGCGTTTACGGCATATCGAACGCCCTTCAGCAGCTCGGTCCGGGACGGGCCGAAACCGAGGCTGAGGGCGCGGACCTCGAGCAGCGGAGTGGAGGCGGATGAGAGGGAGTTCTGAGCCAAGGTCAAACCATTTGTTGATTGGTTGAAGCTACAGGCTTCCTCTCCCCCGTCAAGACCTCGCTTCATTTTCGCCGAATGCTCGAGGTTCTAGGCCGGACGAGGGGCGCCGTTGCTCGATGATTGGGCGCTGCGGGCCTGAACCTGCTGTTCGACGCGGGCGGTCCGGGCCTTTGCCATGCATGCGGCTACGGTCCTGCAGCTTGACGACCCATGGCCACCCGAGGGAAACGCCGGTCAGAAACGGGCCGCCATCGCTTCTCAAGCTGGGCTCCGGGAGCGCGAACGAAGGTGCGCCATCCGCGCCTTGGTCAGCCGGAACCGGTTGCTCGCGGTCTTCTTGCGGAGGCAGAAACACGATCAGCGTCTGCAATCGATGGGTCCTGAGCCTGAAGGGCCGCAATTTGTTGCGGGCGATCTATGGGTGCGCTGGCATCAGCGTCGCGCTTCGAGCGCGCAGATGTTCCCCCGATCCCCGCGGAGGGGCAGGGTATCTGCGCAGTAACGGGATGATGGCGAATCCCCGCCCGGTCAGTCGCGGACCTTTTCCAGAAGCCCGACGACTTCCTGGAACATGACGCGCTGGCGCTCCTGATCGCCGGCAACGATCGCCTCTTCCATGCAGGTCCGCGCGTGGTCCTCGATCACCAGACGCTCGACCGCGCGGAGGGCGGACCGGATGGCTGCCGTCTGATTCAGGATGTCGACGCAGTAGCGGCCGTCCTGGACCATGCGGGACACGCCCTGAACCTGGCCGGTCAGGCGCGAGAGGCGCTTCAGGATTGCGTCCTTGTTTTGCTTTTCGTGCCACACCCTGTCCTCCGTCCGGTTGGAACCGATCTCTGCGGAATGCCATTGCACTTATACATCGGAGGGGTATACGGCAACGCGCGAGATACCCCTATAGGGTATGGGGCGTTGCCGGAGAAGTGGAATGGAACGGAAGCACGTCACGGATTGCCAGCATCAGAGAGACCATGATCATCACGATCATGGTCACGATCACCATGCGTCGGCGGCGAAACAGCCAGAGCCGGGCAAGGCAATAGATCCGGTCTGCGGCATGTCCGTCACCATGGAGACG
>NZ_FNPF01000029.1 GCF_900107235.1 Citreimonas salinaria
CTGTCGCACCTGCCCGAGCGGCTTGAAACGCTGCGGCGCGTCGGCGTGCCCTATACCGACGAGATGATCGAGAACGCGGTCAGCGACGCGCTTGCGCAGGCGATGCCGGATGGATCCCGCGTCGGCGGACTGATCGAGCGCTACGGCGAGGAAACCACAGTGCGCAACTTCGACGACCTGGACGGCGTTCCGACCGAGATGGACGCGATGGTCGCCTACCTGCAGGTGCTGGGGCAGCTCGTCGACATCACCGACACCGTTCCGACCCTTCAGGAGGAATGACGCCATGGAGATCAGTCACGACACCCTCGTCGCCTTCGCCAAGACCTTCGGCCTGTTCTACCTGATCGCGATGTTCTCGGTCGCCGTGCTCTACGCCTTCTGGCCCTCGAACGGGAAGCGGTTCGAACACGCGGCCAAAAGCGTTCTGGATGACGAGGACGGCCCATGTCGGTAGAGGACGAGCGCGACGAGCTGACCGGTCACCGGACCACCGGCCACGACTGGAATGGCATCAAGGAACTGAACACTCGCGTGCCGCGCGCCGTCTGGTGGGCCATCGGCATCACCCACGTCTGGGCGCTGATCATGTGGATCCTGCTGCCGACCTGGCCGCTGGTCGACACCTACACCAAGGGCATCCTCGGCATAAATCAGCGCGATCTGGTGCAGGGCGAACTCGAGGCCGGCGAGCGTTACCGCGAACACTGGGAGGCGCATCTGACGGTCGCCTCGCTGGACGAGATCCGGTCCGAGCAGGCGCTGATGGACGTGGTCCGCGCCACCGCGCCGACACTCTGGGGCGACAATTGCTCGGCCTGTCACGGGATCTCGGGGATCGGCGGCCCCGGCTATCCGAACCTGATCGACGATTCGTGGCTCTGGGGCGGCAGCGACGAGTCCGTGCTTCACGCGATATACGCGGGCATCAACAGCGCACATCCCGAGACGCGGGTGTCACAGATGCTGGCCTTCGGCGAGATGGGCATCCTGTCGCGCGACCAGATCCGCACCGTGGGCGAATATGCGCGCGCGTTGGGCGGGCTGGCCGAACCGGAACCCGCCATTCTGGAAGAGGGCGCGACGCTCTACGCCGAAAATTGCGCAAGCTGCCACGGCGAGGACGGGACCGGCATCAACGATCTGGGCGCACCGAACCTGACCGACGACATCTGGATCTACGGCGGCGACCCGGACTCGGTGTTCCGCACCATCCATGACGGCCGGCAGGGCTGGATGCCGGCGTGGGAGGGGCGGCTGAGCGAGGCGCAGGCGAAGATCCTCGCGATCTACCTGCTCGACATCCTGCCCGAGGCGGAATGACCGTGCGCGCCGAAACCCGCTCGCGCTTCGCGTCGCGCTGGTTCTGGATCGCGGTGGCGGTCGCCATAGCACTGGTCGTGGCGGCCGCGAACGTGCACCTCGTCTACGTTTCGCTGACATCGCAGCCTGCCTGCGTCCCGCACCTGCAAGCGCCCGACCACGGCGGCACGACCTACCGCGCCGCCAAGTCGGCCTGTTGAGGGAGATGAGAATGGACACGGACTCTGCGATCCCCAAGGTCGTCCCGCCCCTGCCCCGGCCGAACCCCAAGGCCCGCGGCCTGCCGAAGCGCACGGCGTTCGAGTGGCTGGGGCGCGGGTGGAGCGACTTCCGCACCAATCCGGTTCCCAGCCTGTGCTACGGGCTGGCGGTCTTCCTGGTGTCGGCCTTCGTCGTCTGGGGGATGTTCCGGTACGAGGTCGACTACTTCTTCCTTCCCGCGCTCAGCGGCTTCCTCGTGCTCGGCCCGCTGATCGCGACCGGCCTCTACGAGAAGACGCGCCGACTGGAAGAAGGCAAACGCACCACCCTCGGCGGCATGGTCTTCGTGAAACCGGCCTCGACCTACCAGGCGGTGTTCCTGGGCCTGCTTCTGCTGCTGCTGTTCATGCTGTGGCAGCGCGCTGCCTTCCTGCTTTACGCGCTGCACATGGGCGTGCGGCCCTTCCCCGGCTTCGACCAGATCCTGCAGTTGATCTTCACCACCTGGATCGGGTGGTCGCTGCTGATCACGGGCACGTTCATCGGCGGCCTCTTCGCGGCGTTCGCCTTCGCGATCGGCGTCTTCGCGGCGCCGATGATGCTCGAGGAACGCACCGACGCGCTGACCGCCATGGGCATCAGCCTGGCGCTGGTCTGGAACAACCTCGGCGTCATGCTGGCCTGGGGCGGCATCGTCGTGGCCCTGTTCGCGCTGTCGCTGCTGACGGGGCTGCTGGGACTCGTCGTGATCTTCCCGGTGCTGGGACACGCCACCTGGCATTCCTACCGCGCGATCCGGATCAGCCGCGGCGAAAAGGTGTTCTACGCCGAGGCGTAAGCGCTGTCAGCGCCCATCCCCGTCCGCCTCGTCGCGGGGCGGAAGCGGCCGGTCCTCGTCGTCCAGAAGCACCCGCTCGGCCGAGCCGTCGAGGTCCTCGTACTGGCCGTTGCGCATGCTCCACAGGAAGGCGGCGAGGCCGATCAGGCCCAGCCCGATGCTGGTCGGGATCAGAAGCGCCAGCACGCTCATGCGGCCGCCTTCCGCGCGGCGGGCGCGGGATCTTTGGCCGATACCCGGCGCTCGGGCCGGATCGCGTTCGCGACGACCACGATCGACGAGCCGGACATGGCGATCGCCGCGACCAGCGGCGTGACGTAGCCCGCGACGGCCAACGGGATCGCGACGCAGTTGTAGGCGATGGCGATGCCGAAGTTCTGCCGCACCTGCCGTGCCGCGCGCCGCGCGATCCGGTGGGCGTCGGTCACGGCCCCCATCCCCTCGCGCGTGAAGACGAAATCGGCCGCCATCCGCCCGGCATCCGAGGCCGATCCCGGCGCCATCGAGACATGCGCCGCCGCCAGCGCCGCGGCGTCGTTCAGCCCGTCGCCCACCATCAGCGCGCGCCGCCCCTCGGCCTGCAGCGCCTTCAGGTGCGCGATCTTGTCGGCGGGGGTGGCGCCGTGGTGCACCGCGTCGAAGGCGATCTTCCGCGCGACGGCCTCGACCGCCCCGGCGCCGTCGCCCGACAGGATCTCGACCCGCAGCCCTGCGGCGCGAAACGCCGCCACGGCCTCGGCCACGCCGTCGCGCAGCGTTTCGGACAGGGTGAAGACCGAGACGGGTCCGCCCTCCAGCGCAAAGGCGGGCCCGCTGGCCGTGGGCAAGGCGCCGCTCGCGATCTCGGCGACCCAATCCGCCCGGCCCAGGCGTGCGCGCCGCCCCGCGACGCGTCCCTCGACGCCGCAGCCCGGCGTCTCGCGCAGATCCTCGACCGGTGCGGGCAGTGCATCGCCGGTCGCCGCGATCGCCCGCGAGGCCGGGTGCAAAGACCGCGCGGCGAGGGCCGCGGCCACCGCGCGATCCTCGGATAAGTCCGGCCCTCCGTCGGCCACGACGGGCGTGCCGGTGGTGACGGTACCCGTCTTGTCGAAGACCACGCAGTCGATGGTCGCCAGCCGCTCCAGCCCGGAGCCGTCCTTCATCATGATCCCCTGCCGGAACAGCCGCCCGGCGGCGGCCACGTGCACGACGGGCACCGCGAGGCCAAGCGCGCAGGGGCAGGTGATGATCAGCGCCGAGATCGCGATGAACAGCGACGGGTACCACTCACCGGTCGCCACGAACCAGCCCAGGAAGGTCAGCGCGGCCAGCAGGTGGACCACCGGCGCGTAAAGCTGCGCGGCCCTGTCGGCGATCCGCACATAGGCTCCGCGCCCCTGCTCGGCCGCTTCCAGCATGCGCGAGACCTCGGCCAGGAACGAGTCCTCCGCCGGGCGCAGCACGCGCATCCGGATCGCGCCGGTGAGGTTGAGGATCCCGGCCTCGAGCGCGACGCCCGGACCGGCAGACACCGGAGCGTGTTCGCCCGTCACCAGCGAACGGTCGAGGTCGGTCACCCCGCTGAGGATGCAGCCATCGACGGGGATGCGCTCTCCGGGCGCGATCCGCAGCACCATGTCGGGCCGGATCTGATCGAGCGCGAGGTAGGCTACCGTCCCGTCCGGCCCTTCCCGCATCGCCCCGCGGGAGGCCAGGCGCGCGAGGCTCGTGACCGCGCTGCGCGCCTTGGCGCGCATGAGCTGGTCCAGGTAACGGCCCACCAGCAGGAAGAACAGCAGCACGACCGCCGCGTCGAAATAGACGTGCGGCCCGCGCATCGCCGTCTCGACCAGACTGATCGCGGTGGCCAGCAGCACCGCCAGCGAGATCGGCACGTCCATGTTGAGCCGCCGGCCCTTGAGTGCAGTCAGCGCGGACGCGAAGAACGGCCGGCCCGCATAGGCGACCACCGGCAGCGCGATCAGGGCCGAGACCGCGTGGAAGACGTCGCGCGACGCGCCCTCGGCCCCCGCCCAGACCGAGACCGACAGCAGCATGATGTTGGTGGCACCGAAACCCGCGACGGCAAGGCAGCGCAGCAGACCGCGCGCAGTGTCGTCGACCCGCTCGTCCGAGGGGACGGCGAAGTCGATCAGCGTGGCGGGATACCCATGCGCCCCAAGCCGGTCCAGCGCGGGCTTCGGATCCGTCCCGGGACTGCGAAGGACAAGCGAGACCTGACGAAGCGTCAGGTTCGCGCGGGCGCTGACGACGCCTTCACAGTCCGAGAGCGCCCGTTCGACCGCGCCGAGACACTTGCCGCAGCTGATGTCCGGGACCGACAGGCGGCAATGCCCGCGACCGTCCACGTCGCGCACCTGCCCGAGACGTTCGGCGCGCCCAAAGCCTCCGTCTCCCGCGGGCAGAGCGCCTGGTGAGGACGTGCTGGTGTCGCAACAACTCACGGTATGGCCGCTCCTGCTCGGTCTGTGTCGAACCAGTGCGACGCTACACCAGATCGCCGGCGCCTTGAAGCGTGACCGAGCTTTGCCATGACCCGGCGGACATGTCCGCAGTCTATGTCACGCCGACAGCCAGGCGAGGTAGATGAGCAAGAGAACCAGAACCACAACGATTTGCACGATCATTGCAACGATCAGGAATTTCGACCGCTTGCCGTCGTTTTCCACGTCTATCTGCTTCATGGCTGTCTTTCCTTCCGTGTTGGCTTGACGCCGCCTCGGTTGCGGCTCGTCATGGTCTTAACCGAGAGACGGCACGCTGCCGGCCCGCTGCGTATCCACCGCAGCCATGTACAAAGACCGCGCGATCCGCTCGGCCCGCTCGACGACATGCGCCGCGCCTTCGGGCGTGCAGACCTCGTCCGCGGTTTCGCGGAACAGCTCCAGCCAGCGCTCGAAATGCGCCCACGTAACGGGCAGGCCGGCATGTTTCGGCACGGGCGCGCCATGGTAGCGGCCGGTCATCAGCGCGACCGAGGACCAGAACGCGACCATCTTCTCGAGATGCGGCTCCCAGTTCGTGATCCGATCGGAGAAGATCGGCCCCAGATCCGGGTCGGATCGGACGCGAGCATAGAAGCCGTGCACCAACTCCGTCAGCACGGTCTCGTCCAGACCGGTGCGCGCCATCGTGTCCGCGGTCATCGCTGGTCGCATCGAACGGATCGGGGGCAACTCGGGTTGCATCTGGGTCATCAATCGGCCTCGGCAATTGTTGCAGGTCGAGCGTAGATACTATAATCGGCATTGTAAATACCAATTAAAACGGACTCTCCACATGCGCCTGACCAGTTTCACCGACTACGGGCTACGCGCCCTGATGCGCATGGCCAGCGCGCCCGACCGCGCCTTCTCGACAACCGAGATCGCCGACGAGTTCGGCGTATCGCGCCATCACTTGAACAAGATCATCCAGAGGCTCGCGCGGCACGGGATCGTTTCGACGCGCCGCGGGTCGGGCGGCGGCGCGACGCTGGCCCGCCCTGCGGTCAAAATCAGTCTCGGTGACATCATACGGCTGCTCGAGCAGGACCAGGCGCTGGTTGACTGTTTCGGGCCGAACGGCGCATGCAGCATCACACCAGTCTGCCGCTTGAAGGGCCGGCTCCGCGCCGCCGAGGCTGCATTCCTGGCCGAACTCGACAGAACCACGTTGGCCGACATCGCGCTGCCGGCGCCCGTGCCGCAAAATGTCTAAGTCGGCTGCAGCAAACGTCTTGGCGGAAGGTACGGCCTGGTTGATGCCGTGGCGGGCGCGTGCAATCGTCGAAAGGCAGCTTAACGACGAGCGGACAGTTGTAGGCTGTTTTCCTCGCAGAATTTTGGACTTCTCATCGCGGAAATCAGGAGCGCAATTGGCCGAAGATCGACATCTGACAGCCTAAGCACGCGCGGCACGTGTGCGACCAAAATGCCCTTTTCGAGCTTTCAGATCAGCGGTAGCCAACGTTCATCACGTAATTGAACAACAGTTCCTCTTCCTTCTGAACATCATGCCAGAGGATCTGAAGGACATCGCGTGCGTTCAATACGCCGAGGGGAGTACCATGAGGATCGACGACCGGAATGTTCTTGAAACCGCGTGCTTTCATGATTTCCCAGACTTCCCGCAGCTGCCCCTCTGGCGTCGCCGTCGTGACCGCGCTGGTCATTGCCTCGATCACAGGTGCGGTACAACTGGCACCCGTGCAGATCCCGATCTGGCGCACAGCGTCCGTTTTGGTGAGAACGCCGATCATCCGGCCGTCTGCCTCACAAACCAGCAGCATATCATGGCCGCTCTCCAGCAACCGCGCCGCCTGCAAAAGTGCTGCGTCCGACCCGATGCAGCACATCCGTTTCCGGGCCGTCGGAAGGAACTTCTCTATCGCCACCATGATTTGTCCGTTCTAACCGATTATTGCGATCAGCAAAGTCGCCAGGATCCCTGCCGCCCCGCCAGTTACGCACGCAAGCTGAACGAAAGCGACCACGATAAATCGTGAGCGGGAGTGGATGTAATCCTCGGCGATGACCTGAAGCCCGAGTGCGGTGTGGTGGAACGCGGCAATCAGCAGAAGGACCATCAAGATGGCGTTGACCGGTGCCCCGAGCCAGATCGTCAGGGCCGTGTGGTCCATCGCGGAGCCGCCAGCCAAAGCCAGCAACAGCCACGCGACAAGTGGCACCAAAGCTATGGCCGAGACGCGCTGCGCCCACCAATGGCCCGCCCCTTGTCCTGCTGCACCAAGTCCACGCGCGGCAGAATAAGGGGTGACGCGGCGCGAGGTCATGTCAGAACCCAAATCCACAGAGCCAATGTCAGGAACAGGCTCACAATCACGACAACCCAGCCACCAACATAGATGTTGCGCAACTCGAAGGCGTGAACGCTGTCCCAGATCAGGTGGCGGATACCGTTGCAGAGGTGATAAAAGACGGCCAGCGGAGCCAGAACGAGCATCACACGCCCCGCATTAGAGCGCATGGCCGCCTGGGCGTAGTCGAACGCCACCGGTCCCGCGGCCCCCGCTACCAGCCAGGCGGCAAGGCCGAAGGCCAGGAGACTCAAGGCCACGCCGGACAGCCGATGCCCAATGGACATGACCGAAGTCAGCTGCGGCCGATAATTCTGCATGTTCGGAGATTGCGGGCGTGGGTAACTCATGTGGTGTTCCTGTCTTCAGCCGCCACGGTCCAGCATCATTCGCTTGATTTCGGCTATGGCCTTGCCAGGATTCAGACCGCGCGGACAGGTGCGGGTGCAGTTCAGGATCGTGTGGCAGCGATAGAGACGGAAAGGATCGTCCAGCGCGTCCAGTCGTTCGCCGCGCCCCTCGTCGCGGCTGTCGGCCAGCCACCGCCAAGCAGTCAAGAGGGCGGCCGGGCCGAGGAAGCGGTCGCCGTTCCACCAGTGGCTTGGGCATCCGGAGGTGCAGCAAAAACACATGATGCATTCGTAGTAGCCATCAAGTGCCTGGCGTTGCTCGACCGACTGTACGCGTTCATGTTCCGGCGCCGGCGTTTCGGTCTTCAACCAAGGCTCTGTAAGCGCGTGTTGTGCAAAGAGGTGTGTTTGGTCTGACACCAGATCCTTAATCACCGGCAGGTTGGCCAGCGGGTAGATCGTGGCGGGCTCGGACAATTCATCCATCGCACGGGTGCAGGCAGTCCAATTGGTGCCGTCGATCGTCATCGCGCAGGATCCGCACACTCCTTCGCGGCAAGAGCGTCGGAAGGTCAGCGTTGAGTCAACTTTGTACTTGATCCAGATAAGCGCGTCCAACAGCATCGGCCCACAATCGTCGACGTCGACAATGAAGGTGTCGATACTGGGCGGACCGTCGTTGTCCGGCTCATAGCGGTAGATGCGGAGGGTGGTGATCCGCTTTGCCCCTTTGGGCTTAGGCCAGGATTTGCCTTCTACGATTCGCGAATTTTGCGCCACTCCAAAATCGCGCGGCACCGGAAAGCGGCGCGGCCATTTCAGACGGGGAACTTCGTCGGAGCTTTCAATAATCATGGAAGGCCTCCTTCGATGTCAGATCCCTCGATACGGCGAATCGAAGCTGATGGCGACCGGATCACTGGCAGGGAATGTTTCCCGCAGCGCTTCGTCGAGAAGGTTATTGAGATGCGGCGCGCTTGCATGTTGCGCGGTCTGCCTGTTGACCTCGGTTAGGCTGATCGGTGTGGAGGTGTCTGCCGCACGCGCCTGCCCACCATCTGACCGACAGGTTTCTTTGCACGGCACAGGTTGATCTACCAATCGGTTTTCCTCCGCAGAAATGATCCTGCCGACCCGGTCGAGCGTAACGCATTGTCCGGTCTCGGTCGAGCGAAACACGGTTCGCGGTGTGGCCGTGTCGCCCGGCTCCAATTCATAGCAGTAGCTGATCGTGCCAAGTCTCAGTGCATCGTGAAGTGCATCGCGGGACAACCCGAAAGCTGCCGCAAGCGCGTGGATATCGACCTCAGTCCGATCATTGGAAAGACGAAATTGCATCATCGGTGCTTGCTCCGGTTGCCCGTGTGAGAACTCCTGCCCCGACCATGAGCACGGTTCATGGCTGGCTACACGATGGCTGGCTACACGATGGCTGGCTACGGCTGGCATGGCTGGCTACGTGTCCAAACCCATCATATCCGCCAAAAAACGTATTGTAAATATTTGTTTTATTGGCGATGGAAAGGCCGGAGCATCTTCGCAGCGGCGACGCGTCCCCAATCTATTCACTGCCGACGCCTGATCGGTCTGCTTCGACCGGTCAGGAGTTTAGGATCGAGGGGCTGCCGAGCGCTCCAGTTGCTCGATTTCGTGGGCGTGAAACGCACGTTCAGTGTCATTCTCGCGCGGCCCACGCGACAGGTCCCGTGCGAGATCGAAGAACCCTTTGGCGGGGAGGCCGTCGGTGGCGCGGCTGACGGCGCGGGCTGCGATGAACGGGCGGTCCGTGCGCGCGTCCTCGCGCATGGTGTTCTCCAGCGCACGGGTGATCCTGTGGACCGATCCAGACCGCCAGAGCCCGAGCGCGCGTGCGAGCTCACCATAGCTGACTGTCGGTGCGGTCGCTGTGCGCGCTTCGAGATATCTCCGGACGCGAGTTGCTAATGGAAGGTTCTCGTCTGATGATGCTTCGACCGAGCCACCGGAAGACGATGCTCGCGGCGCCGGTCCAGCGACCGGCGATACTACGGAGCCGGCGCGATCGGCCATGCGGCCATAGAACGGCTCGGTTCCAGCGCCGTGGTCGGTCACATCGACGATATTCTCTATGTCGGGCAATGCGGCGCGCAGGGTCCGTTCGACGCCGCCGCGCAGCGTCAGTTGTGACGCGGCGCAACCTTGGCATCCGCCTGACATGCGCAAATAGACGATACCATCAGTCACGCTTTCGACGCCGATGTGACCGCCATGGCTGGCGATGGACGGGTTGATGCGGCTGTCAAGCAGGGCTCGCACCGCCGTCAGCAGCCACGCATCGCGGTCGCCGCCAGCCCCATCCAGCGGCGGGCCCAAGGGCTGATCGGTGCTGGTGAGAACGGCGCGGATGGCGGCGGCGATTGGCGCCTTCATGTCCCCCCAACGCGCGTTGGTGGACTTGCGGAGATGAATGCTTGCGCCATTTACCGCCACCCGACGCACACCGCTTATGGCGAACAGGGCGCGCGCCAGCGGCGCCTGCTCGTTGGTGCCATCGAAGGTCTTCGGGCCCTCGCTGTTCTGAACCGGCGCATCGAGCAGGAAGTGCAACGTGTCGGGGTCGCGCGGCGATGGCTGGGCCCGGATGCGCAGACGGCTTGCCACGTCAGACATCTTCGGTTTCGGCCCCCTGCATCTGGCGCAGCGTCTTGAAAGTGTAGATTCCGCTGGCGTGGCCGTCGCTGAACGCCATGCCGATGGCGTAGTTGCCGACGCTCCAGATGCGTGTCGGCGCGACGGCCAGCGAAACCATTTCCGGGTCAAGAAGCCTTGCGCCGGTGACCTCGTCGCGGCAGGCGGCACAGGGGCAGGCAATCCGGAGATCACGCGCGGGAATGATCCGGCTTTCACCATCCACCCAGAGAATCTCCAGGCCCGCCGCGTCAATATCCATGGCGCAGGGAATATCCTGTGCGCCGCCGGTGGCGGGGACCGGCGCGGGCTTGCCGATGCCGGTCGCGACAGTCCAGTCGAAGGGCAACGCCACGCCGCCGGTCTCCGCTGGCCCGCCCGCAAGCGCCGCGGCGATGCGGCAATAGGCTTGAGCGGCGGCGCTGTCAGGATGGCCGACAATCAGCGGGATCCCTTCGTCGCCGGAATCAACGATCGCAGGGTCGAGCGGCACCTTGCCCAGGAACGGAACCCCCAGTTCGGTGGCTATGGCGGCGCCGCCGCCCTGGTGGAAGATGTGGCTCACTTCGCCACAGGACGGGCAGGTGAAACCGCTCATGTTCTCGATCACGCCGAGGATCGGGACCTGAACCTGTTCCATCATCCGCAGGCCGCGCCGCGCGATCTTGAGGCTGACATCCTGCGGCGTGCTCACGACCACAGCGCCGGTCAACGGAAACGACTGCGCCAGCGTGAGCTGGATGTCGCCGGTCCCCGGCGGCAGGTCAAGCAGCAGTACGTCGAGTTCTCCCCACGCAACCTGGCTGACGAACA
The DNA here is from genome assembly GCF_900107235.1 of Citreimonas salinaria. Taxonomy (GTDB): domain Bacteria; phylum Pseudomonadota; class Alphaproteobacteria; order Rhodobacterales; family Rhodobacteraceae; genus Citreimonas; species Citreimonas salinaria. Next base: position 10,994 of record NZ_FNPF01000029.1, read on the forward strand.
TCCGCAGATATTTCGTGACCATCGGTCCGCGCAGGATCGACGGCTGATCGTCGTCGGTCAGCATCGCCATCGAGATGACCCTGACGCCGTGGGCCTCGGACGGGATCACGCGCCGGTCGGGTCCCATGGCTGGCGGCGCGTTGCCGGGGATGCCAAGCATGCCGGGGATCGATGGACCGTAGATATCGGCGTCGACGATGCCGACGCGCAAGCCCGCACGGGCCATGGCCACCGCGAGGTTGACGGTGACGGTGGACTTTCCGACGCCGCCCTTGCCGCTGCTCACTGCGATCATGCGGCGCGGACCGGCCGGCGCACTGGTAGAATGGGGCTGTGTGGTCATGGCAATGGCCTTTCACTTCTTGCGGCGGCAATCACGCCGAAATCCTGCGGCCGGATAATCAGATCGGCGAGCGTATGACGGTCCATGACGTCCATGAAGGCGTTGAGGGCCTCGGTGACGATGCTTGGCAGGCGGCAGAATGGTGTCATCGCGCAGGAGCTGGTGGGGGAGAAGCACTCGACCATCTCGAAATCCGGCTCGGTCAGGCGCAGGACGTCGCCGAGGCGGATCTCGTGGGGCGATTTGCCCAGCGTGAACCCTCCGGCGCGGCCGCGCTGCGACCGCAGGATACCCGAACTTGCCAGCACGCCCACGATCTTCATCAGATGGCCGCGCGACATCTCGTAGATCTGCTGGGTCTCATCGATCGTCACCAGGCGCTCGGGATGCGCCGCCGCATAGAGCAGCACGCGCAGCGCATAATCGGACATCATCGTCAGTCGCATGCGGCCTCTCCGATCCGGGTGTCGCGCCGCGCGCCCGCTGGCGTCTGCGGCTCTGGCTGTACGTGGTCGGGCAAGAAACCGAGATACCGATCCACCGCCGCCGCCACCTCGCGTCCCTCGCGGATCGCCCAGACGACCAGCGATGGGCCAAGGCGCGCGTCCCCGGCGACGAACACACCCGGTGCTTTGGTCATGCGGGTCTCGCGGTCGGCGGCGACGCGGCCCTGTGGCGACATGTCCACGGCATCCCCGGTCAGCTCGTGGGCCGCCTCGACGGTGAAGCCAAGCGCGTTGATGACGAGGTCGGCTGCGACCTCGAAGGCTGACCCCGGTACCGGCTCCGGCCGCTTGCGTCCCGCGCCGTCGGGCACGCCCAGCCGGGTACGACAGGCCCGCACCGTGCGCACTGCCCCTCGCTGACCGAACCCCTCGGGCCTTGAGACGACCACTTCGACCGGCACGTCCGACAGCGCCTCGGGCTGGCTCTGCCAATCGAATTCCGCCCCCTCCTCTTCTGCGTGGCCGACCTCGCGCGCCGATCCTGGCATGTTGGCGCGGTCACGGCGATACAGGCAGGTGACGCCTTCGGCACCCTGCCGGACGGCCGTGCGCACGCAATCCATCGCGGTGTCGCCGCCGCCGATCACCACGACCCACTTGCCCGCGGCATCGATTTCGGGAGCAGCGGTTTCACCGATCAGCGCCCGGCTGGAGGATACGAGATAGTCCATCGCCGGGATCACCCCGGCCAGATCCTCGCCCGGCAGGTTCAGCCGGCGCGGCCGGTAGGCGCCATAGGCCAGCACGACGGCGTCATGGCGCGCTTGGAGATCCGAAAAGACGAGATTCCCGCCCAGCACCCGACCGCCATGGAATACCACCCCTGCTTCGGTCAGAAGTCCCGCGCGGCGAGCAACGACCCGCTGCTCCATCTTGAATTCCGGGATGCCGTAGGACATCAGCCCACCCATCCGGGCATGCCGGTCGTAGACATGAACCTCATGACCTGCGGCGCGCAACTCCTCAGCTGCGGCCATGCCCGCCGGTCCGGCCCCGACGATGCCGACGCGGCGCCCCGTAAGCCGGGTGGGCACGCGAGGCTTGACCCAGCCGCTGGCCCAGGCGGTGTCGCCGATGTGGCGCTCGACGGCGCCGATCGTCACCGTTTCGTGCCCGGCCTGTTCCAGCGTACAGGCCCATTTCGCCTCGCACAGCCGGTCCTGCGGACAGATCCGGCCGCAGATCTCCGGGAAATTGTTGGTCGCCTGGGCGAGGTGGTAAGCCGCTTCCATGCGCCCCTCGGCGGTCATCTTCAGCCAGTCGGGGATGTTGTTGTGCAGGGGACAATAGACCTGGCAGTAGGGTGTTCCGCACTGTTCGCAGCGTGACGCCTGAGCGGCGGCCTCATCCGGCGTGAGGTCGGGCAGGATCTCGCGATGGTCCCGGATCCGATCCTCGGGCTCGCGCTTGTCGGCCATGCGGCGTCGGAGTGTCACGAATTTCTGCATGCGGTCGGGCATCGGTGCCTCCTCGGATTTCCGCCTGCATATCCGCCATAAGGAATATTGACAATATTTGTTTTTGCGGAGACGATCGTCCCAGCATCTTCCAGAGGAATGATTCATGCCCGCCACCACCCATGACACTCCTACCGAACCGGTCATCGTCGACCTTCGCCCGATGATCCCACCCGAACGCCATGCCACGGTCTTCGCAGCGCTCGACACGCTCGCGCCGGGCAGCACCTTCGTGCTGATCAATGATCACGCCCCGCTCCCGCTGCTCAACCGGATCGAACAGAGCTGGCCCGGCCTGTTCGACGTGGAGTTCCTGCGAGACGGCCCCGAGGTTTGGCAGGTAGCGATCTCCCGCAAGGCAGATGGAGCGGCTTGAAAGAACGCAGATCGGGGAAGGAAAGACTGTGCAACTCGAACGGACCGAAAACGGCTTCCAGATCGACGCGGTTATCCTTGCGCCGTTGCTTGGCGTAGCCCCCGAGGAGGTGCAGCGGCTGATCCGCGAGGGTCAGATCTCCACCCTGTGCGAGGAAGGACGGGACGAGGACGAGGGGCGCCATCGGCTCACGTTCCGGCACCGGGCGACGCGCGTCCGGCTTACAGTGACCGATACGGGCGAGGTGCTGTCGCGCACGCGCACAACGGTCGCCCCGCACCCTGATGCACGGCTCGACCGAGCCGAGGAGGTATAGCGCGGTTCAACCAGGCCTCGCCGAACACACCGACACGAACTCTCCCGCAAGGGAGCAACGCTCTACGAGGGGGCTGGCCGAGTTCCTGGCGAACCTGAAAGAGCGCATCCGGCTGGGGAGCGACACCCTCTTCCCGCAACTCGAGAGAAACATTTGGTTGTCTGCGACGTTGTCACGCCGCAGCCCCGATACAAAGGAGCAGACCATGATCCGCCAATTTCTCGCACCCACTCTCGTCGGTCTCTTGGCAATGGCCTCACCCTCCATCGCACAGGAGGAAACCGAGTCCTGGCTTCCCAGCCTTGTCACCGAGACGCCGGAGGAGGGTTTTGATCTTGCCATCTCGATGGCGCGGAAGGCAGTTACGACGACGCAGACGGATACAGAGGTTCTCCATGCCCTGCGTCCCAACTACAGCCGCGACCCGGAAAGCCTGATTGATGTTTCCGGCGTGGTGGCCAGCTATTTCGCCACCATCGCCGAAGCAAATGATTTCTGGCGCGATTAGAGGTTTGGAACGGCCCCGCGACATCGCCGTAGCGTTCGGCAACGAGGAGCAGACATGTCGGGTACGACGGTACCTGCCTCGCCCGCGTCTGTCGCGGCGTCGACGATGCTCAAGGATCGCGGCAGCTGGTCGACGGCGTCTGAGCGCGCGGAACCAACATGGCCGATCTGGAACCTGACGACTGGTGAAGGAGGCTGCGCCAGGCAACGATATACTTAAAATGGTTCGGCCACGACCAGGACAAGCGGCACAAATTCCAGCCGCTACAGCCGGGAACTGGACTTGAGCGGGGAATGGTCGACCGCGACCTCGCCTGGGGGCGAAAGTGTATTCGTCTGCCATCTTGCCATCGTCCGCACGTCGAGCTTCGAGGTGCTCGGCCTTGTCATACCGGCCGGAACAGAGATCGGGCGCCTGAAGGGGTGGCGCGATCCGATCTGCCGGCCGCTGGGCGCAGCAAATCAGTCTGGCAGGGTCCGCGCGACCTACGCAGTGATCCCGGCAACCGGCGCCGTAAGGAATAGGGCAGCTATGCCTGTCCGGTTTTAGCGGCAAGGCACACAGGCAGAGACAGCACCCACGGCGGCGACCGACTGCACACAGCGCTCGAGGATCGCAAGATCAGGCGCAAGCTGATTGGCCTCGCTACCGGAAAACGCCTCGAAGGCATCCCGGTTCAGCGCGTTGAGCCGGACCTTGACCGGCACATCCATCGCGATAGCCTGAGCGATCACATCGCGGAACCCGAGTCCTTCGGCCTCGAGCTTGCCGAATTTCTTGACGATCAGGATGTCCGCACCGGACGACAGCCGGTCCGCGACCAGCCCGACAGCCGTCTCGAGCGCGCCGGTGTCAAGACGGCATATCCGCGCCTGCGGACCCCGATCTGGCAGCGCGCCAACTGCCGGATCAAAGCATCCCAGGATGCGGAATCCCCGGCTTCTGAGACAGCGCGCCGCCGCATCCGCGACCGACAAGATGGATAATTCGTCCGTGGGCCATGATGCCATGCACGGCAATCAGTCGGAGAACATACAAGGCGACCATGGGAACGAGAAGAAATTTCGATAACCAATTCCGAGGATGTTGAAGAAAACATGCGCCGGATGATGATCAGCATGCCGGTCATGCACAAGGGCATCATGAAGGCGGATGCCGGCGTGGCCTTCGCACGCAGGATAATGCGTTTGCACGACTCGTGCTTGGGGCTGGCGGTGCCCCCGGCTGCCATCCGAACGTGGATCAACCGCGTGAATGACCGCCACCGGCCCGTTCGAGGCATTAAATTTCGGTTGGATCAGGCTCCGTTTTCCGGGTAGCCCGGACCAGCTTCGATCCTTGAGGCAGCAAACGCGCTCCTCCCGCTCGAAGTGAGTGGTGAGGGAGGAAGAATAGCACGATGACTGATCACATGCCCGACGACGTGTCCCCGGCAGGCCGAGACCTCCGCGCCTATACCGATACATTGCGGCCTCTCTACCCGGTGGTCAGGAACAACGCTGGTGAATGGGTATTGCTTCGACACGCCGATGTCGCCGCCGCCGCGCTCGATGACGTCCGTTTTTCGAGCGCTGTGTCCCGCCACCTGCAAATCCCCAACGGCCTCGATGGAGAGGACCACTCCAAATTCCGCAGAGTGGTCGATCGGCACCTGACCCGCGACGCGCTGGAGCCGTTCCTGCCGGTATTCGACGGCGTTGCCAACCGCCTCGTGGCGGACCTGCCGCGCGGCAAGCCGGTCGATGCGGTTGGCGAAATCGGCGCCGTTTTCGCGGTTCGCGCGCAATGCGCGTGGCTGGGATGGCCGGCGGAGCTGGAGCCACGCCTGCTGACTTGGATGGAGGCAAACCACGCCGCAACCCGATCCGAGGACTACGAACGGACCGCACAGGTAGCCGCTGAGTTCGACACCATCATCCGATCCGTGCTCGCGCCGCACTTGTCCGGGGCCGGCGCGGCCGGTGACGACGTGACCGCCCAGCTTTGCCGCGAGACCGTTGATGAGAGATTGCTGACGGAACCCGAGTTGACCTCGATCCTGCGCAACTGGACCGGAGGCGACCTCGGGTCGATCGCACTCTGCGTCGGTGTGCTCGTCGCGCATCTCGCGCGGGAACCGAACCTCGCGCAGCAGATGCGAACGGCCTCCGACGCCAAGATGGACGCGGTTATCGACGAGATCTTGCGCTTGGATGATCCGTTTGTCTCCAACCGGCGGGTCACGACATGTCCCGTTCGGATCGGCGGCACGGATCTTCCCGCAGGTGCCCGGGTAAAGCTTCACTGGACATCGGCCAATCGCGACGAGGCGGTATTCGGTCCAGGCAATTTCGCGCCCGAGGCCCATGCTGCAGCAAACCTCGTCTACGGTATCGGCAAGCACGTGTGCCCGGGCAGGTTGTTGGCCACTTGGCAACTGCGGATCGCTCTGCGAGCTCTGCTCGCGTCGGTGCGCACGATCGCATTTGCTGGCGACGAGGAACCGGAACGAGAAGTTTCTCCTGTCGGCGGCTACCGCCGGGTGTCGGTCGTGCTCGACTAACGGACCTATGGAAGAGGGCCCAGGCATAGTGAGACAGCGCTGTCCAGGTCGAATGACCTTCTTCACTCATGAGAGTGAATAGTTCCGTGTGACGGGACGCCTTCTTCGTCACTTCATAGGGAAGGAGGCCATGATGAGCAGCAACAAGTTTGAAGCGAGAGCTGGCGGGTGTCGGAGGAGCGTGACACGACCTCGTAAAGCCGCCGCCGGACACTTGTGGAAACTACAAGTCGGCGGGGGCCGTCTGGCCGAGACTGAAGCACCAATCGTAGATCATGCCCTATGGCATGCTCTAAGGTCGTTTCGGATTGCGAGGTCCTCTCTGCGGACGAGACCGGCCGGCGTCGGGATCGTTCCGACGCGGAGAAGATCCGCATCTTCGAAGATAGCTTCCGCGGCCACCGGCAAGGCTCGGCGACGGCGCGTCGATACGGGCTCTCCCGGTCTCTGCTGGCACGGTGGCGGAAGAAATACCGGGAGGGGCTGCTCGTAGCCCTGGAATTCGACGGCTATATCCGCGCCCTGCTGGACGAGCGGCGCCAAGCCGGGGACGCCGCGCCCGACGATGTCACGACCAGGCTCATGCGCGAGTGCCTCGACGGCTGGCCGGTCGAGGATGCGGAAATCGTCAGCATCATCCGCAGTTCACCGTGGGCGAGTTGGCGACCATTTCCGCAAGCGTCGGAATCATCGTGCACTACCTGGCCGAGCACCCGGACCTCCAGGCGCATCTACGGTCCGAGCCGGATCTTCTACCACCCGCCATCGACGAGATCCTGCGCATCCACGCCCCCCTGATCGCGAACCGGCGGATCACGACGCAGCTCGTCGAGATCGGGGGCCGGCGGATTGAGAAGGGAGAACGGCTCACGCTGATCTGGGTGCAGCGCGACAATCAGGATGAGAGTTCAGCGTCAATCAAGATGAGAACGCGGGGTTGGCGGATCGCAGGGAGGGCGTAGCCCGACCGGAGAGCC
>NZ_FNPF01000009.1 GCF_900107235.1 Citreimonas salinaria
TGAGCTCACCGGGTCGATTCACTCCGTGGCGCGTCGAGAGCTCGGCTCGTGATCAAGCCTTGCCGCGAATGGCAGATAAGTCCGCCCTTCCGGCCGGTGGAGGTCGGATCATACCGCGCACCGGCACGAAGGCCGCTTCGGAAAACCGCGCAGCAGCACGACACATCCCTCGGCGATGCGCCGATGCGAGAACAGTACCGCTCGCCCGGCAAAAATGAGGATGCTCTGGAGTGCCCCGCAGCATGAGGGTCAGCCAACAAATCTCCGGCGAGGTCATGAAGTAACGGGACGGGCTGCGCTGGCTCATTCGCCGGAGCCAGCGACTGCACCACTTTGCTCAAGCGGGGTTTCTCTGACAGTCCTGCTCGATAGCTCGATAGCTCGATAGCTCGATAGCTCGATAGCTCGGGACACAGGTCACAAGATGCGTTCTCAGAAGGGAAAGAAGACAGGGATCACAGCAATTGAGATTGCACCGACGATCAGGTTCATCGGCACCCCGATTTTCAGAAAGTCCGCGAAGCGGTAACTTCCAGCGCCGTAGACCAGCGTATTGGTCTGGTAACCGATTGGAGTTGCAAAGCTGGCGCTTGCCGCGAACATCACGGCCACGACGAACGGGCGCGGATCAAGGCCCAACTGCACGGCGAGGCCAATTGCTACGGGTGTGACGATGACCGCCACCGCGTTGTTCGTGACAGCTTCGGTAAGAACCGACGTCATCAGGTAGATCGCGGCCAGGATCATGACCGGCGGGAGGCCCTGGATCCACGGAACAATCGATTCGACGACCAGGTACACCGCCCCCGTGTGCTGCAATCCAGCGCCAACGATGAGCATGGAGAAAATGAGGACGAGGATGCCCGCGTCGATCGAACTCCACGCCTCGTCGCTGTCGATGCAGCGCAACAACAAGATGACTGCCACCGCCATCAACACGAGTTCGCTGATCTCGGCGATGCCTAGCGCCGCCAGTCCCATGACCGCAACAAGCGTCAGGAGAGCCAACGGCGCCTTCTGGCGTCGGTACGCTCGCCCGTTCGCTTGTGTAATTGCCGCCAAATCACCCGCCCGGTTCAGTCGCGCGAAGCCTTCTTCCGTCCCCTCAAGTAGCAGCCTGTCGGCCGGGCGGAGCAGAATGGTCGAGAGGCTCGGTCCGAGAGTCTGGCCGTGGCTATGCACCCCAAGGACCCGCACGCCGTAGCGATAGCCGGTGGCAAGCCGCGAGAGGCGAACGGCGCTGCCACGGCGAGACAGTGTTACGATCGCCTCGGCCACCGCGAGATCCTCGCGGCCCGTCGGCCCATGCTGGAGCCCGACGTCCAAGTTTTCTAGATCGCGCAGTGTCAGGATCTCGGACGTGCTCGCCGTTGCGACGATCCGATCACCAACCTCTAGCTGGTGCTCTTCGAGCTTGTCGCGCTTGATCTGCGAATGGGTGTGTACCGCATGCAAAACGATGCCTGGGCGGTTGAGGTCCGGAACATCGCCCAGCGGCTTGCCAAGATCGACAAAGCCTTCCTGCGGACGCAGTTCGGTCAGAAAGTCGACCTCGCTTCCGCGCAACGGCTCGTCTGGCGCTCCACGGTCGGGCAACAGGAGTGGCCCCAGCACGAACAGCGCGAGGCCGCCGCCGGCAATCGCGAACAAGCCGACCGAGGTAATTTCGAAAATGGAAAATGGTTCCATACCGAGATCGCGAGCTACCCCGTCGACCAGCAGGTTGGTGGAGGTCCCGATGAGCGTCCAGGTTCCACCCAAGACAGCCGTGTAGGACAGCGGGATCAACAGGCGCGTCGGCGCGATATTCAAGCTCTGCGCCAGACGTATCACCACCGGTATCAAAATGAGTACCACGGGGGTGTTGTTCATCAGGCCCGAGGCCAGGATCGTCGCCAGCAGGAATGACACGAGAGCCAGCACCGGTCGATGGCTTGCGCCCGTCGCAATCTGGTTGGTCAGCGCGTCCAGCAGGCCGGTACGCACCAGCGCGCCGCTGAGGACAAACATCCCTGCGATCGTAATGGGCGCGGGATTGGCGAAAGCCGCCAAAACTTCATCTGTCGGAACCAGGCCGAACGCGATGAACGTTGCGGCTCCGCCAGCCGCGATTACCTCTGGCGGGTAGCGCTCGTACAGAAATGCAGCAAAAAGAACGAGCAGCAGCACGAAAGCAAGATGTGGCTCGTACTTCGCGATAGTTCCGGCCATCGGATCGGCGCCTCGCCTCTATTCTGTTTGGTGCGGACCCAACTACCGTAGGCGCTTGGGCGGTTTCGGAATGCTGTAGAGGCTCGCGCAGAACGCAGTATTCATCTCTGGCCCGTATCCGCCTCGTCAGCCGGCGCAAGCGCCGCAATTCGCTTGTCGAGGCTTTGCGCGTCGGCCCGGTATCCTGATCAAGGCCGGGCGGCTACGCTAATATGCTCCAACGTAGTTGGGCGGCATTCGCCTGAGATGACTCTCTACGGTACGCACACCCTCGACATTCTCGACCGCAATGCGGGCGGCGCGCTCCTCATCATCGCTTGCGACAAAACCCCAGAGCTCGACGTCGCCGTCAGTCACGGTCGCGTTCACGCCACTGGAGACCAAAGCCGGTATCGCCTGCAGGGCCTTAGCGACCTTCTCGCGCAATTCCTCATCACTGGGTTGCATTGCCGGCAGCGGTTTGGCGGCGGCAATTCCCTGCAGAAGATTTGCCCGGCTGATGATCCCGACCAGCCGCCCCGTCTCGTCCACCACCGGCACGCGCTTGATGCGCTTGCGTTCGAGAAGACGAGCGATCTCGCCCAGGGGCGTTTCCGGTGCGACGGAGGACACGTCCCGCGTCATGACATCTTGCGCGCGGCGGCCATGCCGCTTGACGTACTCGGCCGGTGTTACCGAACTGCCGAACAGCCGCAACCACCAGGACCCGTGACTGTCGGCGTCCTCGATGCGCCGCACCAGATCGCCCTCGCTGACAATTCCAACAACCTCGCCGGCGTCGTTCAGCACCGGGACGCCGCTGATCCGGTGCATCAGAAGGCGTTCCGCGATCTCTTCGACGGTCGCAGTGGGACGTACTGTTATGACATCCTGTGTCATGACGTGCTTGGCTTGCATGATGTCCTCCCCGGGTATGCGTTCTTCCACGATACCACGCATGGCGGAAATTTCGAGGAGGACGGGGGGCGGCTTCAGCGTCTCAGCAGAAGCCTTGTCTGGCGACGCGGAGGGGGCGCGACGACAGATGCAGCACCACGGTGAGGCATCGAAAGCCAGTTCGCGGCGAGAACCGCGCCCCCGCCCGACGCAGACGCCTTCCTGTTTCTTTGCCCGCCGTTACCGTACAATGGCTAATATGGTGGAGGCTTTGTCCATGGATGACGCGCCTGAAAGAGAAAGAGAGGGCAAGACCGAACTTGCCAAGGACCGTACCGATTGGGCGGAGGATCGCACTGTTCTCGCCAACGAGCGCACTTTTGCCAGCTGGATCCGGTCCGGCCTTGCTGCAGTGGCGGTCGCGCTGGGCCTCCATGCATTGTTCAGGGATTTCGAACCCACCTGGGTGCCGAAGATGCTGGCGAACATCTTCATCCTCACGGCCATCGCGATCTTCGTCGCCGCATGGCGCGGGGCGATGCGCATGCAGAAGCGGATGAAAAGCCACGACACCGGCGGTCCGCCGCGTACAGGCCTCTCTGCAATCACGGCAGTCCTCATTGCCGTGAGCCTTGCCACCGGGGTTGTTCTGTGGCTGCTGTGACGACATGAGCAAGCAAGAGGCGCGCCTCGTCATCTGGCGACGCGAAGCGACTGCCATGCCCTGTCAGCCAGTTTCTTCGGCAGTGCCTCTCCGTATCGTCAGTCCGATGAATCGCGGCCCTTGGCCATCGCCCGCTCCCGCGCGCTGGGATTTTCCGAAGCGCGGAACGGAACGTCGCAGACCTCGGCCGCAACCGGCTGGCCCGAGACTTCGCAGTAGGCTTCCGGCAGTTCGACCCTGAGGGGCGTTCCGAGTTCGGACAAAGCGTAAGGCACGTGGGCCAAGGCGATGTTGAAGCCCAGCTCCGGGGACCACCAGGGCGAGGTGACGTAGCCGACGCGCTTGCCAGCATCGTCCTGCACCAGCCAGAAGTCGGGAGCGTAATCCGTGATCGGCTTACCTCCGAGCTTCAGGCCGACCATCTTCAGCGCGAAAGGATAATCCCCCGCCTCGATGCGATCGCGTTGCGCCTCGAGGGTGGCCTTCCCCACGTAATCTGCCTCTTTCTTCCGCGGGACCTGGTAGCTGAGATTGACCTGAAACGGCGATGTCTCGGCATCGAGGTCCTGGCCCCAGGACAGGATCCCGGCCGCGATGCGCCGATGATGCGCGGGCGCGATGACCCGCAGCCCGTGGCGCGACCCGGCGCCGCGGATCGCATACCACACGGCTTCGGCCTGCAGCGTCGCGTCGCGGACATACACTTCGTAGCCCTTTTCGCCACTGAATCCGGTCTGGCTGATGACCACCGAAGCCCCGCCTATCTCGGCCTCGAGCATTCCATAGTAAGGGATCCCGCGGATTTCCTCGCCCACCAGATCCGCCATGAGTTCTTCAGAAAGCGGCCCTTGTATCTGCAAAGGCGAGACGTCGATCTCGTCGATCTCGACGTTCCATCCCTTGCCGACGTTGACTCCCTGCAGCCACAGCATGAGGTCGGAATCCGAGATCGAGAACCAGAACTCGTCGTCCGAGAGCCGCAACAGCACGGGATCGTTCAGAATGCCGCCCTTGTCGTTGCACAGGATGCAGTACTTCCCGTGCATGGGGGCGATCCGCGTGGCGTCGCGCGTTATGACGTAGTTCACGAAAGCCTCTGCGTCGGGACCTTTCACCCGGACCTGGCGCTCTACCGCGACGTCCCAGAGCGTGACGCGGTTGATCAGCGCGTCGTATTCGACCATCGCGCCGCCATCTTCCGGTCGGACATAGCCGCGCGGGTGGTACATGCGGTTGTACACCGTCGCCCGCCAAGCGCCCGCCTCGATTGACAGGTGCCAGAAGGGCGATTTCCGCACACGCGTGGAGATCAGCATCTGGACGGGCGTCGGTCCGGACTGGCGCAGGTTGATCGGCACCAGCCGATCGGATTGGTTCACGCCGGGGGCGTTCGGATGCATTCGATCGACGGAGTTTGTTTCTGTCATTGGAGCGACCTCTCTCCGGCGGCGCCTGGTATTCCTGTAACCCTGTCTCGAAACCGTAGATCCGCGAGAAATCCGGCTTCATACTCACAGCGACATTCGAGCCGCGGGAAGCGACGCGTGCCAGTCGCGGGGTTCGCAGCAGGGAAAGCGCCGCCGAGCGAGTTGCCAGGCCCCACAGGAACCAAACCAATTTCCGCCAGTTGGCAGGGAAAGTGTTCAGCGACGAACGACCGCCCGTTGCGCCGGTGTCGTCAGGCCAAGGTGCGACGATGGCCGGTACGGAGAATCATTTCCGGAGCCTGAAGGGAGATTACTCATGAGGACGTTGAAGACACTGCTTGCGAGCGCGGCGCTGACGAGCGTAATCGCGATGCCGGTGGCAGCGCAGAATGGCCCCACGACATACGACTTCGAGGGCAGTTTCGATGACGCGACTTTCGCAGTGAGAAATGCGATCGTTCAAGAGGGGCTTGTCGTGGATTTCGTGAGCCACGTGGGTGACATGCTGAATCGCACCCGCGAGGATGTAGGCGGCGAAAAACACTTCGATGCTGCCGATATCTTCATTTTCTGTTCCGCCGTGGTGACGCGCGAAGTACTGGCGGAGGATCCCATGAACGTTGCGCAGTGCCCGTACGGCATCTTCGTGACCGAGCGGGAAGGTGAAGTGAAGATCGGCTATCGGGACTATCCCGACGGTGCGATGGAAAAGGTTGAGCAGCTCCTCGACAAGATCGTGAACGACGCTATCGAACAATAACAACAAAAAACTAACCTTCGGTGGCCGGCGTGACGAGGTCTGTCTGGCGTGAAGCCGGTGATCCCGGATGCGCCCGAAGGCATCAAGGCCGCCACGGCTCGGGTGCTGCCGACGACCCGGCTGCCCTGTCGCGACCGCTTCCGACGCAATGCCTTGGCCATGCCGGACGGAACAGCCGGCGCGCCGTACCGGCCTTTATCGCCATGGCGTTCGCCCAGCCCGGCCACGCGTCGGCCAGGATCCAATGGCGCCCGGTGCCCAACCAGGTGCGCGGCAGGATTCCGAAGCCGGCCGCGTTTGCACGCGCGATCCGATAGTATCCTCGGACATCATCCGGGACCCGCGCGATTCGCTCGGCGGTCTGCCGATGACGCAGGTGGTCGGCGAAAACCTCGTCAAGGTGATGGGTTGGTACGTCAACGAGTGGGGCTATGCCGCCCAGATGGTCCGCGAAGCGGTGCGCCAGAGCCGCCGGAGCTGAGCGTCACTCATCCAGAGGAGCGAGAAGGTGCAGACTGCCCAGCGGGTCCGGACGATCCTGTCGCACTACAAGCGTGACCGTCCCGAAAAAAGGGCCAATGTCGTGCGCCTCCTGATGCACGGGCAGTCGGGCGGTACGGGGCGCCTGTTGGTCCTGCCCGTCCATCAGGGGTTCGAGCATGGTCCGACGCGCAGTTCTGCACCCAATCCGCCGGCATACGATCCGCATTACCTATTCGGCCTGGCTGTCGACGGACGCGTCAGCGCCTTGGCGGCCCCGCTGGAAGCCGGCTCCGACAGCTTCGCCGGGTCCGTGCCGATGATCCTGAAGGCGAACAACGCCAACGGACTGGCGCGCGAGCAGGACCAGAGCGTCGCGGCACCTTTCCGCGATGCGCTGCAGCCTGACTGTTCGGCGATTGGCTACACGATCTATCTTGGGGCCGACGCGCAATACGGACAGATCGAGGAAGTGCGCGAGGCCACCGCGGAAGCGCGAGAACATGGGCTTGCGGTGGTGATCTGGGCCTATCCGCGTGGAGGCGAACTGTCGGAAGACGGACGGACGGCGCTCGATGTCGTCTCCTATGCCGCGCATATGGCCGCGCTGATGGGCGCGCACGCAATCAAGACGAAGGTGCCCGGCGTGCACCCGAAGCGTGGCGACGCCAACGACTCCTTCGAAGGCGTCGAGACGGATTCACTGCCGGGGCGCGTTGCGCACGTGATGCGCTGCGCCTTCGAGGGTCGCCGTATCGTCGTGTTCTCGGGCGGCGGCGCAAAGGAAGAGGGCGATACCCTCGACGAGGTACGCGCGATCCGTCGCGGCGGCGGAAGCGGCTCGATCATCGGGCGCAACACCTTCCAGCGGCCACGGGATGACGCGCTTGCGATGCTGGAACGGATCGCCGCCATCCACTCGGACGGTGAAACATAGCTGAAAGCGCGGAAACCGGATGATCCGCACGGCGAAAGACGAGGACCGATGGCAAACGGCGGGCTACCGAAAAATGACGATCTGGCCGAACGGCCTTGGCATGCGGTCCCCGGTGACGAGGCGGTCGACGACCTGGGCAGCGATCGGGACAAGGGGCTGAGCGACCGCGAGGCCGAGCGGCGGCACGACGAATACGGCTCGAACAAGTTGCCGGAACGCCAGCGCGAGACGCTGTTCCAGACTTTCCTTCGGCAGTTCAAGGATCCGCTGATCTACATCCTGCTCGCCGCAGGTCTCGTGTCGCTCGCCATCGGCAATTTCGAGGATGCGGCTTTCATCTTCGCAGTGCTGTTGTTCAACGCCGGTCTCGGCACCTATCAGGAATACAAGGCCGAAAGCGCCGCGCAGTCGCTGCAGCAGGTCATGCGGATCACCGCGCAGGTGACGCGCGAGGGCGAGAAGGAGGAGGTCGACAGCACCGACCTCGTCCCTGGCGACATCGTGTCGATCAAGTCCGGCGCCTCGGTTCCCGCCGACATCCGCCTGCTGAAGTCGCAGAATCTGCTGGTGGACGAGTCGCTTCTGACCGGCGAATCCACGCAGGTTGAAAAGCGGGCGCAGGCCCAACTCGATCCTGACACATCACTCGGCGACCGCACGACCCTGCTGCATGCCGGCAGCAACGTCACCAGCGGTCGTGGCACCGGGGTCGTCTGCCGCACCGGCACCATGACCGAAATCGGGCGTATCGCAAAGTCGCTGACCGAAGAAGAGCAGGTGCCGCCGCTGGTCCTGCGGGTGCGGCGCTTCACGCGGGTGATCGCCGTCGGTGTCCTCGTCATCATCGTTGTTCTGGGCTTGCTGCAGGCGCTGCGCGGCGACGACCTGACCGAAATCTTCTTCCTGGCCGTTGCGCTCGCCGTCTCGGCCATTCCCGCGGGTCTGCCGGTGGCGATCACCGTGGCGATTTCCATCGGCTCGAACCGGATGGCCAAGCGCAACGTCATCGTGCGCAAGCTGCCGGCGGTCGAGGGGCTGGGCGCCTGCACCCTGATCGCGAGCGACAAGACCGGCACGCTGACTGAGAACAAGCTGACCGCGAATCGTATCCGTCCGCTCGAGGGTGAGGACGTCGATGTCAGCGGCGCGGGCTACGAGCCGGACGGCGATTTCACCCGCGACAGCGAGATCTTGGACCCTGAGCAGGAGGAGTGGCTGCGGGATATCGCGATAACCGGCGCGCTCTGCAACGAGGCCGAGTACGACGTCGAGGACGGCGAGGTACGCGCCAGCGGCGATACCGTCGACGTGGCCTTCCTCGTCCTCGCGCGCAAGCTGGGCCTGTCGCGTGAGGAACTTCTGGAGCAGCACCCGGAAGTCGGCGGCATCCCCTTTGAGTCCGAGCGCCGCTTCGCCGCCACCTTCAACCGGCACGACGACAGGATCGTCGCGCACGTCAAGGGCGCGGCGCAGACGCTTGCCGAAATGTGCGGCGTTGATGTTGAGACGGTGCGCGAGCGCGAGGTGGCGTTGGCTGGCGACGGCTACCGCGTTCTTGGCGCAGCCGCCGGCGAGGTGGACGAGGCGACGGCGGAGAAGGCCGACCCGGACGCGCTCGCCGGCCTCCGGTTTCAAGGACTCGTCGGCCTCATCGACCCGGTGCGCAAGGAGGTTCCGGGCGCCGTGGATGCGTGCCATGACGCCGGCGTCGAGGTGCGTATGGTGACGGGCGACCATCCGGGCACCGCGCTCGCCATCGGGCGACAGCTTCACATCGCCGACGACGAGGGCACGGTCGTAACAGGAAATGAAATCGGACGGCGCGAGGAAGGCGGCAGCGGCACCGCGAGCGAGACGATCAGAAAGGCGGCAATCTATGCCCGCGTCGAGCCGCGGCAGAAGACGACGATCATAGATACGCTGCAGGATGCGGGTCACGTCGTCGCCGTCACCGGCGACGGCGTGAACGACGCACCGGCGCTGCGCGCGGCGCATATCGGCGTGGCCATGGGCGAAGGTGGGACAGATGTCGCGCGCAACGCCGCCGACCTGATCCTGACCGACGACAACTTCGCCTCGATCGTCAACGGGATCGAGGAAGGCCGCATCGCCTATGACAATGTCCGCAAGGTAGTCTGGTTGCTGATTTCGACCGGCGTGGCGGAGCTTGTGCTGTTCACGCTGTCGGTGATCTTCAATACGCCCCTGCCACTGACGCCGGTGCAGCTTCTTTGGTTGAACCTGGTGACCAACGGCATTCAGGACGTCGCGCTGGCCTTCGAGAAGGGCGAGCCGGGCGTTCTGAAGCGGCGGCCGCGCGACCCCGACGAGCGGATCTTCAACCGGCTGATGATCGAGGAGGTGCTGACTTCCGGCCTTTACATGGGGTTCGTCGGCTTCGGCGTGTTCTGGTTCCTGACCGCCGAGATGAATTACGAGACGTTCGACGCGCGGAACCTGCTGCTTCTACTGCTGGTGCTGTTCGAGAATGTACACGCCTTCAACGTGCGGTCCGAGACACGCTCGGCCTTCCGCATCCCGCTCAGCGCCAACTGGCTTCTGGTAGGGGCAGTTGTGGTGTCGCAGGGGGTTCACATCGTTTCAATGTTCATCCCCGGCTGGAGCGGCGTGCTGGAGATTCAGCCGGTGGCCTTCACGACGTGGGCGATCCTGCTTACCATCACGCTCAGCAAGTTCCTGATCGTCGAGGCCTACAAGGCCTTCCGCGGCCGCGCCTTGGCCGAACGGATCTACCAGAAACCCGCGCGCGCCAGGAAGGCCGGCGACGGTGGCGAGGGGGACCAGGGGCAGACGGTGGACCACGCCAGGAGCGCCGATTTCGCCAAGCGCGCCGAGTTCGCCAAATCTGCCGAGTACGCGGAGAAGATCGTCCGCCCCGAGGACCGGAAGGAAGAAGAAGAAGGGCAAGACCAGGAAGACAAGCGCAAAAAGGTGACGGCCGAGAAGAAGAGTCAAGACAGGGACTTTGAGCCCGAGGAAGAAAACGAAAAGGCCGAAGAGTGGGGCGAAGAGGGCGGGGATGCCGGAGAGAAGGACGAAGACGAGGGGCCCGAAGGGAAGCGCCGTAGCCGAGCTTCGGGCCGGGTGGACGAGGGCGCAAACGGCCCTGACGAGGAAAAGGAGTGACAATCATGAACAGCGATGACGTGTACGTGCGCGAATTCGCCGATCTGGGGCGCCGCGACGGAGCAATCGTCGGGGGCAAGAACGCCTCTCTCGGTGAGATGATCGGGAACCTGCACGAGCTCGGCGTGCGCGTGCCCTCGGGCTTCGCCACCACCGCCGATGCCTATTGGCGGTTCATCGACGACAACGACTTGCGGCAGAAGCTTGCGGATGAACTTGGCAAGCTAAAAGACGACCGCAGCAACCTTGCCGATGTGGGCGAGGCGGTGCGCGGGCACATCCTTGGCGGCACGATGCCGGGGCCGGTCGAGGCGGCGATCCGCCAGGCCTACAGTGATCTTGCCGCGCGGCTGGAGCGCGATGATCTCGACGTCGCCGTCCGCAGTTCGGCCACGGCGGAGGATCTGCCGGAAGCCAGTTTCGCCGGACAGCTCGAGACGTTCCTCAATATCCGCGGCGAAAAGGCGGTGATCGACGCGGTCAGGCGCTGCTTCGCCTCGCTCTTCACCGACCGCGCGATCGCTTACCGCGAGAACAACGGCTTTGATCACATGGACATCGCGCTGTCCGCCGGCGTGCAGCAGATGGCGCGCTCCGATCTCGCGGGATCGGGCGTGATGTTCTCCATCGACACCGAGACGGGCTTTCCCCGCACGGTGCTTATCACCGGCGCATGGGGGCTGGGCGAGACCGTCGTGCAGGGCCAGGTCGATCCCGACGAGTACCACGTCTTCAAGCCGCTTCTGGACAGCGCCGGCGCACGCCCGATCGTAGAGAAGGTGCTCGGGCGAAAGCGTCAGAAGATGGTCTATGCCAGCGGCAACTCGCAGACCAAGGTTGTCGACACGAGCGAGGAGGAGCGGTCGCGCTTCGTGCTCAATGATGACGAGGTGCTGCAGCTCGGGCGCTGGGCGAAGGCTATCGAGGACCATTACGGCCAGCCGATGGACATGGAATGGGCCAAGGACGGCGAGACGGAGGAGCTTTTCGTCGTGCAGGCCAGGCCCGAAACGGTCCAGTCCCGGAAGGAAACCGGCGTCCTGAAGGCGTACAGCCTGAACGAGGAGGGCAGGGAACTGGTGCGGGGCCTCGCGATCGGCGACTCCATCTCGACCGGCAAGGTGCTGCGCCTGGAAAGTCCCGACGAGATCGAGCGCTTCGAGGATGGCGCGGTCCTGGTCACGGGAATGACCGATCCCGACTGGGTGCCGATCATGAAGAAGGCCTCGGCCATTGTCACCGATCACGGCGGGCGCACGAGCCATGCCGCGATCGTCAGCCGGGAGATGGGACTGACCGCCATCGTGGGCGCCGGGGATGCCACGGACAAGCTCAAGGACGGCCAAGAGGTCACCGTGTCCTGCGCGGAAGGCGACGAGGGTGTGGTCTATGACGGCGTGCTCGGGTTCGAGGAGCGAGAGATCGAGCTTGGCGACGTCCCCGAGACGCGCACTCGCGTGATGGTCAACCTAGCCAATCCCGCCGCCGCCTATCGCTGGTGGCGCCTGCCGACGGACGGCGTGGGCCTCGCGCGGATGGAGTTCATCATCGGGAACATGATCCGAATCCATCCGATGGCGCTGGTGCGCTACGGCGACCTCGAGGACAAGAAGGCCAAGGCCCTCATCGACGAATTGACGCGGGCCTACGAGGACAAGGCGGAATATTTCGTCGACACGCTGGCGCGCGGCGTGGCGCGGATCGCCTCGGCGCATTACCCCGACCCGGTCGTCGTGCGGATGAGCGACTTCAAGACCAACGAATACGCCGAGCTGATCGGTGGTGCGAACTTCGAACCGGAAGAAGAGAACCCGATGCTTGGTTGGCGCGGTGCCTCGCGCTACTACGACAAGGCCTATCGCGAGGGTTTCGCGCTGGAATGCCGCGCCCTGCGCCGCGCACGCGAGGAAATCGGTCTCGACAACATCATTATGATGATTCCGTTCTGCCGCACTCTGGGAGAGGCGGACCGGGTGCTCGAGACGCTGGCCGAAGAGGGGCTGGTGCGCGGCAAGGCCGGGCTTTCGATCTATGTCATGGCCGAAATACCCGCGAATGTCCTGCTCGCTGACGAGTTTGCGAAGCGTTTCGACGGATTTTCCATCGGCTCCAACGACCTCACGCAGCTCGTCCTCGGTGTCGACCGCGACAGCGACCGGCTGCGCCACCTCTTCGACGAGCAGGACCCGGCGGTGAAGGCGGCAATCGCCGATCTTCTCGCCAAGGCGAACCGCGCAGGCGTCCACACCGGCATCTGTGGACAGGCACCAAGCGACCACCCGGAATTCGCGCGGTTCCTCGTTCGCCAGGGCATCGGCTCGATTTCGGTCAGTCCGGACAGCTTTCTGCAGGTCAAGCAGCAGATCGCCGAGGCCGAACGCAAACAGGATCAGGAGAGAAAGCCATGAAGATCGTCATCTTCGACGTCGAACCATGGGAGACCGAAGTCTTCGGAACGCTGGAAGCGGACCACGATCTTGCTTTCGAGGAGGGGCCGCTCGACGCTGACTCGGCCGAGAAGCACAGCGACGCTGACGTCATCTCGGCTTTCATCTATTCGGATCACTCGAGCGAGGTGCTGAGAAAGTTCGACGACCTCAAGTTCGTCGCCACCCGCTCCACCGGCTTCGACCACATAGACATGGACTGGTGCCGCGAGAACGACGTGACCGTCTCGAACGTCCCGACCTACGGCAAGAATACCGTGGCCGAGCACGTCTTCGCCCTGCTGCTGGCGATCAGCCACAAGGTAGTGGAGGCCGTCGACCGCACCCGGCGCGGCGACTTCACGCAGGCGGGCCTGCAGGGCTTCGACCTGATGGGGCAAACGATGGGCGTCATCGGCACCGGCGACATCGGCACCCACACCGCCCGCATCGCCCGAGGTTTTCAGATGGAGGTGCTCGCCTTCGACGTGAACCCGCGCAACGACATCGCAGACGAGCTCGGTTTCTCCTACGTCGAGATGGACGAGCTGCTGCAGAAGTCCGACATCATCTCGCTCCACGTGCCCGGCAACGAAAAAACCAAGGGCCTGATCGACAAGAGCGCGTTCGGCAAGATGAAGGACGGCGCGATCCTAATCAATACAGCCCGCGGCCCGGTTGTGGACACCGACGCCCTGCTCGAGGCGCTGTCGAGCGGCAAGCTGCGCGCAGCCGGTCTCGACGTTCTGCCGGAGGAGCCCGTGGTCCGCGAGGAAGCCGAATTGCTTCGGGCCTACTTCAGTCGCGAACACGACCTCGACACGCTGCTTGCAGACCACATTCTGCTGCGTCTGCGCAACGTCGTCATCACGCCGCACACCGGCTTCAACACCCGCCAGGCGGTGCAGCGCATCCTCGACACGACGCGCGAGAACATCGAGGGCTTCATCGTGGGCAAGCCTCCAAACGTGGTTTCATCCTGAGCACCAGCAGAACCGATCGGCAAATCCAGCGAGGCGCAAGAGATGGTGGAAGTCTACAACCAGTCGAGCGACGAGGTCCTCGGGGCGCAGGCAGTCGACGCGGACACGGGTCTCTCCAACTCCGAGGCAAAGAGCCGCCTCGAGGAATATGGCGAGAACCGGCTCGATGAAGCCGAGCGGCGCAGCGGCTGGCGGATCTTCGTCGAGCAGTTCAAGAGCCTGATCTTCGGCATCCTTTTCGGGGCGGCGGCCCTGTCCTTCGCCTTCCAGGAGGTGGTGCAGGGCATCGCGATCCTGATCGCCATTCTCATCAACGCCGCCATCGGGTTCTTCACCGAGCTGCGCGCGACCCGCTCGATGGAGGCGCTGCGCGAGATGGAGCGCGTCTCGGCGCGGGTGCTTCGCGATGGCGAGGAGCGCGAAACGGACGCGGCCGAACTGGTTCCTGGCGACATCGTCCTGATCGAGGCGGGCGAAGTCGTGCCGGCCGACCTGCGCCTTGTCCGTGCTTACAACCTGCGCATGAACGAATCCGCCCTGACCGGCGAGTCGGTACCGCAAGGCAAGACGACCGACCCGATCGAAGGCGATGTCGAGGTCGCCGAGCGCGACAACATCGCCTTCAAGGGCACGTCCGTCAGCAACGGAAGCGGCCGTGGCGTTGTCGTGGCAACCGGCATGGAGACCGAGCTTGGCCACATCTCGCGCCTCGCCGAGGAGGCCGAGGAGGAGGAGACGCCACTGGAAAAGCGGCTCGACCGGCTTTCGCGGCGGCTGCTCGTGGTGATCGTGATTGTGGCGGCGCTGGTCTCGGTCGTGGGCATCGTCGCCGGGCGCGATCTTTTCATGATGGTCGAGACGGGCGTCGCGCTGATCGTCGCGGCGGTGCCCGAGGGGCTGCCCATCGTCGCCAGCATCGCGCTTGCGCGCGGCATGTGGCGGCTGGCCGAACGGAACGCCCTGATCGAGCGGCTATCGGCGGTCGAGACGCTCGGCGCGACCAACGTCATCTGTTCGGACAAGACGGGCACGCTGACCGAGAACCGCATGACGCTGGCGCGCCTCGCGCTACCCGAAGGCGACGTCGAAGTGCCGTCCGGAAACGAAGGCAACTTCCGCCTGGACGGCGAAGAGATCGATCCGAAGCTGCAATTTGCAGTCCGGCGCGCCCTGGAGGTCGGCGTGCTGTGCAACTCCGCGAGCCTTGAGGCGCCGGATGCGGACAAGCGCGGAACCGGAGATCCGATGGAGGTCGCGCTGCTGGTGGGCGGCAGCCGCGCAGGCCTGATGCGCGACGAACTTCTCGAGGAGCACGAGGAGGTGCATCGCGAGGAATTCGACCCCGCAGTCAAGATGATGGCCACCTACCACGAGGACGAGGACGGCATCCGCGTCGCCGTGAAGGGCGCGCCCGAAGCCGTGCTCGAGGTCTGCACGCATGTCTTTCAGGGAAAGAACCGGCGCAAGCTCGACGACGACGCCCGCGACGCCTGGCTTGAACGCAACGAAACCACGACTGCCGATGGTCTGCGGGCGCTGGCGCTGGCCGAAAAGACCGCCGGCAGCAAGGACGAAGACCCCTACGAGGGCCTGACGCTGATCGGCCTCGTGGGCCTACTGGACCCGCCGCGGGAAGAGGTGCGCGATGCGGTACAGGCATGTCGCAAGGCCGGCATCCAGGCGGTCATGGTAACGGGCGACCAACCCTCGACCGCGCGCGCCATCGCCGAGGCCGTTGGTCTTGTCGACAAGGCGGACGACGCGCTGGTGATGATGGGCAAGGAAATGAAGCCGGCCCGGGAACTGTCGAAGAAGGAGAAGCGGCGCCTGCTCAAGACACCGATCTTCGCCCGCTTCGATCCCGAGCAGAAACTGGACCTGATCCAGATCTATCAGGACGCCGGCAAGGTCGTGGCGATGACCGGCGACGGGGTCAACGACGCCCCCGCGCTGAAGAAGGCCGATATCGGCGTGGCGATGGGCCAGCGCGGCACCGAGGTCGCGCGCGAGGCGGCGGACATGGTTCTGCGTGACGACAGCTTCGCCAGCATCGTCGCGGCGATCCGCCAAGGGCGCACGATCTTCGGCAACATCCGCAAGTTCGTCATCTACATGCTGTCGGGCAACACAGGCGAGATCATCGCCGTCTCACTCGTGGCGATGCTGAACGCGCCGCTGCCGCTGCTGCCGCTGCAGATCCTCTACATCAACATCGTCTCGGACGTGTTCCCGGCCCTCGCGATCGGCGTTGGGGAAAGCCGCGCAGACGTGATGAAGAACCCGCCGCGCGACCCGGAGGAGCCTATCCTGACCCGCTACCTCTGGGGCGTGATCGGCGCCTACGGCGCTCTGATCGCCCTCTCGGTGCTCGCGGTCTTCTGGTATGCCTTCCAGATCGGCCTCGGCGCCGACGAGGCGGTGACCATCTCGTTCCTGACCTTCGGCTTCGCGCGGCTCTGGCACGTCTTCAACATGCGCGATCCGGACTCGCCCATGTTCCGGAACGAGATCACGACCAACAAGTACATCTGGATCGCCATCGGCATCGGCGTCGTCCTGATGTTTGCCGCGGCGTACCTGCCGGTCCTGAGCCCCGTGCTCGGCACGGTGGCACCGAGCGGCGAAGGATGGGTGCTGGTCGCGGTGGGCAGCATAATCCCGCTGATCGTCGGGCAAATCGTCAAGCTGAAGTCGATCCGCCGGCTGCTGCCGCGCGAAAACAGGGAAGGGGTTTCGAAGTCCAAAGGGTGATCGACTGCGCGGGGATCAGGCCCGGGATGGCGCTGCGGGCCTGCTCGTCTCTCAGGCGTGGCGCCCGCCGGCACTCCTCACGCGCTCCTGTTCGCGCTCGCGCTGGAGGCGGTCGGGCTTGATCTCGGGAACCAGGCGGAAGCTGAAGGTCTGCCCCGGACTGACTTCGCGCACCTGCCCGCGATAGGCGATGTTGACAGGGTGCGCCGTCATCGAGCGGCTCGAGATGGTCAACTCGTCCTGCGTGATCTCGAAGTCCAGGATCTGCCGGCGAAAGCGCACGGTCGATTTCAACCTCCCGACCTCGTCCGGAAGCCGCGGGTTGAAGATCAGCGTGTTCCCGCGAAGTTCGATTCCGGTGTAGCAGCGTTGCATCAGGTCGACCGTTCCTGCCATTGCCCCGAGATGAATGCCCTCGGGCGTGGTGCCGCCCTGGACATCGGCAAGGTCGGCATTGAGCGCCTTCTGCGCCAATTCCCAGGATCGCTGCCGGTCGGCCCTGGCCAGAACCCAGGCATGCGCCACCCAGCTCAGCGTGGAGCCGTGCGAGGTCCGGTGCATGTAATATTGGACATTGCGGAAGATCATGTCCGGCGTGAACTTGTAGCCGAGACGCTCGAAGATCTGCTCGATCTCCTCCCGGCTGAACAGATAGAAGATCATCAGCACGTCGGCCTGCTTCGAGACCTTGTAGTTGTTGGGGTCATCGTCCTCGGCCTCGAGGATGCGGTCGAGCCGCTGCAGGTTGTCGTGCTTCGCGCCGTAGCTGTCCCAGTCGAACTCCTTGAGCTTCTCGTAGCCCTCGAACTGGCTGATCATGCCGTCTTCATGGAACGGTATGAAAAGTTTGCGGCTGACCTCGTCCCAGTGGGCCAGTTCCTCTGGGCCGAGCCGCAGTCGCTCACACAGGCGGCGCCGCTCGTCCTCCGGGATCTGCTCGAGCACGTCGCCGACGCGGGACAGCACCCAGGACGCCATGATGTTCGTATAGGCGTTGTTGTCCAGTCCGCCATCCATGCTGGGGTCCGCGCCGGGATATGCCGTGTGGAACTCGTCCGGCCCCATGACACCACAGATGCCGTACCGGCCATCGTCCCTCTCCTGCGCCATGCTGGCCCAGAAACGGGCAACCTCGCAGAAGAGTTCGGCCCCGTAGTCGCGCAGGAAATCGCGATCGTCGGTCGCCTGCACGTATTTCCACACGTTGTAGGCAATGGCCGACCCGATGTGCCGCTGCCGCCAGGAGTTGTCGGGAATCCAGCGGCCTGACTTGGGATTGAGATGAATGCGCTGGCTTTCCTCGCGCCCGTTCGAGCCGCTTTGCCACGGGAACATCGCGCCCTTTAGTCCAGCCTCGCGCGCGGCACGCCGCGCCTCGTCGAGCCGACGGTATCGATAGCGCAGCACCGCGCGCGTCAGGACCGGCATCCGCAGCGTCAGGTACGGAAAGATGAAGAGCTCGTCCCACATGATGTGGCCCCGATAGGCCTCGCCGTGCCACCCACGCGGCGGCACACCGACGTCCATGTCGACCGAGTGGATCGAAGTAGTCTGCAGCAGGTGCAGGACATGCAGCCTGAGCTTGAGCTGCGCATCGTCCTTTGCGTTCTCCAGCCGGATGTCGAACTGCTCCCAAAGATGGCTCCACGCCTGCACGTGCTCCTCCTCCAGGGCGCGGAAGTCACGGGCGTGGCGGACGTGGTTCATCGCCTCGAGCAGCGGCTCGCTAATCGCATTGTCGCCTGAATCGAAGTAGGCCGCGATCTTCTCGATCCGGACGGATCGCCCCTCGTGCGCATCGACGTCGAATTCGTCCCTTGCCATGTCGGCCAGGGTTTCCGTCCGGGCCGCCGGAATGTGCCCGCCGTCAACAGCCACGGATGTCCGCGCCGCCAGCGCCACCTCGCGCCGCGCCTGCACAAAGCGCGACCGCAGAGCCAGCAGGTTGCCGTCCTCGCGCGATGCGTCCAGCGTTTCCAGGTGGCGCCCATCGAGGTCACGATACCGCGCCACCCCCCAGTTGATGACGCTGCCGTCGATACCTGACCTCACCGTCAGCGCACCTGACCAGTTCTCGGGCGTCAGCGTCACCGAAAGGGCGGCGAGGTGCGGATCATGCATCGACACAATTCGCCGTTCGTCCCACCGCGTCACGCGGCCCTCGCCGTCGCGGAAGCGCAGGCAGCGGGTCAGAACGTTGCTCCTGAGGTCAAGCTCCTGGCGATAGTCGAGATACCCGACATCGTCGGGACGCAGCCAATCCCCGCCCTCGGCGCGAATGGTCAGCGGAAGCCAGTTGGGAATGTTGACGAGATCCTCGTTCTCGATCCGGTGGTCCGCGATCTCGGACGTCAGCCGGTCGTAGCCGCCGGCGAGGTACGTGCCGGGATAATGCGCGTCATCGGCGACCGCGTTTGGCGCAGCCGCGCGTGAGACGATATAGCCGTTGCCGAGCGCGCAGAGCGTCTCGCGCAGGCCCTCGGACCCGGGATCGTATCCGGAATACTTCAGCTGCCAGTCGTTCATCGCTCCCCCGTATCCCGATCGGCCAGCAAGTCGACGAAGCGTCGCACGTCCTCCGGATCGGCCAGTGCGTAGTCTGCAAGTGTCGCGCGCCCGCCGCCGCGGACGGCGGCGCAGAGGCCGACGTCACCAAGGGCGCCGAAGGCGTCCTCGTCGGTTAGATCGTCGCCCAGATAGATCGGCAGGGCGTCGCCGTTGCCCAGCCGCGTATGCTCCAGTAGCCAGGCGACGGCGCGGCCCTTGTCCCAGTCTGCGCGGGGCTGGATCTCGAACACCTTCTTGCCGCGGCCCTTGCGCAGCTTGTCGTGGCGCTCGACGATCCGGTCCACCTCAAGCTCGATCGCCTCGACATGCGTCTCGGCGACCCGTCGATAGTGCACGGCGACAGAGAAGGTCTTGCGCTCCACATCGGCTCCTTCGATGTCCGAAAGCGCGTGGCGCAACTCCGCATCGGCCTGCTCGATCGGGCGCAGAAATCCCTCGGCCTCGTCGGGGCGTGCCTCGAGTCCATCGGGCCCGGCAATATCGAAGCCGTGACTGCCGGCGTAGATCACCTGGTCCAGACCCACGCGCTCGCGCACGTCGGCAAGATCGCGGCCGCTGATGACGGCGACAGGGCAGCGCTTGGCCAGACGCGCGACCGCGGCACGGGTTTCGTCGGGGATCGTCGCCTGGCGGTAGTCCGCGACGATGGGCGAAAGAGTGCCGTCATAGTCAAGGAACACCGAGACCGGCCGCGATCCAAGTCGGTCCCGGACCTCGTCCAGCCGGTCCCAGATCAGCGGCAGCCGGTCGAGCGTCCTTAACCCGCCGCCCCCCGGCAACAGCAAACGCCGCAGGTCCCGCGTCACAAGATCGGCGCCGTTGGCGCGCAGGGCGTGGCGGTGCTGGCTGGAATCGTCCTGCCGGTCCGCGCCGATGATCAGGCCGAAGCGCCCGGCCGCACCGGCCAGGACGCCCGAGACCGCATCCTCGACCACCACGGCCTCGGCCGGCTTGCAGCCGAGCCGCCGCACGGTCTCCTCCAGCTGATCCGGCGCAGGCTTGGGCGACAGGCCCCGTTCGTCCGCATCAAGGCCACTGACGATGGCATCGAAGACATCCTTGATCCCAGCGCTTTCCAGCACGTGCGCGACGTTGCGGCTGGCCGAGAAGATGCCGACGCGGATACCAGCCTTCTTCAGCCCTTCGATCAGCTCTATGGCGTCGTTGAAAACCGGCACGCGGTTTTCCTTCAGCCATTCGTGGAAGCGCCGGTTCTTTCGGTTGCCGATGCCGCGCACGGTCTTCAGCCCCTCGTCATCCTCGTTCCCCTCCGGCAGCTCGATCCCGCGCGACCTGAGGAATTCGCGGACCCCGTCGTAGCGGGGGATGCCGTCCACGTGGGCGAGATAATCCTCACGTGTGAAAGCCCCGCCTTCGCCGCGAGCGTCCAGGAACGCGTCGAACACGTACTTCCATGCCGCGAAATGCGCCTCGGCCGTGTCGGTCACCACGCCGTCCATGTCGAAAATCACGGCGGCAACCACGTCGCCGATCCCGTGGGCGCTTTCTTCCATCCCGGTTTCTTCCTCGACGGCCGTCCTTTGCATGGTGCTGCTTGCGCCGGCTGCGCGGGCGGGCACTCGGTCCTCGAAGTTCAACGTGCGCTCGTCCGCACGGTTCCGCGCCGGGACGTGCAACGAACAGCCAGCCCGCGCGTTCAAGACGGAAGCCGGGCCTGCGCGGTTCATCGGCGGATCGATGACGAAGGGATTGTCCAGATGCCGCAACTGATCCTGCTGCGCCACGGAGAGAGTGTCTGGAACCGCGACAACCGATTCACGGGCTGGACTGATGTCGATCTTAGCGACGGCGGCATCGAGGAGGCGCGGCAAGCCGCACGACTCATCTCTCGCGCCAAAATCGAATTCGACCTCTGCCTCACATCGGTGCAGAAGCGGTCGATCCGCACGCTGTGGATCGTCCTCGACCAGCTCGACCTCATGTACATGCAGGTCGAGACGCACTGGCGCCTCAACGAGCGGCATTACGGCGCGCTGCAGGGCCAGAACAAGGACGAGAAACGCCGCGAGGTCGGCGAGGAACAAGTGCACGAATGGCGCCGCAGCTTCGCCACGAGGCCCCCTCCCCCTCGACGAGGCGGACGAACGCTTTCCCGGGCATGAGCGCAAATACGCAAACCTTCCCGACGCCGCGTTGCCGCGCACGGAAAGCCTCGAAGACTGCATCGCGCGCATGCTGCCCTACTGGCAGATGCGGATCGAGACGGCGCTGATGGCGGGTCGCAAACCCCTCGTCGTCGCGCATGGCAACAGCATCCGCGGCATCGTCAAGCATCTCGACGATATCCCGGACGACGAGATTCCGGGCCTCGAGATCCCGACCGGCGTGCCGCTCGTTTACGACTTCGACGAGGCTCTGCGCCCGACCGGCAGCCGCTATTTGAACCGGAGCTGATGCGAAGCGGGCGGAGCCAGCATGACCGAGCCGATCCAGTCCGTCTCGTTCCTGATCCTGCTGATCGGCGCGATCGCCGCCGCGGCCGTCGTGATCAAGGCGCTGCTCGACCGGACCGGCGCGCCCGCCCTCGTGGGTTTCATCGGCTTCGGCTTCCTTCTGCGGCTCGCGGATGACCGTTGGAACATGCTGTCGGATCAGGGCGACTTCGCCTTCGAGGTTCTGGCGGAACTCGGCATCATCGTCCTGCTGTTCCGCGTTGGCCTTGAAAGCGACCTCCAGCGCCTCCGCCGGCAGCTGCGCAGTGCAAGCGTGATCTGGGTCGGCAACGTGGCTTTGAGCGGCGGCCTCGGCTATCTCGTCATGTTTTGGCTGCTGCGCTATAGACAAATTCCCAGTCTCGTCGCGGCCGTTGCGCTGCGACCAGCATCGGCGTCTCGCTGGGAATACGGCGCCAGCACGACGCCCTCGATACGCCGAAAGGTCAGCTCCTGACCGACGTAGCCGAAATGGACGACCTCTCGGGTATCGCCCTGATGGCGCTGCTCTTCGCGGTCGTGCCCGTGCTGCGCGGCCTCGTCGCCCCTGTCTCCCGCGCGATCCTCTTTCGACGCTGGCCTGAGGAGGTTGTTCGCGACGGCCAGAGCGGCAACTGATCGGCTCAGACAGCTGCCGTCGCTCGTGACGTTTCATGCATTCCGAGGCTGGGAGAAGGCAATGCTTCAATCGATGATCTGTCCGGGGCGCTACGTGCAGGGACGTGACGCCCTGTCGGTTCTGGACGAGGAGTTGGCTCGGCTCGGGCGCTGTGCGCTCGCGGTCTGCGATCCTTTCGTCTACGACAATCTACTCGAGTCCGAGATCCGCCCGCGCCTGGGCGATCGCACAGAAATCCGCTTCGAGCGCTTCGTGGTTCGAGGCACGGTCCTGCCGGCACTCGTCGGCGCCAAACAAGACCGACCGGCAAGGAACCGAACCCGCCCTTGCGCTGGCGCAACTCTGCCACAAGATCCTGTTGAATGACAATGCGCTTGCCAGACGCGCCTGCGAGGTCGATGCGGTGACGCCGGCGTTCGAGCGGGTCGTCGAGGCCAACACGCTCCTCAGCGGCCTCGGCTTCGAAAGCGGCGGCTTCGCGACCGCTCACGCGCTCGTCCAATGATCCGGTCTGCAGGGGTCGCTGATCGCTCCGCTACCTGAAAATTCACTGAGAGGCCAAATCGGGAGAAATTTATTACAAATCAGAGGCTTCCAGGACACTTCATCAAAATATCGAGCATTTCCTTGACGCGGGGCGCACGAAAAAATCGCCCTTTTGCGCACTCATATGCCCCGTTGGAAGTTGCGAGAATGGATTTGGCGATCCCGGGAGGACTCGAACCCCCAACATCCTGATTAGAAGTCAGGTGCTCTATCCAGTTGAGCTACGGGACCATGCCTCCTTGACCGCGGGTGGACGGCGTTCCGCAACCCGCTTCGCGACGCCACCCGCCTGTTCCGAGTCCCCCTTGCGGCACGATGTGCGCCGATCAGAAGCTCCATAAAGGAGACAGCATCGGGGCGGGTTTATTCGCGCGATCGGGGCGCGTGTCAAGGCGCGGGGCTGCCGTGCGGGTCAGCCGCCGGCCAGAAGCCCGCCGATCCGGCGGACGGCCGCCTCGTAGCCCTCGATCCCGAGGCCTGCGATCACGCCGTCGGCGCGCAGGCTGACATAGGAATGGTGCCGAAAGCTTTCGCGCTTGTGCACGTTCGAGATGTGCACCTCGATCACGGGGCCGTCGAAGGCGTTCAGCGCGTCGAGGATCGCGATCGAGGTATGGGTGAAGGCGCCCGGGTTGATCACGATTCCGGCGGCCGCCTCGCGCGCCTCGTGGATCCAGTCGATCAGTGCGCCCTCGTGGTTCGATTGCAGCATCCGCAGATCGCACCCTTCGGGAAGCACCGCGCGACAGCGACGCTCGACATCGGCCAGCGTGTCTGCGCCGTAGATCTCGGGCTGGCGCCTGCCCAGCAGGTTCAGGTTCGGACCGTTGAGGACGAAGATCGTTCCGGGCATCGGGACCTCGTGGCGTTGGCTGCGCCGTTCATCCCGCATTTCGCCGCCGCCGTCGACCCGCGCCATGCGCGCCGGGCCGCTGCTCCGCGGCCTGTGGTCGTGTGGCCACGCGAACGGCGGCCTGCATGGAAGCGGGGCGCGCGCGAATCCCCGCGACGCGCCCCATGCATGTGGTTCGTGTCGTCGCCTGCGGGGTCAGTCACGCCCGGCGATGCCTTCGCGGTTGGTGTCCATCAGCGGCGAATAGTTCTGGTCGAGTCCCTCCAGGTTCAGCGACGGGTTGTAGACCCGCTGGATCGCGGTCTGCGAGAACTCGTTCAGCGCGAACCACGTGGCCACCGCCAGCACCAGCGCGGTGAAGGTTCCTGTCAGAAAGCCGGTCATCGTGCGCCCTCGCGTCCCTTGGCTTCAAGGTCGGCCAGCCACAGGTCGTGGTGCTCCTTGGCCCAGTTCCTGTCGACGTTGCCGCTCCACATGGCGTCGATCGCGCCCTGCATGCCGACGGTGCCGATGTAGACGTGCCCGATGAAGATCGCGATCAGGAGCACGCCCACGACCGCATGGGTCAGCATCGTCCAGCTCATGCCCTCGAGATCGAGGAAGTAGAACGGGAACATCAGCAGCACACCCGAGACGACCATGATGGCACCGCCCAGGATAGCCGACCAGAAGATCAGCTTCTGCCCGGCGTTGAACTTGCGGGACGACGGGTGGTCGAGCGAGTCGGTGAAGAACCCGCCGCCGCGGCGCAGCCACTCGATGTCCAGCTTCGAGGGCAGGTTGCGGCGCATCCACGCGACCGCCATGACGATGAGACCCAGCGCGAAGGGCGGGAAGAACATCATGTGGCCCCAGGTGGCCAGCCAGCCCACCGGGCCCAGCCATTCGTCGTCCAGCGGGCCGCCATACAGCGAACCGCCGAAGGCGATGGCCGATCCGGTCAGCGCCAGCATGATGAACGAGGTCGCGGTCATCCAGTGGTTGGCGCGCTCGATCAGGCCGAAGCGCTTGACGCTGCGCCTGCTGCGTCCCTCGACGATGGGCACCCGACCCCGGATCGCCAGGATCAGCGCCAGCAGAAAGCTGAAGCCGAGGATCGCCAGCGCGCCCAGATGCGTAGAGAAATCCGCGATGCCCAACCGCCAGTCGCGCGCGAAGGGACGCTCGAACAGCTCGGCATTGGGATAGGGCAGGGACGAGATGCCGACGATCCGCTCGGACGGGTTGGCCAGAGGCAGGATGTCGCCGTCGGGGTTCGACCAGGCCTCGGTCAGGAAGGCCGAGGGCTCGTCGATGGGCGAGGAATTCAGCACAATGTCATTGCCGAAGGCGTAGTCCGGTGCATCGCCGTCCGGAGATGGGCCGGTGCGCCACCGTTCGTCCTGCAACTTCGTGCGCGCCGAAATTACTTTCGAGGCCTGCACGCCGCCAAGATCGGGCGTGTGGTCGTTCGCCGACCAGCGATATTCCGGAATGGTGCGCGCGTCGTCGTCGAACATCTCGTAGATCTGGACCGCCAGCGCGATGGCCAGCAGGACCGCAACGATCGCGCCGCCGATGCGGTAGGCCTTGAAATCGCGCCCGCGCACGACGACCGGGCCGTGTTCGTGTTCGTAAGGGGAAGCTTGCGTGCTGTCCTGCGGCATCATCCCTGCTCCTCCGGATAGTAGGCGGTCCGCCAGCCCCAGGCGCCGGCACCGAAGCCGCGGGCGATCACGCGCTCGCGGTAGATTTCGGCGATCTCGTCGCCGTCGCCAGCCAGCAGCGCGCGGGTGGAGCACACCTCGGCGCAGATCGGCAGCTTGCCCTCGGCGATGCGGTTGCGGCCGTACTTGCGGTACTCAGCCTCCGAGCCGTTCTCCTCGGGGCCGCCGGCGCAATAGGTGCACTTGTCCATCTTGCCGCGCGACCCGAACAGCGTCGCCTGCGGATATTGCGGCGCACCAAACGGGCAGGCGTAGAAGCAGTAGCCGCAGCCGATGCAGGTGTCCTTGTCATGCAGGACGACGCCGATATCGGTCTGGTACAGGGTCGAGACCGGGCAGACCGCCACGCAGGGCGCGTCGGTGCAGTGCATGCAGGAGATCGCGATGGATTTCTCGCCCGGCTCGCCATCGTTGATGGTCACGACCCGCCGTCGGACCATGCCCCAAGGGACCTCGTGCTCGTTTTTGCACGAGGTCGCGCAGGCGTTGCATTCGATGCAGCGATCGGTGTCGCAAAGGAATTTCGCGCGTGCCATGTGTTCAGGCCCTCTCGATCCGGCAAAGTGTGCATTTAGTTTCCTGCATCTGGGTCACCACGTCGTAGCCATAGGTCTGGACGGTGTTGACCGCCTCGCCCACCACGTACGGGGCGGTGCCCTCCGGGTAGCGGTCGGTCAGGTTCTCGCCCATCCAGAAGCCGGCGAAGTGGAACGGCAGGAAGACGGTGCCGGGCCCGACCCGCGTCGTGACCATCGCGGCCACGCGGATGCGGCCCTCGGGGGTGGCCACCCAGACGAAGTCGCCGTCCTCGACGCCGAACGTCGCGGCGTTCACGGGGTTGATCTCGACGAACATCTGCTGCTGGAATTCGGCCAGCCACTTGTTCGACCGGGTCTCGTCGCCGCCGCCCTCGTATTCGACCAGCCGCCCCGACGTCAGGATCATCGGGAACTCATCGGCGTAGTTCACCTCCTGGATCGACCGGAAGAGCACCGGCAGGCGCCACAGGCGCCGGTCCTCGTAGGTGGCGTATTCCGGCAGCAGGTCGCGGCGCGGGGTCAGCAGCGGCTCGCGGTGCAGCGGCACCTTGTCGGGGAAGTTCCAGACGACCGCACGAGCCTTGCCGTTTCCGTAGGGGGCGAGACCATGCGCGATCGCGACGCGCTGTAGGCCGCCGGACAGGTCGGTTTTCCAGTTCACGCCTTCGATCTTGGACCGCAGCGACTGGTCGCCGGACGACTCTTGTGACCGGTTGCTGGCCAGGTGGGCCTCGATCGCGGTCAGGGCATTTTCCGGGTAATCGGGAAAGCGCTGGCCCAGGGGCTCGCTGTTGCTCTCGTTGCTCCCGCTCTCCCCTCCGGTCATCCAGGAACCTTCGATATCTTCTGAATCGCCGTCGCCGCTGTTGCGGAGGAGGGACGCTTCGAGGTCGTCGACGGCGCGCTGCGCCTCTTCCTCGGAGATGTCGAAAAGTTCCAGGCGGAAGCGGTCGGCCCCAACGGCGATGATCATCAGCCGCTCGCGCGCGGTCAGATCCTCCGCCCAGCCGAGGGCATGGATCATGCCAAGAGTGATCTCGGGATAGCCGTCCTTGATCTCGGACCCGACGGTGTAGGAGTCTTCGGCCAGCAAGGTGGCGCCTTCGTGCTCGACGCCCCAGCGGGCGCGGAAGGGCAGACCGCCCTCGGCCACCGGCCGTGACTGGTCATACAGCAACGGCGTGCCCGGGTGGCTGTCCTCGGGCCTGCCCCAAGAGGGCCAGGGCAGGCAGTAATACTCGCCCTCGACCGGCGCGATCTGCCCGCGCAGCGTGATGCTGTCGAACTTGTCCTGGTGCTCCATGTGGCGCTTCAGCCGCTCGGGGCTTTGCCCGGTATAGCCGATCGTCCAGGTGCCGCGGTTGATTTCGCGCAGGATGCTTTCCGCCACCGGCACGTTGTCCACGACCTCGATCGTCTTGAACATCTCGTCGGCGAAGCCCAGCGCCTTGGCCAGAAGGTAGGTGATCTCGTAATCGGTCTTGGCTTCGAACAGCGGTTCGATTACCTTGTCCCGCCACTGGACCGAGCGCGAGGAATTGGTCACCGAACCGTGCATCTCGGCGGTGGTGCCGGCCGGCAGCAGATAGACGTTGTCCTGCTTCTGCGTCATGATCGCGACCTGCGTCGGGTGCGGGTCGACGACGCACAGCAGGTCGACCGTGTCGAGCGCCCTGATCTGGTCCGGCCCCCGCGTGATCGAGTTCGCCGCGTGGCCCCAGAACGTCATCGCCTTGACCGGGTGCGGCTGGTCCAGGGATTCGGGGTCTTCCAGGATCCCGTCCATGTAGCGCGACAGCGGCATGCCCGACCGTTCCATCAGCTCCTTCGAGGTGAAGCGGCTCAGCAGGTAGTCGTAGTCCGTGCCCCAGACCCGCCCCCAGTGCCGCCACGCGCCCTCTTCCAGGCCGTAATAGGCCGGCAGGCTGTCGCAGACGACGCCAAGATCGGTCGCGCCCTGCACGTTGTCGTGGCCGCGGAAGATGTTGGTGCCGCCGCCGACCTTGCCGACATTGCCCAGCACAAGCTGCAGGATCGACGCCGCCCGCGTCATGGACGATCCGATCGTGTGCTGGGTCAAGCCCATGCACCAGACCAGTGTGCCGGGGCGGTTCTCGGCGAGCGTGCGCGCCACGCGACGCGTCTGGTCCGGGGCGATGCCGCAGACGCGCTCGACCTCCTCGGGCGTCCATTTCTCGACCTCGGGAAGAATTTCCTCGATGCCGAAGACGCGCTGGGCAAGGTACTCCCTGTCCTCCCAGCCGTTCTCGAATATCTCGCGCACCAGCCCCCAGATGAAGCCCATGTCCGAGCCCGGACGGATGCGCACGTATTCGTCGGAATGCGCCGCGGTGCGGGTAAAGCGCGGATCGACGACGATCAGTGGCGCGCCGTTCTCCTTGCCGTTGAGCACGTGCAGCATCGACACCGGGTGGGCCTCGGCGGGGTTGCCGCCGATGATCAGGATCGACTTCGAACGGCGGATGTCGTTGAACGTGTTCGTCATCGCGCCGTAGCCGAAGGTGTTCGCCACGCCCGCGACGGTGGTCGAGTGGCAGATGCGCGCCTGGTGGTCGACGTTGTTGGTGCCCCAGAAGGCAGCGAACTTGCGGAACAGGTAGGCCGCTTCGTTCGAGTACTTGGCCGAGCCCAGCCAGTAGGCGCTGTCGGGGCCATAGGTCTCGCGGATGTCCAGCAGCTTCTCGGAGATCTCGGAAATCGCCTGGTCCCACGAGATGCGGACCCACTCGCCGCCCTCTTTCTTCATCGGGTACTTCAACCGCCGCTCGCCGATCGCGATCTCGCGCATCGCGGCGCCCTTGGCGCAGTGCGTGCCCTGATTGATCGGGCTTTCGAAGGCGGGCTCCTGTCCGACCCAGACGCCGTTCTCGACCTCGGCCCACATCGAGCACCCGACCGAGCAGAACTGGCAGATCGTCTTGCGGTGCACCATGTCGGGCGTGTCCGGCGGGGCGAACTGCGCCTGCACGCTGCGCGGCTGCACCGTGATCCCGGCCAGCGAAATGCCGGCAAGACCGGATGCCTTCAGGAAATCGCGGCGGGATTGCTGTCCGCGCGCGGGCGCGCGGGCTGTCGCTTGCCGTGAAGTCGGACGCGTGGCGGTTTTTCTTTTCAGCATCGGCTTCCCCCGTTCCGGCCTTACTCGCGGGCCAGCTTGTAATAGGTGCGGACGTGGTCGCTGTCGGCCAGTCGCACCTGGCGATGGTCGTCGGCGCTGGTATCTGCGGGCGCCGCATCGGCCCCCGCGGCGTTGCCAGCGACGGCGGCGGCCCCGGCCAGCGGCGCGATCTTAAGCAGATCGCGACGGGTGGCGTTCTTGCGATTATCGAATTTCGACATGACGATCCTCCCTCGGGAGGAGCGATCACCCGGTCCTCCCCTGCTTGAGGAACAAGATGCGACGCGGTCGCGTTCCAAAAAAATTGCAACAGGTGGGCGCAGGAACGCGGCGCGGCCGGTCGTCGGGCATCATCTCAGGCGTCGCCCGCATGCCTGAAATCCTGCCGAAGGCGTGCAGTCGCAGCATGACGAAGCGGCCTGTAAAGCCGGAACGGCTGGCTCGTGACAGGGCGTGCCGGGCACGCCGTCGTTCAGAGGGCGTCGGCCACTGCCAGTCCGGCCATCCGCAGGATGGCCTCGCGCGTCTCGGCCACGGCGATGAAGCGCGCGTTGTGACAGAATTTCGCGCCCGGCACGCCGCTCGCCGCTTCCAGCGCGGCATCGCTCAACCCGGCCCAGTGCGCGGGCAGGTCGGCGCGGGACTCGAACGTGTCGCCGCTCTTGCGGATCGTGGTCAGCGCCCAGTCGCCGTCGCGCGGGTGGACGACGAACAGCAGGTGATCGGCGCCGGCCTTTTCGATCGCCGGCCGGAAGGGCATGCCCATCGGCAGCTCCAGCACGCGCGACGACCCGGCATCGGCGATCGCCTCGGCCACGATGCATTCGGCCCGGCGCTTGGCGGCGCGGCGGTGGACCGCCGCCTCGACGAAGGCGCGCGCCACCGGCAGCGCCGCCAGGAAGGCGCGGTCGTCGGCGTCCGCGTCGCGGTCGTCGAAGGCGGGCTTGAGCGTCTCCAGCAGCACCGGCAGCGTCAGGCCGGACAGCGGACCCGCCGCCGACGGCTCGATCGCGCCGTTGTCCATCAGGTCGATGGGCAGCACGAAGTCCTCGTCGATCTCGACGTGGATCGCCTCGACATGCCCCGCGGGCAAGTCCAGCGCGGCAAGGTAGTCACGGCCG
This sequence comes from Citreimonas salinaria, assembly GCF_900107235.1. Lineage (GTDB taxonomy): Bacteria > Pseudomonadota > Alphaproteobacteria > Rhodobacterales > Rhodobacteraceae > Citreimonas > Citreimonas salinaria. The sequence continues at coordinate 30,207 of NZ_FNPF01000009.1, forward strand.
AAATGCTTCCAGATCAGCCCGAACGAGCTGTAGGGCTGGCCATTCTCGCGCAGCGGGTTGGGCCGCTGGTGGTGGTCGAAGATGCCTGCCTGCGCATCGTAGTCGCGGCCCACGTCGTAGACGATGCGGCCTTCGGCGGGCGCGATCCACTCGGCCGCGCGCGAGCGCACCAGCTCGGCCTGCGGGAACAGCCGCGTCAGGACCACCGAGGACAGAAGCTCGTCCGCGTGGAAGCCGCCGGAATGGGTGACGAGATGCGTGACGCTCATCGGCTTCGCGCCGCTGCCGCGCCGCTCAATGCGTCCAGGGCCCCCGGCGGTCGACCGAGAAGTTCTCGGCGTAGCCGCGCGGGCGGATGTTGGGGCGGCGCTTCTTGGGGTCCATCACCAGCGCGTCGATCCCGTGCTCGCGCGCATAGGCCAGCGCGGCCTCCTTGGTGTCGAACGTCATGCGGACCTGCGACTGGGTGTCTCTGGACGACGTCCAGCCCATCAGCGGATCGACCGAGCGCGGAACCTCGTGGGCGAATTCCAGCACCCAGTGCCGCGTCTTGGCCTGGCCGGACGACATGGCCGTGCGGGCCGGCTGATAGATGCGTGCGCGCATGATGACCTCCTGCTACAGGGCGCGGTTATTCCCGAAATCGCCCTCCCCGGCAAGGGGGCGGCATCGCGGCATTTGACGCGCCTGGCACGCGTACTTGAATATGGCCTTGCAGACGACACCTAATGCGCATCCAGATCGGAGCCCCCATGCCCTACGCCCATGCCGACAAGACGATGCCGATGATGCACGCGCCCGCGCCCGACGTGAAGGCGCGCGACAAGCTCGAGGGCGGCAAGCGCTTCGTCATGCACACCGAGTACAGCGCGGCGGGTGACCAGCCCACCGCCATCGCCGAACTGACCGAGGGCATCGCGGGCGGCGAGCGCGACCAGGTCCTGCTGGGCGCCACCGGCACCGGCAAGACCTTCACCATGGCCCGCGTTATCGAGGAGACCCAGCGCCCGGCGATCATCCTCGCCCCCAACAAGACGCTGGCCGCGCAGCTTTACGGCGAGTTCAAGAACTTCTTCCCCGAGAACGCGGTGGAGTACTTCGTCAGCTACTACGACTACTACCAGCCCGAGGCCTACGTGCCGCGCAGCGATACCTTCATCGAGAAGGAATCCCAGATCAACGAACAGATCGACCGCATGCGCCACTCGGCCACCCGCGCGCTGCTGGAGCGCGACGACGTCATTATCGTCGCCTCGGTCTCGTGCATCTACGGCATCGGCAGCGTCGAGACCTACGGCGCGATGACCCAGGACCTGCATGTCGGCAAGGAATACAACCAGCGCAAGGTGATGGCCGACCTGGTGGCGCAGCAATACCGCCGCAACGACCACGGCTTCCAGCGCGGCAGCTTCCGCGTGCGCGGCGACAGCCTCGAAGTCTGGCCCGCCCACCTGGAAGACCGCGCCTGGAAGCTGTCCTTCTTCGGCGACGAACTGGAGGCGATCACCGAGTTCGACCCCCTGACCGGCGAGAAGACCGCCAGCTTCGACCGCATCCGCGTCTACGCCAACTCGCACTACGTGACGCCCAAGCCGACGATGCAGCAGGCCGTCATCCAGATAAAGAAGGAACTCCGCCAGCGCCTCGACCAGCTGGTGGGCGAGGGCAAGCTGCTGGAGGCCCAGCGGCTGGAACAGCGCACCAACTTCGACATCGAGATGCTCGAGGCCACCGGCGTCTGCAACGGGATCGAGAACTACTCGCGCTACCTGACCGGCCGCGCGCCCGGCGAACCGCCGCCCACGCTGTTCGAGTTCATCCCCGACAACGCCATCGTCTTCGCCGACGAATCCCACGTCTCGGTCCCGCAGATCGGCGGCATGTACAAGGGCGACTTCCGGCGCAAGATGACGCTGGCGGAACACGGCTTCCGCCTGCCGTCCTGCATGGACAACCGCCCCCTAAAATTCGAGGAATGGGACGCCATGCGCCCGCAATCGGTCTTCGTCTCGGCCACCCCCGCCGCGTGGGAGCTGGAGCAGACCGGCGGCGTCTTCACCGAACAGGTCATCCGCCCCACTGGCCTGATCGACCCGCAGGTCGAGATCCGCCCTGTCGACATGCAGGTCGACGACCTGCTCGACGAGATCCGCAAGGTCGCGCAGGCGGGCTACCGCACGCTGGCCACCGTGCTGACCAAGCGCATGGCCGAGGACCTCACCGAATACCTGCACGAACAGGGCATCCGCGTCCGCTACATGCACTCGGACATCGACACGATCGAGCGGATCGAGATCCTGCGCGACCTGCGCCTCGGCGCCTTCGACGTGCTGGTCGGCATCAACCTGCTGCGCGAGGGCCTCGACATCCCCGAATGCGGGCTGGTGGCGATCCTGGACGCGGACAAGGAGGGCTTCCTGCGCTCGGAAACCTCGCTGATCCAGACCATCGGCCGCGCCGCGCGCAACGCCGAAGGCCGCGTCATCATGTATGCCGACCGCATCACCGGTTCGATGGAGCGCGCGATGGGCGAGACCGACCGCCGCCGCGCCAAGCAGATCGCCTACAACGAGGAACACGGCATCACCCCGGCGACGATCCGCAAGAACGTCGACGACATCCTGCAGGGCCTCTACAAGGGCGACGTGGACATGAACCGCGTCACCGCCAGGATCGACGGCAAGCACGCGGGCGCCAACCTGCAGGCGGTGCTGGACGGGCTGCGCGCCGACATGCGCAAGGCCGCCGAGAACCTGGAATTCGAGGAAGCCGCCCGCCTGCGCGACGAGGTCAAACGGCTGGAGGCGGTCGACCTCGCGATCTCCGATGATCCCCTCGCACGCCAGCAGGCGGTCGAGAAGGCGTCGAGCGAGGCGGTGAAATCGTCGGGCCGCTCGACCGCCGGACGGCCGGGGCAGCGTGGGGGAAACGTGAAGCGGAAGGGGCGGTAGACGGTTCCGGGCGGCCACCATCGCAGCCGCTTGTGGTTCACGGTCTTTTACCGCCCGTTAACCGGCATTTCGGATCCTGCGCCCATGCGGAACCCGAACTCGCCTCTCTCGCCCGAAAACTGGCTGAGGGATCTCTTTTTCCTCCAAGGCGGTGATGCAGGGCGAAGTGATCCGGCGCAAGGCACGGGACGTCGAGCGCTTCGCCGGCATGGATAGATTCATGCAGGAGATCGAACGCCGCGGGTATCGCGTCACCGAGAATTCGGGCCAGCTGGTGATCTTCTGCAACCGCGCGCCCGTGCGCTGGTTGACCCCACCGCCGGACCCGCTTTCCTGAAAGGAAAGCGCTGCCGAAATCCTTGAAGGATTTCGGCGATCCGCGACTGCGGAACGGATCGAGCCGTTTCGGGCGGCTGCAACGGAAGGACCGGTCTCACCCGCACCAGACGCGCGTGATCCGGCCCGCCTCGTTCACGTCGACGTTCAGCCGGGTAGGCCAGTAATCCTGCGTCACCATCATGTCCGGCCCGATCACGCGCGTGACTCCGGACAGTTCGGGCAGGCTCTCGACGGGGCGGCCGACATATCCGTTCAGCCGCTCGGCGCCGCAGCTGTTCGCGCCCCCCTGCAAGCTGCAGCCGGCCAGCACCAGCGCGGCGCCCGCACCGAGGCCCACGCAAAGGCCACGCGGCATCCGCCGGGCTGGTCCGTCGTCGTACATCGTTGCCATACCATCATCCCCTCGGTTGATCTCCGGCACGTCAACGGCTCCGCGTGGCAAAGGCTCCTGCACGCGCGGGTCTTGGCGTTTTCCCGCCGAGCGGTCAGAAGTCGAACAACTCGCCCAGCAGGCCGCCCTTCTTCTTCTTGTGGTATCCGCTGTCCTGGCGGCGCTGATCATAGCTGCGCTGATCATATCCGCGCTGGTCGTAGCCGCGCGGCGCCTGCGAGCGCGGGGCGGAGGCCATCTGCGCGTTCGCGCGTTCGATGATCTTGTCCAGCTCGCCCCGGTCCAGCCAGACGCCGCGGCATTGGGGGCAATAGTCGATTTCGACGCCCGAGCGGTCGGTCATCACCAGTTGGGTTCCGTCGATGGGGCATTGCATGGCGGTTTCCTCTCCGTTTGCTCACAGGTAGATAGGCAGTCCGGCATGCCCTGCCTAGACCGGCGCGGCGGTTCGGCGCGGGGCGCGATCACACGGCGCCGGCCGGCCCGAAATCGCGCGCGGATTCCTCTTGTGCGACTCGGGGAAAAGGCGCACATCCCGTCGCCAGCCGGACCCAGCGTCAGCCCGGCCGCCGCAAGGAATCGTCCCCAGGGCAACGACGCCTTTCAGGACCACGCCCATGCGCGCCCTTCTGCTTTCCGCCGCACTCCTTGCCGCTGCCCCCGCCCTTGCCGATGAAACCACCGGCACCATCCTGGCCTACGACCGCGTGGCCGGTCTGCTGGTGCTCGAGGACAAGACCGTGTGGGAACTCTCCGCCTCGGTCACTGTGCCCGAGGATCTGGTCGCCGGTGACCGCGTCCGCATGGTCTACACGACCGCCGGCGAAGACGGTCTGACCAGCATCGACAGCCTGACCCGCGCCGAGTGATCCGCGACCCGCGCAAGGCCCCGTCCGGGGCCTTGCCGCCGCCGGCCAGCTCCCCGCGCGTGCGGCCTGTTCCGGCACCAAAGCCTAACGCTTCGTGAATCCGTCTCTGCAAGTCATTGATTCCGTTGAGGCGCAAGCATGTCCCACCGTGGGACATGCCGCGGCGCTCAGACGTCCAGTTCCTCCACGAAGCGGGCGTTCTCCTGGATGTACTGGAAGCGCAGCTCGGGCTTCTTGCCCATGAGACGCTCGACCAGGTCGCTGGTCTCGCCCGGCTCGTCCTCGTCGATCGTGACGCGGATCAGCCGGCGCGTGGCCGGGTCCATCGTCGTCTCCTTCAGGTCCTTGGCGTCCATCTCGCCCAGACCCTTGAAGCGCTGCAGGTCGATTTTGCCCTTGCCGCCCAGACCCTGCGCCAGCAGGCGCTCCTTCTCGGCGTCGTTGGCGACGTAGACGCGCCTGGCGCCCTGGGTCAGGCGGAACAGCGGCGGGCAGGCAAGGTAGAGGTGCCCGTTGTCGATCAGCGGCCGCATCTGGGAATAGAAGAAGGTCATCAGCAGCGACGCGATGTGAGCGCCGTCCACGTCGGCGTCGGTCATGATGATGATCTTCTCGTAGCGCAGGTCGTCGATGTTGAACTTCGAGCCCAGCCCGACCCCCAGCGCCTCGCACAGGTCGCGGATCTCGGCGTTCGAGGTCAGCTTGTTCGACGCGGCGCCCAGCACGTTCAGGATCTTGCCCTTCAGCGGCAGCAGCGCCTGCGTCTCGCGAAAGCGCGCGCCCTTGGCCGACCCGCCGGCGCTGTCGCCCTCGACGATGAACAGCTCGGTCCCCTCGCGGGTCTTGGACGTGCAGTCGGTCAGCTTGCCGGGCAGGCGCAGCTTCTTGGTGGCCGACTTGCGCTGGGTCTCCTTCTCCTGCTTGCGGCGCAGGCGTTCCTCGGCCCGCAGGACGAGGAAGTCGAGGATTGCGCCGGCGGACTTGGTGTCGGCGGCCAGCCAGTTGTCGAAGTGGTCGCGCACGGACTGCTCGACCAGGCGCTGGGCGTCGCTGGTGGCGAGGCGATCCTTGGTCTGGCCGACGAACTCGGGCTCGCGGATGAAGCAGGACACCAGCGCGCAGCCGCCGGCGACCAGGTCGTCGCGGGTAATCTGCGCGGCCTTGCGGTTGCCGACCAGCTCGCCGTAGGCGCGGATGCCCTTGAGGATCGCGGACCAGAAGCCGGCCTCGTGTGTGCCGCCCTCGGGGGTGGGAACGGTGTTGCAGTAGGACTGGATGAACCCGTCGCGGGACGGCGTCCAGTTGATCGCCCACTCGACCTTGCCGGGCAGGCCGAACTTCTCGCGGAAATCGACGGTGCCGGCGAAGGGGGCGGCGGCGTAGGTCGTCGCGCCGCCCAGCGTTTCGGACAGGTAGTCGGCGAGGCCGCCGGGAAAGTGGAACGTGGCCTCGGCGGGCGTCTCGCCGTCGTCGATGGCGGTCTTCCAGCGGATTTCCACGCCCGAGAAGAGGTAGGCCTTGGACCGCACCATCTTGAGCAGGCGGGCGGGCTTAAACCTATGAGAACCAAAGATATCCTTGTCGGCGTGGAAGGTGACGGCGGTGCCGCGGCGGTTGGGGGCGGGGCCGATCTTGGCGACCGGGCCCAGAGGGACGCCGCGGGAAAAGCGCTGCTCGTAGAGCTCGCGGTTGCGGGCGACCTGGACGACCATGGAATCCGACAGGGCGTTCACGACCGAGGCGCCGACGCCGTGCAGGCCGCCGGAGGTCTCGTAGGCCTTGCCGCCGAACTTGCCGCCCGCGTGGAGGGTGCAGAGGATCACCTCGAGCGCGGACTTGCCGGGGAACTTGGGGTGCGGGTCGATCGGGATGCCGCGGCCGTTGTCCCTGATTTCGCAGGAATAATCGGCGTGCAGCGTGACCTCGATCCGGTTGGCGTGGCCGGCCACGGCCTCGTCCATCGAGTTGTCGAGCACCTCGGCGACGAGGTGGTGGAGGGCGCGTTCGTCGGTGCCGCCGATATACATGCCGGGGCGTTTCCGGACGGGTTCCAGCCCCTCGAGCACCTCGATCGAGGAGGCGTCGTAATCGGAGGGCTCGTGCCCGTGCAGGAGATCTTCGGCCATGTGCTGCTCGCATTCTTGGTTTGGCCCCGAGTATGGCAGAGCCCGCGGACGGCGGAAAGGGGCGGGTCACATCCCGTGCACGACGCATGCACAATCCATGCGCACGGCCCGCACAACATGCCTTAACCCGGCCGCGGCAGGGTCGGCCCGTCCCGACCACCCACAGGAGCCACCCAAATGCCCCGCCCCAAGCTGACCGAGATGACCAAGACCGAGCGGCTGAACTTCATGTACGGCGTCGACGCGATGGAGATGGTCGAGCGCGACCTGCTCAACGTCATGTGGACGCACAAGGGCTGTCCGCGCGACTGGCACGCCATCGCCGACGACCCGGACCGCCGCGACGGCAAGCGCACGCGCTGCACCGTGGCGTTCGACGCGGACGTGGTGCGGTTCTTCAAGGCGATGGGGCCGGGCTACCAGCACCGGATGAACCGGGTGCTGCGCGCTTTCATGCATTTCCGCCTGGCCAAGGTGATCGAGGGGCCGGACACGTCCGACTACATCATGCGCCCCGAGGAGGTCGAGAAGAAGGCCCGCGAGTCGCGGACCCAATGGGGCGACACCGAGGCGGGGATTATTCGGTGAGAAGTTGGGGTGGGCCCGCCGGGCAGGGGAGGCAGCGCACGGCGCGGGGGCGGCAATGGCCAGCGGCGCCGCTCCGCAGGCGCGCCCTGCCGTGGCGCGGAGTATGGCAGAGCCCGCGGGTCGGTGAAGGCCGACAGGGTGTCCCACGGTGGGACGCGTTGCCGGGTGTGGATGACGGTTGCCTCGAAGCCCCAGCGATGTCGACACGCATAGGCAGCTAGCGGAACTTACGCGCTTTGCGCCGCTAGTTCTTCTCTGAACGTCAACTCAACTCTGCGAAGCGCCTCTTGGAGTCGCTTATCGTCTGATTTTTCTTGCTCAAGCAACAACTTGAGCAATTCCTCCTCAGACACGTGCTTCTTAACACCGCGTTGCCCAACCATGTTCTGCCCCGTCTCTGATGCGTCCAAGGGTAGCAAGCTATCCTAGGTACTTCAACGCAAATGTGGGGTTAATGGATGCATCAAAATAGTGCTTTCTTTTCACCCAGACAAAGCCGTCTCCCTTGGAGATGACCGCAACGTCAACGGGCCCGCCAACAGTCTCAAATTGTGGATTCACGCGTTTGTGAATATGCGAAACATTGATCAGCGTTTCAGCAACGCTTCCGAGTTCTGCGATCGGTAAAGCGGCGATTGCCTGCCGGATTGGCCGGGAATAGTGCTGATCCTTATAGTCTTTCATAGCCTCTCGATAGCTATCCAATCCAGCTATTAACGCCTTAATGGAAGCCTTCTTGAGCTTTTCCTTTTCTGCTTCATCTGCGTGGGGCAGTTGCTCAATGATTGTTTGGATCGATTTCGCCAGAACCGTCAACGTTTGTGAGTTGGCTTCCTTCTCATATTGCGGGTTCATGCCGTTTAGAAGCGTCTCCATTACCTCGCTGTCGGCCAGAGGTATTACTTGCCCCTGCGATGTATTGCTCAGTGAATGTTCTTCTATTTCCCATCGGCGAACCTTATCAGCAAAGATGCAGTCAACGTAATAGTGTGACAACGAAGGTAGAAAGTCCCGCTCTCCAAAACCCGCGAAAACGAGGCCAGTATAGCCGCTGGTTTTGTACTTTCTCGAAAACATGGTTTTATACAGCTTTTGGACTAAGCTCTTTGTCCCAGTCGCGTAGCTTTTTCGATCCCTAAAGATGTGATTTGAGATGTCGTCGAGCAAGCTGCGCGAAGCTCTAACTTCGGAGGCAATCTGGCTGTCTGAGAGACATTCGATGCGGTCTAGGCTCTCAATCTCCTCTACTCTTTCCTCTAGCTTCTCCTTGAAGTCCTTCTTATTTGTCGAGGAGCTTAGAATTGGAAGGAGTTCGTCCATAAGGTGAAGGGCAGTGATGAATTGTGTGTCCTGTCGAGGGAAGAGGTCACTATTGCCGTCGAGATAGCCAAAGAAGTCGTCAGCATATTCCGACAGTCGGCCAAACTTTCTTCTGCCGAGCTGCTCCCTATAGTTCTTTATGACAGTCTCAAGGGGAAGGCCGCCTAATGTTACTGTGTTATAGAGCATCACCCCGACAGGCGCATGCTTTGACAGGGAGAAAAGCTTGTTCGCAGAATTATAGGTTTTTGTTATCCGCTCATAATTGTGTACATGCTCGACAGTCACAGCGCTATCGGCGGCTAGAGCAAGGCCAAATTTATTGATAATTATTACTTCTGATGTCATTTCCGTTCCCCCAAAACCCCCTGAAACTCCCGCCATTCCCCCTTGGACATGCCGGAGTTCTCCTGCGTGACCTCCTCACCCTTCAGCATGCGCCGCACGCAATCAAGCGCGCCGGCGGAGAGGGTGGCGCCGCCCATGCGGTAATCTTGATGCGCCTTGTACGCGAACGGCACCCAGTCGGCGGTGATCGCGGCGATGGCCTCGGCGTAGACGCGGATCTCGTACTGGGCGTGGCTGTCGGCGCGCAGGCGCAGGAAGTGCAGCAGGTTGTGCAGGTCGGTCTTCCAGTACCATTGCGTGTAGATGCTGGCGGGCAGGTTCATGCGCGCAAGTTCCCGCGCAAGGCCCTGCTGGCCGGCGGTGGAGATCATCGCCTCGTAATGGTCGTAGGCGCGGTTGGAATCCTCGCGCAGCCAGTCGAGCACGCGCTGCGCCTCGGCGCCTTCCAGAGCCTCGCCCCGGCCCTGGTTGTTGGTGGCCGATTGCGCGGCCAGGCTGTCGCGCGCGGGGATGTAGAACTCGCGGTCGAGGATCGAGTAGCGGGCCGAGTATTCGTTCACGTTCGCGGTGCGGTGGCGGATCCACTGGCGCGCGACGAAGACCGGCAGTTTGACGTGGAGCTTGATCTCGCACATCTCGAAGGGGGTCGAGTGCCAGTGCCGCATCAGGTAGCGGATCAGCCCTTCGTCGTTGGAGACGGCCTTGGTCCCGCGGCCGTAGCTGACGCGCGCGGCCTGGGTGATGGCGGCATCGTCGCCCATGTAGTCGACCACGCGGACGAAGCCGTGATCCAGCACCGGGTGCGCGGTGTAGAGGTGTTTCTCCATGCCCGGGGCGGTGGCGCGCAGGGTGGGCTGCGTGTCCTTGCGGGCCTCGGTGATCTCGGCCTGTTGGTCGGGGCTGAGGGGCATGGCGAATCCTTTCCGGGCGCGTGAGTCGGGTTCTACCTTATCTTGTGGGGGCTTTCGGGGAAACGCCGATATGCGGTGTTGCCGCCGGTGGCTCGACAAGCGTGGCGCGGGTGCTAGCCTTGGGCGAAGGCAAAAGGAGAGACCGATGGGTATCAAGTATCTGCACACGATGGTCCGGGTGAAGGACCTGGACGCGTCGATCGCGTTCTACAATTTGCTGGGGCTGACCGAGCGGCGCCGGATGGAGAACGAGAAGGGGCGCTTCACGCTGGTGTTCCTGTGCCCGCCCGAGCAGGCCGACGGGCATCACGACGTCGAGCTGACGTACAACTGGGACGGCGACGAGGGGCTGCCCAGCGACAGCCGGCATTTCGGGCACCTGGCCTACACCGTGCCGGACATCTACGAGATGTGCGAGACGCTGCAGAAGGCGGGCGTGACGATCAACCGGCCGCCGCGCGACGGGCACATGGCGTTCGTGCGCTCGCCCGACAACGTGTCGGTCGAGCTGCTGCAGGAGGGCGAGGCGCTGCCGCCGAAGGAGCCCTGGGCGAGCATGGAGAATACCGGGCATTGGTAGGCCTTGGAGGCCTGCCGGCGCGCGCGGGCGCGTGCGCGCTGGCGGGCCTGCTGGCGCTGGCGCCGGGCATGGCCCTGGCGCAGGAGGATTGCCGGCTGGCGCTGCTGCTGGCGCTGGACGTGTCGTCCTCGGTCGATGAGCGGGAATACGCGTTGCAGCGCGACGGACTGGCGGCGGCGCTGACCGATCCCGACATCGTGGGCGCGCTGCTGGGGCAGGGCGGGCGCGTCGCGCTGGCGGTCTACGAGTGGAGCGGCCGGCGGCAATCGGTCGTGGTGCAGGACTGGGTGGTGCTGCGCAGCCGCGCCGACATCGACGCGGTCGCCGACCGGCTGGCGCGCACGCAGCGCAGCTATGCGCGGTTTCCCACGGCGCTGGGCTATGCGCTGGGCTTCGGGGCGACGATGATGCAGCGCGCGCCCGATTGCGCGCGGCGGGTGATCGACGTGTCGGGCGACGGGATCACCAACGACGGGTTCTGGCCGCGCCCGGCCTACCGGAACTTTCCCTTCGAGGGCGTGACGGTGAACGGGCTGGCAGTGCTGGGCGCCGATCCGGACGTGGTGGATCACTACGAACACGAATTGCGCCGCGGTCCGGGCAGCTTCGTCGAGACGGCGGAGGGGTACGACGGGTTCCGGGCGGCGATGGTGCGCAAGCTGTACCGCGAGATCGAGAACCGCCTGGTGGGCGCGTCGGGCGCGCCGATGCCGCCGGGCTGAGGCCAAGGGCGGATGGTGCGCGGGCTGCGCGATGTGCGGGAGAGGGTCTGGGTGCGCCGGCCATGGGGCCCCGCGCGCGGCTACGTTCTGTAGCCGTAGGTCGGATCAGTAGATGTAGCGGATCTGATCGGACCAGTAGCGTTCGACGCGCCGCAGCGCGGTCGTGATCTCGTCCATGCCGTCGAAGGACAGCGCGCCCTTCGATTGCAGGCCGTCGGCGTGGCGTTCGAACAGGCCCGCGACGATCTCGCGGATCTCGCGGCCCCGCTGGGTCAGGCGGACGCGGACCGACCGGCGATCGATCTCGCACCGCTGGTGGTGCATGTAGCCCATCTCGACCAGCTTCTTGAGATTATAGGACACGTTCGAACCCTGGTAATAGCCGCGGGTCTTCAACTCGCCGGCCGTCACCTCGTTGTCGCCGATGTTGAACAGCAGCAGCGCCTGAACGGCGTTCAGGTCGATGATGCCGAGGCGCTCGAACTCATCCTTGATGACGTCCAGAAGCAGCCGGTGCAGCCGTTCCAGAAGTCCCAGCGATTCAAGATAGCTGGCCATGAAGCCCTGATCGGTCTCGGGCGCCATGGAGGCATGTATACTCATAACCATCTCCGCGTTGTGACACTGCGGCGAAGATGTGGCTAAAATACCCAACATTGCGTTAAACGCGTTGCGTTTTTTTCGAAACAGCGCGCGGTCGGGTGACGGTCGCGCAACGGCTGGGCCGCGCGACAGCGCGATTCAGGGGCCGAAGGAGGCGACGGCCCGGATGTCGTCGACAAGCGGCGCGAAGCGCGCAGGCGGGTCTATCTGGCCGGAGACCCATTGGTAGAGATCCTGGTCGTTCTCGTGCAGCAACGCCTCGTAGGTATCGAGCCTTGCTGCGTCCATCTGCGCCAGCCGCGCATCGGCGTAGCGCATCAGTAGGATGTCCATTTCCTTGATGCCGCGCCGCATCGAGCGCATGTGCAGCCGCTTGAGGCGCGTGGCGCGGTCCTCGGGCGCGATGTTCAGGTTCGCCGTGCTCATTGCACTCTCCGTGCTGCCTGTCATGTCCGCGGTCCCGGCCGCGCCGTCGCTACTGCGTCGCCAGCATCGCGCGCAGGCGCTTTTCCAGGCGCGAGAGCTTCTCGCTGCCGGCCTGCAGCTGGATCTTCACCGCGCGGATGTCCAGCAGGATCGCGTTGATGTCCGGTCCCACACTGGCGGAATCATCGGGGGCGGGCAGGCCCTCGCCCTCGCCGGTGATCAGCCAGACCATCGACACGCCCAGCAGTCCGGCGGTCATCGACAGCCGGTTGGCGCGCGGCTCGGCCATGTCGTTTTCCCACGATTGCAGGGTCTTGAGCTTGACGCCCAGGCGCCGCGCGAGGTCGCCCTGCGACATGCCGGCGGCGTCGCGGGCGGCGGCCAGGCGGTCACCGAAGGTGGCCGCGTCGGGGCCGTACCAGTCGGTCGTGGGGCCGGTCGTGTCCTCGGTGAGGGCGATGTCTGTGCTCATAACAATGTCCTTTGCGCGGCGCGCTTGATCCCTGCGATGGCGCAACCTAAGACGGTTGCGCGTTCATTTCAAACCTTCGCAGGCTTCCATGTCATTCCTTTCCGACGCGCTGGCGCGCGTTCAACCCTCGCCGACCATTGCGATTACACAAACGGCGCGCGAAAGGGCGGCCGCGGGCCGCGACGTTATATCTCTGAGCGCCGGAGAGCCGGATTTCGACACCCCGGATCATGTGAAGGACGCGGCGATCGCGGCGATCCGCGACGGGCGCACGAAATACACTGCCCCCGACGGCATACCCGAACTGAAGGACGCGATCTGCGCCAAGTTCAGGCGCGAGAACGGGCTGGACTACACGCCCGCGCAGGTCAGCGTGGGGTCGGGCGGAAAGCAGGTGCTGTTCAACGCGCTGATCGCCACGCTGAACCCCGGCGACGAGGTGATCGTGCCCGCGCCCTACTGGGTCAGCTATCCCGACATCGTGCGGCTGGGCGGCGGCACGCCGGTCATCGTGCCGGCGGGCATCGAGACCGGCTTCAAGCTGACGGCCGAGGCGCTGGAGGCGGCGATCACGCCCAGGACCAAGTGGTTCCTGTTCAACTCGCCCAGCAACCCCACCGGCGCGGGCTATTCCCGGTCCGAGCTGCGTGCGCTGACTGACGTGCTGATGCGGCACCCCCACGTCTGGGTGCTGTCGGACGACATCTACGAGCATCTCGCCTTCGACGGGTTCGCGTTCGTCACGCCGGCGCAGGTCGAGCCGGGGCTGAAGGACCGCACGCTGACGCTGAACGGGGTCAGCAAGGCCTACGCGATGACCGGCTGGCGGATCGGCTACGCGGGGGGCCCCGAGCCGCTGATTGCCGCAATGCGCAAGCTGCAGTCGCAATCGACGACGAACCCGTGCTCGATCAGCCAATGGGCGGCTCTGGCGGCGCTGGAGGGTGACCAGTCGTTCCTGGCGGATCGCGCTGCGGCGTTCCGCGAGCGGCGCGACATGGTGGTGGCGCGGCTGAACGCCTGCGCGGGTGTGATCTGCCCGGTCCCGGAGGGCGCATTCTACGTCTATCCCGATATCTCGGGCTGCATCGGCAAGACCAGCGCCGGCGGGAGGCGGATCGAACGCGACGAGGACTTCTGCACCGCGCTGCTGGAAGAGCACGACGTCGCGGTGGTGTTCGGTGCGGCCTTCGGGCTGAGCCCGCATTTCCGCGTCAGCTACGCCGCCTCGGACGAGATGCTGACGCAGGCCTGCGACCGGATCGAGGCGTTCTGCGCCGGACTGACGTGACCGGCCTGCCGCCGTTCTACTTCCGCAGGCGGCCGGGGGGTGCGCAGGTCTTCCGCGTGACCGAGGACCCGCGCAGCCGCCGCGTCGAGATGGAGCCGCTGGCGGTGGTCAAGACCGGCAGCGGCGAGATCCGCGCGCAGGGCGGCCGGGTGCTGTCCGACGCCGATCTCGACGCGATCCGCGACTGGATGGCCGCCGAGGCGGATGCCGTGGACGGGCCGGACGACGTGGCGCGCACGGTGGCGCTGATCGGGCGCACGGCGCACTGGGCGCAGGCGCGGGCGGACGATGCGGACCTGGAGGCGGTGAGCGACGCGCTGCTGCTGGCGATGCACGATCTGCGGGCGGTCCTGGTGCGCCGCAAGGCCGCGCGGCTTGACTCCAAGAGTTGAGAAAGCGCGGCGGACCGATCTTGGGTTGATCTGATCGCTTCCGACCTCGCGCAGGGCGCGTGCGATGTACCGGGCGGGCCACAGCCGGCCGCGCGCAATCACAGTGAATTCCGGAATCCGCCGCACTTTCTGCGCATTTCCCTATCATGGTGGCAGCGCGCAACCGTAGAACGCGAGCCGCGCAATCGTCAGGAGCGTGCCATGCGCCAGCCGCCGCCCGATGCTCGCATCGCCCGGGAGGGCGAGAGCATTTCCGCCGCCCACGACGGCGACATCGCCATCGTGGGGATGGCCGCCCACCTTCCCGGTGCGGCGGACATCGAGAGCTATTGGCGCAACCTCGTGGAAGGCCGCTCGGCCATCGCGCGGCTGGACGAGGACGCGCTGCGCGCCGCCGGAGAGGACCCGGCGCGGCTGGGCGACCCGGCCTACGTGCCCTTCGCCGCGCCGCTCGACGGCTTCGACGAGGTCGACGCCGAGTTCCTCGGCCTGTCGCCGAAAGAGGCGGCGATCATGGACCCGCAGCACCGCCGGTTCCTGGAAACCGCGTGGGAGGCGATGGAGAACGCGGGCCACGTGCCGGACGGCTTCGACGGGCGGATCGGCGTCTGGGGCGGCTGCGGAATGGGCAGCTACTTCTACTTCAACCTGTGCAGCAATCCCAACCTGGTGGACGGGACGGGGATGTTCCTGCTGCGCCATACGGGCAACGACAAGGATTTCCTGACCACCCGCGTCAGCCATGCCTTCGACCTGACGGGGCCGTCGGTGAACCTGCAGACGGCGTGCTCGACCTCGCTGGTGGCGGTGCATTACGCGGCGCAGGCGCTGCTGACCGGGGAATGCGACATGGCGCTGGCCGGGGGCGTGACGATCGAGCTGCCGCAGGGCCGGGGGTATCTGTATCGCGAGAACGAGGTGCTGAGCCCGGACGGCGCCTGCCACGCCTACGATCACCGGGCGCAGGGGACGGTCTTCGGCTCGGGCGCGGGGGTCGTGGTGCTGCGGCGGCTGGCGGATGCGCTGGCCGACGGCGACCATGTCTGGGCGGTGCTCAAGGGCAGCGCGGTCAACAACGACGGCGCGCAGAAGGCGGGCTACCTCGCCCCGTCGGTCGAGGGGCAGGCGCGGGCGGTGGCCGAGGCGCTGGCTTTGGCGGGCGTGCCCGCCGAGACGATCGACTATGTCGAGGGGCACGGCACCGGCACTCGGCTGGGCGACCCGCTGGAGGTGGCGGCGCTGAGCCAGGCGTTCCGCGAGACGTCCGCCGCGGTGGGGCATTGCCGGATCGGCTCGGTCAAGACGAATATCGGCCACCTGGACACGGCGGCGGGCGTGGCCGGGCTGATCAAGACCGCGCTGGCGCTGCATCACGCGAAGATTCCGCCCAGCCTAGGGTTCGAACGGCCGAACCCCGCCATCGCCTTCGACGGCTCGCCCTTCCGGGTGGCGGATGCGCTGACAGACTGGCCACGCGGCAACCATCCGCGCCGCGCCGGGATCAACAGCCTGGGCGTAGGCGGCACCAACGCCTTCGCGGTTCTGGAGGAGGCGCCGGCGCGTGCGGCGGCGGCCGAGTCCGACTGGCCGTTCCAGGTCCTGACGGTCTCCGGGCGCAACCGGGCGGCGCTGGAGGACAATGCGGTGCGGCTGGCGGCGCATCTGCGCGCGCATCCGGAACAGGACCTGGCCGACGTCGCGTTCACGCTGCAACGCGGCCGCCGCGCCTTCGACCGGCGCATGGTCGTCGTCGCCGGCACCCACGACGAGGCCGCGCGCCTGCTGGAGGGCGGCGATCCCCGCCGCCTGCATCAGCACCGCGCGCTGGAATCGCCGGACGTGGCGTTCCTGTTCCCCGGCGGCGGCGCGCAATACGCCGGCATGGCGCGCGACCTCTACGAGACCGAGCCGGTCTTCGCCGAGTGGATGGACCGGGGGCTGGATCACCTCGCCACGCTGACGGATGCGGACATCCGCGCGCTGTGGCTGCCCGAACCGGGCGCCGAGGACGCGGCGGACAAGGCGTTGCAGCGCCCGTCGCTGCAGCTGCCGCTCATCATGATCGTGGAATACGCGCTGGCGCAGATGTGGCGCGGCTGGGGGATCGAGCCGACCGTGCTGGCCGGGCACTCGATGGGCGAGAACGCCGCCGCCTGCGTCGCGGGCGTGATCGGCTTCGAGGATTGCATCGGTCTGGTGCACCTGCGCGGCATGCTGTTCGACACGGTCGAACCGGGAGGCATGCTGTCGGTGGCGCTGCCGGCGACCGAGTTGCGCGCACGGCTGGGCGAGGCGCTGGACCTCGCGTCCGAGAACGCGCCGGGCGTGTCGGTCGCATCCGGGCCGCAGGCGGCGCTGGACGCGCTGGCCGCGCGGCTGGCCGAGGACGGCGTCGAGTACCGGCGCATCGGCATCGACGTCGCCGCGCACAGCCGGATGCTGGACGGCATCCTCGATCGTTTCGGCGCCTATCTGCGCGGCATCGCGCTGCACCCGCCGCGCATCCCGCTGGTGTCGAACCGCACCGGCCGGATGATGACCGACGGGCAGGCCACCGATCCGGATTACTGGGTGGGCCACCTGCGGAACACGGTGCTGTTCGCGGACTGCATCGAGACGCTGGCGCGCGAGAACCGCGTCTTCCTCGAGGTCGGGCCGGGTGGCGCGCTGACCGGGCTCGCGCGGCAGAACCCGCGCGTGAGCGCGAACCAGGCGCTGCCCTCGCTGCGTCGTCCCGACGACGTAGTTGCCGATGACCGGCACCTGCTCGAGGTTCTGGGTCGGCTTGCGGCGCTGGGGGTGGCGATCGACTGGGTGCAGATCTGGGGCCAGGGGCGGGCGCGCGTGCCGCTGCCGACCTACGCGTTCCAGCGCCAGCGTTATTTCATCGAGCCGGGGCGCGAGGTCGCGGCGCCCGCGCGCCCCGCGCTGGTGCGCGAGGACGACGTTTCGCGCTGGGGCTGGCGGCCGGTCTGGCGGCCGCAGCCGCTGGCGGTCGACCTCGACCCGGAGGGCAGGGCGCTGGAAGACGCGCGCGAGCCGCAGACCTGGCTGCTGTTCGCCGACGAGGCCGGACTGGCCGACGCCGCCGCCGCGCAATTGCGGGCCGAGGGGCATCGCGTGACGTTGGTGTATCCCGGCGATCGCTTCGGAGCGCGCGGCGACGGCAGCTTCGTCCTTGCGCCGGAACAGGGCCGCGGAGAATACGACCGGCTGTTGCAGGCGCTGGCCGAGCGCGACCTGCTGCCCGACCGGATCGGGCATTTCTGGCTGGTGACCGAGGGCGAGGGGCACCGCCCCGGTTCGAGCTTCTTCCATAGGGTGCAGGAGCAGGGTTTCTACGCGCTGCTGTTCCTGGCGCAGGCGATGGGCGAGCGCGGCGGGATGACGCCTCACGTGGTGGTGGTGACGTCGGACGCGGCGCGGCTGGGCGAGGCGCCGCTGCGCCATCCGGCCAAGGCGACGTTGGCGGGGCCCGCGCGGGTGATCCCGCGCGAGTTTCCGGGGGTGAGCGTGACGACGCTGGACGTGGACCTGCCGGCGGCGGCGCGGCGGGGCCGCGCCGCCGAAAAGGCCGCGCGCGCGCGCGGCCTCGAGGCGGTGCTGCGCGGCGTGCTGGAAGAGCTGCGCGCCGCGCCGGGCAACCGCGTGGCCGCCCTGCGCGACGGGCAGCGCTACGAATGGGCGATGCGGCGCGTCGCGCTCGACGCAGCCGGGCAGGCGCCCGGGCGGGGCGACGTGGTGCTGATCACCGGCGGCCTCGGCGGCGTCGGGCTGACGCTGGCGCGGGACTTCGCCGCGCGGGGTGCGCACCTGGTTCTGGTGTCGCGCGAGGCCCTGCCCCCGCACGAGGCGTGGGATGCGGTCCTGCGGCGGGGCGGCGGCACGGCGCGGCGCATCCGCGCGGTGCGGGAGCTGGAAGCGGCGGGCGCGCAGGTGATGGTCGCGGCGGGCGACGTGTGCAACGCGCCCCGGATGGCGCAGATCCGGTCCGAGGCCGAGGCGCGGTTCGGCCGGATCACTGGCGTGATCCATGCGGCGGGCGTGATGCGCGACGCCCCGATCCTGGGCAAGAGCCTGTCCGCGGTCGAGGACGTGTTCACGCCCAAGGTGCACGGAACGCAGGTGCTGGGCGCGGTCTTTCCCGACGGGGCGGTGGACTGGATGGTGCTGTTCTCGTCCAGCTCGACCATCACCGCGCCGGCGGGGCAGGTCGATTACGTGGCGGCGAACGCGTTCCTGGACGCCTACGCTCAGTCGCGCGCGGGCGGAGCGACGCGGGTCGTGGCGATCGACTGGGGCATCTGGTCCGAGGTCGGCATGGCCGCCGAGGCGGTCGCGCGCGGGGTCGAGGCCGAGCCGGTGGCGCTGCCGCTGCTGGGCAGCGCGGGCGTCGACGCGCGAGGCGACAGGGTCTTCGACGCGCGGCTGAGCACCGACGATTGGGTGGTGGACGAGCACCGCACGCGGGCGGGCGATGCGCTGCTGCCGGGGGCGGCCTGCGTGACGCTGGCCGCCCATGCGCTGGCCGCGCAGGGCGAGGACGGCCCGTTCGAGATCCGCGACCTGGACCTGCTGCGCCCGCTGCGCGTGCCGGACGGCGGCGCGCGCGCCATGCGCACGCGGCTGCGGCGGGCGGGTGGCGGCTACGACATGGACGTGCTGGCCGATTTCAGCGTGGACGGCCGGGCCGGCCGGGCGCGGATCGCGCAGGCGGGGCTGTCGCCGGCCGCGTTCCCGCGCCCCGCGCCGCTGGACCTGGACGCGATCCGCGCGCGGCTGGGCGCGCCACGGGGTGGCGGGGGGCGGATGGCCTCGGCCCAGACGCCGTTGCTGGATTTCGGGCCGCGCTGGCAGGTCCTGCACAGCGTGGCGCTGGGCGAGGGCGAGGGGCTGGCCGCGCTGTCGCTGGCGCCCGAGGCGCGGGACGATGGCTGCTTGGTGCACCCGGCGCTGCTGGACATCGCGACAGGCTGGGCGATGGAGCTGATCGAGGGTTGGGAGCCGACGAACCTGTGGGCGCCCGTCCGCTATGGGCGCGTGCGGGTGCACGGGGCGCTGCCGTCGCGGGTGCTCAGCTGGGTGCGCAACGCGGGCGACAACCGCGCCGAGGCGGAAACTGTCAGCTTCGACATCGTGCTTGCGGGGCCCGATGGCGCCGTCGTGATCGAGATCGAGGGTTTCACGATCCGGCGGCTGGCCAGCCCGGACGTGCTGCGCAACGTGCCCGAACCGACCGCGCCCGAGATGGAATACGACGACGCCGATGCCCCGCGCAGCCCGGCCGAAGAGCGGCTGGCGCGCATGGCGCGTCTGGGCATCCGTCCCGCCGAAGGCGCGCAGGCATTCCGGCGGGCACTGGACTCGGGACTGGGGCAGGTGGCGGTCAGCGCGCTCGACCTCGACGCGCTTCTGGCCGAGGCGGAGCGCGCGCCGGAGGGCGCACAGGCGGCCGGCGGATTCGAGCGGCCGCAGCTCGACAGCGATTACGAGCCACCCGAGACGGAGATCGAGAAGACGCTGGCGGGCTTCTGGTCCGACCTGCTGGGCATCGCCGAGATCGGGGTGCGCGACAGCTTCTTTGACCTCGGCGGCCATTCGCTGATCTCCGTGCGGCTGTTCGCACTGATCCGCAGGACCTATGCGGTGGACTTCCCGATCTCGGTGCTGTTCGAGGCGCCCACGATCCGCGCCTGCGCCGCGCTGATCGAGGCGCGCACGGGGGCGTCCGCGCCGGCCGAAGTCGAGGGCCCGACAGCGACGGTTTCCGCGCTGTCGGCGCGCCGCTTTGCCCACGTGGTGCCGATGCACGAGGGCGACGGCGGCGCGCGGCGGCCGTTCTTCCTGGTCGCGGGGATGTTCGGCAACGTGCTGAACCTGCGCCACCTCGCCACCCTGCTTGGGGCCGACCGGCCGGTCTACGGGCTGCAGGCGCGCGGGCTTTACGGCGAAGACCCGCCGCACGAGACGATTCAGGAGGCCGCCGCCGACTACATCGCCGAGATGCGGCAAGTGCAGCCGCACGGTCCCTACTTGGTGGGCGGATTCTCGGGCGGAGGGATCACGGCCTTCGAGATCGCGCAGCAGCTTCGGGATGCCGGAGAGGACGTGCCGGTCGTGGTCATGCTGGACACGCCGCTGCCGCGCCGCCGGCCGCTTCTGTGGCGCGACCGGGCGGTCATCCAGTGGCACAAGGCGCGCGCCGCGGGGCCGCTTTACCCGCTGACCTGGGCGCGCAACCGGATCGCGTGGGAGTTCACGCGGCGCAGGGCAACGGCCGCGACCGAGGACGGCGACAGCTTCCACAACGCCGAGATCGAAGCCGCGTTCTACCGCGCCGTCGCGGTCTACCGGCCGCAAGCGTGGGACGGGTGGGTGGCGCTGTTCCGGCCGCCGCTGGAAGGCGCGTGGCGGGTGACCGGGGGCAGGGCGGTCCGGTCGGACCGGACCTATGCGCTGCACGACAACGACTGGAGCATCCATGCCACCGACCTTGCCGTGCACGAGGTGCCGGGCGACCACGATTCGATGGTGCTCGAACCCAATGTCCGCGTGCTGGCGGCGATGATCCGCGACGTCCTGCGCCGGGCCGAAGGCGACGCGTCGGCATACCGCGTCGAGGCGGCCGAGTGACATGATGCCGGGCATTCTCGTGATCATCCTGAACTACCGCACCGCGCCGATGACCCTGCGCGCGGCGCGCGCCGCGTTGGCCGCGATGCAGGGGCTGAAGGCCGAGCTGATCATCGTCGACAATGCCAGCGGCGACGGCTCGGACCTGGCGCTGGCGCAGGCGCTGGCCCAAGAGGACTGGGCGCGCAGCGCGCCGGTGCGGCTGATATTGTCGGACGTGAACAACGGCTTCGGCGCGGGCAACAACATCGGGATGCGCGCGGGGATGTCCGACGGCACGCAGCCCGACTACGTCTACCTGCTGAACTCGGACGCCTTCCCCGAAGCGGACGCGATCGCAACCCTCGTCGCGTATCTCGAGGCCCATCCCGAGGCCGGGATTGCCGGAAGCTATACGCAGGGCGAGGACGGCGCGCCGCATGAGACCGCGTTCCGGTTTCCGTCCGTGTGGTCCGAGATCGAGGATGCTGCGCGCACCGGACCGGTCACGCGCCTGCTGCGGCGCCACGTGGTCAGCCCCGGCATACCGGCCGAGAGCGGGCCGGTGGACTGGCTCGCCGGCGCTTCGATGATGATCCGGCGGTCGGTGCTGGACCGGATCGGGGCGTTCGACGAGACGTTCTTTCTGTATTTCGAAGAAACCGACCTGTGCCGTCGCGCCGCCGATGCAGGACATGAGCGCCACTTCGTGCGCGAAAGCCGCGTGGTGCATATCGGCTCGGCCTCGACGGGGTTGAAACGGCGCGCGCGGGTGCCGGCCTACTGGTTCGACAGCCGCAGGCACTATTTCCGCAAGACCCACGGGCTGGCATATGCCTGCGCCGCCACGCTGGGCCACCTGGCGGGCGGCGCGCTGTGGCGGCTGCGCTGCGTGCTGGGGCGGCGGAGGGACGAGGGTCCCGACCATTTCCTGCGCGATCTCGCGGCCCACGATCTTGCGGCGGCTTTCGGATCTCGGCCGCGGCGACGGCGGCGCGGGGTGACCCCGATGCGACAGGAGTAGCGCCATGAGCTTGAGCACGGTCCTGATCGGCGACGACACGCTGCTGATGCATTGCGGCGAAAGGTTGCTGGCGCGCGGCGGCACGGTCGAGGCGGTGGTGACGGCGGCCGAGCCGGTGGCGGAATGGGCCCGGGGGCAGGGCTTTGCGGTGATCGCGCCGGGTGGTCTGGATGGCGCGCTGCCCACGCTGCGGTTCGACTGGCTGCTGTCGATTGCCAACCTGCGGGTGCTTCCGGAATCCGTGCTGGCGCTGCCGCGCAAGGGCGCGGTCAATTTCCACGACGGCCCTTTGCCGGAGCGCGCCGGGCTGAACACGCCTGTCTGGGCGCTGATCGACGGCGAGACGACGCATGGCATCACCTGGCACATGGTCGAGCCTGGCATCGACACCGGCGACGTGCTGGTCGGACGGCCGTTCCCGATCACCGGGGCCGACACGGGCCTGAGCCTGAACACCCGCGCCTTCGAGGCCGGGCTGGCCGGGTTCGACGCCCTGCTGGACCAGCTGCAGGCGGGGACGCTGGCGCGTCATCCGCAGGACCTGAAACGGCGCCGCTACCACGCGCGCGGCGACCGTCCCGCCGGTCATGCGCTGCTGGATTTCCGCCAGCCGGCCGAGGTGCTCGAACGTCTCGTGCGCGCGCTGGATCACGGGCCTTACCGCAACCCGCTGGCGCTGCCGAAGCTGCGCCATGACGGGCGCCTCGTGGCCGTCGGGCAGGCGCGGGTGACGGACGCGGACGCGGCGCCGGGCATGGTGCTGGCGGCCGACGCGGCCGGGATCACCGTGGCCTGCGGCACGGGCGCGCTTGTGCTGACGGGCTTGCGCGACGTGGGCGATGGCGCGGCGCTGGGCGGCGTGGACATCGCCGCGCCGGGCGTGCTGCTGGCAGGCCCGGATGCCAAGGAGATCGCGGCGCTGGACCACCGCGTCCGGCGGATCGCGCGGCACGAAGGGTTCTGGCGCGACCGTATCGCGACCCATGCGCCGCTGTCCTTGCCGGGGTTGCGGGCGGGCGAGGGCGCGGTGCGGACGCGGCCGTTGGCTTTGGGCGGCGCCGATCTGGCCTCGGTCGCGCTTTGGGCTGCGCGGATGGCCCGGCCGGGCGAGGCGATCGCCTGGTACGACGGTGCACTGGCCGAGACGTCGCGCGGCGGAATCGTCTGCGCCTGGGTGCCGCTGCGCCTGCCGTTGGCCGATGGCAGAATGAGCACGCTGGGCGCGGCCATGGCGGGCGAGATCGCGCTGCTGCGCGCGCATGGCGGCTTTGCCCGCGACCTGCCGCTGCGCGAGCCGGGCCTGCGGCCCTTGGCGCAGCCTGCGCTGGGGCTGTCCGACGGCGCCGGCGCGATCGACGGCTGCGCGCTGACGGTCGAGCTGGGCGAGCACCCGGTGCTGCACGTGGACACCGCGCGGATCGATCCCGACATGGCCGAACGCCTGGCGCGGCGGCTGGAGACGATCGCGGGGGCCGCCTCGCCGGGTGCGGATGCCGCCGCCCTGCCGCAGATGCACCCCGACGAGCGCGCCGCGCTGATCGACGCGCCGAACGCGACCGGGACTCCCTTCGACGCGGACCTGACGATCCACGCCGCGTTCGAGGCGCAGGTCGACCGCACCCCCGACGCCACCGCCGCGATCTTCGAGGATCGTGCGATCAGCTACGCGGCGCTGGACGCCCGCGCCAACCGGATCGCGCATGTGCTGCGCGCGCGCGGCGTGGCGCCGGGCACGGTCGTGGGGCTTTGCCTGCCGAGGGGAATCGACCTTTTGGCCGGCGCGCTGGGCATCCAGAAGGCGGGTGGCGCCTACCTGCCGATGGACCCGGCTTATCCGCAGGCGCGGCTGCGCCACGTGCTGGAGGACAGCGGCGCGCAGGTGATGGTCACGAACGCCGCGCTGGCCGCGACGCTGCCGGAGGGGCTGGAGACGTTGGCGCTGGACGCCGATCCGGAAATCGATGCCGCACCCGACGCGCGCCCGCAGGGTGGCGCCTCGGGCGGCGACCTCGCCTACCTGATATACACCTCCGGCTCGACCGGCGCGCCGAAGGGCGTGATGATCGAGCATCGCGCGGTGTCGAACTTCTTCACCGGGATGGACGCGCACGTGCCCCATGCGCCCGGCGACACGTGGCTGGCGGTCACGTCGCTGTCCTTCGACATCTCGGTGCTCGAGCTGTTCTGGACGCTGGCGCGGGGCCTGCGCGTGGTGATCGCGGGCGACGCTCCGGCGCGGAATGCCGGCGGGCCCGTGTCCGACGGCGAGGGCATGGATTTCTCGCTCTATTACTGGGGCAACGACGACGGCGCGGGAAGCGACAAGTACCGCCTGCTGCTGGAGGGTGCACGCTTTGCCGACGACAATGGCTTTGCCGCCGTCTGGACGCCCGAGCGGCACTTCCACGCCTTCGGCGGGCCCTACCCCAACCCCTCGGTCACCGGCGCGGCGGTGGCGGCGTTAACGCGCACCATCGGCGTGCGCGGCGGGTCGGTGGTGGCACCGTTGCACCATCCCGCCCGCATCGCCGAGGAATGGGCGGTGATCGACAACCTCACGAACGGCCGCGCCGGGATGGCCATAGCCAGCGGCTGGCAGCCCGACGATTTCGTCCTGCGTCCGGAAAACGCGCCGCCCGACAACAAGCCCGCGACCGAACAGGCGTTGGACCAGGTGCGCCGGCTGTGGCGCGGCGAGGCGGTGGAATTCCCTCGCGCCGATGGAAGCCTGCACGCGGTCGTGACCCAGCCGCGCCCGGTCTCGGCCGATCTGCCGGTCTGGATGACCACCGCCGGCAACCCCGAGACCTGGCGCCAGGCGGGGGCCTTGGGGTGCCACCTGCTGACGCATCTTCTGGGGCAGAGCGTGGACGAGGTGGCGGGCAAGATCGCGATCTACCACGAGGCGCTGCGCGGTGCGGGGCACGATCCGGCGGATTTCGCCGTGACGCTGATGCTGCACACCTTCGTGTCCGACAGCCGCGAGCATGCGCGCGAGATCGCGCGCGGCCCGATGAAGGTGTACCTGCGCGCCGCGGCCGGGCTGATCAAGCAATACGCCTGGGCCTTCCCGGCCTTCAAGCGCCCCAAGGGCGTGGACAACGCGTTCGACCTGTCGCTGGACGAGGTGGCGCCCGAGGAGCTGGACGCGATCCTCGACTTCGCGTTCGAGCGGTATTTCACCGAAAGCGGTCTGTTCGGCACGGTCGAGGACGCGCTGGCGCGGGTCGATGCGCTGCGCGCGATCGGCGTCACCGAGGTGGCCTGCCTGATCGATTACGGCATCGCCACCGACACCGTGCTGGAGGGGCTGCGGCCGCTGGCACGCGTCGTGCAGGCGCGGCGCGCGACGGGGCCGGCCGCGGGCGACTTCTCGATCGCGGCGCAGGTCGCGCGGCACGGGGTGACGCACCTGCAATGCACGCCGTCGATGGCGCGGCTGCTGCTGGCCGATCCGCACACGCGCGCGGCGCTGGGCCGGGTGCGCCACCTGTTCCTGGGTGGAGAGCCGCTGCCCGGCGCGCTGGTGCGCGATCTGGCGGATGCGACCGGCGCCGCGCTGACCGGCTTCTACGGCCCGACCGAGGCGACGATCTGGTCGACCGCGACCCGACCCACGCCCGACGAGGACGTCGCGGGGCTGGGCCGGGCGATCGCCAACACGCAGCTTTACGTGCTGGACGAGAAGCGCCAGCCGGTGCCGCTGGGCGCCGAGGGCGAGCTGTGGATCGGCGGCGCGGGCGTGGCGCGCGGTTACTGGAACCGGCCCGACCTGACGGCCGAGCGGTTCGTCGAAAACCCGTTCCACGGCGCGCGGATGTACCGGACCGGGGACCTGGTGCGCCGCGATCCGGACGGGGCGCTGCGCTTCCTCGGGCGCGCCGACGACCAGATCAAGCTGCGCGGCCACCGGATCGAACCCGCCGAGATCGAGGCCGCGCTGGACGCGCAGGAGGGCGTCACGCAAGCGGTGGTCATTGCGCACCAGGCCGCGCCGGGCGACCTTCGGCTGGTTGCGCACTACACCGGTGAGGCGCGTGACCCCGAGCGGCTGCGCGCCGCGCTGGCCGCGCGGCTGCCGGCCTGGATGGTGCCTGCGCGCTTCGTGCATCTGGATGCCTTCCCGCTGACGCCCAACCGCAAGATCGACCGCGTGGCCCTGACGGCGCGCGCATCCGAAGCCCCCGCAGCCGCGCCTTTGGCCGCGGTCCCGGCGCCGGAAGGCGCGCCCGCGGCGCGGCCGGCGCGGGAGGCGGCAGAGGTGCAGGACCGGCTGGCGGCGCTGTGGCAGCGGGTTCTGGGGGTGTCGCGGGCCGGTCCGCGCGACAATTTCTTCGACCTCGGCGGGCATTCGCTGCTGGCGGTCCGGGTGCACCGCGACATCCGCGAGGCGCTGGAGGTGCCCGACCTGACGATCACCGACATCTTCCGCTT
The DNA here is from genome assembly GCF_900107235.1 of Citreimonas salinaria. Lineage (GTDB taxonomy): Bacteria > Pseudomonadota > Alphaproteobacteria > Rhodobacterales > Rhodobacteraceae > Citreimonas > Citreimonas salinaria. The sequence goes on from NZ_FNPF01000009.1 coordinate 56,606, forward strand.
CCCGGTTCTTTCCGACCTTGCCGCGCGTGTCGCGACCCTGCGTGGAGCGCTGCCCGAGCCGCCCGCCCCTGTGGCGCCGCCGGAGGGCGGACCGGGCACTGCGCGCGAGGCGGCCATGGCCCGGCGCCGCGCGATGCGGGCGCGTCGATCCGCATGAACCCAGCCGAGCGTGCTGCGCTGCTCGACCATGCGGGCTGGCCACCGGGATTGTGGCGGGCGGCGGTGCCCGCGCGCGACGACCTCGACGCGCTCTGGCCCGACGAGGCGCTGGCGATGACCCGGGCGCGGGCGCCCCGGCGCGCGGACTTCGTTGCCGGGCGGATCGCCGCGCGCGCGGCGCTGGTCCGCATGGGGCTGCCCGCAGGCGCGATCCGGCAGGGAGCAGACCGGGCGCCGGTCTGGCCCGAGGGGGTCGTCGGCTCGATCACCCATGCGGGCGGGCTGGCGGTTGCGGCGGTCGGGCGAAGCACGGACTGGGCGGGCGTCGGGCTGGATCTGGAACGGGACACGCCGCTGGACGCGGAAACCGGCGCGGCGATCCTGCGCACGGACGAGGGCCAGACGGATCCGCTGGCCACGTTCGGCGCCAAGGAGGCGGCCTTCAAGGCGCAGTTTCCGGCGACGGGCGCGATGATCGGTTTCGACGCGGCGCGGGTCTGCGGCGACCGCGTGCACCTGGACGGCGAGGGGACCGACGCGCTGCCGCCCCCGTGGCGCGACCGCGCGCTGCCGCTGCACCAGTGGCGCGCGTCGGGCTGGATCCTCAGCCTCTGCGCGGTACCGGCCGCGGGTGGGTCCTGATGCGGGTCGCTGCGCGCCTGCGTCGTCCTGACACCACGCCGACGCGGCTTCGCCGGCGGTCGCACCCTGCGGGCGTGACAGCGCCGCTTGCGTTCTGCTACGCAGGCGCACCGCGCGATGCGCGCAGCGGCGCGGTCCGGCCGAACGACTCGACCACCTTTTGCGGGAGCGCATGATGGACAGGTTTCAATCGCTCGACGAGATCATCGCGGCGCTGCGGCGGCGGGCCTTCGTGATCCTGGTCATCACGATCACCGGCTGCATCCTGTCGCTGTTCTACGCGCTGCAGATGCCGAAGGTCTACGAGGCGACCGCCGTCCTGCAGGTCGAGGAGGCACGCGTTCCCGGCGGCCTGGCCGGCGCGGGCACCGAGACCGGCCAGGCGTCGCGCCGCGTGCGCCTGATCGAACAGCGGCTCATGGCGCGCGACAGCCTTCTGGCGGTGATGGAGAAATACGACCTGTTCACCGACGATCCGGCCATGCCGGTCACCGAACGGCTGGCCCTGATGCGCGAAGCGTCCTCGATCGAGGAGATCGTCAACCCGCTGGGCGGGGCGGCCGAGGTTCCGTCGGGGCTTTATATCACGGTGCGGATGGAAGACCCGCAGAAGGCCGCGGACGTGGCGAACGAGTTGATGAACACGCTGGTCGCGCATTCACGCGATCGCGGCATCACACGCGCGCGCGAGACGCTCGACTTCTTCGCCACCGAAGAGGCGCGCGTGCGCGACGAGATCGAGGCACTGGAGGCCGAACTGGCGGAGTTCAAACGCGCCAACGCCGAACAGCTTCCCGAGGGGCTCGTGGAACTGCGCCGCCAGCTCAGTTCTCTGCGCGCCAGCCAGCTGGACATCGACAGCCGGATCGTCGCGCTTCAGACGTCGGCCGACCGCCAGCGTGAATCGGTGCAGGCGCGCAACGAGGCGCTGCTGCGCGAGCAGCGCGCGCTGCTGCAGGCGCGGATCGAGCAGGTCGAGGCCATGCTGGCCGACGCCCCCGAGGTCGAGCGCGCCCTGAGCGCGCGCGAGCGGGCGCTGGCGCAATTGCAGGAGGAATATACCGTTCTGGCCCGTCGCAAGGCCGAGGCCGAGCTGGGACAGGAACTGCAGGACCGCGAGCAGACCGACCGCATCGAGGTGCTGGAGACCGCGCTGGTGCCGGCGACCGCTGTCTCGCGCAGCCGGCAATCGGCGGCCTTGCTGGGCGCGATGCTCAGTTTCGCCGCCGGGCTGGCCTTCGCCGCCGCGATCGAGCTCGTGAACCCGGCGATCCGCACCACCGGCCACATGGAGCGCGCGCTGGGCGTGTCGCCGGTCGTGGCGGTGCCCTATGTCAACAACGAGGCCGACCGGCGGCACGAGAACCACATGCGGATGGGCTGGGCCGCGGCTTTCGCCGTGCTGCTTTTCGTCGGGGCCTGGCTGAGCACCGGCGGGCTGACCAACGCGATCTCGAGACTGTTCTTCGGCGGGACCTGAAGGTTTCGCGTCGGGGTGCGTCACACCGCGCGCGCCGGGCCCTGCAGCGGCCGGCCGTCAGTAGGGGTAGTGCCGGACGTCGCTGTCCTCGGCCATGTTCAGAACCATGCACAGCAGGGGCACCCGGTCGCCCATGCGGCGTTCGACGGACTTGACCTCCTTCGGGGTGGTGATGCCGCCCCCGATCACAAGGATCACCCCGTCGAAATGCGGCCGCAACGCCATCACGTCGTCGGTATAAAGCGCGGGCGGCAGGTCGAACAGCATGACGTCCGGCGCAAGCTCGGCCTCGATCCGGGACAGCGTATCGGCGGTGCGCGGGTCCTGCATCAGCTCGGCGGCGTAAGGCTCTCGCCGGCCGTTGAAGCCGATCGCGAGGTTGTGGCCGCCGTCGAAATCGTTCTGCCCCAGCCGCAGCAGATGACCGGACGGCGCCACCTCGCCCCGCAGCATGGCGCCGATTGCCGCCGGGTCTGCGTGCCCCAGCGTCGTGTGCAGCGACGGGCGCCGCAGGTCGAGGTCCAGCATCACCGTGCGGCAGTTTTCCTGGCGCGACAGGCTGATCGCCAGGTTCGCGGCGGTGAACGTCTTGCCGCAGCGCGCGGTGGGCGAGGTGATGGCGACGCGCTTCCAGCCGTTGTCGGACAGTGCCTGCAGCAGGCGCGTGCGCAGCATGTCGAAGGCGGCATGCGCGGGATCGTCGCGCCGGGCCGCGACGATGCGGTGGCGGTCCAGATGCGCGCTGGAGGCCGTGAACCGGCCCAATGCGTCCCAAGAGGACGTGCGGGAATCCGTTCGAGGCGTCGCCGGAGGATGCGCCGGTCGTGCCAGCTCCTGCGCGGCGGGCGGCGTCTCGGGCGCCTCCTGCCGGGGCAGTGCGGGCATGGCGTCGGCATCGCGCGCGCTGCCCGAAGCGTCCCCGGGATCGTCGTCCGCGGCGGCGGGCGTGGTTGCGGGCGGAGCGTCCGCAGGCTGCGGGTGCTGTGGTTCGGCCGCCGTGACGGGGCCCCGAGCGCCGGCGGCACTTGGTCGCTCGCCCGGCGTGGGGGAGGCGCGGGGCGGGTATTCGGGGCGTTCTTCCTGCGGCGGCGCGGCGATGGCGGGACCTTGCCCGCGCACCCGGCGCAGGACCCGCGCGAGTTCCGCCTTCGGAAGCGCTGCCAGACGCACGCGCCGCGCGCCGCTGGCGGGCGAAGCGGCAGGCGCGGGTTCCATGTCCGGAGGCGTGGGGTGCGCTTCGGCCTTGCCGGCAGCTTTCGGCAGCTGTGCGTCAAACGCTTCCCGCGAGGGGCCGGTATCGGGCGGTGCGGAGGCGTCGCCCGTATTGGCCACGGTCGGTTCGGTGGCGCGCGGCGTAGAGGGGACGTCGTGCCGCTCTTCCGGCGCGGAAGGGACGGCCTTGCGGTGTTTGCGGACCAGCCTTGGGCGGCGAGGGCGCGGCACGTCGTCGGACTCCGCCGACGGCGGAGGCGGGTCCTCTTGCGGCGCGAAGCGATCGCATGACCGGGTTTCCGGCCCGAGGACGAGAGGGGCTTCCCGATAATCCTCCGCCCCGTCGTGCAGCGGCCAGCGTCTGCGGAACCGGGGGCCGGCGTTCATCCGACGCGCCCCGACGTGGTTCGCCCGCCAAGAGCCGGGCACAGGGGCGCGATCTTCTGTGTGCGGGCGTCGTGCATGAATCACCGTGGTCGTGGGCGGCCATGAACGGCCGGGATCATCGTTTGGTTAATCAGCTAAATCTGTCCGGAATAAGGAGCTTTTGCGGGCATTGTGGACGGTCCGGGCCGCAGTGGATCGAACTGGCTGGGCGCGGCGGATTCATCCCGTCAGTTGCGAAAATGTCACGGCATTTCCGGCCGAAAGTCGCTATTTCTATTCCCGAGGAGAACGCACATCCATGGACTTCACCGTCGAGGGACAAACGGTGCGCGTCACCGTTCCGAACTGGGCCGCGCTCGAGGCGCGTGTGACCGAAAGGCTGGCGCAGCGGAAGGGCTTTGCGCTGGCCACGCTGAACCTGGATCACCTTGTGAAGCTGCGCCAGTCGCCCGCCTTCCGGAGCGCCTATGCGGCGCACGAACTTGTCACGGCCGACGGCAATCCGATCGTCTGGGCGTCGCGCCTGGCCGGGCGCCCCGTCGCGCTGGTGCCCGGATCGGACGCGGTGCTGCCGCTGGCGCGGGTGGCGGCGCGGCAGGGCGTGCCCGTCGCGCTGGTCGGCGCGACGGCCGAGACGCTGGCGGCGGCGACAGCCGCGCTGGAGCGTGACGTGCGCGATCTCGAGGTCGTGCTGTGCACGGCACCGCCGATGGGCTTCGACCCCGAGGGGCCGGGCGGTGCCGAGATTCTGGAACAGGTGGTGGCCTCGGGCGCGCGGCTTTGCTTCATCGCCCTGGGCGCCCCGCGGCAGGAAATCCTGGCGGCGCGCGGCCGCGCGCTGGCGCCGCATGTCGGGTTCGCCTCGGTGGGCGCGGGGCTGGATTTCCTCGCGGGCACGCAGCGGCGTGCGCCGCTCTGGGCGCGGCGGCTTTCGGTCGAATGGATGTGGCGGGCGCTGTCCGATCCCCGGCGGCTGGCGGGACGCTACGCCCGCTGCGTGGCGATCCTGCCCGGGCAACTGGCCCAGGCGGTCGTGCAGCGTTTCAGGACGCGCGGCGCCTGAGCGGCGTCACATCACGGGTTTCCACTTCAGCCGCAGCGCGCCGACGCGGCCGATGGCGCGACGGGCGGACAGGCGTTCGGCGTGGCCGAGCAGCGCGCCGGTGATCAGCCAGGTGACCGGCGTCAGCGTGGCATTGGGCAGCAGGTCGACGATGTTGATGGCCAGCAGCAGGCACAGCGGCCCGGTCGTGGCCGCGACCAGCCGCGCGGTGGCGCCACGCGACAGCCACCACAGCATCACCAGTGGCCATAGAAGCAAGCCGAACTCGGCCAAGTAGCCGATCCAGCCGTAGACGCCGATCAGGATGATCCACCGCCCGTCGGTCACCGTGTCGATCTCGCCCGAGCGGGGGTCGAAGATCTGGTTGCGGCCGTAGCTGCCCCAGCCGAAGAACGGCTTCTCGTAGGCGCGTTCGATCAGCCGCGTCTCGTTGTCGAAGCGGAACCGCAGCGATGCCGCGCGATCGGGATCGACCCGCGCCGCGGCGTTCAGCATCCTGTCCTCGGGTATCAGGTCGGCGTTCTTCAGCACCGGGTAGGCGGTCGCCAGCAGCGCCAGGAGCAGCGCGATGCGTATCTGCATGCGGTTTCCCAGAAACAGCGTCAGCGGCAGCAGCAGCACGGCGAAGAGGATCGCGCCCAGCGACTTCGCTAGGATCAGCACGATCGTCAGCCAGACGGCCGCCAGAAGCATCCGTGGCCGGCGCGGTCCGCGCGTGCGCCACAGCGCCACCGCGCAGATCAGCCCGGTCAGGGCGAAGAACGCGACCCAGATGCCGTGATACAGGAACACCATCGGTCGGAAGCCGCCGAACCGGATCGTCTGGGCGAACTCGTGCTGATACCAGCCGTAGATCCACAGGTTGAGCTGCGGTGACAGGCGGATCTCGATCAGCATCGGGATGGTATAAAGCACCGCCGCGACCACGAGCGCCCGCATCAGCACCCGCTGCGCGCCGCCGGTGGCGATGAATTGCCGCGCCAGCAGGAACGGCAGGATCAGCAGGATCTGCCCCAGGACCAGCGCCACAGCCTCCTTGAGCCCCAGGCCCGGCAGGTGGACGACCCCGTAGTGGACGGGGGCCGGGTTGGTCAGCGCGGTGAACAGCGGAGAGAAGACGAAAATCAGCGTCAGCCCCCAAGCCACCGGGTTCAGCGGCAGCAGCGGGCCGGGCGGGCCGTGCCGCGTCAGGATCAGGAAGAAGGCGGCCAGCGCCGGGATGTTGTGCTTGTCCAGTGGCGGCATCATCGGAAAGTCGAAGCCGGCGGGACGCTCGGGCAGCAGAAGGTAGCCCAGAAGCAGCGACCAGATCAGCGCATGCCGCGGCGGCCGCAGCGCGAACAGCAGCAGCGTGATCAGCGGCCAGACGGCCAGCATGAGGGTCGCGAAGAGGTTGGGCATCGGCTGCGTCGGGTCTCCTGACACAGGCGGTAGCGCGGCGATCCGTCAATGTCGTGCCGGATTTGCGTCGAAAGCAAGGAAAGGCGCGGCAGCGCCGGCCCGGGCGCGGCCTAGGTCGGAGACTAGTGCCGAGACCGCGAGAACGCCCGCCGCAGCCGACTTCCGCCGTCGTCCAACCGCTGCCCCATGCTGTCGAGCGCCGGGGCCAGCCGGTTGCGGTGGAAACGCCGCCAGCGCACCCACAGCGCCCAGCCGACCGCCGCAAGCACGATCAGGATCACGATCGACGTCCACGGGATCACCGTCACGTCCGGACCCGCGACCCGCCGGACCGAGAGCGCGTTGGGGAAGATGGTGAACAGCTCGGCCCGCCATCCGTAGTGCTTGATCGCCACCCAGACCGGGTCGGCGGCGGTCGAGCGCAGGTCGGCGGCCTCGGCCTGCAGGTTGGAGGTGTCGAACTTGAAATAGGGTGGCCAGCCCCAGCCCGTATCCTCGTTGCGGTAGACCATCACGTCGCCGTCGGCGCGGCGGGTCTGGATGAAGAACACGTCGCGGTTGGCCATGGTGCCGTCGGTGCCGACGTCCGCCCGCGCCCAGAACCAGCGGTTGTCGCCGGGATCGATGCGCTTTTCATACGTGTCGGTGATCCGCGCGATGTCGGTCTGCGGCAGCGTGTAGTGCAGGAAGGCCGCGGCGAGCAGCCAGAACACGATGATGAACGTCCACTTCACGTAGGCCATGCGACCCCCTTCGGCTGAGTCTTCCGGATAGACGATCCGCAATGCTCTGGCCAGTGCCGGCTGCGGGCCGCGCTACCAGCGTCCGTGCCGCCAGCGCCGCGGGGCGGTCACCACCACGAGCAGCATCGGCGGCGCCCAGATGAGCGCGGATTTAAGCCCGAGTCCGAGGAAATGCATGACGCCACCGCGCGGATCGGCGCCGAGAAGCGTCGACAGCGGCGCGTCGCCGGCCGCGTAGAGCCCCGCGAAGGCCGCCGCGGACAACAGCGTCAGCGCGACCGCGGAGAGCGCCGCCTGAAGCGCCAGCCCCGCCGGCGTTTCGGGCACCAGCGCCTCGACCCCGCGGGCAACGGCGACGGCCAGCGCGAAAAGCACGAGCGTGGGCAGGGCGAGTGCGGCGATCATCGGGATGAGGTGGCGCCGACACGAGCCTTCGTCAAGCGGCGCGGCGCCTGCGTCAGGTTTGGCTGCCAAGCCCGCCGCCTCGCGCTTTGCGGCGCTTTCCAACCGATGAAGGCAGGGCGGCGTGCGCCCGATATGGTAGTCCCGCGCCCGGCCAGGGGCGCGGGGCGCGTCATCAGACCGTCAGGCAGACGTATTTCATCTCGAGGTAGTCCTCGATCCCGTGGTGGCTGCCTTCGCGGCCGAGCCCCGACTGCTTCACGCCGCCGAAGGGGGCAAGTTCGGTCGAGATGATGCCGGTGTTGACGCCGACGATGCCGTATTCCAGCGCCTCGGCGACCTTGTACACGCGGCTGAGGTCCCTGGCGTAGAAGTACGACGCCAGGCCGAAGATCGTGTCGTTGGCCATGGCGATCACGTCGTCCTCGTCCTCGAACCGGAACAGTGGTGCGAGGGGGCCGAAGGTTTCCTCGGTCGCGAAGGCCATGTCCTGCGTGGCGCCGGTGACGATGGTGGGCCGGAAGAAGCTGCCCTTCATCTGCTGCTTCTCTCCGCCCAGGATGATCTTCGCGCCCTTGGATTTCGCGTCCGCGATATGCGCCTCGACCTTTTCCACGGCCTTGTCGGTGATGAGGGGGCCAAGCTCGGTGCCCTCTTCCAGACCGTCGCCGACCTTCATCTCGGACACGCGCTTGGCGAGCTTCTCGGCGAACTGGTCGTACACGCCGGCCTGCACGTAGATCCGGTTGGCGCAGACGCAGGTCTGGCCGTTGTTGCGGAACTTGCACAGGATCGCGCCCTCGACCGCGGCGTCGATGTCGGCGTCGTCGAACACGATGAAGGGTGCGTTGCCGCCCAGCTCCATGCTGCACTTCATCACCTGGTCGGCGGCCTGCTTCAGCAGGATGCGGCCCACCTCGGTGCTGCCGGTGAAGGTCAGCTTGCGCACCTTGGGGTTCTCGCAGAACTCCTTGCCCACGTCCGACGACGACGAGGACGGCACCACGTTGAACACGCCCGCCGGAATGCCCGCGCGCTCGGCCAGCACGCCGAGTGCGATCGCCGACAGCGGCGTTTCCGACGCCGGTCGGCCGACGAAGGCGCATCCGGCGGCCAGCGCCGGGCCGGCCTTGCGGGTGATCATTGCGGTGGGGAAGTTCCACGGCGTGATCGAGGCAGCGACACCAATCGGCTGCTTGATGACGTGGATGCGCTTGTCGCGCCCGTGGCCGGGAATGATCTCGCCGTAGATGCGCTTGGCCTCTTCGCCGAAGAATTCGATGAAGGAGGCGCCGTAGGCGATCTCGCCCTTGGCTTCGGCCAGCGGCTTGCCCTGTTCGGCGGTCATGATGGTGCCAAGGTCGTCCTGGTTCTCCATCATCAGGTCGAACCACTTGCGCATGATCGCGGCGCGTTCCTTGCCGGTGTACTTCGCCCAGTCCTTCTGGGCGGCGTAGGCGGCGTCGATCGCCTGGGCGACCTGCTCGCGCGAAAGGTCGGCCACCTGGGCGATCACGTCGCCGCGGGCGGGGTTGGTGACGTCGAAGGTCTTCTCGCCGTCGATCCATTCGCCATTCACGTAGGCACGCGTCTCCAGCAGCGACGGGTCCTTGAGGCGCGATTTGAGATCGGTCGTGTCGTCGAGCATGAGAGTCTCCGATGCGGTTGCCGCTTGGCGGGCGGTGGATCTTCTGGTGTCATGTCAGCCGAAACCCGACGTGGAGGATCCGGATGACCCTGGACGATGCCTATGCCAATGCAGCCTATATCGCGGATGCGGACGCCTATCCAGACCAGTGGGCACAAGCCGCCGAGGCCTACCGCGGCCGCCTGGCCGCGGCGGGGCGGGCGCGGCTGGGCATCATGTACGGCCATGGCCCGCGCGAGGCGCTGGACTTGTTCCTGCCCGACGGCGTGCCCGAGGGCCTGTGCGTCTTCGTGCATGGCGGCTACTGGCTGAAGTTCGACCGGGCCCATTGGTCGCACCTGGCCGAAGGTCCTCGCGCGGCGGGCTGGGCGGTGGCGATGCCGTCCTACGACCTGGCGCCGCGCGTGCGCATCAAGGACATCACGCGGCAGATCGCGCAGGCGGTCACGCGCGCCGCGCACGAGGTCGAGGGCCCGATCCGGCTGACCGGGCACTCGGCCGGGGGGCATCTGGTGGCGCGGATGGCGATGCCGGGCGTGCTGCCCGACGCGGTGGCGGCGCGGCTGGCGCACGTCATGCCGATCTCGCCCGTGGCGGACCTGAGGCCGCTGATGCAGACATCGATGAACCGCGACCTGCAGATCGACGAGGCCGAGGCGCAGGCCGAAAGCCCGATGCTGCACCCCGCGCCAAAAGTGCCGGTGACCGTCTGGGTCGGCGGCGACGAGCGGCCCGCCTTCCTGGAGCAGGCCGAGGCGCTGGCGAAAGCGTGGGGCGCGGGTCACGTGGTGGACGCGGGCAGGCACCACTTCGACGTGATCGACGGACTGGCCGATGCCGACAGCCGCATGACACGCACGCTGCTGGACTGAGACCGCGAACGGAAAAGGCCCCGGACGAACCGGGGCCTTGGGCGGATTGGCTGATCGAATGGATCAGTTGACGGTTTCGGCGTCCTGCACGTCCTTCGTGACGGCCTGCCGCGCCTGCGGCTTGGCGATCTCGATGCGACGCGGCTTCAGCGCCTCGGGCATCTCGCGCACCAAGTCGATGTGCAACATGCCGTTCTCGTGGCTGGCCCCGGTCACGCGTACGTGGTCGGCGAGGGTGAACCGACGCTCGAACGCGCGGGTGGCGATGCCGCGATGCAGGTAGGTGCGGCCTTCGTCGTTCTCGGACTTGCGGGCCGAGACGAGCAGCGCGCCTTCCTTGACCTCGACGGTCAGGTCGTCGTTGGAGAAGCCCGCGACGGCGATCGAGATGCGATAGGCATCATCGGCGGTCTTCTCGATATTGTAGGGGGGGTAGCCCGGCTGGCTGACGTCGTTGGCCAGGACCCGGTCCATCAGGTCGGCGATCTGGTCGAAGCCGACGGTTGCACGGTAGAGCGGTGCAAAATCGTAGTGTCGCATGGAATCCTCCGTTGAGCGATACCGATGTCCGCGCCTTCCACAGGGGACAGGCGCCAAGTCGTGCCGGAACCCGCCACGGGCATCCCGGCGACGAATATCTGGGAAGGCCGCTTCGCCGATTCAAGAGGTCCGGAGGCTCGGGAAGCGCAGGAGTTCGCCGAATGAGGCGCGCAGCCGGCGCACGAAGCGCCGTCAGGGCCGCGCCGAGGTGACGAACTTCGCGCCGGTGTCGCGGCGCATGCCGGCGCGCATCGGATCGGGCCCGGCGCCCGATCCAGTGCGCGCTTCCAGCGCCGCGCGCAGCGCGGGGAGCGGCGCGGCGAGGCTCGTGCCCAGGCTGACCGCGCGTTCTCCGGCCCGGGCCATGGCCGATATCACCGATACGATCCGCGGCGTGCCATCCTCGGCATAGTGGAAGACCGGGGATCCCGAGGCGCCGAAATCGACCGGGCAGGACAGGATCAGCATTCCCTGCTGCCGCGCCAGAACCTCGCAGGCATCCTGCAGGCTGGGGGCGTCGGCGCGGTCATGGGCATAGGAGACGACGCCGACCCTCTCGCCTTCGGCCGGCTCGACATCGAGGGCCAGCGGTTTGATCATGCCGGTGCGGATCGGGTGTTGCAGCTCGACCAAGGCCAGGTCGTTGCGCACGCGGATGGCGGTGTCTGCGTTGCCGGGGTCGAAATCCGGATGGGCGAGGGCACGCTTCACCCTGCGGTAGGCGGCGGCGCGACCGTTTCGCCAGCCGGCCAGAAAGCGGATCTCGTCCTCCGCGACCGGGTGCCCGGCCTCGTCGAACAGGCAATGCGCGGCCGTCAGGACCAGGTGCTCTTCGATCAGCGCGCCGGTGCAGAACACGCGGCCGTCGATCTCCAGCCGGCCGACCGCCGCCCAGGCGCGGCCGGATTCGCTGGTTTCCATCGAAAACAGGCCTTGTGCGTTCGCGGTGCCTGCCGCGAAAGCGATGAGGAGAAAGACAAACGTGCGCACCGGATGGCCCTTGAAGGTCAACTGCCGCATTCTGCCCCGCCCTGATGGCGAAAGTGGGGCAGGTCCTGAAGATCGGAGGAAACCCGCCTATTCCGCCCGCTGCATCGCGGGAGGCATCGGCCCCCCGGTTGCCCAGTCGAGCAGCTCGACCGTGTGCACGACCGGCACCTCGGTGCCCGATCCGATCTGCATCATGCAACCGATATTGCCTGCCGCGATCACCTGTGGCGCCCTGGCTTCAAGCGTGCGGACCTTGCGCTCCTTCAGCTTGGCCGAGATGTCGGGCTGCATCAGGTTGTAGGTGCCGGCGCTGCCGCAGCACAGGTGGCTGTCCGCCGGCTCGACCACCTCGAAGCCCGCGCGTTTCAGCAATGCCTTGGGGTGCGTCTTGATCTTCTGGCCGTGCTGGAGCGAGCAGGCCGCGTGGTAGGCCACGCGCAGCCCGCCGGGCGTCGCGGCGGGCGGCGCGTGCACGCCCTTGCCCGGACCCGCGTCGATGCCCGCAACACCGTCTTTCGCTTCCTGCGCGGTGCGGGTGTCGGATTCGGGCATGAGTTCGGCCAGCACCTCGCTGACATCCTTGGCAATGGCCGAGACACGCGCCGCGTCATCCGCCAGCGGATCCTGGGCGAACATGTGGCCGTAATCCTTCACGGTCGTGCCGCAGCCGCTGGTGTTGATGACGATCGCGTCCAGCCCCTTGCCGTCCATCTCGCGCGTCCAGGCGCGGATGTTGGCGGCGGCGTGCGCGTGGCTGTCGTCGGTCTTGCCCATGTGGTGGGTCAGAGCCCCGCAGCAGCCGGCGCCCTTCGCCACGACGACCTCGGCGCCCAGCCGGGTCAGCAGGCGGATGGTGGCGTCGTTGATGTCGGTGTTCAGTGCCTTCTGCGCACAGCCGGTCATCAGCGCCACACGCATCCGCGGCGTGGCTTCGGGCGCGAAGCTTTGCGGATCGTCGTTGCGGCTGACCGGCGGGATGCGCTTCGGCGCCATGGCCAGCATCGCGCGCAGCCGCGCGTCGGGGATCAGTCGCGCGAAAGGCCGGCCCAGCTTGGCCGCGACCAGCGCCGCACGGAACCGCCCCGAATAGGGAAGGATCCGCGCCAGCGTCCAGCGCAGCGCGCGGTCGTGCCACGGGCGCTCGTAGTGCTTCTCGATGTAGTCCCGCGCGTGGTCGACGAGATGCATGTAATGCACGCCCGAGGGGCAGGTGGTCATGCAGGCAAGGCAGGACAGGCAGCGGTCGATGTGCTTGACGGTCTTCGCGTCCGGCTTGCGCTCGTTCTCGAGCATGTCCTTCATCAGGTAGATGCGGCCGCGCGGACTGTCGAGCTCGTCGCCCAGCACCTGGTACGTCGGACAGGTCGCGGTGCAGAACCCGCAATGCACGCAGGCGCGCAGGATCTCGTTCGCGCGGGCGGTGCCGGGATCGGCCAGCTGCTCTTCGGTGAAATTGGTCTGCATGGCACTCTCTGTCGTAAAAAGGGGCGCGGCGGGGCTTCAGGCGGTCATCAGCCCCGGGTTGAGGATGCCGCGCGGGTCGAACCGGGTGCGCAGCCCGTCCGACAGCGCGGCCAGCGGGCCGGGCTCGGGCTGGAGCGCCGGGGCATCTCCGGTGCCGCGCACGCGCGTCGCGTGGCCGCGGAATTCCCCCAGCCGCGCGCGGGCGTCGGTACCCACCGGCAGCAGCGCCCAGATCAGCCCGCCGCCCCAGTCGAAGTGATGCGCCTCGGCGCTAAGGCGCGCGGCCAGCGCCGGACCGTCAGAGGGCTTGCACGAGATCCGCCACACATCTCCTTCGCGGCCCGCCAACGCCTGCACGTCGCGCACGGCGAGCCAGCTTGCCGCCACGCTGTCGGGATCGTCGTCGACCCGCACGGCTTGGCCGCCGAACATGTCGCGCAATCGGCCGGCGCGGTAGGAGACGGATTTCTCGAAGCCCTCGATGCGCAGCATGGTGACCGGCTGGCCGTCCGCGCCGCGCGGGAAATGCGCCGCCCCCGTCACCTCGAAAGGTGACCCCAGCGCGCGCGCCATCGCTGCCACGGCAGCCTCGTCGCCGAGTCCGTCGAGCACCACGCAGGCCTGCGTCTCGGGGCGCGGCAGCACCTTCAGGCTGACCTCGGTCAGCACGCCCAGCGTGCCCCGGCTGCCGGTCATCAGCTTGACCAGATCGTAGCCGGTGACGTTCTTCATCACGCGACCGCCGTTCTTGATGACGGTTCCCGAGCCGTCGACGAAGCGCACGCCCAGCATGAAATCGCGGCAGGCCCCCGCTTGGATCCGCCGCGGCCCCGAGACGTTGGCGGCGACGACGCCGCCGATCGTGGGCGTGCCGTTCGTGCCCAGCAGGGGCCGGTGATCCATCGGCTCGAAGGCCAGTCGCTGGTTCTCGGCCGCCAGCGCCTGCTCGATCTCGTCTAGCGGCGTGCCCGCCCGCACCACGACGGTCAGCGCGCCGGGCTCGTAAAGCGTGATGCCCGACAGCCCGCCGGTTTCCAGCACCGCGCCCTGCGACGCGCCGAGCCCCCGCGTGCCGCCGCCGCGAATGGTCAGCGGTCCGGTCGCGCCGGCGACGGCTTCAGCCAGCTCGGCCTCGCTTTCAACTCTCATCCACCACGCCTCTTCATTCTGGCGAAAAATATTCGTCGGGAGTCGCCATGCGACGGTGGCAGAGCCCGCTTACTCCGCCGCGACCGGCACGACGCGCCGGGCATCCGATGCGTCCAGCGGAAAGACCTTCGCCGGGTTCAGCAGCCATTTCGGGTCGAACACGTCCTTCACCGCCATCTGCGCCTCGAGATCCGCGGCGTCGTACTGGTCGTGCATCAGGTCGCGCTTCTCGATGCCCACGCCATGCTCGCCGGTGAGACACCCGCCGACCTCGACGCACAGCTTGAGGATCTCGGCGCCGAAGGCCTCGCACAACTCCAGCTGGCCCTCCTGGTTGGCGTTGAACAGGATCAGCGGATGCATGTTGCCGTCGCCCGCGTGGAACACGTTGGCCACGCCCAGTCCGAACTCCTTCGACATCTCGCCGATGCGGCGCAGCACGTAAGGCAGCTCGGACACCGGGATCGTGCCGTCGAGACACATGTAGTCGTTGATCTGCCCCATCGCGCCGAACGCGGACTTGCGGCCAAGCCAGATGCGGCCGGCCTCGTCGGCATCCTTCGCCTCGCGCAGCTCGACCGGGTCATGGCGGCGGGCGATCGTCGTGATCTTGCCCAGCTGCTCGTCGATCTCGGCGGGGCTGCCCTCGACCTCGACGATCAACAGCGCCTCGCACATCGGGTAGCCGGCCTTGGCGAACGCCTCGCAGGCCTCGATGCAGGGGCGGTCCATGAACTCAATCGCCACGGGCAGCACGCCCGCCTTTATGATGTCGGACACGCAGGCGCCCGCGACCTCGGAGCTGTCGAAGCCCATCAGCACCGGGCGCGCGCCTTCGGGTTTGCGCAGGATGCGCAGGGTCGCCTCGGTCACCACGCCAAGCTGCCCCTCCGAGCCGCAGATCACGCCCAGCAGGTCGTAGCCGCCGGCGTCCAGATGCGCGCCGCCGATCTCCATGATCGTGCCGTCCATCGCCACCATCGTGACGCCCAGCAGGTTGTTGGTAGTCACGCCGTATTTCAGGCAATGCGCGCCGCCGGAATTCATCGCGATGTTGCCGGCGATCGCGCAGGCCAGCTGCGACGACGGGTCGGGGGCGTAGAAGAAATCGTCCGCTTCCACCGCGCCGGTCACCGACAGGTTCGTGCGCCCGGTCTGCACGCGGACGAAGCGGTTGTCGTAATCGGTCTCCAGCACCCCCGTCATGCGTGCGACGCCCAGCAGCACGCAGTCGGCGGTGGGCAGCGCGCCCCCGGCCAGCGAGGTGCCCGAGCCGCGGGGCACGACCGGTACGCCTTCCTCGTGGCAGATGCGCAGCACGTCCGAGACCTCGGCCGTCGTAGACGGCAGCACCACGGCCAGCGGTGGACAGCGATAGGCGGTCAGCGCATCGCATTCATAGGCGCGGGTCTCGGACTCGTCCTCGATCACGGCGTCGGCGGGCAGCACGTCGCGCAGCCGTTCGACGATCCGCCTCTTGCGCGAGATCACCCCTGCGTTCGGTTGAGGCATCTGCATGGCCGTCCTCCATGGGTCGGTAAGCCTGAATTGGTCAGTTTATATAACCAGATCAGCGGATGGGCGAGTCTTTTCTGGTCTCGCCGGGTGCTGGCAGGACAACGCGCGCCACGGGGCTCCGGCTCCGCTTGCCTTTCGGGGCGCCCTTGGGTCAGGTGCGCGCATGGCCTGGATCAAGATCATTCACCTTCTATGCGTCATGGGCTGGATGACGTCCATCTTCGCCGTCCCGCGCGCGCTGATCTACTGGCGGCGCGAATGGGACCGGCTGGGCGAGTTCGGCCCGCTGGGCGACCTGACGATCCGACTTTATCGCTTTTCGCTGGGGCTGGGCGTCATCGCGCTGGGGACCGGGATCTGGCTTGCCACGATCTGGGGCTGGCCCGCCTGGACGCACCTGAAGCTGGCGCTGGTCCTGGTGCTGGTCGCGCATTACGGCTGGACCGGGCTTCTGGTGCTGCGGGCGCGCAAGGGCGGCTTCGGCCGGACCGACCGTTATCTGCGCATCTTCAACGAGATCAGCGTGCTGGTGGTGATTGCCGTGCTGTGGGTCGTGGTGGTCAAGCCTTTCTGAGTCGACGCTCAGCGCCGCCCCTCGCGCAGCCAGCCCGCCAGGATCAGCGCCGAGGCCAGCAGCAGCACCAGCCACGAAGGCAGCACCGGCATCTGCGTGACGCTGAGCGTCTCGTAGGCTTCGCGCGGGGTGATGCCGATCCAGCCGCGCCCGGCGGCGGGGCGGCCTTCGCGGACTTCGCGAATGTCCGGCACGCCCTCTTCCAGCCGCAGCACGCCGCCGCGCCCCTCCTCGATCAGCGGGCGCAGGGCCTCGCCGCTGGCGATGGTCTGCTCGAACTCGCGCGGGGCGGCGGGGCCGAGGCCGACGACCGCCTGCTGCTCGCCCTCGGACAGGCGGTAGAGCCCGATCTCGGGGCCCTCGTAGACCGTCTCGAACCGGCCGGGGGCGACCTGTTCCAGCACCAGCTCCTCGGTCTCGCCGTCGGGGCGGGTGATCGTGACGGGGCCGACCTCGTCCTCGAGCGAGCGGCGGATGATGCGCATGGTCTGCCCCGTGGGTTCGGCCCACAGCGCCTCTTCCTCGAGCTCGGGTTCCTTCATCATCCAGTGCGCCAGCCGGCGCAGCAGTTCCAGCTGCGGGCCGCCGCCCTCGAAGCCGCGGTTCCACAGCCAGGCGTGGTCCGATGCCAGCAGCGCGACACGGCCCTCGCCCACGCGGTCCAGGATCAGCAGCGGGCGGTCGTCCGCGCCCTGCATGACGACCTCGCCGCCCGTCGGCTCGACTTCGATCTGGCGCAGCCAGCGGCCCCACTCGCCTTCGCCTTCCAGCCCGGCGGTCACCGGGTGCTTCTGGCCCAGTTCGGTGATTTCGGGGCGATAGGCTTCCTCGATCAGCCGTGCGGTGGGTTCGGCGGGGATGATCTCGGCCAGGGGCGATCGGTAGATGGAATCCGCGCTGGCGAAATCGGGGCCGGCGGCGATCAGCACCGCGCCGCCGTCCTCGACGTAGCGGCGCACGTTGTCGAGATAGATCGCCGGCAGGATGCCGCGCCGCTGGTAGCGGTCGAAGATGATCAGGTCGAAATCCTCGATCTTGTCGAGGAACAGTTCGCGCGTGGGGAAAGCGATCAGCGACAGTTCGGTGACCGGCACGCCGTCCTGCTTTTCCGGCGGCCGCAGGATGGTGAAGTGCACCAGGTCGACCGAGGAATCGGATTTCAGCAGGTTGCGCCAGGTGCGGCCACCGGCATGCGGCTCTCCCGAGACCAGCAGCACGCGCAGCCGGTCGCGCACGCCGTTGATCTGCACCAGCGCGGTGTTGTTGCGGTCGGTCAACTCTCCCTCGGCCTCGGGGACGGTGAACTGGATCACGTTCAGGCCGCCGTGTGGCAGGGTGATCGGCAGTTCTAGGTCCTCGCCGATGGGCACCGAGAAGGTGCTTGGCTCGGCGCCGTCGATCGAGATCTCGATGTCGGTGCGGATCTCATCGGGTGCGGCGCCCTCGTCCTCGATCCGCAGGGTCAGCACCACTTCCTCGTCGAGGATGGCGAAGGCGGGTGCGTTCTTGACGATCAGGCGCCGGTCCCAGTCGTCTTCCTGTCCGCTCAGCAGCAACTGCATCGGCGCCGGCAGGTCCGGGGCGATTTCAAGGTCGTGCAGCCGGCCGTCCGACAGAAGGAACACACCCGCCACGCGGCCGCGCGGTTCCTCGGCCAGCGCGGCCGACAAGGCAGTCATCAACTGCGTGCCGGCATCGCCCTCGCCGTCGCCCACGGCGATGCGGCGCACCTCGGTGTTGGGGCGCGCCTCCAGTTCGGCCTGCAGGGCGTCGGCTGCGGCCGTGGTGACGCCCGCGCGTTCCGCCAGCCGTTGCGAGGCCGAGCGGTCCTCGATCATCAGCACGATGTCGGACAACGGGTCGCGGTTCTCGACCTGCCACGAGGGCTGGGTCAGCGCGCCGACCAGAACGGCGGCGGCAAGGCCGCGCAGCGCCCAGCCGGCCAAGCCGCGCCAGACCGCCAGCGCGGTGCCGGCCAGCGCCAGCACCCCCAGCGCGGCGATCACCGCCCAGGGCAGCAGCGGGTCGAAAACGATCTGTCCCATGATGTCAGTCCTGTTTACGGGTGCCGGCGTGCGCGGTCAGTTGCCGAGCCGGTCGAGCAGCGCGGGCACGTGAACCTGGTCGGATTTGTAGTTCCCGGTCAGCACGTGCATCACCAGGTTCACGCCGAAGCGATAGGCGATCTCGCGCTGCCGCTCACCGCCGAAGCCGCTGCCGACCGGCACCATCGGGTTGCCGTTCTCGTCCATCGCCCAGGCGCTGGCCCAGTCGTTGCCGCCGATCACGACCGGCGTGACGTTGTCGTTGAGGTTGCGGAAGGGCATGCCCTCGACCAGTTCGGCGTCGGGCGGTGCTGCCTCGACCCACAGGTCGCGCCCGGCATAGCGGCCGGGGAAATCCTGCAGCAGGTAGAACGTCCGCGTCAGCACGTGGTCGGCCGGCACGGGCTCCAGCGGGGGGATGTCCAGCGGCGCCGCGATCTGGCGCAGCCGGCGGTTCTCCGGCGTGTCGCCGCCGAAATCCGCCACGTCGCCGTCGCGCGTGTCGAACAGGATCATCCCGCCCGAGCGCAGGTACTCGTTCAGCTTTGCGTAGGCCGCGTCCGAGGGGATCGGCTGGTCGGCGGTGATCGGCCAGTAGAGGAACGGGAAGAACGACAGTTCGTCGGTTTCCAGGTTCACGCCCATCGGGTCTGCGGGTTCGACCGAAGTGCGGAAGTACAGCGTCTGCGAAAGACCATAAAGGCCGGCGCGGGCCAGTTCGTCGACCTGTTCGTCGCCGGTCAGGACATGCGCCAGAACCACGTCCGTCGTCGCCGCGACGGCGCGGGATTCGTCGGTGGTGTCCTGCGCCTGCGCGTACTGCGGCGACAGCGTCAGCAGCGCGAGGCCGATCGCGGCCAAACCGGCGCGCGGCCCGCGCAACCGGCCCGACAGCGCCAGAGAGGCGACGATGTCGGCCGCCAACAGCGCCAGGGCCAGCGCGATCAGCCAGCCCGACAGCGGCGTCTCCTGCGGGCGGCTCAGCCCCTCGACCGCGATGCGTTCGGGCCAGGCCGCGGGCTGCAGCACGGCGTCGCCGCCCATGACGTTGCGCGCCACCGCGCGGTCCTCGCCTTCGTAGAGTCCCGGTAGCAGGTCCGGGCCAAGCGGCGCATTCGCCAGATCCTCGCCGGCGACGCCGGGCAGGGTGTCGGCCTCGTTCTCGCGCCCGAATGCGTCCAGTACGGTGACCGGCTGCCAGACCGTACCTTCGAGGTCCTGCGCCTCGCCCTCTCCGACCGAGGACGACACGGCCAGGCGTTCGAGCATGCGCACGAACAGCCCCGACAGCGGCAGCGTCGACCAGTCGGCATTGGCGGTGACGTGGAACAGCACGACCTGGCCCTGTCCCACCTGCTTGCGCGTCACCAGCGGCGTGCCATCGGCCAGCTGCGCGATCACGCGGCTGGCCAGCGAGGGGTCGGGCTGGGCCATCACCTGGCTCGACACCGTGACGTCGGGCGGGATCGCCAGCCCGTGGAAGGGGCTGTCCTCGTCGAAGGGGGCGATGGCCTTCGGCTCGCCCCAGCTCATGGCGCCACCGACGCTGCGACCGCCGGCCCGCAGGCGCACCGGCATCAGCGGATCCTCGGCGTCGCGTCCGACATCGCTTGCGGCCAGGCGCGGCCCGGCGAAGCGCAGCAGCATGCCGCCGCTCTCGACCCATTCGGTCACCGCGTCACGTTCGCCGGGCGACAGCGTCGCCACGTCGGCCAGCACGATCACGTCGGGATTGGCGGGCAACACGTCGGTCAGCGCCCCGTCGAGCAGTTCTGCCGTCGGCTCGAGCGCGCGGCTGAGGTAATGCAGCGGCGACAGCAGCTCGAGCCCCTCGCGGTCGTCGCGCCCAGCGATCAGGGCGACTTCGCGCCGGCGCAGGGAATCGTCGGTCAGCGCGACCGCACCGGCGCTGCGGCTGCCCTCGATCTCGAACCGGGTCATGCGCGCGCGCAACTCGGCCGGCAGGGCGATCTCGGTCGTGGCGGTGGTGGCGTCGGCTTCGAACGTGACGGGGCTGCGCACCAGCACGGCCGGGTTGCCGGCCGGGTCCAGCCCTTGACCGGTCAGCGTGACCTCGGACACGGGGCCGGGACGCAGGCGGTGCGCGGTGATCTGCACGGCGCCGTCCTCGAAGCGCGCGGGCTCCAGCGCGTACAGGCTGCGGGGGCTTTCGAACACGGTGACCGTGCCGCGGGCTTCGAGCGCCGCCAGCAGCTGGTCGCGGCTGTCGCGCGCAAGGCCGTCGGACATCCAGTAGCTGTCGAACGCGCCTTCGGGCAGGGCGGCCAGCGCGCGTTCGACCGTCTCGGCCGACGGCTCCCACGGGTTGGGCAGCACGCCCTCGATCCGGGTGCGCATGACGTCCGCCGACTGGAAGCGCACCGTCTCGGGTTCGGTCAAGCGAAGGAGGCCCACGGTGCGGTCGTCACGTGCCGCGCGGGTCAGCAGCGCATCCAGCGCCGTCTGCCGCGCACGCCAGTCGTCGGCCGAGGCCCAGCTGGCATCCATCACCACCAGAAGCGGCCCCGTTCCGCCGGCGCTGTCCTCGGCCTGCGGGTTCAGCACCGGCCCGGCGAGGCCCACGATCACCGCCGCGACCGCCAGCATGCGCAGCAGCAGCAGCCACCACGGCGTGCGGTCGCTGACCTGCTCGTCGTCGCGCAGGCCCAGCAGCAGCGCCACGCCGGGAAAGCGCCGGCGGATCGGCGCGGGCGGCACGGCGCGCAGGATCACCCACAGGATCGGCAGCGCCAGCAGGCCCAGCAGCAGCCAGGGGGCGGTGAATCCGAGGACACCGAAAAGCGTCATCCGTGGCTCCCGTCGATTGCGCGATACAGCCACAGCAGCGCCGATTGCGCGCCGTGGTCGGTGTGGTGGCAGTGGTAGTGCCAGCCGGTCAGCCGCGCCAGCCGGGCCAGCCGGTCCTTGCGCTCGGCCAGCCGGTCCAGGTAGCGGCCGCGCAGGTCGCCGGCCTTCAGCGTCTCGTGCGCCATGGTGCCGCCGACGGACTCGAAGATCGTGCGGCCCTGGTAGGGAAAGGCCTCTTCGGCGGGGTCGAGAACCTGCAGCAGCGCGCCGCGCACGCCGCGATCGGCGGCCTTGGTCAGCGCGCCCTCGACCGGTTCGAGATTGCCGAGGAAGTCCGAGACGAAGATCGCGCGGGCATGGGGCAGCATGCCGCGCGATTCGGGAGCGGCGTAATCGTCCACGCCCTCGTCCGACAACAGCTCGGCCAGGCGCGCGATCTGCTGGTTACCGCGGCGGGGCGGCAACTCCCAACCCGTCAGTCCGACGCGTTCGCCGCCGCGGATCAGCAGGATCGCGACCGCCAGCGCAGTCAGACGCGCTCGGTGCGACTTGGTCGGCAGGTCCTTGTCGGACGCGAAGCGCATCGACGCACCCTGATCGACCCACAGCTGCACCGACTGCGCGACCTGCCATTCCCGCTCGCGCACGAACTGGTCGTCGCCCCGGGCGGAGCGGCGCCAGTCGATATGGCGATAGCTGTCGCCGGCGCGCAGCGGGCGGTATTGCCAGAAATCGTCGCCAAGCCCCGCGCGGCGGCGGCCGTGCTCGCCCAGCAGTACGGTGCCGGCAAGCTGCTCGGCCCGCGCCAGAAGGGCGGGAAAGCGGGCGGCCTCTTCCTGGGCGTTCTGTCGAAGAAGGGCTGTGTCGGCTGTCACGCAGCGGCCTCGGCGGCGGTCATGCGGCTGGCGACGCCGTCGATGAGCCCGCCCAGATCCTCGCCGCGCGCACGAGCCGAGAAGGTCAGCGCCATGCGGTGCACCAGCACGGGCCGCGCCATGTCGATCACGTCCTCGGGCGAGGGCGCCAGCCGGCCCTGCAGCAGAGCGCGGGCCCGCACGGTCAGCATCAGCGCCTGCGCCGCGCGCGGGCCGGGACCCCAGGCGACCATCTCGCGCACCTGCTCGGACGCCGCCGGATCGCCGGGGCGGAAGGCGCGCACGAGGTCGAGGATCATCTCGACCACCGCGTCGCCGACCGGCATCCGGCGCAGCAGCGTTTGCGCCGCGATCAGGCTGGGTCCGTCGAACACGGCATGGGCCTGCGACTCCTCGACGCCGGTGGTGGCCAGCAGGATGTCGCGCTCGGTCTCGCGGGTGGGGTAGGGCACGTCGATCTGCACCAGGAACCGGTCGAGCTGCGCCTCGGGCAGGGGATAGGTGCCCTCCTGCTCGATCGGGTTCTGGGTCGCCAGCACGTGAAACGGCGCCTCGAGCTTGCGGGTCGCGCCGGCCACCGTGACCTCTTTCTCCTGCATCGCCTGCAGCAGCGCGGATTGGGTACGGGGCGAGGCGCGGTTGATCTCGTCCGCCATCAGAAGCTGGCAGAAGATCGGACCCTCGATGAAGCGGAAGGCGCGGGTGCCGTCGGCGCCGGTTTCCAGAACTTCCGAGCCCAGGATGTCGCCCGGCATCAGGTCGGGGGTGAACTGCACGCGGTTGCCGCGCAGGCCTAGAACCGTCGACAGCGTCTCGACCAGGCGCGTCTTACCCAGCCCCGGCAAGCCGATCAGCAGCGCGTGGCCGCCGCATAGCAGCGACGCCAGCGTCAGGTCCACGACGCGCTCCTGTCCGATGAAGCGGGCGGTGATCGACCGCCGTGCTTCGGCCAGCTTTTCCTCGAGCGCCTCGATGTCGGCGACCAGATCCTCGGCAGACGCCATGGCAACTCTCCCTTGCGCGATTAGGTTGTATGGCACGAAACTACCCTTAAGCGGGAGAATGGCAAAAGTTATGAGCGCACAAAATGTCGTGACACCGTCCGCGGACGGAATCGCCGCACAGGCCAGCACCGTTGCGAAGGGCAAGGGCATTCCGCCTGTGCACAAGTGGAATCCGCCGTTCTGCGGCGACCTGGACATGCGCATAGCGCGCGATGGCACCTGGTTCTACCTGGGCACGCCGATCGGACGTCCGGGGTTGGTGCGGCTGTTCTCGTCGATCCTGAAGCTGGAGGACGGGAAGTATTTCCTGGTCACCCCGGTCGAGAAAGTCGGCATCACGGTCGAGGACGCGCCCTTCGTCGCCACAGATGTCGAGGTTCAGGGCGAGGGGCGCGTCCAGGTCCTGACCTTTCGCACCCATGTGGGCGACG
This sequence comes from Citreimonas salinaria, assembly GCF_900107235.1. Classification (GTDB taxonomy): domain Bacteria; phylum Pseudomonadota; class Alphaproteobacteria; order Rhodobacterales; family Rhodobacteraceae; genus Citreimonas; species Citreimonas salinaria. The sequence continues at coordinate 80,013 of NZ_FNPF01000009.1, forward strand.
TCGCCGAGGCCGGTCCGGATCATCCGATTCGCGTGGAACGCGACCCCGAGACCGGAGAGCCTTCACCCTACGTGATGATCCGCGCCGGTCTCGAGGCGCTGATCGACCGCAAGAGCTTCTACCGCCTGGTGGAGCTTGGCGCGCATCACGACGGCTGGTTCGGGCTGTGGTCGAAGGGGCAGTTCTTCGGCCTGATTCCGTCGGACGAGCTGCCCGACTAGCCGCCGCTGCCGCGTTCGACCATTCGGTGCGGCTCGCCATCTTGCGCCGCATACAACCAGGACCGCCATGTTCCCCGCTTCTTCCAGCCGCTGTTCGCCCTGTTCCTGTCGGGCATGATGTCTTGCCTGGTGTCGTTCATCTCGACCGTCCGCGGCGTGGGCCTGATCAACGGGCGGGTGGCGCTGTGGCTGACAAAGTGGATGGCGTCGTGGGCAGTGGCCTTTCCCGCCGTGCTGGTGGTGGCGCCGATCGCGCGGCGCATGGTAATGGCGCTGACGCGCGCGACGTGACGGCGCCGGGTCAGTCGCCCAAGGCCGCGTGCACCGCGTCGAGGTCGATCTCGCGCACGGGCGCGCGCCGCGACGGCTCTTCGGCATCGTAGCCGAACAGCGCGAAATCGCGGCCGTAGATCTCGTGCATCAGGTGCATCGACAGGTCGTCGAAATACGCCTCGACCGGGTGGGCGCGCTCGGGGCCGTGCCCGGCGCTTTCGTTGAAGCGCGGCAGGTCGGCCGGGTCGATCTGGTGGCGCAGGCGCGCGCCGGTCAGCACGTCGCGCAGCCCGTCCTCGAAACGCTCGGTGTGGAAGATGCGGTCGTAGCGGCCGCCGTTGGTGATGAAGGTGCCGACGTGGCCAGACATCGCTGACCAGTGGATGTCGGGCTCCATCGGGCGGCGCCAGCGGATCGTGTCGCGGGCGAACAGCAGGAAGCGGCGGAACGAGGCGATCTGGTCGAACGGCTGCTTGCCGTCGTCGCCGCCCACCTCGACCCCGTATTTCTGCACGATCAGCGGCACCATGTTGCCGCGATAGCGCCCGCCGTTGCGCTGGATGCCGCAGATCTTGTCGAAGAACGACGACAGTACCCGCGAATAAGGATTGCGCACGCAGGTGAAGGCGGGCGCGGTGCGCGCCGTCACGGCCTTGCGGATCGGCTTGCGGCTGTGGTCGAAACCCCACTTGTGGATGCCCTCCCGGGCGTCGTGGATGTCGCCGTCGTAGAAGCGCCCGTGATCGCTGAAAAACAGCGCCTGCCCGATGGTCGAGCACGCGCATTTCGGCACCACGCGGTAGATCAGGCTGCCGCTTTCGGTCATCCAGGTGCCGGGAAACCCCATTAAGATAGCCTTTCGTGCGCGCGCCGCGGGCGCCGGTTGCAAAAGAGCAAAGAAATCCGGATTGTTCAACGAAACTATGCCGATGGGCGGCGGCCGGGGGACGGGTGGCACGGATAGCCTACATTCTGCTGTGCCACGACGACGCGGACGCGGCAATCGCGCTGGTGCGTAGTCTGACTGCGGCGGGCGATGCGGTGGCGGTGCACCTGGACGCGCGGGCCCCGCGCGGGACGTGGCAGGCGCTGTGCGAAGGCTTGTCCGGGAATGCGAACGTGGTCTTCGCGCCCCGGCGCACGCGCTGCGGCTGGGGCGAATGGAGCCTGGTGCGCGCGACGCTCGACGCGCTGCGGGCCGCGCGCGATGCCTTTGCCGACGCCACGCATTTCTTCCTGATCTCGGCGGACTGCATGCCGATCAAGTCGGCCGGGCACATCCACGCGCAGCTCGACGCGCACAACGTGGACCGGATCGAAAGCGCCGATTTCTTCGCCTCCAACTGGATCAGGACCGGCTGGACCGAAGAGCGCCTGATCTACCGCCACTGGTTCAACGAACGCACCCAGAAGCGCCGCTTCTACGCGATGTACGAAATTCAGAGGCGCCTTGGCCTGACCCGCGCGATCCCCGATGACCTGCGGGTGATGATCGGGTCGCAATGGTGGTGCCTGCGGCGCGCGACCGTCGACGCGGTGCTGGACTTCCTGACCGCGCGTCCCGAGGTGGAGCGGCTCTTCCGGACCACCTGGATCCCCGACGAGACAATCTTCCAGACGCTGGTTCGGCATCTGGTGCCCGAGGCGGAGATCGATAACCGTCCGCCGACGTTCCTGACGTTCACGGATTACGGTATGCCGGTGGTCTTCCACGACGATCACTACGACATGCTCGTCGGCCAACGCGAGTTGTTCGCGCGCAAGATCAGCCGCGAGGCGCTCGACCTGCGCCGCCGGCTGCACATGCTCTACACCGCCGAGGGCGTCGGGTTTACGGTCTCGGACGAAGGGCGGGCGCTTCACGCCTTCCTGACGGGCCAGGGTCGGATCGGCCAGCGTTTCGCGCCCCGCTTCTGGGAGCGGGCGGCGACGCCGGATCCCGACTGGGATCTGATGATCCTGGTCTGCAAGAAGCGCGACGTCGGCAAGCGGCTGGTGGGGCGGATTCGCGAGGCGACGGGGCTTGCGTGCCACGATTACCTGTTCGACGAGGAAGATTGCCCGCTGCCCGACCTCGGCGGCGTGGCGACGACGCTGGAAAAGCGCGGGCGTCACCGGCGCGCGGCGCTGCAAGTGCTGTACGAGCATCACGATACCGATCGCCTGCTGATCTGCCTCGATCCCCAAAGCCACGCGCTGATAGACGATTTCGCCCGCGACCGGAACCGCACCCGGCTGCTGGAGGTGCAATGCGACCATTCCGATGCCTGGCTGGCGGGCCATGCGAGGCGTCTGGGCCTCGCCGGGGCGCACACGTCCGACGCGGCGCTGTCGGACCTCTTGCCCAGCCTGCGCAACGCGATCATGCATGAACGCGATCGAATCCGGTCCGCCCGCCACGCCGACCACGTCCGCATCCGCGAGGGTGACGCGCCCGCCGCGATTGCCGCCGCGCTGGAGGCGTTCCTGGCGGTCGAGCGCGACATCGCGGACCGGATCGCCGACCAGAACGGCCTGTTTGCCGACGAGGAGTGAGCCAATGCCTTTCGAATACGACGACCAGAACATCTTCGCGAAGATCCTGCGCGGCGAGATTCCCAATGACACCGTGTTGGAAACCGAGCACAGCCTTGCGTTCCGCGACATCCGCCCGCAGGCGCCGATCCACGTGCTGGTGATCCCGCGCGGGCGCTATGTCAGCTTCGATCATTTCGCCCAAGAGGCGTCCGAGGCCGAGATCGTCGATTTCGTGCGCGCGGTGGGGGAGGTGTGCCGGATGGCAGGCGTCGAGGCGGACGGCTTCCGGCTGATCGCGAACGCGGGCAAGCACGGCGTGCAGGATGTGCCGCACCTGCACGTCCACATCCTGGCAGGACGTTCGCTGGGGCGGATGCTGTCGCCAGCCTGAACCGGGCGCTGCCATGCGGAGCAGGCCTGCGGCCCGCGCCGGTCATCTCGTCCGTCGCGTTTCACGCGGCGTCCTCGGGATGCGCACGAACGCCGGAGGCGGGCATCTCCGTGCCTGTCGGCGAGGTGGCGAAGGGCGGGGTCAGGCGGCGGGTTTCGAGCGGGTCAGCGACAGGAACACGTCCTGAAGGTCGGCCTGCTCGGTGCGCACATCGCGGATGCGGATACCCTGCGCGCGCACCGCTTCCAGCACGTCCTCGGCCGACATGCGCCCCGAGCGGTAGCTGAGCGCGATCGTGCCGTCATCGCGCCGCTCGGGCGTCAGCCCGTCTGCGTGGGGCAGGGTGTCCGGCGCGTTCTCGGGCGTGATCACCATGGTCTTGGCATCGAGCTGACCCAGCAGGTTCGTCGTGCTGTCGCGCGCCACTAGATCGCCGTGGTTGATGATGGCGATCTCGTCGCACATCTCCTCGGCTTCCTCAAGGTAGTGCGTGGTGAGGATAATCGTCATGCCGCGCTCGCGGTTCAGCTTGCGGACGTTCTCCCACAGCATCTGGCGCAGCTCGATGTCGACGCCGGCGGTAGGCTCGTCCAGAACCAGCACCTGCGGGTGGTGGACCAGCGCCTTGGCCAGCAGGAGCCGGCGCCGCATGCCGCCCGACAGGGTGCGGGCATAGGCCTCGGCCTTGTCGGACAGGCCGACCATCTCCAGGATCTCGTCGCTGCGGCGGTGCGATTTCGGCACGCCGTAAAGCCCCGCCTGCACCTCGAGCGCGCCGCGCGGGGTGAAGAACGGATCGAGGTTCAGTTCCTGCGGCATCACCCCGATCGAGGCGCGCGACTGGCGCGGGTTGTCGTCCTGGTCCCAGCCCCAGATCCGGACCTTGCCCGCGGTCTTGATCACCAGCCCGGCGAGGATGTTGATCAGCGTCGACTTGCCCGCGCCGTTGGGCCCCAAAAGCCCGAAGACAGAGCCCGCCGGGACGGTCAGGTCGATGTCGCGCAGGGCCCGGTGGCCACCGTCGTAGGTCTTGGAGAGGCCCTCGATGCGGATCGCGTCCTGTGTCATGCCGTCCCTTGCTCCTGCCATGCGCTTAATTCATAACGCATGTAGGCCAAGCTTCAGCGAAAGGGAATGGCATGAGCTTTGACGCGCCCGAGACCAAGATCGTCGACAGCCACCGCGTGGCCTGCGATGGCGGCGAGGGTGCGCTGGGTCATCCCCGCGTCTGGCTGATGATCCCCGCGACGCAGGGTTGGGTGGAATGCCCCTATTGCGACGCGCGCTATGTCCACCGCGACCACGCCGGCGATACGACCACGGGACCTGCGGCCTGAAGGCTGTGCGACCGACCGGCGCTTCGGCTCAGGCCTTCAGACGATAGCCGCGCCGGAACATCCACCAGGTCACCGCGCAGACGCCCAGCGTCCAGGCCAGCGAGAAGAGGAAGCCGAACAGGGGATCGCTGTCGCTGACGTCGATCATGCCGTAGCGCACCCCGTCGATCAAGTAGAAGACCGGGTTCGCGTGGGTGATCTGGTAGAGCCCCTGCGGCAGCGCCTCGGCCGAGTAGAAGGTACCCGACAGGAAGGCCAGCGGTGTGATGACGAAGTTCGTGATCGCCGCCATCTGGTCGAACTTGTTGGCGAAGATCCCCGCCAGCATTCCCAGCGCCGACAGGAAGGTCGCGCCCAGCAGGACGAAGGCCAGCGCGATCAGCGGATGCGCCGGCACGATCCCCACGAAAAGCGCGAAGGCGATCGTGATCACCACCGCCACCACCAGCCCGCGCGCCACGCCGCCGGCGAGGTAGCCCAGCACCAGCTCTCCGGGCGACAGTGGCGGCATCAGCGTGTCGACGATGTTGCCCTGCACCTTCGCGATCACGATCGAACTGGACGTGTTGGCGAAGGCGTTCTGGATCACCGTCATCATCAGGATGCCCGGCGCGATGAAGGTGGTGAAGTCGACGCCCATCACGTCGCCCCGGCGCGGCCCGATGGCGATCGAGAAGATCACCATGAACAGCCCCGCCGTCACCAGCGGCGCGGCCAGCGTCTGGGTCCAGACGTTGAGGAAGCGCAGCACCTCGCGCTCGGCCAGTGTGTAGAGGCCCAGCCAGTTGACGCGACCGAAGCGGCGATCGCCGGGGGCGTAGCTTTGCGTGTCGGGCATGTCCGGCTCCTTGACACGAGACGCGCGTCTTGTAACCGCGCAGGCGATGATTACAATAGGCGCAACGGAATTGCTGGGCGGCCACGGTGAAGCGCGGCCGCTTTTTTCAATGAGGAATGCCCATGTCCTGGACGGATGAACGAGTCGAGATGCTCAAGAAGATGTGGTCGGAAGGGCAGTCGGCAAGCCAGATCGCCAAGGAACTGGGTGGGGTGACGCGCAATGCCGTGATCGGCAAGGTTCACCGGCTGGGCCTGTCGAACCGCGCCGGAGCCGCACCGGCCCCCGCGGCGGCCGCCGCCCCGGCCCCCGAGCCGAAGCCCAAGGCCGAGGCCAAGCCGGCGAAGGAACAGCCGCGCCCGATGCGCGAGGCGACGCCGCCGCCCGCGGCTCCGGCCGCAGCACCGGAAGAGGTGGCGAACGATCCCGACCCCGCGCCGCAGCCGCTGCGCAAGCAGATCATTCCCGCGGGCCAGCCTCTGCCGCCGCAGCCTTCGGCGAACGAGATCAGCCCCGAGGCGCTCGCCAAGGTCAGTGCGATCGAGAAGAAGGCCAAGCGGCTGACGCTGATGGAACTGACCGAGCGGACGTGCAAGTGGCCCGTCGGTGACCCGGCAACGCCGGATTTCTGGTTCTGTGGTCTGCCGGTCCAGCAGGGCAAACCTTACTGCGAGGCGCATGTGGGCGTGGCATTCCAGCCGATGTCGTCGCGCCGCGACCGCCGCCGCTGACGCGGCATCCGATCTTCCGCAACGAAAGACGGCCGCCCCTCGGGGCGGCCGTTTCGCATCTCTTAGCCGTGTCCGCGGCTACTCGGTCCAGCGCACGTCCGTCAGGTCGACAGCCTGCGTGGGTGCGTTGGTCCACAAGCCTTCGATCCGGGCATCGGCCACCGTGGCCACGCCAAGCTGGAACAGGTAGGCGTTGACGTAGTCCTCGGCGATGATCCGCTGCGCCTCGGCCAGAAGGTTGCCGCGTTCATCCGGGTCGGCGGTCGCGCCCAGGCGCTCCATCACGTCCTGGAAGGCGGGGTTGTCGTAGCCGAAGTAATAGTCGGGCCGGGCGTAGATGTTGATGTCCATCGGCTCGGTATGGCTGACGATGGTCAGGCCGAAATCCCGGCCGCGGAAGACCTCTTCCAGCCACTGCGCCCATTCGAGGTTGGTGATCTCGGTCTCGATCCCGACTTCACGCAGCTGGCTGGCGATGATCTCTCCGCCGCGGCGGGCATAGGACGGCGGCGGCAGCTTCAGCGTGGTGGTGAAGCCGTCGGGGTAGCCCGCCTCGGCCAGCAATTCGCGGGCGCGCTCGGGGTCGTGGGGCGACAGCTCGAGCAGGTCGACGTAGTCGGGGTGGTGCGGCGCGAAATGGGTGCCGATCGGGGTGCCCTGGCCGAACATGGCGCCGTTGATCACCGCCTGCCGGTCGATCGCGTGAGCGATGGCCTGGCGGACGCGGACGTCATTCAGCGGCTTCTGCTGGTTGTTGATGCCGAGGATCGTCTCGCCTTCGGTCGAGCCTTCGAGGACCTGGAAGCGCGGGTCGGCCGCGAACTGCGGCAGGTTCTCGGGTGCCGGGTAGCTGTAGAAGGCGTCGATGTCCTGCGCCATCATCGCGGCGAAGGCGGCGGTCGGGTCCGAGATGAACTGGAACGTCGCCTCGGTCAGCGCAGGCGCCTCGCCCCAGTAATCCTCGTAGCGTTCCAGCGTGATGCGGTCGCCCTGGATCCACTCGTCGAACTGGAAGGGGCCGGTGCCGACCGGGTCGGACTTGATCGTGTCGATGCTTTCGGGCGCCACGATAACCGCGTCGCCCCAGGCGAGGTTGAACAGCAGGCTGCCGTCGGGCTGGGACAGGGTCAGGCGGACGGTCTGCGGGTCGACGGCCTCGACGGTGTCGATGTTCTCGAACAGGACCTTCTGGGCGTTCTGACTGTCCTCGGCCATGGCGCGCTCGAACGAGAAGACCACGTCCTCGGCCGTCAGGTCGGTGCCGTCGTGGAAGGTCACGCCGTCCTGCAGGGTGAAGGTGTATGTCAGGCCGTCCTCGGAAATCTCCCAGTCCGAGGCGAGGCCGGGCTCGACGGCTCCGGTCTCGGTGAAGCGGGTGAGGCCCTCGAACACGTTGGAATAGAGGACCTGGTCGATCGCGCCGGCGGCGGCCGAGGTCGGGTCCAGATGCGGCGGTTCGAGCTGCAGCGCGATGGTCAGATCGGTCTGCTGGGCCATGGCGGCGGTGCCCGACAGAAGCAGGGCTGCGAGGGTGAGATGGCGGGTCATGGGGGCCTCCCGGTGGTTGACGGGACGAGAGTGCCGCCAAGCCCCGCGGGACGCAAGCGCCCTATGTCCCACGGTGGGACATCGGGGCGCCCCAGCAAAATCAATGCCTTGCGGAGACGGATTCAGGATCGCTTAACGATTGACCGGTTCTCGTGGCTGCGAGGCTAGGGTAGCAGCAGCGTCTCCAGCGCCCGGCCCATGACGCGCGCGCTGGCGATCATGTCGTCGACCGAAACCCATTCGTCGGGCTTGTGGGCCAGTTCCAGAACGCCGGGCCCGTAGGCGATGCAGTTCTTCAACCGGCCGATCCGGTCGATGTGCTTCTGGTCGTAGGAGCCGGGCGAGGCGACATAGGCCGGGTCGTGGCCCGTCACTGCGCGGATCGCGCCCGCCACGGTGGTCACCACCGGCGCGTCGCGTTCGGTCATCGAGGGCGTGATGCGGTTGATCTCGCGCACCGCGTAGTCGAAGCGCGGGCGGGTCTCGCGCAGGTTTTCCAGCACGGCGATCACCTCGGCCTGCACGTCCTCGAACGTCTCCTCGATCAGGTAGCGGCGGTCGATGGCGATGCGGCACGAATCCGGCACGCAGGCCGAGGGCAGGCCGGTGTAGTCGGTGGCCTGCTCGGGCTCGCCGCCGTGGATCGAGTTGATGTTGAGCGTGGCCTGACGCGCGCCGTCGGGGATGACCGGCATGTCGGTGCGCCGGTTGGCCAGAGCGGGGAACAGGTCACGCTCGAACGCGTCGAGCACGGCGCCCATGTGGCGCACGGCGCAATCGCCGAGGAACGGCATCGAGCCGTGGGCGATCTCGCCCTTGGTCTCGATCTCGGCCCACCAGCCGCCGCGATGGCCCAGGCAGATGCGGTCGTGGCCCAAAGGCTCGGGGATGATGACGTGCTGCACGCGGGCAGGGTCGAAGTAGCCCTGCTCGGCCAGATAGGCGACGCCGCCGTAGCCGCCCGATTCCTCGTCGGCGGTGCCGCTGATCTCGATCGCGCCGGCGAAGTCGGGATGCTCCTCGATGAACGCCTCGGCCGCGATGATCGAGGCGGCAAGCCCGCCCTTCATGTCGCAGGTGCCGCGGCCGTAGATGCGGTCGCCGTCCAGTTCGGCGCCGAAGGGGTCGCGGGTCCAGCCGCTGCCCACCTCGACCACGTCGGTGTGCGAGTTGAAGTGCACGCAGTCGCCGGGGCGCGTGCCCTCGCGCCGCGCGACGATGTTCCAGCGCGGATGCGCGTCGCTGTCGCCGGGGGCGCCCTCCGCGCGGATCAGCTGGCAGTCGAAGCCGCGCGGCGCGAGCCGGTCGCGCAGCAGTTCGCAGATGTCGCGGTAGAGGTCGCCCGGCGGGTTCAGGGTGGGGATGCGGACCAGCGCCTGCGTCAGTTCGATCAGGTCGTCGCGCTTGGCGGCGATCCTTTCGCCCAGCGGGTCCCGTGCATCCTGTCCGTCCATGCGTGCTCTCCTGCGTGCGTTCGTTTCCGGATCACTGTCCGGCTGTCCGCAAGCGGACGCAAGGGGGCGGCGGCAGCCATGAATGCGGCGATGCCCGCAGGCGTCAGGGCAGACGCAGGCGCGGGGCCTCGCCCATGGGGATCGGCCCGATACGGACCATCCCGTCGTCGAAGCGCAGCGGCAGGTCCAGCGTCTCGGGGTTGCCCGAAAGCTGGGCGACGAGGCCGAGCCCCTGTTCCAGCGTGCGCGCCATCGCCTCGGGAATGCGTTCGGCCTCGACCGCGGCGTCGAGCAGGTCGCGCCAGTTCTCGGCCCGCAGGGCCAGATCGCCGGTCGCGCGGCCGGCCTCGTCGATGTCGAGATCGCCGGCAAGGCGCAGGAACAGCGCGCCCTTGCGGTATTCCGCGCCGCTCAGGTCCAGCGAGACCGGCTGCGGGCGGCCGATTTCCAGAGCCTCGCGGGTCCACGGCTGGTCGAAGCCGATGGTCGCCTGCAGGGCCAGCCCGTCGGCGGCACCGCCCGCGACCCCGCCCGCGGCGGCGTCGGCCGAGATGCCGACGCGGTAGACCTGCGCGTCCTGGTCCACGGCAGCCAGGCCCGCGGCCAGCCCGGCCAGCGCCAGGTCGTTGTCGGGGCCGTCGATATTCAGCACGTCGGCCTCGAACCCGGCGCGCTGCACGGTGTCACCTTCGCCCAGGTTGACGCTGGCGCGCATCCCGTCGGCCTGGACGGCGTAGATGTCGTCGTCGATCACGACGGTCTGGGTGTCGGGGAAGATCAGGATGGCGTGGCCGCGCCGGTAGACCAGTTGCAGCACCTGGAAGAACGGCGCGCGCCAGGCCAGCCCCGCGTCGGGATCGGCCAGCGCGAGATCGATGAAGGTCGCGTCCAGCCGGTTGGGAAAGCCGCGGATGAACAGGTCGGTGTAGTCCGCCTCCCAGCCCTCGGCGCGCCGGTCGTCGAACCAGGCCTCGATCTCGGACCGCAGGGCCTGGGCGGACCAGAACCAGAACCCCGACCAGGCGAGAGCCGCAAGCACCACCACGAAGGCCAACCGTTTCATCGCAACCCCTTTCGCCCGTCTGCGCGCTGGAATAAGCCCCCTGCGTGGGAAGGGAAAGGGCGGACGCCCGGGTCATCGAGGAGAGGCTGTCCATGACGCTGTGGGTCTTCGGCTACGGATCGCTGCTGTGGAACCCCGGGTTCCCGGTGGCCGAACAGCGCCACGGGCGGCTGGCCGACTACGCGCGCAGCTTCTGCATGCGGTCGATCCACCATCGCGGCACGCCCGAGATGCCGGGGCTGGTCCTGGCGCTGGACGAACATCCGGGGTCGGTCTGCGAGGGACTGGCCCTGCGCGCCGAGCCGGGGACCGAGGACGCGACCATCGCCTACCTGCGCGAGCGCGAACTGGTCTCGTCGGCCTACCTGGAGCGCATCCTGCCGGTCGACCTGACGGACGGGACACGGGTGCAGGCGGTGGCCTACGTGATCGACCCTGATCATGAACAATACTGCACCCTGACGCTGGACCAGCAGGCGACGATCATCGCCCGCGCGCATGGCGGACGGGGGCCGAACCCCGACTACCTCTATAACACCGCGCGGCACCTGTCCGAGCTGGGAATCCCCGATCCCGAGCTCGACTGGCTTGTCGAGCGCGTGCGGCATCTTAACGGATAATCGCTTGGCTTCCACGGGCACGCCCTCTAGGTTCGCCGCACCGCAACGACGAGGCGCGCGCCCGATGGATCAGGCCGATCTCGAGGCCAGACTGCAATTCTCACAGCCCGTCCGGCAGGTCGTGCTGATGCTTCTCGTTCTGGGGTTGTCCATCGCCGGGTCGATCGTGGCGCTGCCGCGGGTCCTGCCGGTGTTCGAAAGCAACCCGTGGTTGAACGGGTTCATCCTGCTGGTCTTCGTCGTGGGCGTGGTCGCGTGCTTTTGGCAGGTGGCGCAGCTGATCTACTCGGTGCGCTGGATCGAACGCTTCGCGTCCGAGGGCGGGTCGGACAGCCGTGCGCCACAGCTGCTGGCGCCGCTGGCGCAGCTTCTGGGCCGGCGCGACCGGCGGATGCAGATCACCACCACGTCGACGCGGTCGATCCTCGACTCGGTCGCGCAGCGGATCGACGAGGCGCGCGAGATCACGCGCTACATCGTGTCGCTGCTGATCTTCCTCGGCCTGCTGGGCACGTTCTACGGGCTGGCGACGACGGTGCCGGCGCTGGTCGACACGATCCGCAACCTCGCCCCGCAGCAGGGCGAGGAAGGCGTCGAGGTATTCTCGCGCCTGATGAGCGGGCTGGAGGACCAGCTGGGCGGCATGGGCGTGGCTTTCGCCTCGTCGCTGCTGGGCCTGGCGTGCTCGCTGATCGTGGGCCTGCTGGAGCTGTTCGCGGGCCACGGGCAGAACCGCTTCTACCGCGAACTGGAAGAATGGCTGAGCTCGATCACGCGACTGGGGTTCTCCTCGGACAGCGAGGGGCCCGACCTGGGCGCCGCGGGCGTCGTGCTGGATCGCATGGCCGAGCAGATGGAGCGCCTGCAATACCTGTTCACCCAGTCCGAGCAGGGCCGGTCCGAGGTCGACACCCGGCTGGGGCAGCTGGCCGACAGCGTCGAGCGGCTGACCGAGCGGATCGAGGCGTCGTCGCCTTCGGCCTCGTCGCTGGCGCGCATCGCGGAGGGGCAGGAACTGCTGGCCGAGGCGATCCGCGAGAAGGAGACATCCGAGGGGCTGGACGCCGAAAGCCGGATGCGCCTGCGCTCGATCGACGTGCAGATGCTGCGCATTCTCGAAGAACTGGCCGCCGGCCGGCAGGAGACGATGGCCGAGCTGCGCACCGATCTGTCGACGCTCACGCGCAGCGTGAACCAGATCGCGCGCGGCGCGCGGCGCGACGGCGGCGAAGGGGGCTGATCGATGGCCCTGTCCCGGCGCACCGGTGGGCGGCTGCAATCGTCGATCTGGCCCGGTTTCGTGGACGCGATGACCGGCCTGCTGCTGGTCCTGACCTTCGTGCTGTCGATCTTCATGGTCATCCAGTTCGTCCTGAACGAAACGATCTCGGGGCAGGAAACCCAGCTTGACCGGCAGCAGGAGGAAATCACGCGCCGCGACGACGAGTTGGCGGCGCTGTCGGCCGAGGTGGAGCAGCTGGCCCGCGCGCTGGGCGTGTCGGAACGCGAGAACACCGCGCTGACCAGCCAGCTGGGCGAGCTGGAATCCACCCTGTCGGACACCGAGACGCGGCTGGCCGAGCAGGGGCGCCTCATCGACACGCTGACCGCGACCCGCGACCGTCAGGCGGCGGAACTGGACGCGGCGCAGGACCGGATCGCGTCGTTCGAGGATCGCGTGGCCACGCTTCTGGCGCAGCGCGACGATGCGCGGGCGCGCGGCGCCGCACTGGCCGAGGAGCGCGACGCGCTGGCCGACGAACGCGACGCCGCCCGCAGCACGATCGCCGATCTGCGCGCCACGCAGGAAGACCTGGAGGCGGCGCGCGCGCAGGCGATTTCGGAACGCGACGCGCTGGACCTGGCGTTGGCGCAGGCCCGGACCGAGATGGACGAACAGGTCGAAACCGCGCGCCTGGCCGCCGCCCGGCGCGAGGCGCTTGAGGCGCTGGTCGCGGACCTGCGCGCGCAGAACGCCGAGGCCGAGGACCGCATCGGCAGCCTGAACACCCGCGTCGAGGACCTGCAGGAGACGCTCAGCGACGAGGAGGCGCAGCGGCTGGCCGAGGCCGAGGCGGCCGCGGCGCTTCGCCGCCGGCTGGAAGAGGCCGACGCCGAACTGACCGCGATGACCATGGCGCTGGAGCAGGAGCGCGCCCGCGCCGAGGAGACGCTGACCCTGCTGGCCGCCGCGCGCGAGGCCGAGGAGGACCTGAACGCCCGGCTGGCCGCGGCGCTGGTCGAGGGCGAGCAGGAGGCGAACGCGCTGCAGGACCGGATCGAGACGCAGGAAGCCCGGATCGCCGAGCTCGAGACGCGGCTGGGCGAGACCAGCGAGGAGGCCGAGCGCGAGGTCGCCGCGGCGCGCAGCGAAGCGCAGGCGGCCGAGACGCGGCTGTCGGACCTGTCGGCGCAGCTGGCGCGCGCGCTGGCCCGCCTGGCCGAGGCCGAGGCGCTGGAAGCCGAGGTCGAGACGCTGCAGGCGCGCAACGCCGAGCTGGTGTCCGAGGTCGATGCGGCGCGCGCAGGCGCGGCGGTCGTCGAGACCCTGCGCAGCGAACTGGCCGCCGCCGAGGCGCGCGCCGAGGAACGGGTCGAGGAGGCGCGTTCGCTGGAGGAGCAGCTGGCCGCGGCGCTGGCAGCGCGGATGGAAGACCGGGCGACGGTCGAGGAGACGCGCGCGCGCCTGGCCGAGGCGCTGGCGGCGAAGCGCGCGGCCGAGGCCGCCGCCGAGGAGCGCCTGGACGAGGCCGAGCAACGCGCCGTGCTGCTGTCGGAGGCGCGCGAGACACTGGCGCAGACCAGCGAGCGCGCGACCGAGGCCGAGCGGGAGACCGAGCTGCTGAACCAGCAGGTGGCCGCGCTGCGCGAGCAATTGCAGGAGCTGCAATCCATCTTGGGCGACAGCCGCGCGCGCGACGCGGAAGCGCAGGTGCAGTTGCAGAACCTCGGCTCCGAACTGAACGCCGCGCTGGCGCGGGCCGCGGCCGAGGAACGCCGGCGGCGCGAGCTGGAACAGGCCGAGCGCGAGCGGCTGGAGGCGCAGGCGCAGGACCTGCAGCGCTACCGCAGCGAGTTCTTCGGGCGGCTGCGGGACGTGATCGCCGAGACCGAGGGCGTGCGGATCGAGGGCGACCGGTTCGTGTTCTCGTCCGAGGTGCTGTTCGACGTCGGCTCGGCCGAGCTGTCGGGGGCCGGTCGGGACGAGCTGGAGAACATCGCGGGCATCCTGCGCGGCATCGCAAGGGACATCCCGCCCGAGATCGACTGGGTCATCCGCGTCGACGGCCACACCGACGACATCCCGATCCGGGGCAGCGCGCGGTTCGAGGACAACTGGGAACTGAGCCAGGCGCGGGCGCTGTCGGTCGTGCGCTACATGATCGACGACCTGGGCATCCCGCCGCAGCGCCTGGCCGCGAACGGGTTCGGCCAATACCAGCCGATCAATCCGGCCGACACGCCCGAGGCGCGGGCGCAAAACCGGCGGATCGAGTTGAAGCTGACCGAGCGCTAGGCCGGCACACGGCGCTCGCGCCTGTCGGCGCATCGCCCCGCCCGCCGTCCCGCTGACCGCCGCGCGCGGGCGAGCGCGGTCAGGTGAAGCGGTTGTCGCGGGGGAAGCCGCGCGGTGCCATGCGGCCGGAGCCGGCGCGCTTGCCCAGCCATTCATCGAGTTGCGTTTCGGTCCGGGTGCGGCCGGCGGGGTCGCGCCAGGTCAGGCCCTCGGCCAGGGTGAAGGTGCGGGCGTCGGACAACCCGCCATCCTTGTATTTCTGCAGCCGCACGCCCTTGCCGCGCGCCATCTCGGGCAGCTCGTCGAGCGCGAAGACCAGCACCTTGCGGTTCTCGCCCACCACGGCGACGTGGTCGCCGTCGACACGTCGGCAGACCTTCGCGCGGGCGGGCGCGCGCACGTTGAGCGCCTGCTTGCCGGCGCGGGTCTGGGCTACGACCTCGTCCTCGGGGACGATGAAGCCGTCGCCGGCGCTGGAGGCCAGCAGCAGCTTCTCGCCGGGGCGGTGGATGAACAGGTCGACGATCTCGGCCTCGTTGGGCAGGTCGACCATCAGGCGCAGCGGTTCGCCCATGCCGCGGCCGCCCGGCAGGCCCGCCGCCGACAGCGTGTAGAACCGGCCGTTCGAGCCGAAGACCAGCAGGCGATCGGTCGTCTCGGCGTGGAAGACGAAGCGCGGGCCGTCGCCGTCCTTGAACTTGAGCTCGCGGTCCAGCGCGATGTGCCCGGTCATGGCGCGGATCCAGCCCATCTGCGAGCAGACGACGGTGATCGGCTCGCGCTCGATCATCGCCTCGAGCGGGACCTCTTCGACCTCGGTCGCCTCGGCGAAGGCGGTGCGGCGGGCGCCGCCGGCATAGTCCTTGCCGAAGCGCTTGCGGGTCTCGCGCAGCTCTTCGGTGATGCGGCGCCACTGCGAATCCTCGTCGTCGAGCAGGTCGGCGAGGCCGGCGCGCTCCTCCATCAGGCGGTCACGCTCGGCGCGCAGCTCCAGTTCCTCGAGCCGGCGCAGGCTGCGCAGGCGCATGTTGAGGATCGCCTCGGCCTGCACGTCCGAGAGGCCGTCCTCGTGGCCGGCATAGCGCTGCGGCACGCCGCGGCCGGACTCGTCGCCCAGCTCGGCCGGCGCGATCGCGTCGGGATCGGCGACCAGCGTCAGGGTCTTCGGATCGGTGCCGCGCAGGGGCGAGACGTAGTCGCGCTGGTCGGTGGCGCGGGGGATTCCCGCCTGGTGGGCCTTCGACCAGTCCTCGACCATCAGCGCGGCCTTGGGGTCGTCGTCGTAGCGGATGATGTCGATCACCCGGTCGAGGTTGAGGAAGGCGGCGATCAGCCCCTCGAGCACTTCCAGCCGGTTGTCGATCTTCGCCATCCGGTGGCGCGAGCGGCGGATCAGCACGTCGCGGCGGAAGTCGAGGAAGGCGCGCAGCACCTCCTTCATCGAGCAGACCTTGGGCGTCACGCCGTCGATCAGCACGTTCATGTTCAGCGCGAAGCGGGTTTCCAGGTCCGAGTTGCGGAACAGCGTGCCCATCAGCACGTCGGGGTCGACGTTGCGCGACTTGGGCTCCAGCACCATGCGGATGTCTTCGGCGGATTCGTCGCGGACATCGGCGAGGATCGGCACCTTGCGGGTCTGTATCAGTTCGGCCAGCCGCTCGACCAGGCGCGATTTCTGCACCTGGTAGGGGATCTCGGTCACGACGATCTGCCACTGACCGCGGCCGAGGTCCTCGACCTCCCACTTGGCGCGCAGGCGGATCGAGCCGCGGCCCGTGGCGTAGGCCTGCGCGATCGTCTCGGCCGGCTCGACGATGACGCCGCCGGTGGGGAAATCGGGGCCGGGGACGTATTGCAGCAGCGTCTCGTCGCCGGCGTTCGGGTGCCGGATCAGGTGGATGCAGGCGTCGATCAATTCGGCGATGTTGTGCGGCGGGATGTTCGTGGCCATGCCGACCGCGATGCCCGAGGCGCCGTTGGCCAGCAGGTTCGGGTAGGCGGCGGGCAGCACGACCGGTTCGTTCAGGCGGCCGTCGTAGTTCGGGCGGAAATCGACGGCATTCTCGTCGAGGCCGTCGAGCAGCGCCTCGGACATCACGGTCATGCGCGCCTCGGTGTACCGGCTGGCTGCCGGGTTGTCGCCGTCGATGTTGCCGAAGTTGCCCTGACCGTCGACCAGCGGGTAGCGGATGGTGAAATCCTGCGCCAGACGCGCCATCGCGTCGTAGATCGCGCTGTCGCCGTGGGGGTGGAAGTCGCCCATCGTGTCGCCGCTGATCTTGGCGGATTTCAGAAAGCCGCCCGTCGACGACAGGCGCAGCCGCCGCATCGCGTAGAGGATGCGCCGGTGCACCGGCTTCAGCCCGTCGCGCGCATCGGGCAGCGCCCGGTGCATGATCGTCGACAGCGCGTAGGTCAGGTAACGCTCGCCGATCGCGCGGCTGAGCGGTTCCGAGGTATCGCGTGGGGGAAGGGCGGGCTCGATCGCGTCGTCACTCATGCAGGCGGTGATAGCGGCGCGGGGCGGGGCGGTAAAGCGGCTGTGCGACGGCCGGCGCGGATTCTGTCCCGCATCTCCGCCGGGCGGATTCCGTCGGTGCCGCATCAGCGCAAGCGCGCGGAGCGCATGACGGGGCGTGACGGCCCCGCGAGGCACGAATGAGCGGAACCCGGCGTGACGACCGGCGTTGTCGGCGCAAGACAAAGAAGGAAAACGCCATGCGCCTCGTCGTCGTCACATTCGCGCTGCTTGCAGTCGCCTGGTACGAACTTTCAGGCGGCGCCGAGTTCGAACCCGGCGACGTGTCGCTGACCCTGTTCGCCGAGCCCAGCTATGAGGGCCCGGTGCTGTTTTCCGGGCTTCTGGATGGACCAGGACAAGGCGTGCGTCAATCCCGGGTACGGCAGGCGGCGGTCGATGTGGCAGAAACCCGCGCAATCGCGAGCGAACGGGCGGTGGCCAAGGCGCCGGACGCTAACGTGGTGCTGGCCAGCGCAAGCGCCATCGACCTGCCGGACAATCCCCGCCGCGGCTTCGTGCCGGGCGCGGCCTTTGCCAACGGGTCGGGCGGCGCGTTCGCGAACGGATCGGGCAGGGCCTTCGACAACGGCTCGGGCGAGGCCTTCGGGTCCGGCGCGGCCTTCGGCGCAGGATCGGCTGCCATCGTCGAAGCCGCCGCGCCTGCGCAAGCCAATCCTGTGTCATCGGACATCCGCCGCGTCGCGGACACGCGCGTGCCGCTCTACGCGCGACCGGCCGAGGGCGCCGATACCCTGGTGGAGTTGCTGCGCGGAGAGCCCGTGGCCATCCTGCGCGACGGAGCCACCGGTTGGGTGAAGTTGCGGGCACTGGACGGCGACGCCGTCGGCTGGGCCGAGGCGCGCCATCTCGAACCCGCCGGGGGTGCGGTGTTGGCGTCGAACTGAGCATACCCGCCGGCTTTCCTTTTGGCGCGCGCCCGCCTAGGTCGGGCGCATGACTAGGCGCACGATCCTCATAACCGGCTGTTCCTCGGGCATCGGGGCGGACGCGGCGCGCGGCTTGCGCGCGCGTGGCTGGCGCGTCTTCGCCGCGTGCCGGAAGCCGGCCGATTGCGAGCGGCTGCGCGCCCAGGGTGTCGATGCGCCGCAACTGGACTACACCGACCCGACCAGCATCGCCTCGGCGCTGGAGGAGGTCCTGGCGGAGACCGGCGGGACGCTGGACGCGCTGTTCAACAACGGCGCCTACGCGCTGCCCGGCGCGGCCGAGGATCTGCCCGCCGACGCCCTGCGCGCGATCTTCGACGCCAACGTCTTCGGCTGGCACGACCTGACGGTGCGGGTGATCCCGGTGATGCGGGCGCAGGGGCACGGACGGATCGTCAACCATTCCTCGGTCCTTGGCTACGTCTCGATCCCGTGGCGGGCGGCCTACAACGCGACGAAATACGCCACCGAGGCGTTGACCGACACGCTGCGGATCGAGATGCGCGACACGCCCATCCACGTGGTCACGCTGAACACCGGGCCGGTCTCGTCGCGCATCCGGGTGAATTCCATTCCGCATTTCGAGCGATGGATCGACTGGCAGGGCTCGGCCCGCCGTGCGCAGTACGAATCGAGCCTGCTCAAGCGGCTTTACGAGGATCGCGGCAAGGACCGGTGGGAGTTGCCGCCCGCGGCCGTGACGCGCGCGCTGGTCCGCGCGGTCGAGGACGCCCGCCCCCGGCCGCGCTATTACATCACCGCGCCCAGCCGCCTGATGGCCGTGGCCCGACGCGTCCTTCCGACGCGCGCGCTGGACTGGGTGCTGTCGAAAGGCTGAAAGGCGGGTTCGCAATCGGGCCGTCCGGGTCTATGTGCTGCGTGTCGGAACCGGAGGGACCATGCTGCAAGATCCTTTGTTCATCGCGCTAGGCATCGCCTGCCTCGCCGTCGTCGCGATCCTGCTGTTCGGGATCGGAAGCTTCGCCAAGGGGGGCGAGTTCAACAAGAAATATGCCAACAAGCTGATGCGGCTGCGGATCGCCGCGCAATTCGTCGCGGTGCTGCTGATCCTGCTGTTCGTCTGGATGAGGGGAAGCTGACATGGTCGTTCTCAACAAGATCTACACGCGCACGGGCGACAAGGGCGAGACCGCGCTGGGCAACGGCACGCGGGTCCCCAAGTTCTCGCCCCGGGTCGAGGCCTACGGCACCGTGGACGAGCTGAACTCGGTCGTGGGGCTGGCGCGGCTGGCGGCGGAGGGCGGTGCGGACGCGGCGCTGGCGCGCATCCAGAACGACCTGTTCGACCTGGGCGCCGACCTGTGCCTGCCGGACATGGACGCGGATGCCGCGCGGGAATACCCGCCGCTGCGGATGGATGCCAGCCAGGTGGAGCGGCTGGAGGCGGAGATCGACGCGATGAACGACCGGCTCGAGCCGCTGCGCAGCTTCGTGCTGCCGGGCGGATCGGCGCTGGCGGCGCACATGCACCATTGCCGGACGGTCTCGCGTCGGGCCGAGCGGCTGGCTGTGGCGCTGTCCACGGTGGAAGAGGTCAACCCGGCGGCGGTGAAATATCTCAACCGCCTGTCGGACTGGTTCTTCGTCGCGGCGCGCATCGCCAACGACGACGGCCGCGCGGATGTCTTGTGGGTTCCCGGAGCGAACCGCGCCTGAGGCGCGGCGGACCTGCCGGTGCAGGTCCGGCGAAGGGAACGGCGCGAAGCGCCCGGAACGGACCGCGCCTGAGGCGCGGCGGGCCTGCCGGGGGCATGTCCGGCGAAGGGAGCGGCGCGAAGCGCGAGGCGCGAACCGGACACAGCCGGCCGCGACCCTGTTTGCGCGTCAGCGGTGAACCGGCTACCCCTGACGCGTCCCGCAGGAGAGACCCGATGCGCCACGCCCTTGTCCTTTGTGCCGCGATGCTCGCGCTGGCCGGCTGCGCCGCGCCGACCGCCGATCTGGAGGGGCCGGTCGACCCGCTCGGCGACTTCCAACTCGGGTTCTCTGAGGTCGTGGCGCCGAACCTCGAAGCGATGCTGGTGACCGAGACGGTCGACGCCGAGACGTGGACCGCCGCGGTGGATCGCGCGCTCGAGACGCGTTTCGGCCGGTTCGGGGGCAGCCGCTGCTATCACCTGGGCGTCAGCGTCGAGGCCTACTCGATGCCGCCGCCGTTGGTGCCGGGGCGGCTGGCGCTGGCGGCGCGGGTGACGGTGTGGGACGACGCGGCGCAGCGCAAGCTGAACGAGGAGACCAAGCTGATCACCGTGATCCGCGCGCTCGACGGCTCGATCTCGCGCGCCGCGCGCACGCGCGCCGACAAGGTGCGCCTGCTGGCCGAGGGCCTGGCGCGCCAGACCGAGGAGTGGCTGCGCGAGATGCAGGAGACCGAAGGCTGGTTCGGCGCGGCCGGGGAAGGCGAGAGCGCCGCGGTCGAGTGTGTTCGGCGGTGACAAGCCGCGGCGGCGCCTGACGGCAGGGTCGCGCCGGAACCGGCAACACCTGCTTGATTTTCCGGTCCCGACCCCATACACGGCGCGCGGTGCAACATCGGGTCGGGTGACCCCTAAATCACGAGGCGTCCTGAAAGATGGCAAAGGAAAAGTTCGAACGCGGCAAGCCGCACTGCAACATCGGCACGATCGGCCACGTCGACCACGGGAAGACGACGCTGACGGCTGCGATCACGAAGTACTTCGGCGAGTTCCGCGCGTATGACCAGATCGACGGCGCGCCCGAGGAGAAGGCCCGCGGGATCACGATCTCGACCGCGCACGTGGAGTACGAGACCGACGCGCGCCACTACGCGCATGTCGACTGCCCCGGCCACGCCGACTACGTGAAGAACATGATCACCGGCGCGGCGCAGATGGACGGCGCGATCCTGGTGGTGAACGCGGCCGACGGCCCGATGCCGCAGACGCGCGAGCACATCCTGCTGGGCCGCCAGGTCGGCATCCCGGCGATGGTGGTGTTCCTCAACAAGGTCGACCAGGTGGACGACCCGGAACTGCTCGAGCTGGTCGAGATGGAAGTGCGCGAGCTTCTGTCGGCCTACGACTTCCCGGGCGACGACATCCCGATTATCGCGGGCTCGGCTCTGGCCGCGATGGAGGGCCGCGATCCCGAGATCGGCGAGAACAAGATCCGCGAACTGATGAAGGCCGTGGACGAGTACATCCCGCAGCCCGAGCGCGCGATCGACCAGCCGTTCCTGATGCCGATCGAGGACGTGTTCTCGATCTCCGGCCGCGGCACGGTGGTGACCGGCCGCGTCGAGCGTGGCGTGATCAACGTGGGCGACGAGATCGAGATCGTCGGCATCCGCGACACCAAGAAAACGACCTGCACGGGCGTCGAGATGTTCCGCAAGCTGCTGGATCGCGGCGAGGCGGGCGACAACATCGGCGCGCTGCTGCGCGGCATCGACCGTGAAGGCGTCGAGCGCGGCCAGGTGCTGTGCAAGCCGAAGTCGATCACCCCGCACACCAAGTTCGAGTGCGAGGTCTACATCCTGACGAAGGAAGAGGGCGGCCGCCACACGCCGTTCTTCGCGAACTACCGCCCGCAGTTCTACTTCCGCACCACGGACGTGACGGGCACGGTCCAGCTTCCCGAAGGCACCGAGATGGTGATGCCGGGCGACAACCTGAAGTTCGTCGTCGACCTGATCGCCCCGATCGCGATGGAAGACGGCCTGCGCTTCGCCATCCGCGAAGGCGGCCGCACCGTCGGCTCCGGCGTCGTCTCGAAGATCGTCGAGTAAGGCGCAGCCGAACTGCCCGAGACGAAAGGAAAGGGCGCCCCCGGTGGGGCGCCCTTTTGCGTGGGCCGCGCGCATTGCGGTCCGCGATTGTCCAGGGGGGGGGGGCGAAAGCGAAAAAGGCCGCCCCGGTTGGAGCGGCCTTTGGGGCGTGCGGCGTCGCGCCAGAGGGCGCGCCGCGCGCGGGAGCGTCGTCAGTCCAGATATCCGCGCACGGCGTTGCGCTTCTCGCTTTCGGAATCGCCGCCGTGGATCACGGTCAGCAGCACGTTCACCTCGCGCTCGGACAGGGTGGAGAGGTCGGCCTCGGGGGCGTAGCGCGCGATGTCGTTGAGCTGACCTTGCGTCGGTGCGGCGACGGCGGCCGTTGCGGTGCCGAGCGCCGCTGCGGCGACGAGGGCGGATGCGATGATGCGTTTCATGTGTGTTCTCCTGTGTTCGCCGGGCGGAATGCCCGTTGCGTGTCTTGCGAGACTGGTGCCGCCTCAACCGTGTGCGGCGGTCTGTGCGTCTCGACACAACGTCATCTGGTGGGCGCCCGGAAAAAGCAAAATCACAAGATGATACTGCACTGGTAACGGCATCTTGTGATTGACTTTAAACGATAAAAATTAGGGGTCGCAAAATCGCACGAATGGCTTGTTTTTCGTGGCGTTCAGGCGCTTTCCGGCGGCGCTTCGCGGCGTCGGCGGCTGCGGAACCTTGTGCACAGGCGCACGGTGGCGGTGAGTGCGCGCGCGAGCTGCCCTCTTGAAGAAGCGGCGCGGGTGCGGCGACGCGCTTCGGCCGCGGAGCCCGCCCCTTGGGGCCGAGAGGAGGCCGTCCGGACGGCCTGGCGAAAAGCGCCGCGGAAGTGGGCGAACGGGCCTTGATTTTCGGCAGGCGTTGACGTACCTCGCGTTCATCGCAGGGGTATAGCTCAGTTGGTAGAGCGACGGTCTCCAAAACCGTAGGTCGCGGGTTCGAGCCCTGCTGCCCCTGCCAGGTCCCGCGCGGACCAGCTGCGTGCCACCCGAAAAACGAACCTTTCTGCACATGCGGTGCGGGGGCACAGGCAAGTCTTGTGCGCAGCGAACAGCCGCGCACGAAAAAAGGCCGCCCCGAGGGACGGCCTTTCTTGGTGCCATGAAGCGGCGATTACATCGCTTCGATGCTCTCGACCACCGTCATCACGCGGTCGCGGTCACCGCTTGCCAGTGCGGCGCGCAGTTCCACGGCGTCGTCTGCCGTGATGGTCGTCAGGTCGAACTCCGGCGCGATGAGGCGGATGTCGCGGATCTCGGCGTCGGTCAGCATCAGCGTCGTTTCGTCGTCGCTGTTGACGATCGCGCGGATCTTTTGCTCTGCATCGCTGGCGTCAGCCGAGCGAACGATCGACAGCGCCTGCAGAATCTGCGCATCGGTCATGGTGGCGATGTCGACGTCCGGAACGGCTGTGCGGACCTCGACCAGCTGCGCTTCGGTGAAGGTCGCGGTCACCACGGAATCGATGTTGATCAGCGCCTGCATGCGCTGCTGGCGATCGTCGAACGACCCGCCGCCGTGGGCGATGGTCACCAGTTCCTGAACGGTCTCTTCCGGCAGCAGCTCGACGTTGACGTTCGGCAGGAAGCGCTCGACTTCGGTAATCTGTGCCTCGGTCTGCGCGAACGCGCCGGTTGCCAGAACTGCGGTCAGGGCGGTGGTTGCGAAAATGCGTTTCATCGTAACTATCCTTTCGTTGCGTTTCAGTCGCAGCAGGCGCGCCGCCATACGACGCACCGTCTGGGAAAAGAACATACGTTGGCCGTAAGAGTTCCGAGCCGCGTGAGGGAAACATCCGCCGTCGCCTGCGGAACCCTCCGTGCTTTTCAAGCGGCCTGACAGCTCGAAACGCCCTTGTTGCGCGCGTGTGGCGGGCGCAGGGCGCGACAGGCATCCGGGCGGTCGGGTTTGCGGATCAGGGTTTCGTGAACCTCGCTCGCGTGCCTGTGATGGGCGTGCGCGCGTGGCGGCGGCCTTGCGTCCGCGCATGGGGGCGCGTAAGGGAGCGCGGAACGTTCACGAGGAAGGCTTTCACGCGATGGCCCGCACCAACCCGCTTCAATTTGTCCAGCAGGTCCGCGCCGAGGTGGGCAAGGTCGTCTGGCCGACCCGCCGCGAAGTGGTGCTGACCACGATCATGGTCTTCGTCATGGCGACGCTGACAGCGATCTTCTTCGCGCTGGTCGATCTTCTCATCCGGCAGGGCCTGCAGGGCGTTCTGACGATCTTCGGCTAGACGGCCGACGGCACTTGAACTCGTGCGGGTGCGCGGGTAATCACGCGCCACTTCGTGACGGGCGTGCAATGATTCGAGTTGCGCGCCGCTTTTTTGCTTCCCGTGCGCGCCTCCGCGCATCCGGGCAGTGCAAGACGCGAAGGCGCGACATGGAATGAACCGGCGCGGCCGGCAAGGACAAGGGTTGGGCCAGATGGCGAAGCGGTGGTATTCGGTTAGCGTCCTCTCGAACTACGAGAAGAAGATCGCCGAACAGATCCGGACGGCGGTGGCCGAGCAGGGACTCGAGGACCAGATCGACGAGGTCCTGGTGCCCACCGAAGAGGTGATCGAGGTCCGCCGCGGCAAGAAGGTCTCGTCCGAGCGCCGCTTCATGCCGGGCTACGTGCTGGTCCACATGGAGATGTCCGACAAGGGCTACCACCTGATCAACAGCATCAACCGCGTGACCGGCTTCCTTGGTCCGCAGGGCCGCCCGATGCCGATGCGCGACGCCGAGGTCGACGGCATCATTGGCCGCGTCCAGGAGGGCGAGGAGACGCCGCGCACGCTGATCCATTTCGAGATCGGCGAGAAGGTCAAGGTCACCGACGGCCCGTTCGAGGGCTTCGACGGCACGGTCGAGGGCGTGGACGACGACAACCAGCGCCTGCGCGTCGCGGTGTCGATCTTCGGCCGGGAAACCCCGGTCGAACTGGAATTCACCCAGGTCTCGAAAGAGGGCTGAGGGAAGGTGGGCGTTCGCGCCCGCATCATCCGTGGGAGGCGAGGGCATCGCGATGTCCGGACCTGACCGCGCAACGAAACGCCCCGCGACGCGTCACGGGGCCGGTTGAAAGGAAGAGCCGATGGCCAAGAAGCTCGCCGGCAAGATGAAGCTGCAGATCCCTGCAGGCAAGGCAAACCCGAGCCCGCCCGTGGGCCCCGCACTGGGTCAGCGCGGCATCAACATCATGGAATTCTGCAAGGCGTTCAACGCCAAGACGCAGGAGATGGAACCTGGTGCTCCGTGCCCGACGGAGATCACGTATTACCAGGACAAGTCCTTCACCATGGACATCAAGACGCCGCCGGCGTCGTACTACCTGAAAAAGGCCGCCGGCCTGAAGCCCGTGGGCAAGCGCAACCGTCCCCGCGGTGCCGTCCTGCCGGGCCGCGAGACGATCGCTACCGTCACCACCAAGCAGGTGCGCGAGATCGCCGAAGCCAAGATGCGCGACCTTTCGGCGACCGATGTCGAGCAGGCGATGAAGATCATCCTCGGCTCGGCGAAGTCGATGGGTATCGAGGTGAAGGGGTAAGATCATGGCGAAACTCGGAAAACGCGCCCGCGCGGCCCGCGAAGCCTTTGCCGGCAAGGAAAACCTCTCCGTCGAGGAAGCGATCAGCCTGATCAAGCAGGTCGCCGGTGCGACGAAGTTCGACGAGACCGTCGAGATCGCGATGAACCTGGGCGTCGACCCGCGCCACGCCGACCAGATGGTCCGCGGCGTCGTCGGCCTGCCCAACGGCACCGGCAAGACGATGCGCGTTGCGGTCTTCGCCCGCGGCGCGAAGGCTGACGAAGCCAAGGAAGCCGGGGCCGAAATCGTCGGCGCCGAGGACCTGATGGAGACGATCCAGAACGGCACGATCGAGTTCGATCGCTGCATCGCGACGCCGGACATGATGCCGATCGTCGGCCGCCTGGGCAAGATCCTGGGTCCGCGCAACCTGATGCCGAACCCCAAGGTCGGCACGGTGACGATGGACGTGGCCCAGGCGGTCAAGGATGCCAAGGGCGGCCAGGTGCAGTTCAAGGCCGAGAAGGCCGGTGTCGTGCACGCGGGCGTCGGCAAGGCGTCGTTCGACGAGGCCAAGCTGGCCGAGAACATCCGCGCCTTCGTGGCCGCGGTCTCGGCCGCCAAGCCCGCCGGTGCCAAAGGCACCTACATGAAGAAGATCGCCCTCAGCTCGACCATGAGCCCGGGCGTGACCGTCGACGTCAACAGCGCGACCGGCGCGGCCTGACGTAGGCGACATGAGATGACGAAGGGCGGGCCGACCGGTCCGCCCTTTTTCGTTGGCGGCTTCGGTTCTCGGCGGCGCCCGAAGGCCCAAATTCCGACCCGCGCCGCGACGTCACACATGCGCGCGCCGGCTGCAGCCTGCCGGTCCGCGATGTTTTTCCCCGTATACACGCGCCCGCCGTTGCGTTACGCGGCATCCTTTCCCACCTGTCCCAAAGACAGCCCGTGCCGCGGCGCGGGCACCACCAGATCGGTTTTTCGAATGATTGCTTCCCTGTCCCAAGCGCTGTCCGAGCGTGGCTACGATACCCTGACCGCGGTGCAGGAGGCCGTGACCGACCCTGCGCTGAACGACGCGGACCTGCTTGTCTCGGCGCAGACCGGCTCGGGCAAGACCGTGGGCTTCGGCCTTGCGATCGGCCACACGCTGCTGGGCGACGCCGACACGCTGGGGCCCGCCGCGGCACCGCTGGCGCTGATCGTGGCGCCCACGCGCGAGCTGGCCTTCCAGGTCACGCGCGAGCTCAACTGGCTCTACGCCAAGGCCGAGGCGCGGGTGACCTCCTGCGTGGGCGGGATGGACATGCGCGACGAACGCCGGGCGCTGGAGCGCGGGGCGCACATCGTCGTGGGCACGCCGGGCCGGCTGGTCGACCACATCAAGCGCGGCTCGCTGGACATGAGCGGACTGCGGGCGATCGTGCTGGACGAGGCCGACGAGATGCTGGACCTCGGGTTCCGCGAGGATTTGGAATTCATGCTGGGCGAGGCGCCGGTGGATCGCCGGACGCTGATGTTCTCGGCCACGGTGCCGCCGATGATCGTGACGCTGGCGCAGCACTACCAGCGCGATGCGGTGCGGGTCACCACGCTGTCCGAACGCAGCCAGCACGCCGACATCACCTACCAGGCGCTGCGGGTGGCGCAGCAGGACGCCGAAAACGCGATCATCAACGTGCTGCGCTACCACGAGGCGCAGAACGCCATCGTCTTCGCCAACACACGCGCCACGGTAAACCGGCTGACCGCGCGTTTCGCCAACCGCGGCTTCGCCGTCGTCGCGCTATCGGGCGAGCTGAGCCAGGCCGAGCGGACGCACGCCCTTCAGGCGATGCGCGACGGCCGCGCGCGGGTCTGCGTGGCCACCGACGTGGCGGCGCGGGGCATCGACCTGCCGAACCTGGAACTGGTGATCCACGCGGAACTGCCGTCGAACGCCGAAGGTCTGTTGCACCGCTCGGGCCGGACCGGCCGGGCGGGCCGCAAGGGGATCTCGGCGCTGGTCGTGCCGCCCAAGGCCGTGAACCGGGCCGAGCGGCTGCTGCGCAGCGCGCGGGTGACCGCCGAATGGACCACCGCACCCGACGCTGACGAGATCCTGCGCCGCGACGAGGAACGCCTGCTGGCCGATCCCGTCTGGTCGCAGGAGATCTCCGAGGTGGAGGCGTCCTTTGCCGAGAAGCTGACCGCGCAGCACGCGCCAGAGGTGATCGCCGCGGCCTACCTGCGGCTCTACCGCGAGCGTCATTCCGCGCCCGAGGAGCTGGTGTCGCCGGATACCCGCGCGCCGGCGAAGGAACGCACGCCCTTCGGTCCCAGCACGTGGTTCTCGCTGTCGGTCGGTCGCGACGACCGGGCCGAGGCGCGCTGGCTGCTGCCGCTGCTGTGCCGCGCCGGCGGACTGGACAAGGATCACATCGGCGCGATCAGGGTGCAGCAATCCGAGACGCACGTGGAAGTGGCGGATGCGGGCGTTCCGGGCTTCCTGTCTTCGCTGGGCACCGGTGGCGAGCTCGAGAAGGGCGTGACCGCGCGCAAGATGGACGGCGCGCCGGATGCGGGATCGAAACCGCCTGCGAAACGGCGCGAAACTGCGCCGAAACCGCCGCGCAAACCGGCTGCTCTGAAGCCGCGCGAGGCAGACGATCGGCCCGGATACCAAGCCGCGACTGCGCCCGAGGCGAGGCCGGAACCAACCGCCCCGAAGGCCGAGCCGTCGGTATCGGAGCCTGCACAGCGCGCCGCGCCTGCGCCAACGTCCGGGCGCGATGGCGGCGATGACGCGAAGCCGCGAGAGGCGAGAAAGCCCGCGGCTGCCCGTCCGCCGCGTGACGATGCGGGCAAGCCCGCGAAGCGGTCGTACGGCGAGCGGAACGCGGACGATCGTCCGGCCGGCAAGCGCTACGGCGAGAAGTCCGACGGCCCGCGGCCTGCTGGCGGCAAGTCCGGTGGCTACAAGGGCGCCGGATCGCGGCCGGGCACCCCCGAACGCGGCGAGCGGACCGCCCGCCCCGAGCGCAAGGAGTGGGCCGGTCGTCCCGAGAGGGCAGAGCGCGCCGAGCGTCCTGCTGCGCCGCGCGCCGACGCATCGGACACGTCCAAGCGCTTCGTGCCGCCGCGCCAGGGCGCCGGGGGCAAGCCCGGTGGCAAACCGGCAGGCAAGCCCGGTGCGCGACCCGGCGGCAAGCCCGGGGCGAAGTTCGGTGGCAAGCCGGGCGCCAAGTTCGGTGCCAAGTCCGGTCCAGGGGCAGGGGGCAAGCGCCCCGGCGGCGCGCAGCCGCCGCGCCGCAAGCCCTGAACCCGGCCTGCATCCCGATGCGCGCGGCCGGGCCCCTTGCGGCGCGGGACCGCGCGCATCGGGCTTTTCTGCGATTGCACGAAAACCGGTCAGGGGGATGGGCAGACGCTCCGCGCGGTGCTATCTTTTCGCCGCAGCGTCAGGCCCGACCACGCGGGTGCGGTTTCCGCACCGCCGGGCCTTGGCAAGACCTTTCAAACCGGTTACGCCGTCCGGACGGTGGCCCGCGCGATTCGTGCGGGCCGTCGTTTCGTCCGAGACGGTGGGCTGACTGCTTTCGCAATCGTTAAGTCCTGCCCGAGACGGGAAGAGACATCTTTTCCGGCGCCGCGCGCGGCCCGGCTGGTGATGTGACGACCCGATCGGACCTTGTGGCATGGCGCTTGCGCCTTGCCGGAACGAGCCGGAGGGGTCGCCCCTCCATCAACTGGAGTGAAACTGTGGATAGAGCCCAGAAAGAGAAAGTGGTCGAGGAACTCGGCCAGATCTTCGAAAGCTCTGGCGTCGTGGTGGTAGCCCGCTACGAAGGTCTCACGGTTGCCGAGATGCAGGACCTGCGGGGGCGCGCCCGCGCCGCCGAAACGTCGGTCCGCGTCGCCAAGAACAGGCTCGCCAAGATCGCCGTCGACGGCACGCAATGCGAAAGCCTTGCGCCGCTGCTCGAGGGCATGACCGTTCTCACCTATTCCGAAGACCCCGTGGCAGCCGCCAAGGTGGTCGAGGATTTCGCCAAGACGAACGCAAAGTTCCAGATCCTTGGCGGGAACATGGGGGGATCGGCCCTGGACCGGGCCGGTGTCGAGGCCGTGTCGAAGATGCCGTCGCGCGAGGAGCTCATCGCTTCGATCGTCGGCGCCATCGGCGCACCCGCTTCGAACATCGCCGGTGCGATTGGCGCACCTGCATCGAACATCGCTTCGATCCTCTCGACCATCGAGGAAAAGGCCGAAGCGGCTTAAGGCACCCGATCTGATCTACGTGGGGTTGAATCCCCGACGTTGGAACACATCTCATCATACGGAAAGAGTCTCAAAATGGCTGATCTCAAAGCACTTGCCGAGCAAATCGTGAACCTCACGCTGCTCGAAGCGCAGGAACTGAAAACCATCCTCAAGGACGAGTACGGCATCGAGCCCGCAGCAGGCGGCGCGGTCATGATGGCCGGTCCCGCAGGCGGCGACGCCGGTGGCGAAGCTGCCGAGGAGCAGACCGAGTTCGACGTGATCCTCAAGTCGGCCGGCGACAAGAAGATCAACGTGATCAAGGAAGTCCGCGGCATCACCGGTCTTGGCCTGAAGGAAGCCAAGGAACTGGTCGAAGCCGGTGGCAAGGCCGTCAAGGAGCAGGTCTCCAAGGACGAAGCCGAGGAAATCAAGAAGAAGCTCGAAGAGGCAGGCGCCGAAGTCGAGCTCAAGTAATCGGTTCCGGGGTGGCGTCGCGCCGCCCCGAGAGCGCGCTTGCAAGGCTGGATCGGGTGATTTCCCGGTCCAGCCGAACCTGTCTTGGCAAGCCCGTGCGCGGGTTTCCCTGGACGAGGTTCCAGATCGGGAGGCGGCCGGTGGGACGGCAGCCAGGCATGGATCGGATCAACGTCGTCTTTGATGGGCGCGCGGCCGGAGCCCGACGGCACGCGGCGCCCAGACAGAGAACGTGAAAGGGTGCACCACTCATGGCGCAAAGTTTCCTCGGACAGAAACGGCTTCGCAGGTATTACGGCAAGATCCGCGAGGTGCTGGAGATGCCGAACCTCATCGAGGTTCAGAAATCCAGCTACAAGCTGTTCCTCAACTCGGGCGACCAGCTCGAGCCGATGGACGGCGAGGGCATCAAGGGCGTGTTCCAGTCGGTCTTTCCGATCAAGGACTTCAACGAGACCGCCGTGCTCGAGTTCGTGGACTACGAGCTTGAAAAGCCGAAATACGACGTCGAGGAGTGCATGCAGCGCGACATGACCTACAGCGCGCCGCTGAAGGTCACTCTGCGCCTGATCGTGTTCGACATCGACGAGGATACCGGCGCCAAGTCCGTCAAGGACATCAAGGAGCAGGACGTGTTCATGGGCGACATGCCTCTGATGACGCCCAACGGCACCTTCGTGGTCAACGGCACCGAGCGCGTGATCGTGTCCCAGATGCACCGCAGCCCGGGCGTCTTCTTCGACCACGACAAGGGCAAGACGCACAGCTCGGGCAAGCTGCTGTTCGCCTGCCGCATCATTCCCTACCGCGGTTCGTGGCTGGACTTCGAGTTCGACGCCAAGGACATCGTGTTCGCGCGCATCGACCGCCGCCGCAAGCTGCCGGTGACGACGCTTCTGTACTCGCTCGGTCTCGACCAGGAAGCGATCATGGACGCGTATTACGACACCGTGTCCTACACCCTGCGCAAGGGCGAGGGCTGGGCGACCAAGTTCTTCCCCGACCGCGTGCGCGGCACCCGTCCGACCTATGACCTGATCGACGCCGACACCGGCGAGGTGATCGCCGAGGCGGGCAAGAAGATCACGCCGCGCGCCGTCAAGGCGATGAAGGACGAGGGCAAGGTCGAGAACGTCCTGCTGCCGTTCGAGGCGATCGTCGGCAAGTTCGCCGCGCGCGACATCATCAACGAGGAAACCGGCGCGATCTACGTCGAGGCCGGCGACGAGCTGACCTGGACCGTCGACAAGGACGGCGACGTGACCGGCGGCACCCTCAAGGAGCTGATCGACGCGGGCGTCACCGAGATCCCCGTGCTGGACATCGACAACATCACCGTCGGCGCCTACATGCGCAACACGATGGCGCAGGACAAGAACATGAGCCGCGAGACCGCGCTCATGGACATCTACCGCGTCATGCGTCCGGGCGAGCCGCCCACCGTCGAGGCCGCGTCCGCGCTGTTCGACACGCTGTTCTCGGATTCCGAGCGCTACGACCTGTCGGCCGTGGGCCGGGTCAAGATGAACATGCGCCTGAACCTGGAAAAGCCCGACACCCAGCGCACGCTGGACCGTGACGACATCGTCGCCTGCATCAAGGCGCTGGTGGAACTGCGTGACGGTCGTGGCGAGATCGACGACATCGACCACCTCGGCAACCGCCGGGTGCGCTCGGTCGGCGAACTGATGGAGAATCAGTACCGCGTCGGCCTGCTGCGGATGGAGCGCGCCATCAAGGAGCGCATGTCCTCGGTCGAGATCGACACGGTCATGCCGCAGGACCTGATCAACGCGAAGCCCGCGGCCGCCGCGGTCCGCGAGTTCTTCGGCTCTTCGCAGCTGTCGCAGTTCATGGACCAGACCAACCCGCTGTCCGAGGTGACGCACAAGCGTCGCCTTTCGGCGCTTGGCCCGGGCGGCCTGACGCGCGAGCGCGCCGGCTTCGAGGTGCGCGACGTGCACCCGACGCATTACGGCCGCATGTGCCCGATCGAAACGCCGGAAGGCCCGAACATCGGCCTGATCAACTCGCTGGCCACGTTTGCCCGCGTGAACAAGTACGGCTTCATCGAGACGCCTTACCGCGTCGTGAAGGACGGACAGGTGACCGACGAGGTCCACTACATGTCCGCCACCGAAGAGATGCGCCACACCGTCGCCCAGGCAAACGCGCTGCTGGACGACGAGGGCCGTTTCATCAACGAGATGGTCAACACCCGCCAGTCGGGCGACTACACGCTGGCCCCGGCCGGCGCCGTCGACCTGATCGACGTGTCGCCCAAGCAGCTGGTGTCGGTCGCGGCCTCGCTGATCCCGTTCCTCGAGAACGACGACGCGAACCGCGCGCTGATGGGCTCGAACATGCAGCGGCAGGCCGTGCCGACGCTGCGGTCCGAGGCGCCGCTGGTCGGCACCGGTATCGAGGAAGTCGTGGCACGCGATTCCGGCGCAGCGATCACCGCGCGCCGCGCGGGCATCATCGACCAGGTGGACGCGCAGCGGATCGTGATCCGCGCGACGGAAGATCTCGAACCCGGCGATCCGGGCGTCGACATCTACCGCATGCGCAAGTTCCAGCGCTCGAACCAGAACACCTGCATCAACCAGCGTCCGCTGGTGAAGGTGGGTGATACGGTCGCCAAGGGCGAGGTCGTCGCCGACGGTCCCAGCACCGACATGGGCGAGCTGGCGCTCGGCAAGAACGTGATCGTCGCGTTCATGCCGTGGAACGGCTACAACTACGAGGACTCGATCCTGATCTCCGAGCGCATCGCGCGCGACGACGTCTTCACCTCGATCCACATCGAGGAGTTCGAGGTCGCGGCCCGCGATACCAAGCTCGGCCCCGAGGAAATCACCCGCGACATTCCCAACGTGGGCGAAGAGGCGCTGCGCAACCTCGACGAGGCGGGCATCGTCTATATCGGTGCCGACGTGGAGCCGGGCGACATCCTGGTGGGCAAGATCACCCCCAAGGGCGAAAGCCCGATGACGCCGGAAGAAAAGCTTCTGCGCGCCATCTTCGGCGAGAAGGCCAGCGACGTGCGCGACACCTCGCTGCGCGTGAAGCCGGGCGACTACGGCACCGTGGTCGAAGTCCGGGTGTTCAACCGCCACGGCGTCGAGAAGGACGAGCGCGCGCTGCAGATCGAGCGCGAGGAGATCGAACAGCTGGCGCGCGACCGCGACGACGAGTTGGCGATCCTCGACCGCAACATCTACGCGCGCCTGCGCCAGATGCTGGTCGGCCAGACGGCCGTCAAAGGTCCGCGCGGGGTCAAGCCCAACGCCGAGATCACCGACGAGACGCTCGACGGCCTGACCCGTTCGCAGTGGTGGCAGCTGGCGCTGGCAGAAGAGCAGCAGGCCAAGAACCTCGAGGCGCTCAACGAGCAATACGAGGCGCAGAAGCGTGCCCTGACCGCGCGGTTCGAGGACAAGGTCGAAAAGGTCCGCCGCGGCGACGACCTGCCCCCGGGCGTGATGAAGATGGTCAAGGTCTTCGTCGCCGTGAAGCGCAAGCTTCAGCCGGGCGACAAGATGGCCGGCCGCCACGGCAACAAGGGCGTCATCTCGCGCGTGGTGCCGATCGAGGACATGCCGTTCCTCGAGGATGGTACTCCGGTCGACTTCTGCCTCAACCCGCTGGGCGTGCCGTCGCGCATGAACGTCGGCCAGATCCTGGAAACCCACATGGGCTGGGCCGCCCGCGGCCTGGGCATCCGGATCGATGACGCGCTGCAGGACTACAAGCGCTCGGGTGACCTGACACCGGTGCGCGAGGCGCTGCGCATCGCCTATGGCGACGAGGTCTACGAGGAAGGCCTTGCCGACATGGACGAGGAGCGTCTCGTGGAGGCGGCGTCCAACGTCACCCGCGGTGTGCCGATCGCGACGCCTGTCTTCGACGGCGCGAAGGAGGCCGACGTCAACGACGCGCTGCTGCGTGCGGGTTTCGACACGTCGGGTCAGTCGCGGCTGTTCGACGGCCGCTCGGGCGAGCCGTTCTCGCGCCAGGTGACCGTGGGCGTGAAGTACCTGCTGAAACTGCACCACCTGGTGGACGACAAGATCCACGCACGCTCGACCGGGCCCTACAGCCTGGTCACCCAGCAGCCGCTGGGCGGCAAGGCGCAGTTCGGCGGTCAGCGCTTCGGCGAGATGGAGGTATGGGCGCTGGAAGCCTACGGCGCGGCCTACACCCTGCAGGAGATGCTGACGGTGAAGTCGGACGACGTCGCCGGCCGGACCAAGGTCTACGAAAGCATCGTCAAGGGCGAGGACAACTTTGAGGCCGGCGTGCCGGAATCGTTCAATGTTCTCGTCAAGGAGGTCCGGGGTCTGGGCCTCAACATGGAACTCCTGGATGCGGAGGAGGAAGACGCGGAGTGATCCCGAAATCCTTCAAGGATTTCGGTCCGGTTCCCTCGCAGGGGACCGGACCCCGCCAAGCCTTCCCCGCACCCTCTGCCCACTGAGGACACAGAATGAACCAGGAACTCACCAACAACCCGTTCAACCCGGTCACCCCGCCCAAGGTCTTCGACGAGATCAAGGTGTCGCTGGCCTCGCCCGAGCGGATCCTTTCGTGGTCCTTCGGCGAGATCAAGAAGCCCGAGACGATCAACTACCGCACGTTCAAGCCCGAGCGTGACGGCCTGTTCTGCGCGCGCATCTTCGGCCCGATCAAGGACTACGAGTGCCTGTGCGGCAAGTACAAGCGCATGAAGTACCGCGGCGTCGTCTGCGAGAAGTGCGGCGTCGAGGTCACGCTGCAGAAGGTCCGGCGCGAGCGCATGGGCCATATCGAATTGGCTGCGCCCTGCGCCCATATCTGGTTCCTCAAGTCGCTGCCCTCGCGCATCGGCCTGATGCTGGACATGACCCTGCGCGACCTCGAGCGTGTTCTCTACTTCGAGAACTACGTCGTGATCGAGCCGGGCCTGACCGACCTGACCTACGGCCAGATGCTGACCGAGGAAGAATTCCTCGACGCGCAGGACCAGTACGGCATGGACGCCTTCACCGCCAATATCGGCGCCGAGGCGATTCGCGAAATGCTGGCCGCGATCGATCTGGAATCCGAGGCCGAGAAGCTGCGCGAGGACCTCAAGGAGGCCACCGGCGAACTGAAGCCCAAGAAGATCATCAAGCGCCTGAAGGTGGTCGAGTCGTTCCTCGATTCCGGCAACCGCCCGGAATGGATGGTGCTGACCGTGGTGCCGGTGATCCCGCCGGAACTGCGCCCGCTGGTCCCG
Organism: Citreimonas salinaria; assembly: GCF_900107235.1. Classification (GTDB taxonomy): domain Bacteria; phylum Pseudomonadota; class Alphaproteobacteria; order Rhodobacterales; family Rhodobacteraceae; genus Citreimonas; species Citreimonas salinaria. The sequence goes on from NZ_FNPF01000009.1 coordinate 115,282, forward strand.
CTGGACGGCGGCCGCTTCGCCACGTCCGACCTGAACGACCTGTATCGCCGGGTGATCAACCGGAACAACCGCCTCAAGCGGCTGATCGAGCTGCGCGCGCCCGACATCATCGTGCGCAACGAAAAGCGCATGCTGCAGGAATCCGTCGACGCGCTGTTCGACAACGGCCGCCGCGGCCGCGTCATCACGGGGGCCAACAAGCGCCCGCTGAAATCGCTGTCGGACATGCTCAAGGGCAAGCAGGGCCGCTTCCGCCAGAACCTTCTGGGCAAGCGGGTCGACTTCTCGGGCCGTTCCGTCATCGTGACCGGCCCCGAGCTGAAGCTGCACCAGTGCGGCTTGCCGAAGAAGATGGCGCTCGAGCTGTTCAAGCCGTTCATCTATTCGCGGCTCGAGGCCAAGGGGCTTTCGAGCACCGTGAAGCAGGCCAAGAAGCTGGTCGAGAAGGAGCGTCCCGAGGTCTGGGACATCCTCGACGAGGTGATCCGCGAGCACCCGGTGCTGCTGAACCGCGCGCCGACGCTGCACCGTCTGGGCATCCAGGCGTTCGAGCCGATCCTGATCGAGGGCAAGGCGATCCAGCTTCACCCGCTGGTCTGCTCGGCCTTCAACGCCGACTTCGACGGTGACCAGATGGCGGTTCACGTGCCGCTTTCGCTGGAAGCCCAGCTCGAGGCGCGCGTCCTGATGATGTCCACGAACAACGTGCTGTCGCCTGCCAACGGCGCGCCGATCATCGTGCCGTCGCAGGACATGATCCTCGGCCTCTACTACGTCACCATCATGCGCGAAGGCATGAAGGGCGAGGGCATGCTGTTCTCGTCGATCGAGGAGGTCGAGCACGCGCTGAACGCGGGCGAGGTGCACCTGCACGCCAAGATCCAGTGCCGCGTCAAGCAGATCGACGACGAAGGCCAGGAAGTCGTCAAGCGCTACGAAACCACGCCGGGCCGCGTCCGGCTGGGCGCGCTTCTGCCAATGAACGCCAAGGCGCCGTTCGACCTGGTCAACCGGCTGCTGCGCAAGAAGGACGTCCAGAACGTCATCGACACCGTCTACCGCTATTGCGGCCAGAAGGAATCGGTCATCTTCTGCGACCAGATCATGTCGATGGGCTTCAAGGAGGCGTTCAAGGCCGGCATCAGCTTCGGCAAGGACGACATGGTGATCCCCGAGGACAAGTGGAGCATCGTCGAGACCACGCGCGAGCAGGTGAAGGACTTCGAGCAGCAGTACATGGACGGCCTGATCACTCAGGGCGAGAAGTACAACAAGGTCGTGGACGCCTGGTCGAAGTGCAACGACAAGGTGACCGAGGCGATGATGGCCACCATCTCGGCCGAGCGCCGGGACGAGAATGGCGGCGTCGAAGAGCCCAACAGCGTCTACATGATGGCGCACTCGGGCGCGCGTGGCTCGGTCACGCAGATGAAGCAGCTGGGCGGCATGCGCGGCCTGATGGCCAAGCCGAACGGCGACATCATCGAGACGCCGATCATCTCGAACTTCAAGGAAGGTCTGACCGTCCTCGAGTACTTCAACTCGACCCACGGCGCCCGGAAGGGCCTGTCGGACACGGCGCTGAAGACGGCGAACTCGGGCTACCTGACCCGCCGCCTGGTGGACGTGGCGCAGGACTGCATCATCCGCATGCACGATTGCGGCACCGACCGGGCGATCACCGCCGAGGCCGCGGTCAACGACGGCGAGATCGTGGCCAGCCTGGGCGAGCGTCTGCTCGGCCGGGTGGCGGCCGACGACATCGTCAACCCGGCGACGGACGAGATCATCGTGCGCCAGGGGCAGCTGATCGATGAGCGTCTGTCCGATGCCGTCGAAGAAGCGGCGCTGCAGGCGGTGCGGATCCGCTCGCCTCTGACCTGCGAGGCCGAGGAAGGCGTCTGCGCCATGTGCTACGGGCGCGACCTTGCCCGCGGCACGATGGTCAACATCGGAGAGGCTGTCGGCATCATCGCCGCGCAGTCGATCGGTGAGCCTGGCACCCAGCTGACGATGCGGACCTTCCACATCGGCGGCGTGGCGCAGGGTGGCCAGCAATCGTTCCTCGAGGCCAGCCAGGAAGGGAAGATCGAGTTCGAGAACGCCTCGACGCTCGAGAACTCGGCCGGAGAGACGCTGGTGATGGGCCGCAACATGAAGTTGCGGATCATGGACGAGAACGGCGTCGAGCGGGCCAACCACAAGCTGGGCTACGGCACCAAGCTGTTCGTCAAGGAAGGCGACACCGTCAACCGCGGCGACAAGCTGTTCGAGTGGGACCCCTACACACTGCCGATCATCGCCGAGGCGGACGGCATCGCCCGCCACGTGGACCTGGTCAACGGTGTTGCCGTGCGCGACGAGACCGACGAAGCCACCGGCATGACGCAGAAGATCGTCGTGGACTGGCGCGCGGCCCCCAAGGGCAACGAGCTCAAGCCCGAGATCATCCTGCAGGACGAGGACGGCGAACCGGTCCGCAACGCGGCCGGCAATCCGATCACCTACCCGATGTCGGTGGACGCGATCCTGTCGACCGAGGACCTGCAGCCGGTCAAGGCCGGCGATGTGGTCGCGCGCATCCCGCGCGAGGGCGCCAAGACCAAGGACATCACCGGCGGTCTGCCGCGGGTGGCGGAACTGTTCGAGGCACGTCGTCCCAAGGATCACGCGATCATCGCGGAAATCGACGGCTACGTGCGCTTCGGCAAGGACTACAAGAACAAGCGCCGGATCACGATCGAACCGGTCGACGACACGATCGAGCCGAAGGAGTACATGATCCCCAAGGGCAAGCACATTCCCGTCGTGGAAGGTGACTACGTCCAGAAGGGCGACTACATCATGGACGGCAACCCGGCGCCGCACGACATCCTGTCGATCATGGGCATCGAGGCCTTGGCCAACTACATGATCGACGAGGTGCAGGACGTGTATCGTCTGCAGGGCGTGAAGATCAACGACAAGCACGTCGAGGTCATCGTCCGGCAGATGCTCCAGAAGTGGGAGATCCTCGACAGCGGCGACACGACGCTGCTCAAGGGCGAACACGTGGACAAGGCCGAGTTCGACGCCGCCAACGCCAAAGCCGAAAGGCTCAAGGGGCGTCCCGCACGGGGCGAGCCGATCCTGCTGGGCATCACCAAGGCGTCGCTGCAGACCCGCAGCTTCATCTCGGCCGCGTCCTTCCAGGAGACGACCCGCGTGCTGACCGAGGCGTCGGTGCAAGGCAAGAAGGACACGCTGGTGGGTCTGAAGGAGAACGTCATCGTAGGCCGCCTGATCCCGGCGGGCACCGGTGGCGCGACCCAGCAGATGCGCAAGATCGCCGCGGATCGCGACACCGTCGTGATCGAGGCCAAGCGCGAGGAAGCGGCCGCCGCCGCGGCCCTCGCCGCGCCGCAGGACGAGAGCGACGAGGACGCCGACGGCCTGATCGTCGATACGCCCGAAAGCCGCGAGTGATCCGCGCGGCGCCTTCGGGCGCCGGGCTGTGCAACGGGAAGATGACCGGACTCCGCAAGGGTCCGGTCATTTTTTTGGTGATTCCGTTCATGCGGCGAAGGGGCAGGGGCTGTGCCCCGTCTTGCTCCTGCGGAGCACTCATCCCCGCGACAATCATGCCAGAAGGAAATCTCTGATCTGCCACGGCTTCTTGCGGATGGCGGGGCTGTCGGCGCCCTGCTAGACCATGCGCATGACAGGCTGGTCCGACAACATGAAGGGTGCTGCGCTGATGGTGGGCTCGATGGCCTGCTTCGGCTTTGGCGACGCGTGCATCAAGGCCCTGGGCGGCGCGATGCCGTTGAGCCAGGTGCTGACGATCCGTGGGCTGGCGGCGTCCTTCTTCATCGCGTTGCTGGCGCGCCACTTCAGGCAGTTGCGATTTGACATGGCGCGACGGGACTGGGGGCTGATCGCGTTGCGCGCGGGGTCCGAGGTCGGCGCGGCGTATTTCTTCCTGACCGCGCTGCTGAACATGCCCTTCGCGAACGTCACCGCGCTGCTGCAGATGCTGCCGTTGACGGTGACATTGGCCAGCGCCGTGGTCTTCGCCGAGCCCGTGGGCTGGAAGCGGTGGAGCGCGATCGTCATCGGGTTCATGGGCATGCTGCTGATCGTCCGGCCGGGCACGTCGGGCTTCGACGCCTGGTCGCTCTATGCGCTGGTGGCGGTGGCCTGCGTGACCGTGCGCGACATGTCCACGCGCCGCATGGGAAAGGGCGTGCCGTCGCTGATGGTGACGCTGATGAGCTCGTTGGCGGTGCTGGGCTTCGCGGTGCTGTGGTCCCTGGGGCAGGAGTGGCAGCCCTTGACCGCCACCAACGGCGCGCTGCTGGCCGGTGCCAGCCTGTTCATCGTCGGCGGCTATTCGCTGTCGGTCTTCGTGATGCGCGTGGGCGAGGTCAGCTTCGTCGCGCCCTTCCGCTACACCGGCCTGCTGTGGGCGCTGCTCCTGGGACTGGTGTTCTTCGGAGAGTGGCCGGCAGTGCCGACGCTGATCGGGGCGGCGATCATCATGGGCACAGGCATCTTCACGCTGCTGCGCGAGGCGCGGCTGCGCAGGCGGGGTCAGCCGGCGCCGAATATCCGCCGCACGTGATCGGCGTCGATGGCGAAGAGGTCGCGGAACAGCGCCTCGCCTTCGGGGTCGAGGCGGGGCAGCTCGACCGGCTTCACGTGCCGCTTCTGGCGTGAATCGTTGTGGTCGTTGTGGCCGCGCACGTACATCGCGCGGTCGGTGAAGGTGACTGTCGGCATGAACCGGTTGATCCGGTCATGCGCGAAGTTGAGGATCGTCTGCGCTACGCCCGGTTGCACGGCCAGGGCCTGCGCCACGCCCCAGTAGGGAGTGACGGTCTCTTCGGCGCAGAGGCCGCGTTCGTCGGGGCGCGCGATGAAGCCGCGGTTCCAGTCCAAGCCCACGAGCCTGTGATCACGCAGCAGGGGTGCGCAATCGATGGCAGCCTTGCGCAGGCGCGCGACGAAATCGACCGCGACGGCATCGTCATCGTCGTGGCGGAATTGCAGGCAGGGGCGGTCTGTATCGCGCGCGGCGTTGAGGACCTCCTGACAGACCTGGCGGTGGGGGCCGGGTTGGCGCGCCACGATGCGGGCCTGAGGAAAGCCGTCCAGCAACGACTCCAGCCGGTCGCGCCAGCGTGCGGGCATGGCGTCCCCGACCAGTATCAGAAACGTGAAGTCCGGGTCAGTCTGCGCGCGCAGGCCCGGCAGGCAGACACACTCGAAATGCCGCAGCCGTTCCTCCATCCGCGGGGCGGCGTAGAGATAGGCCATGCGTTCCTCGATCGAGCCGTGCTCGACCTGGAAACCGCCCTCGGCGGGGTAGGAGAACCGGCACAAGCCGATCACTTGCATCACGCGTCCTTTCGCGGCAAGACACGTGCAATCACTGGCAGCGCGGGGCCTCCCGCGCAAGCCGGCGGGGCCCTGTTGACAAGGGTTCCGACTCCCCCTATACGCGCCGCTAATCCGCCGGAATGTTAACCCATTGCGCGCGGGACTCAGTATCGGAGCGGTCAAGATCCGGGCTCAAGGCCCCGATCCTCTGGACACCAACCGCGTCGCCCGGGTTCACGGGCGGGTGCGGTTCTTTGCGTCGTATGGTTCGGCGCGGCAACCGGCGTCACGCGGACGCGCGCGGCGCCTGACATCAATAACCGGCAAGGGGCCGCGTCCCCTCGCGCCACATATGTGAGAAGTACGGGGAAGAGACCTTCATGCCCACGATCCAGCAGCTGATCCGCAAGCCGCGGCAGCCCAAAGTCAAGCGTTCGAAGTCGCAGCATCTCGAGCAGTGCCCGCAGAAGCGTGGCGTCTGCACGCGCGTCTACACCACCACGCCGAAGAAGCCGAACTCGGCCATGCGGAAGGTGGCGAAGGTCCGCCTGACCAACGGTTACGAGGTGATCAGCTACATTCCGGGCGAAAGCCACAACCTTCAGGAGCACTCGGTCGTCCTGATCCGGGGTGGCCGCGTCAAGGACCTTCCCGGCGTGCGTTACCACATCCTGCGCGGTGTTCTCGACACCCAAGGCGTCAAGGACCGCAAGCAGCGCCGTTCGAAATACGGCGCCAAGCGTCCCAAGTAAGAGGATATACAGATGTCTCGTCGTCACGCCGCAGAGAAGCGCGAAATCCTGCCCGACGCCAAGTATGGCGATCGGGTTCTGACGAAATTCATGAACAACCTGATGTACGACGGCAAGAAGTCCGTCGCCGAGGGGATCGTCTACGGCGCGCTCGAGCGGGTCGAGGCGAAGGTCAAGCGCGCGCCGGTGGAGCTGTTCCACGAAGCGCTCGACAACATCAAGCCGTCGGTCGAGGTCCGCTCGCGCCGCGTCGGTGGTGCGACCTACCAGGTCCCCGTCGAGGTCCGCCCCGAGCGCCGCGAGGCGCTGGCGATCCGCTGGCTGATCGAGGCGTCGCGCAAGCGCAACGAGAACACGATGGAAGAGCGCCTGGCGGGCGAGCTCGTCGATGCGGTGCAATCCCGTGGTTCGGCCGTGAAGAAGCGCGAAGACACCCACAAGATGGCCGACGCGAACAAAGCGTTCAGCCATTACCGCTGGTAACAGGAGCTACCATCATGGCACGCGAGTACCCGCTTACGCGCTACCGCAACTTCGGGATCATGGCTCACATCGACGCGGGCAAGACCACGACGACCGAGCGGATCCTTTTCTACACCGGCAAGTCCCACAAGATCGGCGAAGTCCATGACGGCGCCGCGACGATGGACTGGATGGAGCAGGAGCAGGAGCGCGGCATCACGATCACGTCCGCCGCGACGACCACCTTCTGGCAGCGTCAGGAAGACCCGACCGCCGAAGGCACGTCGGACACGAAGTACCGCTTCAACATCATCGACACTCCCGGACACGTGGACTTCACCATCGAGGTCGAGCGTTCGCTCGCCGTGCTCGACGGTGCGATCTGCCTGCTGGACGGCAACGCCGGCGTCGAGCCGCAGACCGAGACCGTCTGGCGCCAGGCCGACCGGTACAAGGTTCCGCGCATCGTCTTCGTCAACAAGATGGACAAGATCGGCGCGGATTTCTACAACTGCGTCAGGATGATCAAGGACCGCACGGGTGCGATCCCCGCGCCGATCGCACTGCCGATCGGTGCCGAGGACAAGCTCGAGGGCATCGTCGACCTGATCAAGATGGAAGAATGGGTCTGGCAAGGCGAGGATCTGGGCGCGTCCTGGGTTCGCCGCCCGATCCGTGACGAGCTTCAGGATCTGGCCGACGAATGGCGCGCGAACCTGATCGAGATCGCCGTCGAGATGGACGACGATGCGATGGAGCAGTATCTCGAGGGCAACGAGCCCGACGAGGCGACGCTGCGCCAGCTGATCCGCAAGGGCTGCCTGACGCTGTCCTTCGTGCCGGTCACGGCCGGTTCGGCGTTCAAGAACAAGGGCGTGCAGCCCCTGCTGAACGCCGTGATCGACTTCCTGCCCGGTCCGCTCGACGTGCCGCCATACATGGGCTTCAGCCCGGACGACGAGACGGAAACCCGCAACATCGCGCGTAAGCCCGGTGACGAGGAGCCGTTCGCAGGCCTCGCGTTCAAGATCATGAACGACCCGTTCGTCGGCTCGCTCACCTTCACGCGGATCTATTCGGGTCTGCTCAAGAAGGGCGACGCGATCATGAACTCGACCAAGGGCAAGAAAGAGCGCATCGGCCGCATGATGATGATGCACTCGAACTCGCGCGAAGAGATCGATTGGGCCGGTTCGGGCGACATCATCGCGCTGGCGGGCCTGAAGGAAACGACCACGGGCGACACGCTCTGCGATCCGCAGAAGCAGGTCGTTCTGGAAACGATGACCTTCCCTGATCCGGTGATCGAGATCGCCGTCGAGCCCAAGACCAAGGCCGACCAGGAGAAGATGTCCGCGGGCCTGCAGCGTCTCGCGGCCGAGGATCCGTCCTTCCGCGTCGAGACCGACATCGAGTCCGGTCAGACGATCATGAAGGGCATGGGCGAACTTCACCTCGACATCCTCGTCGACCGCCTGAAGCGCGAATTCAAGGTCGAGGCCAACATCGGTGCGCCGCAGGTGGCGTATCGCGAGACCATCAGCCACGAGATCGAGCACACCTACACCCACAAGAAGCAGTCGGGTGGTTCGGGTCAGTTCGCAGAGGTCAAGCTGGTCATCTCGCCGACCGAGCCGGGCGAAGGCTATTCCTTCGAATCCCGCATCGTCGGCGGCTCGGTGCCGAAGGAATACATCCCCGGCGTCGAGAAGGGCATCAAGTCGGTCATGGACTCCGGTCCGCTGGCAGGCTTCCCGGTGATCGACTTCAAGGTCGCGCTGATCGACGGCAAGTTCCACGACGTGGACTCGTCGGTCCTGGCGTTCGAGATCGCGTCGCGGATGGCCATGCGCGAAGGTCTGCGCAAGGCCGGCGCCAAGCTGCTCGAGCCGATCATGAAGGTCGAGGTGGTGACGCCCGAGGAATATACCGGTTCGGTGATCGGTGACCTCACGTCCCGTCGGGGCCAGATGCAGGGCCAGGAGCCGCGCGGCAACGCGATCGTCATCGACGCGAACGTTCCGTTGGCGAACATGTTCGGCTACATCAACAACCTGCGTTCGATGTCCTCGGGCCGCGCGCAGTTCACGATGCAGTTCAGCCACTACGAGGCCGTGCCGCAGAACATCTCCGACGAGATCCAGGCCAAGTACGCATAAGCCGGGTGGCGGGGGAAACCCCGCCCTACCCATCACCGTAGGGTGGGCCCCAGCTCACCATCCGCACGCAGACAGAGGGAGCCAAGACCATGGCAAAGGAAAAGTTCGAACGCGGCAAGCCGCACTGCAACATCGGCACGATCGGCCACGTCGACCACGGGAAGACGACGCTGACGGCTGCGATCACGAAGTACTTCGGCGAGTTCCGCGCGTATGACCAGATCGACGGCGCGCCCGAGGAGAAGGCCCGCGGGATCACGATCTCGACCGCGCACGTGGAGTACGAGACCGACGCGCGCCACTACGCGCATGTCGACTGCCCCGGCCACGCCGACTACGTGAAGAACATGATCACCGGCGCGGCGCAGATGGACGGCGCGATCCTGGTGGTGAACGCGGCCGACGGCCCGATGCCGCAGACGCGCGAGCACATCCTGCTGGGCCGCCAGGTCGGCATCCCGGCGATGGTGGTGTTCCTCAACAAGGTCGACCAGGTGGACGACCCGGAACTGCTCGAGCTGGTCGAGATGGAAGTGCGCGAGCTTCTGTCGGCCTACGACTTCCCGGGCGACGACATCCCGATTATCGCGGGCTCGGCTCTGGCCGCGATGGAGGGCCGCGATCCCGAGATCGGCGAGAACAAGATCCGCGAACTGATGAAGGCCGTGGACGAGTACATCCCGCAGCCCGAGCGCGCGATCGACCAGCCGTTCCTGATGCCGATCGAGGACGTGTTCTCGATCTCCGGCCGCGGCACGGTGGTGACCGGCCGCGTCGAGCGTGGCGTGATCAACGTGGGCGACGAGATCGAGATCGTCGGCATCCGCGACACCAAGAAAACGACCTGCACGGGCGTCGAGATGTTCCGCAAGCTGCTGGATCGCGGCGAGGCGGGCGACAACATCGGCGCGCTGCTGCGCGGCATCGACCGTGAAGGCGTCGAGCGCGGCCAGGTGCTGTGCAAGCCGAAGTCGATCACCCCGCACACCAAGTTCGAGTGCGAGGTCTACATCCTGACGAAGGAAGAGGGCGGCCGCCACACGCCGTTCTTCGCGAACTACCGCCCGCAGTTCTACTTCCGCACCACGGACGTGACGGGCACGGTCCAGCTTCCCGAAGGCACCGAGATGGTGATGCCGGGCGACAACCTGAAGTTCGTCGTCGACCTGATCGCCCCGATCGCGATGGAAGACGGCCTGCGCTTCGCCATCCGCGAAGGCGGCCGCACCGTCGGCTCCGGCGTCGTGTCGAAGGTCGTCGAGTAAGGCAGGGTCATCCGGCCACGGCCGGGCAGTAAATCGGTGCGCGGGCGACCGCGCACCGCTCGTTTCCGGGTTCGACGAAGGCTGCGGGTACGCCGCATTCCTCCTCTCAACCCCAACGCCAAGATAGGCTAAGACAATGCAAAGCCAGAACATCCGGATCAGGCTCAAGGCGTTCGATTACCGCGTCCTCGATGCGTCGACGCAGGAGATCGTGAACACCGCCAAGCGGACGGGCGCCCAGGTGCGCGGCCCGATCCCGCTGCCGAACAAGATCGAGAAATTCACCGTTCTGCGTGGCCCTCACGTGAACAAGAAGTCGCGCGACCAGTTCGAGATCCGTACGCACAAGCGTCTGCTCGACATCGTCGACCCGACCCCGCAAACCGTTGACGCCCTGATGAAGCTCGACCTCGCCGCCGGCGTGGACGTCGAGATCAAGGTGTAAGGAGGGCAGATGATGATGCGCTCTGGAGTGATCGCAAAGAAGATCGGGATGACGCGGCTGTTCCTCGAGGACGGCAAGCAGGTCCCGGTTACCGTTCTGCAGATGGACAAGCTGCAGGTCGTAGCACAGCGGACCGTGGACAAGCACGGCTATTCGGCCGTCCAGCTTGGCGCGGGCACCGCGAAGGTCAAGCGCGTGAGCAAGGCGATGCGCGGCCATTTCGCCGTCGCCAAGGTTGAACCGAAGCGGAAGATCGCGGAGTTCCGCGTGGCCCCCGAGAACCTGATCGAAGTGGGTGAGGAAATCACCGCCGATCATTACTTCGAAGGTCAGTTCGTCGACGTCTGCGGCACCACCATCGGTAAGGGTTTTGCCGGTGCGATGAAGCGGCACAACTTCGGCGGTCTGCGCGCCTCGCACGGCGTGTCGGTCAGCCACCGCTCGCACGGCTCGACCGGCCAGTGCCAGGACCCCGGCAAGGTGTTCAAGGGCAAGAAGATGGCCGGCCACATGGGCTCTGTTCGTGTGACCACGCAGAACCTGCAGGTCGTTAAGACGGACGCGGATCGCGGCCTGATCATGATCAAGGGCGCGGTTCCGGGCTCGAAGGGCGGCTGGGTGACGATCAAGGACGCGGTGAAGAAGCCGACGCCCGAGAACATCATCCTGCCCGCCGCGCTGAGATCTGCCGCGGAAGAAGCAAAGCGTCTGGCCGAGGAAGCCGCGAAGGCTGCCGAGGAAGAGGCACGGGCCGCCGAAGAGGCACGCCTGGCCGAAGAGGCGGCGCAGCAGGAAGCGGCGCTGAAGGAAGCGCAGGCGGACATCGCCGACGAGTCGGCCGAGACCGACAACTCGGACGCCGAGAAGAAGGACGGTGAGGAATGAAACTCGACGTGATCAAACTGGACGGCGGCAACGCCGGGTCGGTCGAGCTGACGGACGAGGTCTTTGGCCTCGAGCCGCGCGCCGACCTGCTCCACCGCGTGGTCCGCTGGCAGCGCAACAAGGCGCAGCAGGGCACCCACAAGGTCAAGACGCGGTCCGAAACCAGCTACTCGACCAAGAAGATCTATCGCCAGAAGGGCACCGGCGGCGCACGCCACGGTGACCGGAACGCGCCGATCTTCCGCAAGGGTGGCATCTACAAGGGCCCCGTGCCGCGCAGCCACGCGCACGACCTTCCCAAGAAGGTGCGCAAGCTGGGCCTGATGCACGCGCTGTCCGCCAAGGCGAAGTCGGGCAACCTGGTGGTGATCGACATCGCCGAGGCCGACGGCAAGACCGGCGTGCTGGCAAAGCAGATCGGTGCACTGGGCTGGAAGCGCGCGCTGATCATCGACGGACCCGAGGTGAACGAGGGCTTCGCCGCAGCGGCGCGCAACATCGCAGGTCTGGACGTGCTGCCCAGCATCGGCGCCAACGTCTATGACATCCTCAAGCGTGACACGCTCGTGCTCACGAAGGCGGGTGTCGAAGCACTGGAGGCTCGACTGAAATGAGCGCGAAACCCGAACACTACGACGTGATCCGCAAGCCGATCGTGACCGAGAAATCCACCATGGCGTCCGAGCACGGCGCGGTGGTCTTCGAAGTGGCGATCGACGCGGCCAAGCCCGTGATCAAGGAAGCGGTGGAGACGCTGTTCAACGTCAAGGTGAAGGCGGTCAACACCACCGTCACCAAGGGCAAGAACAAGCGGTTCCGCGGCATCAAGGGCCGTCGCAAGGACACCAAGAAGGCCTACGTGACGCTCGAAGAGGGCAACACGATCGACGTGACCACCGGTCTGTCGTAAGGCTGGCGAAATGCAGGAAGGGCCCCGAGCAGCGATGCCGCGGGGCCTTTCGCGTTTCGGCTGTCCCACGGTAAGACACCGCCCGAGGCGCCGAACATCATTCGGTTACAGAGGCGGATCCGGAATACCTTAATCTCTGGTCCAATTCGAGCCCGTTCCGGGCCGTGTCGCGCGCCCTTCCTTAAGGTCGTCCGCCGCAGGCGTGCAGGGACAGCAAGCCAAGTCGAGGCTGCGGGAGACCCTGCGAGGATCGGCATCCTGTCCTGGTCGTGGGCGGTCAGTTCCTTGCGCTGGTGGCATGGCACCGTGTTCGCCGTTCAGCTCTCCCGCGCCGTTCTTGGGCGGCGTACTGCGGACCGTGACGTGTTGGAGGGCATGACGGATGCGTGGCCAAGGCCGCTTGACTGTCCCGGCCGGCTTTCCTACAAGCCCGCAACCGCCAAGCCCCGGATTCGTCCGGGGCTGTTGGTTTCGTCCTGTCCGATTCTTCTGGAATAGCCGGGACCGCATACGCCGGGGACCTTCGGGGCCCTTCATCCGGGCGCCTCGTGCGCCCCAAACAGAGCGACCCGCCAACGGGTCGCCCAAGCTGACGGAAGACAGAAAGCATGGCACTCAAGTCGTACAAGCCGACGACGCCGGGCCAGCGCGGGCTGGTGCTGATCGACCGTTCGGAGCTGTACAAAGGACGCCCCGTCAAGAGCCTCACCGAGGGTCTGACGAAGAAGGGTGGCCGGAACAACACCGGACGGATCACCGCACGACGCCGCGGTGGCGGGGCGAAACGCCTCTACCGGATCGTCGATTTCAAGCGGACCAAGTTCGACGTGCAGGGCACCGTTGCCCGCATCGAATACGATCCCAACCGTACCGCCTTCATCGCGCTGATCCAGTACGACGACGGCGAGCAGGCCTATATCCTGGCGCCGCAGCGCCTGGGCATCGGCGACCGCGTGATCGCGGCCACCAAGGCGGACATCAAGCCGGGCAACTGCATGCCGTTCTCGGGCATGCCGATCGGCACGATCGTCCACAACATCGAGCTGAAGCCCGGCAAGGGCGGCCAGATCGCGCGCGCCGCGGGCACCTATGCCCAGTTCGTCGGCCGTGACGGCGGCTACGCACAGATCCGCCTGAGCTCGGGCGAACTGCGCATGGTCCGCCAGGAATGCCTGGCCACCGTGGGTGCGGTGTCGAACCCCGACAACAGCAACCAGAACTTCGGCAAGGCCGGCCGCACCCGCCACCAGGGCAAGCGTCCATCGGTCCGCGGCGTCGTCATGAACCCGATCGACCACCCCCATGGTGGTGGTGAAGGCCGGACCTCGGGCGGCCGCCACCCGGTGACCCCGTGGGGCAAGCCGACCAAGGGCAAGCGCACCCGCAATCCCAACAAGGCGTCGCAGAAGCTGATCCTGCGCTCGCGCCACGCCAAGAAGAAAGGGCGCTAAGATATGGCACGCTCTGTTTGGAAGGGCCCTTTCGTCGATGCTTACGTCCTCAAGAAGGCCGAGAAAGCACGCGAATCTGGCCGCAACGAAGTCATCAAGATCTGGTCGCGCCGCTCGACGATCCTGCCGCAGTTCGTGGGACTCACGTTCGGTGTGTACAACGGGCACAAGCACGTTCCGGTGAACGTGTCCGAGGACATGATCGGTCAGAAGTTCGGTGAATACTCGCCGACCCGCACCTATTACGGGCACGCGGCAGACAAGAAAGCGAAGAGGAAGTAAGCCATGGGCAAGGATAAGAATCCCCGCCGCGTGGCGGACAACGAGGCGATGGCGAAGCTGCGCATGCTGCGCACCAGCCCGCAGAAGCTGAACCTCGTCGCTCAGCTGATCCGCGGCAAGAAGGTCGAGCGGGCCCTGACCGATCTCACCTTCTCGAAGAAGCGGATCTCGGACGACGTGCGCAAGTGCCTGCAATCGGCCATCGCGAACGCCGAGAACAACCACGGCCTGGACGTCGACGAACTGGTCGTCGCCGAGGCCTATGTCGGCAAGAACCTGGTGATGAAGCGCGGCCGTCCGCGGGCGCGTGGCCGGTTCGGCCGGATCAACAAGCCGTTCTCGGAAATCACCATCAAGGTGCGCCAGATCGAGGAGCAAGCCTAATGGGTAACAAGACCAATCCGATCGGCATGCGCCTGCAGGTCAACCGCACCTGGGACAGCCGCTGGTTCGCCGACACCAAGGATTACGGTGATCTGCTGCTCGAGGATATCCGCATCCGTGCGTTCATCCACGAGGAAGCCAAGCAGGCCGGCATCAGCCGCGTGATCATCGAGCGCCCGCACAAGAAGTGCCGGGTGACGATCCATGCCGGCCGTCCCGGTGTGATCATCGGCAAGAAGGGCGCCGACATCGAGGTGCTGCGCAAGAAGCTGTCGAAGATGACCGACAGCGAACTGCACCTCAACATCGTCGAGGTCCGCAAGCCGGAACTGGACGCGCGCCTGGTGGGTGAGTCGATCGCCCAGCAGCTCGAGCGCCGGGTGTCCTTCCGCCGTGCCATGAAGCGCGCGGTTCAGAACGCCATGCGCATGGGTGCACTGGGCATCCGCGTCAACGTCGCCGGCCGTCTGGGCGGTGCCGAGATCGCGCGGACCGAGTGGTACCGCGAGGGTCGCGTGCCGCTGCACACGCTGCGTGCCGACATCGACCACGCCGCCATCGATGCCCAGACGCCTTACGGCATCATCGGCATCAAGGTGTGGATCTTCCGGGGCGAGATCATGGATCATGACCCGTCCGCGCATGATCGCCGTGCGCAGGAAATCCAGGACGGTCCGGCCCCGCGTGGCGCCGGTCGCGGCCGCTAAGGAGGGGATGACATGCTTCAACCCAAACGCACCAAGTTCCGCAAGATGCAGAAGGGCCGGATCAAGGGCGAGGCCAAGGGCGGCTCTGACCTGAACTTCGGCACCTTCGGCCTGAAGGCGACCCAGCCCGAGCGCGTCACCGCGCGCCAGATCGAGGCAGCCCGCCGTGCCATGACGCGCCACATGAAGCGTCAGGGCCGCGTCTGGATCCGGATCTTCCCCGACACCCCGATCTCGGCCAAGCCGATCGAGGTCCGCATGGGTAAAGGTAAGGGTTCGGTCGACCGCTGGGCCTGCAAGGTCAAGCCGGGCCGCGTGATGTTCGAGATCGACGGCGTCAGCGAGGAGATCGCCCGCGAGGCGCTGCGCCTGGCTGCGATGAAGCTGCCGATCAAGACGCGCACCATCGTCCGCGAAGACTGGTAATCCCGGTCTTTCGGTAGTGACAGGGCCCCCGGCGCGGATGCGGCGGGGGCTTTTTCGTGCCGGTTTCGGCGTTCGACAGGAGGATGCAGATGATCGCGTGGCTGCGCGTCAACGTCTCGAGGCTCGTGATGCGGGCGAGCGAGCGGGGCAACCCGCTGGCCCGGCGTCTGAACGCACGGGCGACACAGAGTTACATCGCCAATCTGCCGCCGCATTCGTCGATCGTGCCCGGCCCGTTCCAGGTTCCCGACCTCGACCGGCCGCTGCCGGACACCGCGCGGGCGCGCCTGTTCGGCGACCACGAGCTGACGCCGCTCGCCCCCGCGCCAGTGGTTGCGGAGGACCTGGTCGGCCGGTGCGTGGGCGACATCCAGACCGGGCTGGGCAGCACCGGGGTGGGCAACCACGGCTTCGTGGGGATCGACCTGGGCGGCGATTGGCTGATCGTGCCGCTTTACGCCGCCGCGCAGTGGATCACGCTCGACGGCCGGCTGCTGGCCGATCCGGGGCACGCCGCCGCGGGGCGCGCGGCTCCCTGGCCGGCCGAGGACGCATCGGCCCGTGTCGCGGGCGCCACGATTTCGGCGGCGACGCTTCGCCCGCACGCCATGCGGCTGGACCTGGACAACGGCGCGCGGCTTGAAATCGTACCCGATCCGTCCGGCCGGCCGAGGACGGAACACGGCGGCCATGTCCGTGCGTTCCTGCCCGAGGACGACCTGTCCGCCGCCATGTTCCTCAGCCCGACACCCGTCATCTACGGCCTGGGCTGAAAGCCCGCCGTTCCCGCTCCGAAAGGAAACACCATGCCCGACATCCGCTCGCTTTTCGCGACCCGCCTCTACCACGCCAAGCTGTCCGACCACGGCCCGGCTGTGGACAACAAGGAACTGACCGCGTCGTGCTATTCCATCGCCGAGGATGACGAGGCGGGGCAGGAATGGTGCGAGACGGAAGGCTACCCCGGCTACACGTCCTATGCCTCGCTGACCGACCTGCCGTGGCGCTTTCCGATCTTCGCCGACGTGGTCAAGGCGCTGGATGCGCACGTGGCGGCCTTCGCAAAGGACCTGGAGTTCGACCTCGACGGCCGCGCGCTGGTGGTCGAGGATATCTGGATCAACGTCCTGCCCGAGGGCGGCAGCCACGGCAGCCACATCCACCCGCACTCGGTGATCTCGGGAACGACCTACGTCAAGATGCCGGGCGGAACCAGCGCGCTGAAGCTCGAGGACCCGCGCCTGCCGATGATGATGGCAGCGCCCGTGCGCAACAAGGGCTGCCGCGAGGAACTGAAGAGCTTCGTCTACGTGGCGCCCGAGGCGGGCGACGTTCTGCTGTGGGAAAGCTGGCTGCGCCACGAGGTGCCGATGAACATGGCCGAGGACGACCGTATCAGCGTCAGCTTCAACTACAAATGGGAGTGAATCCCGCAGGGCATCGCGCGGTCTGGCGGGCGTTTCGACAGCGTGAAGACGCGGGGTTGCCAAGTTTGGCGAAGCGGCCTATACGGCCGTTTCATCCACGGACTCCACCGGAATCAGGGTGACCCAGGGCATATGCATGGGGCTCTCCGGTGATGTTGAAAGAAGGAAAGGGCGACATGAACGCCAGCGAACTCCGTGACAAGACCCCGGACCAGCTCCGGGACCAGCTTGTCCAGCTCAAGAAGGAGGCCTTCAACCTCCGATTCCAGGCGGCCACCGGCCAGTCGGAAAACACCGCGCGCATGCGCGTCGTCCGTCGTGACGTCGCCCGCGTGAAGACGATCCTGAACGAAAAGGCCGCGTCCGCGGCAACGGAGGCGTAAGACATGCCCAAGCGTATCCTGCAAGGCACCGTCACCTCGACCGCCAACGCACAGACCGTGACCGTCCTGGTCGAGCGCCGCTTCAAGCATCCGATGATGCAGAAGACCGTCAAGCGCACCAAGAAATACCGCGCCCACGACGAGGCCGGCACCTATTCCGTGGGCGACAGCGTCCGCATCATCGAATGCGCGCCCCGGTCCAAGACCAAACGCTGGGAGGTGTACGCGGAGTAATCCGCGCCCACCATACCGGTTTACGAAACCCCGGGGTCAATGTCCCAGTAAAGGGCGGCCCCGGAAGTCGGGAGACACCACATGATCCAGATGCAGACCAATCTGGATGTCGCTGACAATTCCGGAGCCCGGAAGGTTCAGTGCATCAAGGTCCTCGGCGGCTCGCATCGCCGCTACGCATCGGTCGGCGACATCATCGTCGTATCCGTGAAAGAGGCCATTCCGCGCGGCCGCGTGAAGAAAGGTGACGTTCGCAAGGCCGTCGTCGTGCGCACCGCCAAGGAAGTCCGCCGCGAGGACGGCACCGCGATCCGCTTCGACCGCAACGCCGCCGTCATCCTCAACAACGCGAACGAGCCCGTCGGCACCCGTATCTTCGGGCCGGTGGTGCGCGAGCTGCGTGCCAAGAACTTCATGAAGATCATCTCGCTTGCTCCGGAGGTGCTGTGATGGCTGCCAAACTGCGCAAGGGTGACAAGGTCATCGTCCTGGCCGGCAAGGACAAGGGCAAGACCGGCGAGATCAGCCGCGTCATGCCGACCGAAGGCAAGGCCGTGGTCGAGGGCGTGAACCTCGCCATCCGCCACACCAAGCAGAGCCAGTCGAGCCAGGGCGGCCGCATTTCGCAGGCCCAGCCGATCGACCTGTCGAACCTCGCCCTCGTCGATGCCAACGGCAAGCCGACCCGCGTGGGCTTCCGCATGGAAGGGGACAAGAAGGTCCGCTTCGCCAAGACCACGGGGGACGTGATCGATGCTTGATACGGCAAACTACACGCCGCGCCTCAAGGCGCTGTTCCGCGACGAGATCAAGGCCAAGCTGAAGGAAGAATTCAGCTACGGCAACGACATGATGGTTCCGCGCCTCGACAAGATCGTGCTGAACATCGGCTGTGGCGCCGAGGCGGTCCGCGATTCCAAGAAGGCCAAGTCGGCCGTCGAGGACCTGACCCGCATCTCGGGCCAGCAGGCCGTCGCCACGCTGGCGAAGAAGTCGATCGCCGGCTTCCGCGTCCGCGAGGAAATGCCCCTGGGTGCCAAGGTCACGCTGCGCGGCGACCGGATGTACGAATTCCTCGACCGCCTGATCACCATCGCGATGCCGCGCGTCCGCGACTTCCGCGGCGTGAAGCCCAGCTTCGACGGCCGTGGCAACTTTGCCATGGGCCTGAAAGAGCACATCGTGTTCCCCGAGATCGACTTCGACAAGGTCGACGAGGTCTGGGGCATGGACATCATCATCACCACCACCGCGAAGACCGACGCGGAAGCCAAGGCGCTGTTGAAGCATTTCAACATGCCCTTCAACGCCTGAGGGAGCCGAGAATCATGGCCAAGAAAGCAATGATCGAACGCGAGAAGAAGCGTCAGCGGCTGGTGGAGAAGTATGCCGCCAAGCGCGCCGCGCTGAAGGATGCCGCGAACGACGAAAGCAAGCCGATGGAAGAGCGCTTCAAGGCGCGCCTGGAGCTGGCGAAACTGCCGCGCAACTCGTCGCCGACGCGTCTGCACAACCGCTGCCAGCTGACCGGGCGTCCGCACGCCTACTACCGCAAGCTGAAGATCAGCCGGATCATGCTGCGCAACCTCGGATCGACGGGGCAGCTGCCCGGCGTCGTGAAGTCGAGCTGGTAAGGGAGGGCATGGTATGAACGATCCTATCGGCGATATGCTCACCCGTATCCGCAACGCACAGATGCGCGGCAAGTCGACCACGATGACGCCGGCCTCGAAGCTGCGCGGCTGGGTGCTCGACGTCCTGCAGGACGAAGGTTACATCCGCGGCTACGAGAAGGCGTCCGACAAGAACGGACACCCGGTGTTCGAAATCTCGCTCAAGTACTTCGACGGCACGCCCGTCATCCGTGAGGTCAAGCGCGTCTCGAAGCCCGGCCGCCGCGTCTACATGAGCGTGAATGACATCCCGCAGGTCCGCCAGGGCCTGGGTGTGTCGATTGTCAGCACGTCCAAGGGCGTGATGTCGGATGCCAGCGCCCGCGCCGCCAATATCGGCGGCGAGGTGCTCTGCACCGTATTCTGAGGAGGGCTTTGGTATGTCTCGTATTGGGAAGAAACCGGTCGATCTGCCCTCTGGCGTGAGCGCGTCGGTGTCCGGGCAGACGATCGAGGTCAAGGGCCCGAAGGGCACGCAGAGCTTCACCGCGACCGACGACGTGACCATCGTCGTCGACGGCGAGGCCATCAGCGTGACGCCGCGCGGCAAGTCCAAGCGCGCCCGTCAGCAGTGGGGGATGTCGCGCACGATCGTGGCGAACCTGGTGCACGGCGTGACGGACACCTTCAAGAAAGAGCTCGAGATCCAGGGCGTGGGTTACCGCGCGCAGGTCCAGGGCAACGTCCTGAAGCTGAACCTGGGCTACAGCCACGACGTCGATTTCGCGATCCCGCAGGGGGTGACCATCACCTGCCCGCGGCCGACCGAGATCATCGTCGAGGGCCACGACAAGCAGGTGGTTGGCGAGATCGCGGCGAACATCCGCGACTGGCGCCGGCCAGAGCCGTACAAGGGGAAGGGTATCCGCTACAAGGGCGAGTACATCTTCCAGAAGGAAGGCAAGAAGAAGTAAGGACACGACAGATGGCAAACAACAAACGTCAGCTGTTCCAGAAGCGCCGCCTGCGTGTCCGGAACAAGCTTCGGAAGACCAACGCCGGGCGCGTTCGTCTTTCGGTTCACCGCTCGAACAAGAACATCAGCGTCCAGCTGATCGACGACGTTCAGGGCAAGACCCTCGCCGCCGCCTCCACGATGGAGAAGGATCTCGGCGTGGTCGGACAGAACAACGTCGAGGCGGCGACCAAGATCGGCGCCGCGATCGCCGAGCGTGCCAAGGCCGCCGGCGTGACCGAGGCGTATTTCGACCGCGGCGGGTTCCTATATCACGGTCGCGTCAAGGCGCTGGCCGACGCGGCACGCGAAGGCGGGCTGAAGATCTGATGGTCGGGGCCGGCATCGTCCGGCCCCTTCCGCTGCAGACGGGGCGGGTTCCGACCGGCCCTTCACGGTGTAGGCGGCATCTGCCGCCTCGATGATCCGGGGGCGCGTCCGCGCGGCCCACCATGGATCGGGAACAAACGGCGCGCATCGCGCCCGATAGACGAGGATTTGCCGCATGGCAGAGAGAGACAACCGCCGGGGCGGCCGCCGCGACCGCGACGAGAACCCGGAATTCGCCGATCGCCTGGTGGCGATCAACCGCGTGTCGAAGACCGTCAAGGGCGGCAAGCGCTTCGGCTTCGCTGCGCTGGTCGTCGTGGGCGACCAGAAGGGCCGCGTCGGCTTCGGCAAGGGCAAGGCCAAGGAGGTCCCCGAGGCCATTCGCAAGGCCACCGAGCAGGCGAAGCGCAAGATGATCCGCGTTCCGCTGCGCGAAGGCCGCACGCTGCACCATGACGGCAAGGGCCATTCCGGCGCCGGCAAGGTGACGCTGCGCACCGCGCCGCAGGGTACCGGCATCATCGCCGGCGGCCCGATGCGCGCCGTGTTCGAGATGCTGGGCGTTCAGGACGTGGTCGCCAAGTCGACCGGCTCGCAGAACCCCTACGCGATGATCCACGCCACGCTCGACGCGCTGCAGAACCAGAACTCGCCGCGCATGGTCGCGCAGCGCCGCGGCAAGAAGGTCGTCGACATCCTGCCCAAGCGCGACGAGGCCCCCGCCTCGGGCGATCCGCAAACCCACGTGGCCGAGGAGGCTTAATCCATGGCGAAGACCATCGTCGTCAAGCAGATCGGCAGCCCGATCCGCCGGCCCGCCAAGCAGCGCGAGACGCTGATCGGCCTGGGCCTGAACAAGATGCACAAGACCCGCGAGCTTGAGGACACGCCCTCGGTCCGCGGCATGATCAACAAGATCCCGCACCTGGTCGAGATCGTCGAAGAGCGCGGCTGACGCGCCCAGACGCCGACAGGCCGTCATGAGCAAGGCCCTCGCCATCGGCGGGGGCCTTGTCGCGTTCCGGCAGGGTGGCGCGGCTGTCGCGGCGGTAGAAGTCGCAGCCTCCGCAGGGCAGCCGTGCATCCGCGCACCCCGCGCCCGTTTGTCGCGCCCGGTCCGCGCGCTACTTGCTCGCTGTCGAAACGGGGCAGCACAGCCCCGGTCAACAACGGGAGTGAATCATGACCCAGACACGCCGCACCTTCCTGGCCACCGCAGCCGCGGTCGGCACGATCACCGTGCTGCCCTTCGCCGCCCTCGCCGCCGCGCATGAGGGCAACACGTTCCAGACCGACATGGGAGACGTCACCGTGCACCCGGTCTCGCACGCGTCCTTCGTGATGGAGACGCCGGCCGGCACGATCTATGTCGACCCGGTGGGCGACGTCGCGCAGTATTCTGACTTTCCGGAGCCCGACCTGATCCTGATCACGCACGAGCACGGCGACCACTACAACGCCGAGACGCTGCAGGCGCTTATGGGCGAGAACACGACGCTGATCACCAACCCCGCCGTGTCCGACATGCTGCCCGAGGGGCTGTCGGCGGACACCGTTCTGGCCAACCGCGAGCAGACGACGTGGCAGGACGTCACCATCGACGCGATCCCGGCCTATAACATGACCGAGGGGCGCACCGACTTTCACCCCGAGGGCCGCGACAACGGCTATGTGCTGACGATGGGCGATTTCCGCGTCTACGTCTCGGGCGATACCGAGGATATTCCCGAGATGCGCGCGCTGGAGGACATCGACGTCGCCTTCGTCTCGATGAACCTGCCGTTCACGATGACCGCCGAGGCAGCCGCCGATGCGGTGAAGGCATTCCAGCCGACCTATGTCTACCCCTACCATTACCGCGGCCGCGACGGCGGCACGCAGGACCCGCAGGCCTTCGCCGAGATGGTCGGCGACGCGTCCGAGGTGAAGATGGGCGACTGGTACGCGCCCGGCGAACTGGAGGGGTAGGGCAGGCGGCTTCGGCCGCACCGACCCGGGCTGCCCGGCATCGAAACGGACGGGGCGCGGAATGCCGCGCCCCGTCTTGCTTTGGTCGCGGATTCGACGGGCGGTCTCGCCGTGGATTTTGCCGCAGGGCGGGGCGGCACGGAGGCCTTGAACGCGGCGGCGGTGGCGGCTATACGCCCCCGGTGGCCCGCCAGGGTCCGAATCCGTATCAACACCATGCCGTGGGCTGCCCATCTCGCTTCGGGGCAGCATCCGGCGAAGGAGAAGCGACATGAAACTGCACGAACTGCGCGACAACGACGGCGCGACCCAGTCCAAGAAGCGGCTCGGCCGCGGCCCGGGTTCGGGCAAGGGCAAGACGGCCGGCCGTGGTATCAAGGGTCAGAAATCCCGTTCGGGCGTGGCCATCAACGGCTACGAGGGCGGCCAGATGCCGCTCTACCAGCGTCTGCCCAAGCGCGGCTTCAACAACTACAACCGCCGTGATTACGCGGTGGTGAACCTGGGCATCCTCCAGAAGTTCGTCGACGCGGGCAAGCTCGACGCCAAGGCCGACCTCGACGAGGACGCGCTGGTCGCATCCGGCGCCGTGCGCCGCAAGCGCGACGGCATCCGCGTCCTGGCCAAGGGCGAGCTGAAGACCGCGCTGAAGCTGTCGGTCACCGGCGCCAGCAAGGCCGCGATCGACGCGGTCGAGAAGGCCGGCGGCAGCCTGACCGTCAGCTCCGCGGCGGAATAAACGGGTTGTGAGCGGGCCGCGGCCCGCTTACATCTGCGCACAGTTTTCCCGTAAACGCCGCCGACGCCGGGACGCGCTCGGCGGCGTTTCACTGACAGAGAGATCCGCATGGTATCCGCAGCAGAGCAAATGGCCGCCAACACAAGCTGGTCGGCGCTTGGCAAGGCCACAGACCTGCGCAACCGCATCCTGTTCACGCTGGGCCTGCTGATCGTCTACCGCGTCGGCACCTTCCTGCCGGTGCCGGGGATCGACGGCGGCGCGCTGCGCGACTTCGTCGACCAGGCGGGCAGCGGCATCGCCGGCATGGTGTCTATGTTCACCGGTGGCGCGCTGGGACGCATGGGGATCTTCGCGCTGGGGATCATGCCCTACATCTCGGCCTCGATCATCGTGCAGCTGCTGACGGCGATGGTCCCGCGTCTCGAGCAGCTGAAGAAAGAGGGCGAGCAGGGGCGCAAGAAGATCAACCAGTACACCCGGTACGGCACGGTGCTGCTGGCGACCTTCCAGGCCTACGGTCTGGCCGTCAGCCTGGAAGCGGGCGACCTGGTGACCGATCCGGGCTGGTATTTCCGCGCGTCCTGCGTGATCACGCTTGTCGGTGGCACCATGTTCCTGATGTGGCTGGGCGAGCAGATCACCCAGCGCGGCATAGGCAACGGCATCTCGCTGATCATCTACGTGGGCATCATCGCCGAGGTTCCGGCGGCGCTGGCGCAGTTCTTCGAAAGCGGCCGGTCGGGCGCGATCAGCCCGGCGCTGATCCTGGGCGTGATCGTCATGGTGGCGGCGCTGTTCACCTTCGTGGTGTTCATGGAGCGATCGCTGCGCAAGATCACCATCCAGTATCCGCAGCGCCAGGTCGGGATGAAGATGACCCAGGCGCAGACCAGCCACCTGCCGGTCAAGGTCAACCCGGCGGGCGTGATCCCGGCAATCTTCGCAAGCTCGCTGCTGCTGCTGCCGACGACGATCTCGACCTTCGCGGGCGAGGGGACGTCGGGTCCGGTCATGTCCACGATCCTGGCCTATTTCGGCCCCGGCCAGCCGCTGTACCTGCTGTTCTTCGGCGCCATGATCGTGTTCTTCACCTACTTCTACACGTTCAACGTGTCGTTCAAGCCCGACGACGTGGCCGAGAACCTCAAGAACCAGAACGGCTTCGTGCCCGGCGTGCGGCCCGGCAAGAAGACGGCCGAGTATCTGGAATACGTGGTCAGCCGGGTGCTGGTCCTGGGCTCGGCCTACCTGGCGGCGGTGGCCCTGCTGCCCGAGGTCCTGCGGGCGCAGTACGCGATCCCGTTCTACTTCGGCGGAACGTCGGTGCTGATCGTGGTCAGCGTCGGCATGGACACCATCCAGCAGGTGCAGAGCCACCTTCTGGCGCATCAATACGAAGGCCTGATCCAGAAGTCGCAGCTGCGCGGCAAGGGCAAGGGGCGGAAGAAACGGGGGGCACCGGCTAGACGATGAACATCATACTTCTCGGACCGCCGGGGGCGGGCAAGGGCACTCAGGCGAAGTTCCTGGTGGAAGAGCACGGGCTGACCCAGCTGTCGACCGGAGACATGCTGCGCGAGGCTAAGGACAGCGGCACCGAAATGGGCAACCGCGTGGCCGAGGTCATGGCCCGCGGCGACCTGGTCACCGACGACATCGTCATCGGCCTGATCCGCGAAAAGCTGAAGGACGGTGGTCGCGGCTTCATCTTCGACGGCTTCCCGCGCACCCTGCCGCAGGCCGATGCGCTGGAGGATCTTCTGAAGGAGGAAGGCCGGAAGGTCGACCACGTGATCGAGCTGCGCGTCGACGACGACGCGCTGGTGGACCGGATCTCGAACCGCTCGACCTGCGCGAAATGCGGCGAGGTCTACAACGACAGCACCAAGCCGATCCCCGAGGACGGCAAGTGCGCCAAGTGTGGCGGGACCGAGTTCAAGCGCCGGGCCGACGACAACGAGGAAAGCCTGCGCAAGCGGCTGATGGAATACTACAAGCAAACCTCGCCGCTGATCGGGTATTACCACGTCAAGGGCCAGCACGAGGTCGTGGACGGACTGGCCGACATCGAGACGGTCAAGGCGCAGGTCAACGCCAAGCTGACCTGACGCGCCCGGGCCGGCCGGCGGATCGAGTCCGCCCGCCCGGAACGCCGCCTCGTGACGCCCCGCCGATCGCTTGCCGGCGGGGCCGCGCTTTGGCCTTGACGCCGGATTCGAATCCTCCTAGGCACCGGCATCTCTAGCAAGAGTTAAAGTCCAGAAGCGTGGTCGGATCCGCGCAGCGGACCAATCCGATCAGCAAAGCCCGACGGCGCCATGCCTCGGGCCGTAGTTGTGAAAAAAGGGCCTGGCGTTACGGGCTCGCAACGAAAAGGAAGATTACGTGGCACGAATTGCCGGCGTCAACATCCCGACCCACAAGCGCGTTCCGATCGCGCTCACCTACATCCACGGCATCGGCCCCGCCGCCGCCAAGGAAATCTGCGCGGCCGTCAACATCGACGAATCCCGCCGCGTCAACGAGCTGTCCGACGCCGAAGTGCTCGCCATGCGCGAACACATCGACGCGAACCTGACGGTCGAAGGCGACCTGCGCCGCGAAGTGCAGATGAACGTCAAGCGCCTGATGGACCTGGGCAGCTACCGCGGTCTGCGTCACCGCCGGAACCTCCCCGTGCGCGGCCAGCGCACGCACACCAACGCTCGCACGCGCAAGGGCCCCGCAAAGCCCATTGCCGGCAAGAAGAAGTAAGGGAGGCATACGGACATGGCACGCGATACTCGCCGCACCGCCGGCAAGAAAAAGGTCTCGAAGAACATCGCCACCGGTGTGGCGCATGTGAACTCGACCTTCAACAACACCAAGATCCTGATCTCGGACGTCCAGGGCAACGCGATCTCCTGGTCGTCCGCAGGCACGATGGGCTTCAAGGGCTCGCGCAAGTCGACTCCCTACGCCGCGCAGCTGGCGGCGGAAGACGCCGGCAAGAAGGCTGCCGAGCACGGCATGAAGACCCTCGAGGTCGAAGTGCAGGGCCCGGGTTCGGGCCGCGAAAGCGCGCTGCGCGCGCTGGCGGCCGTCGGCTTCAACATCATGTCGATCCGTGACGTGACGCCGATCGCCCACAACGGCTGCCGCCCGCCGAAGCGCCGCCGCGTCTGAACGACGTTCGGTTTCCGATCCTGGGGGCGGGCTGTTTTGGCCCGTCCCCGACACGTTTTTTTGAACCTCGGGCGTCTCGCCGCTAAGGACATGGGCAGCGGGGCAGGTATGGAGGGAGCAGCATGATCCACAAGAATTGGGCCGAACTGATCAAGCCGACGGCGCTTGAGGTCAAGCCGGGCGCCGATCCCACGCGGCAGGCGACGCTGATCGCCGAGCCGCTGGAGCGCGGCTTCGGCCTGACGCTGGGCAACGCGCTGCGTCGCGTCCTGCTGTCGAGCCTTCAGGGCGCGGCCATCACCAGCGTGCAGATCGACAACGTCCTGCACGAGTTCTCGTCCGTGGCGGGTGTCCGCGAGGACGTGACCGACATCATCCTCAACCTCAAGCAGGTCAGCCTGCGCATGGAGGTCGAGGGGCCGAAGCGGCTGTCGATCAACGCCAAGGGCCCGGGTGTCGTCACCGCCGGCGACATCTCGGAGAGCAACGGGATCGAGGTGCTGAACCGCGACCACGTGATCTGCCACCTCGACGAGGGCGCGGACGTCTACATGGAGCTGACGGTGAATACCGGCAAGGGCTACGTGTCGGCGGACAAGAACAAGCCCGAGGACGCACCGATCGGCCTGATCCCGATCGACGCGATCTATTCGCCGGTCAAGCGCGTCAGCTACGACGTCCAGCCCACCCGCGAGGGCCAGGTTCTGGACTACGACAAGCTGACGATGAAGATCGAGACCGACGGCTCGGTCACCCCGGACGACGCGATCGCCTACGCGGCGCGCATCCTGCAGGACCAGCTGTCGATCTTCGTCAACTTCGACGAACCCGAGGCGGCCAGCCGCCAGGAAGACGAGGACGGGCTGGAATTCAACCCGCTCCTGCTCAAGAAAGTGGACGAGCTGGAACTGTCGGTCCGTTCGGCCAACTGCCTGAAGAACGACAACATCGTCTATATCGGCGACCTGATCCAGAAGACCGAGGCCGAGATGCTGCGCACGCCGAACTTCGGCCGCAAGTCGCTCAACGAGATCAAGGAAGTGCTGTCGGGCATGGGTCTGCACCTCGGCATGGATGTCGAGGACTGGCCGCCGGACAACATCGAGGACCTGGCCAAGAAGCTGGAAGACTCGTTCTGAGACAGGGGCCCGTCCTCCGATCCGCTCGGAGGTCGGCCCACCCTCCCACCCCCGCCCTCCGATCGGACCGCAGGACGGGCGGGACCGGGCACAACGCCCCAAGGTGAGCCGCTGACACGCATCGGTGGCCGGACAAAGCAAAACCGCCCGTAGAGGGCAGACGGAGTAAGACACATGCGTCACGCAAAAGGCTATCGCCGCCTCAACCGCACCCACGAGCACCGCAAGGCGCTGTTTTCCAACATGGCCGGCTCGCTCATCGAGCACGAGCAGATCAAGACGACGCTGCCCAAGGCCAAAGAACTCAAGCGCGTCATCGACAAGCTGATCACGCTGGGCAAGCGCGGTGACCTGCACGCCCGCCGCCAGGCGGCCGCGCAGCTGAAGGAAGACAAGGACGTCGCCAAGCTGTTTGACGTGCTGGGTCCTCGCTACGCCGAGCGTTCGGGCGGGTACTGCCGCGTGTTGAAGGCCGGCTTCCGCTATGGTGACATGGCGCCGATGGCGATCATCGAACTGGTCGACCGCGACGTCGACGCCAAGGGTGCAGCCGACCGCGCCCGCGTCGAGGCCGAGGAGAACGAAGAGGCGTAAGCCCTTCTTTCCGCCGAATTTCCAAGGCCCCGCCGGTCCGGCGGGGCCTTTCGCGTTCCGGGGCAAGCTTGCAACGGCGCGCAAGGGCGGACATATCGGGACGGTGTTCCCAACCGCGCGAGGCCGCCATGGCCGACCTTTTCGACCGCACCGCAGATGCGCCGCGCCCGCTGGCCGACCGGCTGCGCCCCGCAGCCCTGCCCGAGGTGATCGGGCAGGAACAGGTGCTGGGCCCGGACGCGCCGCTGGGGGTGATGCTGGCCTCGGGGACGTTGTCGTCGGTCGTTTTCTGGGGACCGCCGGGGGTGGGAAAGACCACCATCGCGCGGCTGCTGGCCGACGAGACGCAGCTGCACTTCGTCCAGATCAGCGCGATCTTTTCCGGCGTGGCCGAGTTGCGCAAGGTCTTCGACGCGGCGCGCGCGCGGCGGCGGGACGGGCAGGGCACGCTGCTGTTCGTCGACGAGATCCACCGCTTCAACAAGGCGCAGCAGGACAGTTTCCTGCCGCACATGGAGGACGGAACGATCCTGCTGGTGGGCGCCACCACCGAGAACCCCAGCTTCGAACTGAACGCGGCGCTTCTGTCGCGTGCGCAGGTGCTGGTGCTGCAACGGCTGGGACATGACGACCTGGAACGTCTGGCCGCGCGGGCCGAGGAGGTGACGGGCAAGGCGCTGCCGCTGGACGCGCAGGCGCGCGCCGCGCTGATCGGCATGGCGGACGGCGACGGGCGCGCGCTGCTGAACCTGGTCGAGCAGGTGCTTGCGTGGAAGATCGACGCGCCGCTTGATGCCGCGGCGCTGTCGACGCGGCTGTCGCGCCGCGCGGCGCAATACGACAAGTCGGGGGACGCCCACTACAACCTGATCTCGGCGCTGCACAAATCGGTGCGAGGATCGGACCCGGACGCGGCGCTATATTGGTTCGCGCGGATGCTGGATGCGGGCGAGGACCCGCGTTACCTGGCGCGGCGGATAACGCGGATGGCGGTCGAGGATATCGGGCTGGCCGACCCGCAGGCGCAGGCGATCTGCCTGCAGGGCTGGAAGACCTACGAGCGGCTGGGCAGCCCCGAGGGCGAACTGGCGATCGCGCAGGCGCTGGTATACTTGGCGTTGGCGCCGAAATCGAACGCGGTCTACGCGGGCTACAAGGCCGCGCGGCGCACTGCCAAGTCGACCGGTAGCCTGATGCCGCCCAAGCACATCCTGAACGCGCCGACCAAGCTGATGAAGGACGAAGGCTACGGCAAGGGCTACGCCTACGATCACGACGCGGAAGACGCCTTTTCGGGACAAGACTACTTTCCCGACGACATGGACCGGCAGGCGTTCTACGAGCCGGTCGAGCGCGGCTTCGAGAGGGACCTGCGCAAGCGGATCGAGTATTTCGCGAAGCTTCGCAGTCAGCGCGACGCCTGACGGTCCGATCTGCCGAACACAGGCCGGGCTCCTCACGCGCGCGGCCCGGCGATCGCCGCACCTTGACCGTGTCCGGCTTGACATCGCGCGGGCAAACCGCGACACGGCGCGGTCATGGTACCCCTTATGCAAGTCGCCCTCGGCGGCGCCCTCGGCGCCTCGGCCCGGTATCTGACCGGCATCGCGGCTTTGCGCCTGCTGGGCGCGGGCTTTCCGTGGGGCACGCTGATCGTGAACGTGGCGGGATCGTTCGCGATGGGCGCGCTGGTGGTCGTGCTGATGCAGTCCGACAGCCGCCTCGGGCCGTTCCTGATCACCGGCGTTCTGGGCGGGTTCACCACGTTCTCCGCGTTCTCGCTGGACGCGGTCGCGTTGTTCGAGCGCGGGCAGGCGGGGCTTGCGGCGGGGTATGTCGCCGCGTCGGTCGTGCTGTCGCTGGGGGCGCTGTTCGCGGGCCTCGTGCTTTTCAGGGGAGTCGCGTCATGAGCGGCGTGCAGACTGTCACCGTCACGGAAGAGGATGCCGACCAGCGGCTGGACCGCTGGCTGAAGCGCCATTTCCCGCAGCTTCAGCAGGGCCGGATCGAGAAGATGTGCCGCAAGGGAGAGCTGCGCGTCGACGGCGGCCGGGTGAGGGCCGCGACGCGGCTCGCGGCCGGCCAGCAGGTGCGCATCCCGCCGCTGCCCGAGCCCGGCACGAAGCCGGCGGCCCCGCGCCCGCAGGTCACCGGCGACGACGCGCAGATGATGCGCGACGCGGTGATCTGGAAGGACGATTACATCATCGCCATCAACAAGCCGCCGGGCCTGCCCACGCAGGGCGGCACCGGGCAGACGCGGCACGTGGACGGGCTGGCCGAGGCGCTGCGCTTCGGCTTCGAGGACAAGCCGCGGCTGGTGCACCGGCTGGACAAGGACACGTCGGGCGTGCTGCTGCTGGCGCGGACGCGCGCCGTCGCGGCCGGGCTGACCGCCGCGATCCGCCACCGCCAGACGCAGAAGATCTACTGGGCGCTGGTCGCCGGCGTGCCGGTCCCCTACCTCGGCGAGATCCGCTATGGCCTGGTCAAGGCGCCCGGCCACGGCAAGGGCGGCGAGGGCGAGAAGATGCGCGCGATCCACCCAGCCGAGGTCGACGCGACGCCCGGCGCCAAGCGCGCGCACACGCTCTATGCCACGCTCTACCGCGTCGCCAGCCGTGCCTCGTGGGTGGCGATGGAGCCGCTGACCGGGCGCACGCACCAGTTGCGCGCGCACATGGCCGAGATCGGGCACCCGATCGTGGGCGACGGAAAATACGGCGGCTCGGGGCAGGAGAACCTGGGCGACGGCTGGGGTGCGCAACTGGGGGGCATCATCTCGAAGAAGCTGCACCTGCACGCGCGGCGGATGCAGTTCCGCCACCCGGTCACCGGCAAGACGATCACCGTCACGGCGCCCTTGCCCGAACACATGGCGCAAAGCTGGGAGAACCTGGGCTGGTCCGAGGACATCGCCGCCGAAGACCCTTTCGAGAAGCTTCGATGATCGATCTCAAGCTGGTGATCTTCGACGTCGACGGCACCCTGGTCGACAGCCAGGCCGACATCCTCGAAGCGATGCGCACAGCCTTCGCCGCGATCGACCGGCCCGCGCCGTCGCGCGAGGCGGTGCTGGGCATCGTCGGGCTGTCGCTGCCGCAGGCGATGGGACAGCTGGTTCCGGACGCGACCGGCGCCGAGCACGCGCGCTTGGTCGAGACCTACAAGGACCGCTATGCCGCGTTGCGCCGCACGGGCGGGCCGGGCAGTTCGCCGCTTTACCCCGGCATGTCCGGGCTGGTGCAGGCGCTGCATGCCAGCGACAACGTCTTGCTGGGCATTGCGACCGGCAAGTCGCGTCGCGGGCTGGACGCGCTGATGGACAGCCTCGGCCTGCGCCGGTTCTTCGTCACCACGCAGGTGGCCGACGATCACCCGTCGAAGCCGCACCCCTCGATGATCCTGACGGCTCTGGCCGAGGCAGGAGTCGAGCCTGCCGATGCGATCATGGTCGGCGACACGACCTTCGACATCGACATGGCGCGCGCGGCGCGGGTGCGGGCGATCGGCGTGGAATGGGGCTACCACGACGCCGCGAGCCTGACGGGCGCCGACCGCGTGGTCGCCGACGCGCTGGCGCTGGGAAGCGCCATAACCGAGATGCTGGAGATCGCACCATGAGCGAATGGGCCCCGCGCCGCTTCTGGCAGGACGCGCAGACCGTTCCCGCCGAGGGCGGCCATACCGTTACCCTCGACGACAAGCCGGTGCGCACGCCGGCCAAGGCGCGGCTGATCGTGCCGACGCAACCGCTGGCAGCGGCGATCGCGGAGGAATGGATGGCGCAGGGCGAGCGGATCGACCCGGGCACCATGCCGTTCACGCGCATGGCGAACTCGGCGATCGACAAGGTCGCGCCGCAACGCGCCGAGGTGGCCGACATGCTGGCCGCCTATGGCGATTCCGACCTGCTGTGCTACCGGGCCGAGGCGCCCGACGCGCTGGTCGCCCGCCAGCAGGAGCAGTGGGACCCGATGCTCGACTGGGCGGCGGATACGCTGGGCGCCCGATTGCAGCCGCGTGCCGGCGTGATGCACGCCCCGCAGCCGCGCCCCGCGCTCGACGCCCTGGCGGCGCGGGTTCATGCGCTCGATGCTTTTACGCTGGCGGCGTTCCACGACCTCGTGGCGCTGAGCGGGTCGCTGGTGCTAGGCTTCGCCGCCATCCATCGCGTGCGCCCCGTGGACGAGCTTTGGACGCTGTCGCGGCTGGACGAGAGCTGGCAGGAGGAGCAGTGGGGCGCCGACGAGGAGGCCGAGGAGGTCGCGGGGATCAAGCGCGAGGCGTTCCTGCACGCGGCGCGGTTCTACCGCCTGGCCACCGGCTTTCAGCCGGAAGGACGGGATTAATCGCGCGGCAGATGTCCGCGACTGCCCGGATCGCGGGCATCGCGGGTTGACGATCTGGCCCGAATTCGCCCAAACTCCGGACCACCGAACGGGAACCCCGGAAGGTACGAGACCCTTGAGGGCTCCTAACCGCGACGACGCGGGATAAAACAGGAAGAGGTAAAAATGAAAAAATCGGTATTTCTCGGCGCGCTGACAGTCGCGGGCCTGGCGGCCGGTGCATCGGCCGCAGCGACGCTGGATGACGTCAAGGCACGCGGCACGCTGAACTGCGGCGTGGCGCCCGGGCTTGTCGGCTTTGCGGCACCCAACGCCGAAGGCGAGTGGGAAGGCTTCGACGTCAGCGTCTGCCGCGCGGTCGCTGCCGCCGTGCTGGGTGACCCGACCGCCGTCGAATTCGTGCCCACCACCGGCAAGACGCGCTTCACGGCGCTGGCCTCGGGCGAGATCGACATGCTGGCGCGCAACACCACCTGGACCTTCTCGCGCGATGTCGATCTGAAGTTCGAATTCGCCGGCGTCAACTATTACGACGGCCAGGGCTTCATGATCCCGCGCGAGCTGGGCATCTCGTCGGCCAAGGAGCTGGACGGCGCGACGGTCTGTATCCAGACCGGCACCACGACCGAATTGAACCTCGCCGACTACTTCCGTGCCAACAACATCAGCTACGAGCCGGTGCCGATCGAGACCAACGCCGAGGCGCAGCCGCTTTACCTGGAAGGCGCCTGCGACGTTTACACCACCGACGCCTCCGGCCTGGCCG
This sequence comes from Citreimonas salinaria, assembly GCF_900107235.1. GTDB lineage: Bacteria > Pseudomonadota > Alphaproteobacteria > Rhodobacterales > Rhodobacteraceae > Citreimonas > Citreimonas salinaria. The sequence goes on from NZ_FNPF01000009.1 coordinate 148,499, forward strand.
CGACCCGTGCATCGTTCGAGAACCCGGGCGACCACGTGATCCTGCCCGAGATCATCTCGAAGGAGCCGCTGGGCCCGCTGGTGCGCCACGGCGACAACGACTGGGGCGACATCGTGCGCTGGACGCTGAACGCGCTGATCGCGGCCGAGGAATACGGCGTGACGTCGGCCAATGTCGATGATCTGGCCGAAGGCACCGACAACCCCGAGGTCAACCGCCTGCTGGGCACCGAGGGCAACCTGGGCGAGATGATGGGCCTCGACGCCGACTGGGCCGTGCGTGCCATCAAGGCCAACGGCAACTACGGCGAGATCTTCGAGCAGAACATCGGCGAAAGCACCCCGATCGGCCTGTCGCGCGGCCTGAACGCGCAGTGGACCGAGGGCGGCCTGCTCTACAGCCCGCCGTTCCGCTAAGATAGGATGGGAGGGGGCGCGGTTCGGCCGCGCCCTTTCTCTATCGGACTTCCGGAAAAGACCAAATCGGCCCGTGCCTTCGGCAGAGCGGGAAAACCGCCGGCAGGGCCATCCGTGCGACCACCAGGGAATACACCATGGCAACCTTGTCCGACCCGCCGTCGGAGTCGTTTCAGCTGTCCAAGCTGATCCGCGACACGCGGTATCGTTCGTACACGTTCCAGTTGATCGCGCTGATCGCGCTGATCCTGGTCTTCGCGTATCTGGGCTCGAACCTCGCGAGCAACCTGGCCGAGGCGGGGCTGAACATCAGCTTTTCGTTTCTCGGGAACTCTGCCGGCTACGACATCAACCAGTCGCTGATCGAGTACAACAACCAGATGACCCACCTGCGCGCGACGCTGGTGGGCGCGCTGAACACGCTGCTGGTGGCGTTCCTCGGCTGCATCCTGGCGACGATCATCGGCGTGATCGTGGGCGTTCTCCGCCTGTCGAAGAACTGGCTGATCGGCCGGATCATGTCGATCTACGTCGAGATCTTCCGCAACGTGCCGGTGCTGATCTGGATCCTGATCATCTACTTCGTGATGACCGCCGCGATGCCGTCCGCGCGCGACTACCTGGGCGAGGAGCCCGAGCGCGACCTGCTGCTGGGCCTGATCGCCTTCACCAACCGCGGCGTCTACGTGCCGGCGGCCGTGTTCCAGCCGATGGGCTGGGTGGTGCTGGGCGTCTTCGTCGCCTCGATCTTCGGCGCGATCGCCTACCGGCGCTACGCGACCAAGCTGCTCTACGACACCGGCAGGCTGCTGCCGATGGGCTGGCCGATGCTGGCGATCGTGATCCTGCCGGCGCTGGTGGCGTTCTTCGTGCTGGGCCAGCCGATCGCGCTGGACCGCCCCGACCCGCTGGCCAACCGCTTCAACCTGCAGGGCGGCATCCCGATTTCCGGCGCCTTCATCGCGCTGTGGTTCGCGCTGTCGATCTACACCGCCGCGTTCATAGCCGAGAATGTGCGCGCGGGCATCCTGGCCGTGTCGCGCGGCCAGACCGAGGCCGCGGCCTCGCTGGGCCTGCGACCCAACCGGATCATGAACCTGGTGGTGCTGCCGCAGGCGCTGCGCGTGATCATCCCGCCGGTGATCTCGCAATACCTGAACCTGACGAAGAACAGCAGCCTCGCCATCGCGGTGGGATACATGGACCTGACCGCGACGCTGGGCGGGATCACCCTGAACCAGACCGGCCGCGCGATCGAGTGCATCCTGCTGCTGATGCTGTTCTACCTCGCGATCAGCCTGGCGATCTCGGCTGTGATGAACGCCTACAACAGCGCCATCCGTCTGAAGGAGCGGTGAGACCATGTCCGATACGCATGCCGAATCCGTCGCCTTCGTCCGCGACACGATGATCCCCGAACAGGCGCCCCCGGCCTCCGAGGCCGGCGCCGTCAAGTGGGTGCGCAGCAACCTGTTTCCGGATTGGCTGAACGCCATCCTCACCATCGTCGCGCTCTACCTGATCGCCCGGCTGGTGATCGGGGCGTTCCCTTGGTTTGCCAACGGCATCTGGAACGCCTCGTCTCTGTCCGAGTGCCGAGAGATCCTCGACGGCGCAACCGGGGGCTGCTTCGCGGTCCTGGCCGAGCGGTGGAACCAGCTTCTGTTCGGCTTCCAGTATCCCAGCACCGAGTACTGGCGCCCGGCGCTGGCCTTCGTGCTGCTTGCGGTGGCGGCGGCGCCGCTGCTGTTCTGGATGTACCTGCCGTCGCGCCTGCTGGTGCTGACGGCGCTCTACCCGTTCGTCGCCTACTGGCTGCTCTGGGGCGGGACGATCCTGACGCCGGCGGTCGCGGCGCTGGGCTTCGTCGTGGCATACCTGGTCTTCGCGCGGATCGAGCGGCGCAGCTTCGCGCTGGCGCTTGGGGCGGCGGTGGTTGCAGCGGTGGCGACTTGGTTCCTGGGCGGGCTTCTGGTCGACGCGCTGCCGCGCGTCCTGGCGCTGCCCGAGGTGGCCAGCCGCAACATGGGCGGCTTCATGCTGAACTTCATCCTCGGCGTGGTCTGCGTGTCGCTGTCGCTGCCCATCGGCATCCTGCTGGCGCTGGGGCGGCAGTCCAAGATGCCGATCATCAAGTGGATCTGCGTTGTCTTCATCGAGTTCATCCGCGGCGTGCCGCTGATCACGCTGCTGTTCGTGGCGAACGTGGTGCTGGCGTATTTCTTTCCGCCCGAAACCAATATCGACCTGATCCTGCGCGTCATCATCATGATCACCGCCTTCGCTTCGGCCTACATCGCCGAGGTGATCCGCGGGGGCCTCGCCGCCCTGCCCAAGGGCCAGTACGAGGCGGCGGACAGCCTCGGGCTGGACTATCCGCAGGCGATGCGGCTGATCATCATGCCGCAGGCGCTCAAGATCTCGATCCCGGGCATCGTCAACGTCGCGGTGGGCCTGTTCAAGGACACCACGCTGGTCTCGATCATCTCGATGTTCGACCTGGTGGGCATGATCCGCGGCCCGATCCTGGCCTCGACCGAATGGAACGGCGTCTACTGGGAACTTTGGGGTTTCGCGATCCTGATGTTCTTCCCCGTCTGCTACGCCATCTCGAAATATTCCCAGTGGCTCGAGCGTCAGCTCGCGACCGATCACCGTTAAGGAGCGCACCATGGCCGAAACGGCGCAGATGGAACCGACCGACGCACGGGTCAGCGACGAGGTCGCGATCAGCATCCAGAACATGAACAAGTGGTTCGGCAGCTTCCACGTGCTGCGCGACATCGACCTGACGGTCCGGCGTGGCGAACGCATCGTCATCGCCGGCCCCTCGGGCTCGGGCAAGTCGACGTTGATCCGCTGCATCAACGCGCTGGAGGAGCACCAGAAGGGCAAGATCGTCGTCGACGGGACCGAGTTGACCAGCGACCTCAAGAACATCGATCGGATCCGCTCCGAGGTCGGGATGGTGTTCCAGCACTTCAACCTGTTCCCGCACCTGACGATCCTCGAGAACTGCACGCTGGCGCCCATCTGGGTGCGCAAGACGCCCAAGCGCGAGGCCGAGGAAACGGCCATGCACTTCCTCGAGAAGGTCAAGATCCCAGAGCAGGCCAACAAGTATCCCGGCCAGCTTTCGGGCGGCCAGCAGCAGCGCGTGGCGATCGCCCGCAGCCTTTGCATGCGGCCGCGGATCATGCTGTTCGACGAGCCCACGTCGGCGCTCGACCCCGAGATGATCAAGGAGGTGCTCGACACGATGGTCGAACTGGCCGAGGAGGGCATGACCATGCTGTGCGTCACGCACGAGATGGGCTTTGCCCGGCAGGTCGCGAACCGCGTGATCTTCATGGACCAGGGCCAGATCGTCGAGCAGAACGAGCCCGAGGAATTCTTCAACAATCCGCAGAACGAGCGGACCAAGCTGTTCCTCAGCCAGATCCTGGGTCACTGAGGCCACGGGCGCGTCGGAACACCCGGCGCGTCAGGTTTCCGGCAGGTCCGCCGGGATGACGAAAGTGACGGCCGTGCCCGTGCCGGGCTCGATGGCGGCCCAGCCCTCGACGTCGAAATCGGCCACCAGCGTGGCGCCGGTGGGGTAATCGTCAAAGCGGTCATGCGCGGGGGCCTCGCCCAGCAGCATCCGCCCGACGTCGCCGATGGCGGGATTGTGCCCCAGAAGCAGCACCGTAGGCCCCGATGCGCGGCGCAGCGCGTCGATCATGTCGCCTGCATCCGCATCGTAAAGATCGTGCAGGAAGCGCGCGGGCGCGTCGAGCGCCAGCAGGCCCCAGCTTTCGCGCGTGCGCCGCGCCGTGCTGACCATCGCCGCGTCGGGTAGCAGCGCGTCGCGCCGCAGCCAATCGCCAAGCGCGCGGGCCGCGCGGACGCCCCGCGCGTTCAGCGGGCGGTCGTGGTCGGCGGCGGTCTGGCTCCAGTCCGACTTGGCGTGCCGCATCAGGACCAGGCGACGCATCTCAGCGTTCGCGCGGCGGCAGGTTCGACGCCCGGATCAGCGAGCCCGAGCCATGCTCGGTGAACAGCTCGAGCAGGCAGGCATTGGGCACGCGGCCATCGATGATCACAACGCCGCGCACCCCGTCCTGGATCGCCTTCAGCGCGGTCTCGGTCTTCGGGATCATGCCGCCCGAGATGACGCCGTCATCGGTCATCCGCACCACGTCCTCGGGCGTGAGTTCGGTCACCACGCGGCCTTCGGAATCCTTGACGCCCGAGACGTCCGTCAACAGCAGCAGGCGGTCGGCCTTCAGCGCGCCCGCGATGGCGCCAGCGGCGGTGTCGCCGTTGACGTTGTAGGTGCCGCGCCCGTCCGGGCCGGTGCCGATCGGCGCAACCACCGGGATGATCCCGGCGGCGAACATGTCGTGCAGCACCTGCGGGTTCATTTGCACCGGACGGCCCACGAAGCCCAGCTCCGGGTCGTCCTGTTCGCAGACCATCAGCTCGTCGTCCTTGCCCGACACGCCCACCGCGCGGCCATCCTGCTCCATGATGGCCTGCACGATGCGGCTGTTGACGGCGCCCGACAGGACCATCTCGACCACCTCGATGGTGGCCTTGTCGGTGACGCGCTTGCCGCGCACGAACTCGGACTTGATGTCGAGCCGTTTGAGCATGTCGTTGATCATCGGGCCGCCGCCATGCACCACGACCGGGTTCACGCCGACCTGCCGCATCAGCACGATGTCGCGGGCGAATTCCGCCATCGCGGCATCGTCGCCCATGGCGTTGCCGCCGAACTTCACCACGACGATGGCGCCAGTATAGCGTTGCAGGTAGGGCAGCGCCTCGGACAGGGTGCGTGCGGTGGCGATCCAGTCGGTGTTCATGCTGCGTTGTCTCATCTCGGGCCTCGCGGGTTCGCCTCCACCATGCCGCGCAGGGCGGCCGAAGGCTAGACCAGCCCTGCGATGATCGCGCGCAGCGTGGCGATCCCGTCGCCCTTCTCGCTGCTGGTCAGGACCAGTTCGGGGTAGGCGGCCGGATGCGCCGCCAGCTTGCCGCGCACCTGGTCGAGGATGCGGCCCTGTTCGGCCGCGCCGACCTTGTCGGCCTTGGTCATCACCACCTGGAACGGCACCGCCGCGCGGTCGAGCAGGTTCATGATCTCTTCGTCCACCGCTTTGACGCCGTGGCGCGTGTCGACCAGCACGAAGGCGCGACGCAGGCTGGCGCGCCCCGACAGGTATGCCTTGAGCAGGCGCTGCCATTGCTCGACCTTCGGCAGCGGCGCGTTGGCGTAGCCGTAGCCGGGCAGGTCGACGAGGTAATGGCTGTCGGCCAGCGCGAAGTAATTGATCTCCTGTGTGCGGCCGGGGGTGTTCGACGCCCGCGCGATCGCCTTGCGGCCGGTCAGGGCGTTGATCAGCGTCGACTTGCCCACGTTGGAGCGGCCGGCAAAGCAGACTTCGGCCCGGTCGGCGGGCGGCAGGCCGTCCATGGCCACCACGCCCTTGACGAAGGTCACCTCGCCGGCGAACAGCAGGCGGCCGCGCTCGGCTGCGGCCTCGTCGGGCGCCTCGGCCAAGGGGAAGGGCAGGGTGCTCATGCGCGGGCCACGCTGTCGCCGGTGGCGATCTCGCCGTCTTCGATCACCTCGGCGTAGACAGCGAAGTCGGTGTGGCCCCAAGACTTCAGCGCGCCCAGCGTGTCCGCGTCGATGCGGCCCGTTTCGGGGTTGGCGGTGGTCGCCTTGCAGCGGCCGGTGCGTTCGCGGACGTGAAGGATAGCCGAGCCGATCCGGATGTCCTGCCCGACGAGGTCGAATTCCTCCCACGGCGCGAGGCCTTCGATCCAGACATTGCCGCGCCAGCGGTGGATCGACAGGGGCGTGCCCAGCTGCTGCTCGACCGCGCGGTGCGAGGCGAGGTTGCACAAAGCCACCGACGGGAAGTCGCTGTCGGTCATGCCGCGCTCGCGCGCGCGGACCACGCGGGCCGAGGCAGCGCGCCCCTCGGGCATCAGCGGGCGGACCCAGTCGATCAGGCGCGCCGCGTCGTCTGCGTCGTCGGGCGCGACGGTCAGGTCGGGCCGGTCCGGGTGCCGCAGCGTGACGGTGGCCGCCCCCTCGTCCAGCGTGCAGGTCACGGCCATCAGCGCGGGCGCCTTGGCGCCGCGGCTGAAATTCGCGCAGGGCACCCAGGTCGACCCGTCCGCCTGAGACGCCTCGTGCGCGATCGCCCAGACCCGGTCCCACGGGACCGTCTGCCCAGCGGTCAGGGCCAGCCGCGCGACTTCCTCGCGGCCATGCGCCTTGATCGGGTGGCGCCAGAGCGAGGCGATCGTGCCGATCACTTGCCCGCGTCCTTGCCGCGCCTGCGGAAGCTGGACGTGATGTTGCCGAGCACGTTCGGCTTGTACCCTTGGCTGCGCATGATCGCGTATTGCTGCGTGAAGGTGATCACGTTGTTGGCGATCCAGTAGACCACGAGGCCGCTGGCGAAGCTGCCGAGCATGAACATGAACACCCACGGCATCCAGGCGAAGATCATCTGCTGGGTGGGATCGGTCGGCGCCGGGTTCAGCTTTTGCTGAAGCCACATCGACACGCCCAGCAGCAGCGGCAGGATGCCGATGAAGATCAGCGCCAGCAGGCTGCCCGGCTCGGGCGCACCCCAAGGCAGCAGGCCGAAGAGGTTGTAGATCGACGTCGGATCGGGCGAGGCGAGGTCCTGGAACGGTCCGAAGAACGGCGCGTGGCGCAGTTCGAGCGTGACGAAGATCACCTTGTAGAGCGAGAAGAAGATCGGGATCTGCAGAAGGATCGGCAGGCAACCCGAGGCGGGGTTCACCTTTTCCTTCTTGTAGAGGCCCATCATCTCCTGCTGGAGCTTCTGGCGGTCGTCGCCGGCGCGCTCCTTGATCTTCTCCATCTCGGGCTGCAATTCCTTCATCTTCGCCATCGAGACGTAGGACTTGTACGCGAGCGGCAGCAGGATCGCCTTGATCAGCAGCGTCAGACCGATGATCGCCCAGCCCATGTTGCCGATCCAGGCGTTGAGGTAGTGCAGCACGGCGAAGATCGGCTTGGTCAGGAAGAAAAACCAGCCCCAGTCGATCGCGTCTATGAAACGGTCGATGCCGGCGGCCTGGTATTCGCGGATGGTCTCCCATTCCTTCGCGCCGGCGAACAGCTGCTGGGTCACCTCCTGCGTCTCGCCGGGCGCGATCTGCATCGTCGGCATGACGGATTCGGTCTGGTAGATGTCGCGGCTCTCGTCGTACTTCGCGACCTGCTTGAACGCGGTGCCGGCGGCGGGGATCAGCGTCGCCATCCAGTAATGGTCGGTGAAGCCGATCCAACCGTCCTGCGCCACCTGCGTGACCTCGGCGCGCGCGCCTTCCGCCGGCACGACCTCGAAATCATTCATGTCGTCGTAGTCGATCTCGGTCAGTTCGCCATCGGCCATGGCGATGACGCCCTCGTGCAGGATGAAGAAGTTCTTCAGGTCCTCGGGCTGGCCGTGGCGGGCAAGGATGCCGTACGGCGCCAACGAGACGGTGCTCTCGCCGGTGTTCTGGACCGATTGCGCGATGGTGAACAGGTAATCCTCGTCGACCGAGACGGTGCGGCGGAAAATCAGCCCCGACGGGCTTTCCCAGCGCAGCACCACCGGGTCCTGCACGGTCAGCGTGTCGCCTTCGACGATCTCCCACGGCGTGTTGGCGCCGGGCACGTCTTCGGGGGCGGCGCCGGTGCCGGGGGCCCAGCCGTAGAGGGCGTAATAGGGCGTGAGGGTGCCGATCGGATCGAACAGGTGGACGATGTCCGAATCCTCGTCCGGCGTGACGTTGTAGTCCTTGAGCTTGAGGTCATCGAAACGGCCGCCCAGCAGCGAGATCGAGCCCGACAGGCGCGGCGTGTCGATCGCGATGCGAGGAGCCTCGGCGGCGCTTTCGACAGCGGGCGCCTCGCCCGCGGGGGCAGAGCCGGGCGCGGCCGAGGGTGCGGTGGCGATGCCGCCGGGCGTCACTTCGCCGGTCTCGACCGTCGTCGGCGCGGGCTGGTCGGTCGTTTCCGGCGGCGGGAACAGCAGGAACCAAACCAGGATGACCGCGAAGCTGAGCGCGGTAGCGATGAGCAGGTTCTTGTTCTGATCGTCCATGGGGACAGCCGCTTTTCCTCTGAGAAACTGCTGGCGGTTCAACCCGCGCAGTCCCCGAAGGTCAAGGAGATTCCGCCCCGCGGTCCAAAGCGTCGGCACGGCACTTCGACGCGGCCATGCGGAACGGCGCCGGTCGGAGCGGCGTCAGCGGGCGTCGCGCCCCAGACGCTGCGCCTCCGCGATGCGCGCGCGGTGCGTGCGCGACCATTCGGCCAACTCGTCGGCGGGCATCGCTCGGACGATGCCGAAGCCCTGCACGTGTCCGCACCCCAACTGCGCCAGAAGCGCGTGTTCGCCAACACTTTCGACGCCCTCGGCCAGCGTGTCCAGCTCCAGCCGTTCGGCCAGGCCGAGGATCCCCGCCAGCATGCGGCGCTGCCGCTCGTCCCGGTCGACGCGGCTGACATGGCTGCGGTCGATCTTTATCCGGTCGAAGGGAAGTGCCGTCAAAGCGGTCAGCGGCGCCTGTCCGGCGCCGAAATCGTCAAGTTCAAGATAACACCCCACCCGTCGAAGCGCGACGAGGTTGTCGACGATGCGGACGTCCCGACCGATTCCCAGCGCGCCCTCCGACACCTCGATGCCCAGCCGCATGGGGGTCAGGCCGAAGCGGTCGAGTTCCCATTCGACCCGTTCCACCAGACTTTGCGAGGCAAGCTCTCCGCGCGCGAAATTGAGGCTGGCGCGCGGCACGTGGACGTCAGCCTGATCCCAGCTGCGCAGCGCGTTCAGGCTGTGCTGCAGCACGATCTCGGTCAGACGTTCGTCCAGCCCTGCCTCCTCGAGGCAGCGAAGGAACTGCGCGGGCGGGACGATTCCGCGCTGGGGGTGAATCCAGCGCGCCAGAGCCTCGACCCCGCTGATGTCGCCGGTCGACGTGCAGATCTGCGGCTGGAACCACGGCTGGATCTGGCCGTTCTCCAGCGCCGCGCGCACCTCGGTCGTCAGGCTGCGGCGCGTGCGATCGCTCTGGGCGATGGTGTCCGACCAGGCGCGGATCGCCGACGGCCCCTGTCGCGCGGCTTCGGCCAGCGCGACCTGCGCCGCGTCGAACAGCCTTTCGCCGGTGGGCGTACCCGGCAGGCGCGCCGTCGCGCAAAAGCCGATATTGGCGGTCAAATGACGGACGGTGGTGTCGGTCGAAGCAGGCTCTTCGACGGCGGATTGAAGCCGCGCGCTCATCTGAAGCAGGCTTTCCAGATCCGAACGCGACGAGGGCGCCGCCAGCACCATGAAACGGCTGTCGCCGATGCGCACGGCCGTGTCGCCGCGACGCAGCAGGCCGCGCAGTCGCATCAGCACCATTTCGCGCAGCGGCTCGGCATCCATGTCGCCGGATTTGCGCGCCACCTCGGTCAGGCCTGCGACATCGAAAAGCAGGCAGGCGGTGCCAAGCCCCTCCGCGCGGGCCTCGTTAACGCGGCGATCGACCAATGCGCGGGCCGCGGCAGTGTCGACCACGTCGCCCCCCGCCTCGACCGGAGCGGGCGTCCGGACGGCCGATCCCCAGCCGGCAAGAGCGTAGAGGGCTGGCAGGCCCAGCGCGCAGGCCACCAGAACCGTTTCACCCCCCAGCCAGAAGGCGGCGAGGGTCAGCGCGGGGATGAAGGCCAGCGCCTGCGGGCCGTGCAGGCCATGCCTGAAGGCCCGTCCGATCCGGCCCAATGCATTCGAAAGATCGCGCGTCATCCTGCCCGCCTCGCCGTTCACCTGGGGGGGGACGCTAGGCGGCGGCGGTAACCCGCAACTTAATCATCGTGAGATTTATGTATCCAATTTGCCCGTTTCCGCGCGCATGAGCCCGGCGAAGTCGAACAGCTTCGGGTCCAGCATGTGCGACGGCCGGATGTTGGTCAGCGCGCGGAACATCACCTGCCGGCGGCCGGGGCTGTTGCGCTCCCACCCGTCGAGGATCTGCTTGACCTGCTGGCGTTGCAGACCGTCCTGGCTGCCGCACAGGTCGCAGGGTATGATCGGGTAGTTCATCGCCCTGGCGAAGCGCTCGCAATCGGCTTCGGCTACGTGGGCGAGGGGGCGGTACAGGAACAGGTCACCTTCCTCGTTAACCAGCTTGGGCGGCATGGTGGCCACGCGCCCGCCGTGGAAGAGGTTCATGAAGAACGTCTCGAGGATGTCGTCGCGGTGATGTCCCAGCACCACGGCGGAACAGCCTTCCTCGCGCGCGATGCGGTAGAGATGCCCGCGCCGCAGCCGCGAACACAGCGCGCAGAAGGTGCGACCGGCGGGAACCTTGTCGGTGACGATGGAATAGGTGTCCTGGTACTCGATCCGGTGGGGCACCTGCATGCGCTCGAGAAACTCCGGCAGCACCGTCGCCGGAAAGCCCGGCTGGCCTTGGTCGAGGTTGCAGGCCAGCAGCTCGACCGGCAGCAGGCCGCGCCACTTCAGCTCGTACAGAATCGCCAGAAGCGTATAGCTGTCCTTGCCTCCCGACAGGCAGATCAGCCATTTCGGTGGTGGCGCGTCGGGGTCGCGGCGCTCGACTATGCCGTACTGGTCGATCGCCTCGCGCACGTTCTGGACGATGCGCTTGCGCAGCTTCTTGAATTCGGTGCTTTTCGGGGCACCGTGGAACAGCGGATGGATGTCGGAGGCGTCGTCGAGCATGGCCTCTCATGCCAAATCCTAGCCCGGTAGGAAAGCGGCAAACGCGGCTTCAGGCGAAGCCCAACGCGCGGAACCGGTCCGCGTGGAACATCGCGCGACCCTGCCGGTTTCCGGATCACTGGAAAAGGAGGACATCATGCTTTCCACACGAATCGCATCCGTTGCCGCAGCCGCCCTGGTGGCAGGCACCGCCGCCTACGCAGCCGATCCCGTGGCCAACGCCACGATGATGGATCGGAACCAGAACGAGGTCGGCACGGTCGAGATCTTCGAGACCGCCGACGGTCTGCTGCTGCGCGCCGACCTGACCGGGCTGGAACCCGGCTGGCACGGTTTTCACATCCATCAGACCGGCGCCTGCGAGGGTGACTTCACCTCGGCCGGCGGCCACTACGCGCCCGACGATTCGGGGCACGGCTTCTTCACCGAAGCGGGCGGCCATGCCGGCGACCTGCCCAACATCCACGTTGGTGATGACGGCGCGGCCATGGCCGATTTCCACACGGCCCGCGTGACGCTCGACGGCGACAAGGCGCCGCTGATGGACGACGACGGATCGGCCATCATGGTGCACGCAAGCGCCGACACGTATGAGAGCGAAGCGGGCGCGGGCGACCGCGTGGCCTGCGGCGTGGTCGAAGCCGTCGGCGGCTGAACTCTGCGCCGAAAGCCCCGGATCAGGCTAGTCGGGCACGTTGTCGATGCCCGATCCGCCGCCGGGGCGGCACCGCGCGATCCGTCGCGCGGTCAGCCACACGCCCTTCAGCGCGCCATGGCGCTCCAGCGCCTCGAGCGCATAGGACGAGCAGGTCGGATGAAACCGGCACCCGTGTCCGACCCAAGGCGACAGCACCAGACGGTAGGCCCGGATGGGCAGGGCCGCCATATGCGCCAGCGGGCTCATAAGCGGTCTGGTGCGTTAGGAGTTTCGGCTTGCCGCGGTGCCTTCGCGTGCGCCTTCGCCAGCGCCGCGCGCAGATCGTCGCGCATGGCCGCGAAGTCGTGCTGGGCCGTGGCTTGGGCGCGTCCGATCAGCACGTAGTCCCAACCCGCGCGCCCGCCTTCGGGCAAAACTTCGCGCGCGATGGCGCGCAGGCGGCGCTTGGCGCGGTTGCGAGCTACGGCGTTTCCCACTTTCTTGGAACAGGTATAGCCGATGCGGATGCCGGATGCCTCGTCCGGGGCGCGGCGGCGTGCCTGCAAAAGGAACGCGGGGCAGGGCACGCGGCCCGCCCGCGCCGCTCGCAGGAAATCGGCGCGCTTGGTCAGAGTCGTGATCGGCGCGCGGGGCGCATTGTCGAACGCCTCCCCGCCCTCGGCCCTGTCCGAACGCGAACAGACCGCTCCGGATCGCTCCGGTGCGGTCTGGTCAGCATTTCCGTCGCGCTTCGCCATGGCGAAGCCGCGCTTTACGCGCTGAGCGACTTGCGGCCGCGTGCGCGACGCGCGTTCAGGATCTTGCGGCCGGCCTTGGTGGCCATGCGGGCGCGGAAACCGTGGCGGCGCTTGCGGACCAGGTTCGACGGCTGAAAGGTGCGTTTCATCGCCAGTTTCTCCAGTGTTCACGACCCGTCGCGCGGATTCGGCGGGCCCTATTCGTTCGAAGCCCGGTCTATAGGAGCGCCACGGCGCCATGTCAAACGCCCGTGTCGGCGCAAGCGGGGGCAGATTGCAACATTTTCGCCGTCACGGCCCGCGATGTTACAGAACCGGACCCCTTCGGGGCGCTGCCGGCGGGCCAGGCCTCCCCTGCGATCAAGCCGCCGTGAAAGCCCTGTCCCGCTCCAGCCCAAGGGCGCATGTTACCGACAGCCCCGACCAAAGCGCGAGACGATGATGCCGTCATGACCCAGCAAGACAGACGCCCGGTCGCCCGCCCAGGCTGGCGGCGGCACCTTCCGCTTGCGGCCATCGCCGTGGTGGCCATCGGCGGGGCCTTCACGCTGAACGACTGGCTGAGCTTCGAGACGCTGCGCGAGAACCGGCAGGCCCTGCTGGAATTCCGCGACGCCCATTACCCATGGATGGTCGCGATCTTCGCCGCTATCTACATCGCCATCGTCACTTTTTCGCTGCCGGGCGCGGCCGTGGCGTCGGTCACCGGAGGCTTCCTGTTCGGGCTGGTCGCGGGATCGGTGCTGAACGTGGTGTCGGCCACGATCGGGGCTACGGCGATCTTCCTCGCGGCGCGGGCGGGGCTGGGCCAGACGCTGGCGGCGCGGATCGATGCGTCCGACGGCCGGATGCGGCAGATCAAGCGGCGCCTGAACGAGAACGAGATCAGCGTTCTGTTCCTGATCCGCCTGGTGCCGGCGGTGCCGTTCTTCGTTGCCAACCTGGTCCCCGCGCTCGTCGGCGTGAAGTTCCGCAACTTCGCGTTCACTACGGCGTTGGGAATCATTCCCGGCACCGTGGTAATCACCTGGGTCGGAGTGGGGCTGGGCGAAGTGTTCGATCGGGGCGGGACGCCGGACCTGTCTCTGCTGTGGGAGCCGCAGGTCATCGGACCGATCCTGGGACTGGCGACGCTGGCCGCGCTGCCGATATTCGTCCGCGCCGTGCGTGGCAGGAAGGAGATCTGAGGTGGAGGACATCAAGACGGATGTCGTGATCCTGGGCGCCGGATCCGGGGGGCTGTCGGTCGCGGCGGGGGCTGCGCAGATGGGTGCGCATGTCACGCTTCTGGAGCCCGGGGAGATGGGCGGCGACTGCCTGAACTACGGCTGCGTCCCGTCCAAGGCGCTGATCGCCGCCGCCTCGGTCGCGCATTCGGCCTTTCGTTCGGACGACTTCGGGATTTCGACGGGCGCGCCGCAGGTGGACTACGCCGCCGTCATGGACCACGTGAAGCGCGCGCAGGCCACCATCGCCCCGCATGACAGCCAGGAGCGGTTCGAGAAGATGGGCGTGTGCGTGATCCGCGAGGCGGGGCGCTTCGTCTCGGATGACGAGATCCAGACCGATCGCTACCGCATCAAGACCCGGCGCATCGTCATCGCGACCGGATCGCGCCCGCTCGTGCCGCCGATCGACGGTCTCGAGGACGTGCCCTACCTGACGAACGAGACACTGTGGGACCTGCGCGAGCGGCCCGAGCATCTGCTCATCATCGGCGGCGGTCCCATCGGGATCGAGATGGCGCAGGCGCATCGCCGGCTGGGCTGCGCGGTCACGGTCATCGAAGGTTCGCGCGCGCTGGGCAAGGACGACCCTGAATTCGCGGCGCTGCTGCTGGACCGTTTGCGTGCCGAGGGTATCGAAATCGTCGAAGGCGCGCAGGCGAAGTCGGCGCGCCACGCCGACGGCCGCGTGGTGCTGGAGACCGACGACGGAAAGAGCTTCGAGGGCTCGCACCTGCTGGTCGCGGTGGGGCGCAAGGCCAACACCGAGGCCCTGGACCTGGACCGCGCCGGGATCGCGACCACCAGGAGCGGCGTCCAGGTGGACGAGCGGCTTCGCACCACGAACCGACGCGTATTCGCCATCGGCGACGCGGCCGGCGGGCTGCAGTTCACCCATGTCGCCGGTTACCACGCGGGCATCGTCGTGCGCCAGGTGGCGCTGGGGCTGCCGGCAAAGGCGAAGACCGACCACTTGCCTTGGACCACCTACACGCGCCCGGAACTGGCGCATGTCGGCCTGACCGAGAAAGAGGCCCGCGAGAAGCACGGCGACAGCTTGCGGGTGGTGCGGCTGGACTTCGACCAGAACGACCGCGCGGTCACCGAGGGCGAGACAGAGGGCATGATCAAGGTCATGGTCGTCCGTGGCCGGCCGGTCGGCGCGTCGATCGTGGGGGCGCAGGCGGGCGACCTCATCGCGCTGTGGTCGCTGGCCATCGCCAACGGACTGAGGATGAGCCAGATCTCGTCGATGGTCGCGCCCTATCCGACGCTGGCGGAGATCAACAAGAGGGTCGCCGGCGCGTATTACACGCCGACGCTGTTCGAGAACGACACCGTGAAGCGGCTGGTGCGGCTGGTTCAGCGCCGGCTTCCCTGATAACGCGAACAGGACATGCTGAATTCCCTCTCCGGCCGGTTCCTTATCCTGACCGTGATCTTCGTCATGCTGGCGGAGGTGCTGATCTTCGTGCCTTCCGTGGCGCGGTTCCGCGAGGATTTCCTGCTGGCCCGGCTCGAGCGGGCGCAGATCGCGTCGCTGGCGTTGCTGGCCGACGACATGATCTCGCCCGAACTAGAGGCAGAGCTGCTGGCCAACGCGGGCGTCTACAACGTGGTCCTGCGCCGCGACCAGATGCGCGAACTGGTCCTATCGTCGGAGGTGCCCGGCCCGATCGCCGCGACCTACGACCTGCGCGACCCGGGTCCGGCCCAGCTGATCGGAGGCGCGCTGTCGCGCCTGCTGACGACCGAGCCGCAGATCATTCGGCTCATCGGCAGCCCGCTGCGCGAGGCCGGCCAGTTGATCGAGGTGACAATGGACACCGCCGATCTGCGCGAAGCGATGCTGGACTACGGGCTGCGTATCCTGCTGCTCTCGGCGATGATCTCGATTGTCACGGCCAGCTTGCTGTTCTTCTCGGTGCGCGTGCTGCTGGTCCGGCCGATCAAGGGTGTTGTCGCACACATGCAGGCCTATGCCGCCGCACCCGAGGATGCGCGGCGGGTGATCCGGCCTTCGGCCTCGGTCCGCGAGCTGCGCGAGGCCGAGGAGGCGTTGCAGTTGCTGCAGACGCAGATGACGCAGGCGCTGCGCCAGAAGGAGCGGCTGGCCCAGCTGGGCGGGGCGGTGGCCCGCGTCAGCCACGACCTGCGCAACATCCTGACCTCCGCGCAGCTTTTCACGGACCGCATCGAGCGGTCGGAAGACCCGGCCGTGCGCCGTCTTGCGCCCAAGCTCGTGAACTCGATCACCCGGGCGGTCAGCCTGTGCGAATCCACCCTTGCCTTCGGCCGGGCCGAGGAGCCGGCGCCGGTGCTGACCCTGTTCAACCTCGCGGAACTGGCCCACGAGGTGCTCGAGGCCGAGCGGCTTGCGATTGGCGAGCACGATGTCAGCCTGTCCGAGGACATCCCCGCCAGCATGATGATCCGCGGCGACCCCGAGCAGATCTACCGCGCGCTGTCGAATCTGGTGAGAAACGCGCGCCAGGCGATCGTCGCGTCGGGAAAGCCTGGCGAGATCAACCTGACGGCCCTGCACGACGACGACGATTGGGTGATCCGCGTCTGCGATACCGGGCCCGGCCTGCCGCCCAAGGCGCGCGAACACCTGTTCCAGCCCTTTCAGGGCGGCGCGCGCAAGGGCGGTTCCGGGCTGGGGCTGGCCATCGTCGTCGAACTGGTGCGCGGGCATGGCGGAACGCTGGAGCTGATCCGCAGCGACGCATCGGGCACGCTGTTCGAGATCCGTCTGCCGATGCACGACATGGAGGAAAAGCGCGCGTCCCGGGCGCGCTGAATGCCCGGTGCGCCTGAGCGGACAGGTCGTGGGGCGGGTCGCGCAAAAAAAACGCGGCTTTGTCTCTTGCATCCCCCGCGCGGCGCGGTTAGACCGCCCCTCGACGGACCGATAGCTCAGCTGGATAGAGTACCTGACTACGAATCAGGGGGTCGGGGGTTCGAATCCTCCTCGGTCCGCCACCACCCTAAAAAAGACGAACAACTTCAAAGTCTTGCGGCTTTTTTGTCTAAGGGCGAGGTGCGTCTTAGACAAAATCGACCTTATGACATCGGCGGATGCCGCCGCATAGGTAGCGGTCCGCATTGAAGAGTATGGCTTGCCTGTGACTTCCTGAACACAGCAGCTTTGCCGTGTCAGGGTTCTCGCGGCGAGTGCGCTTTTCGCATCTCGGGCGAGCGACATGGCGTCCTGGCGAAGCCCGACCTGGTCGTCCAAGTTTCATGGAGATCTGTCGTTTTGGTCCGGCCTCCATTTCCGGATGGTGGCAGCGGAGGCCTGATGGGCACTCTGCGCGGCACCGCGAACCAGATCCTTGGCGGCGGCGCGGGCGCCGCATCGCAGTCCTCCGCGACGACCGATCACGATCAGGACCTGCGCGAGGGCGAGGCGGCGGCCGAGAAGTTCAGCGAGGACGAGGCGCTGCTTATGATCCGCGCGACGATCACCGCGGCCTATTCCGACGCGGCCGTATCGCATGACGAACGCGGCCGGATATTGCCGGCGATCGACGAGGCTGACGCGAACCCGGAGGAAAGGCCAACGATGGAGTGCGAGATCGCAAATCCCAAGCCGCTCGAGACCCTGCTGGCGCAGGTCGACAACGAGGAGACGGCCGAAGAGGTCTACATCGCCTCGTAACGACTTCTTCGCCAACCATTGCAGCGACGGCTCTTCCGACCTCTGGGGCTCGGAGCGCCAGCGCGAACGCTGGAGTGTGGCAGCCCGACCAGGCACAGTCGAACCACCCCGGGCGTGGCTTGCCGAAACCATTCTGCTCGGTTGGCGCCAATGGGTGAAATCGACTTGCCGATCGGAAAGCGTCCACGGCGTGCGCTGCTCAGAGAAATTTCCCTGTCTCGAGGGCGGACGGCGTCAGGAGGCGGCGGCGATCGGCCTTCCTTACGTAGCGTTCGATCTCCTTGAGCGTCTCATGCCCACTCCACGCCGCGATCTGTTTGCTCGTGGCACGGCTTTGTTGCGCAAAGAGGGTGAAGCGCGAACCTCCCCTTTCCCCGGACGCACTTATCCCACGGGTTCTGTGACAGGTATGCCAAGCGCGGTGT
>NZ_FNPF01000034.1 GCF_900107235.1 Citreimonas salinaria
GTTGCCATGCCGGGCTTGGGCGTCTCGGATGGACACGTCTGACCGCTGCTCCTGCTCGATGGCGGTTCACGACTCGGGCCGCGCCGCTCTTGTTGGATGAATACTTTTCACAGATGAGCGGCCGTGCGAAAGGAGCGATCCGGTGCGTCAGCAAGAACCCGCCATCGCCTCGTGGCGCTGGCTGCCCAGCAGGAGCGCAAGGCAACTCCACGGCGCACGAAAGTGGCATCGGCGGTGGCGAAGCCGCGCGCAGTGACGCTGGGCATCCCTGAGGACGCCCTTAGGCGCGCCAGCAAAGGCGGCTAGGCGCTGCGGATCTCCATCGCCGGGAACGCGGATGCCTTTCGCTTGGGACCTCGATCTCGCTCCCGTCCTCGAAGCAAGGTACGACAGATGCCTTGCGAGAGAACACGTCGTTGCATAGTTCGTCACGATCATTCAGGCCCGCGCAGAGAGGTCTGACGGTCAGAAAGACGACATTCCTAGCGGGAAACAGACATGAGAAGCAAAAAAGACAACGATTTCGCCGACCGCCGTAGCGCCGCTGCCGATGCAAAGGCTGCTCGCCTTGACGCGCATCGCGCCGCCAGGGAGGCCGCGGAGCCCGGCCGTCTTGCACGTGAGGAAGAGCGAGTGGCTGTAGCCGCGGCCAGGGACGAACGGCAAGCGGAACGCGCCAGAATCAAGCTGGAAGAGCAGGAGCGTGCAGTCCTAGATCAGGCGGCAAACGACGCAGCCGCCAAGGCCGAAGAAGCCGCAGTAGCCAAGGCTGAGCAAGACCGCAGCTCTCGCGAGGCCGAAGACAAGGCCGCCCGAAAAGCAGAACGCGACCGGCGCTATGCCAACAGGAAAGCCAGACAGCGGTAGCACCAGGCCGGCGTCGATACTGCACAAGCGCCCGCGCACCCGGCACCTTTTAAGTTTGCCTGACGCCCGGACCAATTCCTAGCCACGACATTATAAACGTCGACGCCGCGGATCGGTCGGCGGACAGAATACGTGTTAACTATGGAAATCGCCGTGGCGGCCAGTTTGCACCGTGCGCCGGTCCTTTCGGCGATCCGAGGCACCCGGGGACCTTTGTCCAATCCGTCGCGTTGTAGCCCTGATAACTTCACTCACACCCGCAGGTCCCATGCCTCGTTCTCCGATCATCGTGATAGGCGCTTCGGCAGGCGGTGTGACCGCCTTACGCGTCTTGACGGCGGGCTTGCCGCGCTCGGTTTGTGCGCCCATTCTCGTTGTTCTTCATGTCGGCGCGCATCGGAGCGAACTGCCTGCGCTTCTGAACTCGACCGGAACGATCCCAGCCAAGCACGCCGAGGATGGCGAACCAATTCTTCCCGGCCACATCTACGTAGCCCCCTCCGATCGCCATATGGTGGTCGTCGATGGCGTGTTGCGCCTCGTCAGAGGCCCGAAGGAAAATTGTGCGCGCCCGGCGATCGACCCGTTGTTCCGCAGTGTAGCCGACCACTACGGACCGGGTGCCGTGGGCGTGATCCTAACTGGCAGGTTGAATGACGGAACGCTTGGACTGATGGAGATCAAGCGCCGCGGCGGGATCGCCATCGCGCAGGACCCGAAAGATGCAGCTTATCCCGGAATGCCGCGTAGCGCGGCCGCGCATGTTTCGCTGGATTACTGCGTGCCGCTTAGTGAAATATCCGAATTGTTAATCAAGCTGGTTGATCGAAAGGACGGTAAGGAGGTTGTCATGCCGAACACTTCTACCGGGACGAAAGGCACGGGGACCGACGTCGCCGATGGCCGGAAATTCGAGCGGCCTGTCACGGTCACATGCCCGGATTGCGGTGGTGCGTTGAACCGCTTCGAGGTCGGATCAATTGTCAAGTTTGGCTGTCACATTGGCCACACCTATACAGCTGAAACGATGGCAGCGGCGCAATTCGAAGAAATGGAAAAGGTCATGCGGGCCGCGGTGCGGTTCCTCAACGAACGGGCCGAATTTTGCCTGCAGATGGCCGACCGAGACGGCGCCACTGACCCGGACGCGTCCGGCGAGTGGCTCGACGCGAGCAAGCAGGCGCTGGACCGGGCCTACAAGCTTCGAGACCTGGTGGAGCAGGACTGGCTTACCCCCGAGACATCCAAAGAGTCTGCCTTGGCCAATGCCGTGCGCGATCGCCCCTGATTTTTCGGCTTGGCCGCTTTTTCGCGTTCAAGGCGGCGGGACTTCATCAGTGTACGCGCCTATCAAACGCCAGTGTGATGATCTTTTCCAAGTCTGCCTGCGCGAAGGGCTTTCGCAGCAAGCGGCAACTTTGGAACCCTTCTACAAGGGCTTTGGCCCCATATCCCGTTGCAAAGGCAAAAGGAACACTGCGGTGACGCAGAATCCCGGCTACAGGAACACGTTGCTGTCGAGAACTGCGAAGTCGATCTCCGTTTCGCGGGCCAGCGTCATAGCCACCTCGACCCGCGCGGCCTGGGCGACGACCTCGTGCCCCAGCGACATGAGGAGGTCTTCCAGATGCATCGCAAGCAGGAATTCAATCTTCGACGACCAGGACACGCTTTGCTGCCTGACCACTCAACCTGTGCCGCCTTCCGTCTGGTTGTCTGGCATGGGGGCATCGATCTTGCAGACTATGCCGGACGCTTCGTAGGCAACTTCCACTTTTCCACCCAGTTCCGCCGCAAGCACTTGCTGCACCAAGCGCGAGCCAAATCCCGTGCGCGAGGGCGAGACGACAGGCGGTCCGCCACTTTCTGTCCAGGTCAGGATGAGCCGACGTTTGCTGGCGTTGCCCGCAAGCCGCCAGATGATCTCGATGCTACCGCTTTCGTTCGACAGCGCGCCATATTTGGCGGCGTTTGTGGCGAGTTCGTGCAGCGCCATCGCCATCGAAAGTGCGTTACTCGGGGTCAACCAGAGCCGTGGACCGTCAATTCGGAAACAGTCAGACCTTGCAGCAAGAGGTTTTACCGTATCCGTGACGATGTCTCGCAGATCGGCGCCGGCCCAATTTTCGCGGGTCAGCAGGTCGTGCGAATTTCCCAGCGCGACCAGTCGAGCGCCGAAGTCGGCGCGGGCGTTCTCCACTGACGTGGCGCTGCGCAGCGTCTGCGACGCGATCGCCTGCACAGTCGCCATCACGTTCTTGATCCGGTGATTGAGTTCGTTAACCAGAACCTCGCGGTGCTCGTCGAAACGCTTGCGTGCGGTAACATCCTCGATCGCGATCAGGATCAAGTCGTCGAGGCCGCCCTCCTGGGGCAGCCTGCACGCGTTGAGCATCATGGACTGCCGTCCCAAGTGGTGCAGATCCTGTTCGACCTCAAAATCGACGATGTCCTCGTCCGCTGACAGGACTTCGTCCAGCAGGCTCCGCAGCGGCGGGTTATTCCATTCCCCTGTGCCCAGATCGAAGATCAGCCGCCCCTTGGGCTCTTCCTCGAAAACGGCGAACAATTCGCGGAAAGCCCTGTTCGCGGTCTGGACACGCAACTGCTTATCCAGAACCAGCAGCGGATGCTGGACAGTCCGCACGATCGTTTCAGCAAAAACGCGTGCATCATTGGTTGCATCCAAGGCTCGCTTCAGGTCGGTGATGTCGCTGAACGTGACGACGACGCCGGCAATGCGATTGTCCCGCGTGCGATAGGGAAGCACGCGGCGCAGATACCACCTGCCCGCATCGCTTGGGACTTCGACCTCGACGGGGGAAAGCTTTTTAAGCGCTGTTTCCATATCCTCCAGTAAGGATTCATCCGTAAACTTGCGCGCCAGATGAGCAATTGGACGGCCAATATCGGTTGCGACAAAACTGAAAAGATCCTTTGTCGCGGGGGTGAACCACCGGATACAGAAGTCCTCGTCCAGGAACAGCGTCGCAATTTCCGATCCGGCCAACAAGTTGTTGAGATCGTTGGTGGCAGATTCCAGTTCGCCGATCTTGTGCTGAAGCTGACCATTGACGGTGTTCAGCTCCTCGTTGAACGACTGCAATTCCTCCTTCGAGGTTTCGAGTTCCTCGTTGACCGACTGAAGCTCTTCATTGATCGAGGTCAGTTCCTCGTTCGCCGCCTTGAGTTCCTCGTTGGTCGTCTCCTGGTGTTCTATGGTGTTCTGAAGCTCGGCGCGGGCGGCCTTCAGCTCCGCCTCCAGCGCCTGTTCGCCGGCCGAGGCATCATGGTCGCCGGACGGAGCCGCCGGTTCGGGATCATGCCGCAGCGCCGCCGGGACGAAGGTGACCAGAAGCGGCGCGTCCTTCTCCGACGCAGGCAGGGGCATCACAGTCATTGTCACTGGCCGGTCGGTCTTGCCCTCGCGGATGCGGGCGTCGACCGTCACGCTCGCCTTTTTCTTCGACGCTTCGCGGATTGCGGCGCGCAACTTGGCGACCAGTCCGCCGCGGGCCAAGGTCAGCAGATCCCGCGTCGGTTCGCCGGGCGGGTTTTTCCAGATAATCTCGCGTCGTGCCGTGGAAATAAAGAACGCGACCCTTCCGGTCGATCAGAACCGAGGCCGGGGCGAAATGGTCCAGCAGGGCGTGCCGGGCCAAGGCCGCGGCCGAGACATTCTGCTCGGGCGCCTGCGGCGAAAGGCGTTCAGCGCTGCGCGGTGCCGGCTGGTTGCGCGGCGGCGGATAATCGATCAGGTCATGCCGGGTCGTTCCCGACCTACGGTATATGCGCCATTTCTTTGACACTGTTTCGAACAGGTCATCGTGACGCCCGACTGTTTCCGCGTTCCCGAGAAACAGGTGCCCTCCCTGTCGCAGCGCAAAATGGCACAGCGCGATAATCTTCTTCTGCGCATCTGGTTCAAGATAGATCAGGAAGTTGCGACATGAAACCAAGTCGAGACGCGAGAAGGGCGGATCGCGCAGCAGATTGTGCGGAGCGAACACGACAATGTCGCGCAACTCCTTGCTGACCTGGTACGAACCGTCGAGCTTGTCAAAAAACGTGCCAGCCGTTGCTCAGGAAAGTCGGACAAGGCCGCGGCCGGGTAAATGCCGGCGCGCGCCTTGCGCAGATTGTCCTCCTGCGCGTCGGTGGCGAAAACTTTCAGGTCAAAATACTTCCCCGCCCTCTCGGCAATCTCGGTCACTAGCATGGCAATGGAGTACGCTTCCTCGCCGGTCGAGCACGCCGGCGTCCACACTCGGATCGACGCGCCGCTGGCGCGCTCGGTCACAATCGGCGCGACAACCAGTTCGGCCAGCGCCCTCCAGGCCTCGGCGTCGCGGAAAAATCCGGTGACGCTGATCATCAGGTCGCCGGCAAGTGTGCTGACCTCATCGGGATTGGAGCGCAAGTGATCCAGGTAGTCTTCCAGCGTCGCGATGTTCTTTAGACCCAGGCGACGGTTAACGCGGCGTTGGAGCGTCGCGCGCCTGTACCTGCGGAAATCATGCCCGCCCCGCGCGCGCAGGATGTCCAGCACCTGCCCCAGAGTCGCCTTTTCGTCCGACGAGGTGTCCTGGATCTCAGTGGGGGCCGCAACGTAGCCGTGGCCTATGAAGGCCCGCAGGACTTCGGGCATCTCTTCTGGCGGTAGAACATGGTCGGCCAGGTCCGCTATGATCGCGCTTCTAGGCATGCCGTCGAATTCCGCGCTCTCGGGCGACTGCACCACACTCATGCCGCCTTCGGCCCGAATATCGCGCAACCCCTCGGTACCGTTGCATCCCGTTCCCGAGAGCACGACCGCGATCGCCCGTTCCCGCTGGTCCTCGGCCAGCGATGAGAACAGCACATCCACAGGATGACGTTGGCCGCGCGGCTCGGTCGGCTGCGTCACGTGCAGTGCGCCGCCGCTGACCTTCAGGTCGGAAGCGGGAGCGATGACGTAGACGTGGTTCGCCGCGAGGCGCATCCTGTCCTCGACCTGAACCACCGGCATGGCCGTGTGCGCAGCCAAAATGCGGGCTAGGTCACTTTCTCGGTTCGGATCGAGATGAAGCACGACCACGAAGGCGCAGCAGGTGTCGGCCGGCATCACGTCGAAGAAGCGACTCAACGCTTCGATTCCGCCAGCCGAAGCCCCGATGCCCACGACTGACGTTGCATCGATCTTGGGCGCACCGCCGCTAGCCGAAGGGCCCAAAGCCTGATCGTGCTCAGCTGAAACGGCGGGCTTTGGCTTCGCCATGCCTACTGCGCGTTTGCTTCCGTCTTGGGAACGATCCGCCATGCCTGCCTAACCTTGTGGGTCGTGTTGATGGGGTATCGAAACGAGCTTGGGTACCGAGTGAACACTCTTTCTAAAAATCGACAGCCATCAAACGAAGATGCCGCGCGGCTCTGACAGCAAGCGTCGCACGCCCGGTCGCTCGTGTGCAACCTCTGGAGAATTATTGCTGTAGCGGGAACAGCGGTCTGTCAGTGACGTTCCCAAGGCGGTGATCGGAAGCAGGAACGCCAATGAATGCACTTCACAACACCAATCGCCTGTCTGCCTTGGCCTCCTTCGGGACCGACCCAGGGTCGTTGAAGGCAAGGACCTATGTCCCAGCAGGCTTTCCCGAAAATGGCCCGCTCGTAGTCGCGCTACATGGCAGTACTCAGTCGGCAGAGAGCTATGACGTCGGTTCCGGCTGGTCCACGCTTGCGGCCGAATGCGGTGCCGCGGTGCTGTTTCCCGGCCAGACGCGTGCGAACAACGCCCTGGGCGGGTTCAACTGGTTCAAGCCTGGGGATCTCGACCGGGATGGAGGCGAGGCGCTCTCGATCCGCCAGATGATCGGGCAGGTCGTCGACGACCACGGCATCGACCCGTCGCGCATCTACATCACCGGGTTGTCTTCAGGCGGCGCCATGGCGTCAGTGATGCTTGCAGCCTATCCCGAAGTCTTCGCGGGGGGCGCGATCATCGCGGGTCTGCCCTACGGCACCGCGCGAACACTGACGCAGGCGATGTTTCGCATGAAGGGGTACGGTGGCCTTTCGGATCGCAAGCTCGACGCGCTCGTGCGCAAGGCCGCGAAACCGGCCGGACGCTGGCCGACGATCTCGGTCTGGCATGGCGGCCGCGACACCGTCGTCGACAGCTCGAACGCGGATTCCATCGTCCGTCAGTGGCAGAACATCCACGAGGTCGAAGGACCGCCCACCCGGGTCGAAACAGTCGATGGTTTTCCCCGCCAGGTCTGGTGCAACGCGGAAGGGCGTGCCGTCATTGAGGAATTCATCATCGGCGGCATGGGGCACGGCACTCCAATCAAAGCAACCGGAGATGGCGGCTTGGGCGAGGAAGGAAAGTACATGCTGGAAGTGGGTATATCCTCGACCCGCCATATCGCGCGTTTCTGGGGCCTGACGAAGTAGCTAGCAGATGCAACTTTTTTACTTGTAGTGCGTTGAGTTTCAATATTCGAATTTCATTCACACCGAAGGGCGTATCATGCCACGAGCCGCCTCCGGTATAAAAACAACCAATGCAGGCGGCGTCATCGCTGCCTGCCGGATGATTGGTAGCCGCCGTGTATAGAATTGATAGTCCTTGAAAAAGCGTGGCAAGGAGAAATTGAGCGCATGCGCAGCGAGGCTTGTGCTAAGCTTTGTGGTGGCTTTGGCTACGGTAACATTCCTGCCGTTGATCGACACCAACACGTGGTGGATTAGATATCTCGACTTTCCGCGCGTCCAAATTTTCTTTTGCCTACTTATTTTGACCGCGATCGCGATCATTCTTCGATCTCAAATCAGCAAAGTGGGAACGATCGTTGTTGGAATTGGGTTACTTGCTCTCGGACATCAAGCCTTCAAGCTCTATCCGTTCAGCTCTCTTTCTGCCAACGCGGCTGAAAGCTTTGACACTTGCAGCACTGGCAGTTCCTTCACACTTCTGATCGCGAATGTGCGGAAGCGGAACGAAGATGCTGCGGCCTTCCTTAATGTTGTTGAGGCTGTAAACCCGGACCTATTGCTGATCCTGGAGACGGATAACTGGTGGGATAGAAGTCTTCAGTCGCTCGACGATCGCTTTCCGGAGAAGGTCCAATTCATCCCGGAAGGTCACGGTGCTTTCGGAATGCATGTCTTCTCAAGGCTGCCGCTGATCAACCCCGAGTTCCAGTTCCTGTTCGACGGCTACACGCCGATGGCCGTCATGGGCGTAAAACTGCGCAGCGGCGCAGTGGTGCAGTTTGTGGGCGTTCATCCTCATCCGCCACTGGCTTGGTCGCAGCCGACGACGCTCCGCGACGCATCGCTTCTGCAAGCGGCACTGCTGGCCGGGTCCTCGCCATCGGCAACGATCGTAGCCGGGGCTTTCAACTCCGTTCCTTGGGAACCCGTCACTCGGCGAGCCGCGCGGATCGGCCGATTGCTCGACCCCAGGATCGGGCGCGGCATCATGCCGACATTTAGGGTCGACAGCTCCCTGATTTCTTGGCCTCTGGACCAGATCCTGTTTCAGGAGGAGTTCGGACTGCTTGAATTCGGGGTGCTACCTGCGTTCGGCTCGGATCATTATCCAGTCACTGCAAGTCTCTGCCACGCTCCCGGACGAGATGGTCTAGCGGCTGCGCCTGAAGCCAATCCCGGCGATATCGCAGAAGCCGAAGATTCGATCGAAGAAGCCAAGGTGGTGGGGGCGACGAATGACGGGGAGTGAAGCCTTGGCTACTCCACAAATATTCGCCCATCGAAGTTTGCGGCAGCGAATTTTCCAACAAGTGGCAATGACCACAGCTTTTAAGGGTGGATACCGTGTCTGAGAATGAGGATCTTGAGAACCGTAAAGAAGCTCAGGTTCATGAGCATGAGAGCGCTTCATCATCAGTCATCTTCGAGGCGATCCGACGTGCAGGCGAACACGAGTTTTTGCGACCCGTAAGCGCGATCTGGTGGTCGGGGGTCGCGGCAGGGCTTGCAATCAGCACATCGGTTTTGTGCAAAGGGTTTCTGGTTTCGATCCTGCCTGAAGCGGATTGGACACCCGCAGTCTCTAACCTGGGCTACACATTCGGTTTTCTCATAGTGATCCTCGGGCGGATGCAGCTGTTCACAGAGAACACGATCACGCCCATATTGCCCCTGTTCCTTACGCCCACTGGGGCGAAGCTGCTGCAGATTGGCAAGCTTTGGGGCATTGTTTTTGCAGCGAACCTTTTCGGCTGCATGGCAGCAGCTCTCGTATTGGTCTTTGGTCATATCGTGCCCGAAGTGCGGCTCGAAGGTATCCTTTCGGTTTCGCGTCATTACGCCGAAGCGACTGCCTTCAATCATTTTGCCTGGGGCATACCCGCCGGCTTCCTTATCGCAGCGCTGGTGTGGGTCCTTCCTCGCATGGAAAGTGCCGGCGAAATTTTGTTGATCGTGATTGTCACCTATGTGATCGGGCTCGGCGGGTTGTCACATGTTGTGGCCGGTTCGACGGAACTGTTCATTCTCGTCTTGCGCGGCGAATTGGGCATTGGCTCCGCTGTCCTCGGTGGGATACTCCCTGCATTTTTCGGAAACGTCCTTGGCGGAACCGGCATATTTGTTGCTTTGACCTATGCGCAGCTGCGCGCGGAAATCTGATCAGGTGATGCGCTCGATCCCTGATCGTCGAAATATATGACGGGATGAACTTCGTGTCATGGCAGAGACGCATGCTTTAAGTCAGCGTCAGGCCCGCCGTCATAGAAACGGTCACGATGCATACCAAATTCGCTCGGCGCGACGAACCGCCGTAGCGCGTGGCCGACCGCCAGACCCCAATGGGCGCAACGATGTTTTACGGCTCCGAGCGGCTTTGTTGCGCAAAGAGGGTGAAGCGCGAACCTCCCCTTTCCCCGGACGCACTTATCCCACGGGTTCTGTGACAGGTATGCCAAGCGCGGTGT
>NZ_FNPF01000027.1 GCF_900107235.1 Citreimonas salinaria
GGTCGGTCACGTGTGCGACCTGTTCAGTGATGAAGAATGCTACAACTTCTTCAAAGCAGCAGGATACAGAACCAATTAAACGCGATCCGCTCTAGCGCGGCAGCTTCAGCGCTTCGTCATAACAAAAGCCGCGCCCCTGAGGGACGCGGCTTCCGCGTTCGGGATCCGACAAACCGGATCAGGCGGCGCGCAGGCCCAAGACCTCGTCGACCTGGCGTGCGGCGGCGGATTCATCGCCGCCCGACACGGCCGCGACTTCGCGCGTCAGGCGTTCCAGCGCAGCCTCGTAAAGCTGGCGCTCGGAATAGCTCTGTTCGCGCTGGTCATCGGCGCGGTGCAGGTCGCGCACCACCTCGGCGATGGCGATCAGGTCGCCGGAGTTAATCTTCTGCTCGTATTCCTGCGCGCGGCGCGACCACATGGCCTTCTTGACCTTCGCCTTGCCCTTCAGCGTCTTCATCGCCTGGTCGACCACGTCCGGCGTCGACAGCGAGCGCATGCCCACCTCGGTCGCCTTGTGGGTCGGAACGCGAAGGGTCATCTTGTCCTTCTCGAAAGAAATCACGAACAGTTCGAGGCTGATTCCGGCGATCTCCTGCTCCTCGATCGACACGATCTGACCCACGCCGTGGGCCGGGTAGACGACGTAGTCGTTCGGGCGGAATTCGGATTTCTTGGCTTTGCTCATGTGAGACGCTTCCTTGCTCAGCGACGCGACACGCAGACACCGGCCGACACGAAATGCCGCGGGCACCTCTAAGAGTGTCCGCTTAAGGTCGTGCCGATCCGGCTCTTCATAAACTCAAGGTCGGGGGCCCTGAGTTGATGCGTTTGACGCCTTCATTGACACATTTATATCATATTCCGAGGCCTGAAGATAGCGGCACTGGAAGAGCCGAAATGGCCCTGACAAATCAAGGCCTTGCCGTCAACTCTGCAGGTCTGCGGCGCGCCTCGGACGACGCGGCCGCGAATCGCGTCAGCCGCCCTCGCCCGGCGCTTCGCTGAACAGAGTCTCGAGCTTGCCGGTCTCGCCGTCGCGTGCCTCGGCGTCCGGCAGCGGGTCCTTCTTGGTGATTATGACCGGCCATGCCTCTGAATACTTGCGATTGAACTCGACCCACTTCTCCATGTCCGGCTCGGTGTCGGGCCGGATCGCGTCGGCGGGGCATTCGGGTTCGCAGACGCCGCAATCGATGCATTCGTCCGGGTGGATCACCAGCATGTTCTCGCCCTCGTAGAAGCAGTCCACTGGGCAGACCTCGACGCAGTCGGTATACTTGCAGGCGATGCAATTGTCGGTGACGACATAGGTCATGGGGCGATCATCCGTCTGGGGTCCACACTCGGTTCAGACAGCTAATCCACCCCCCCGGATCATTCAAGCGCATCCGGGAACGTCTTTTCCATCATCCGCCGATCGCGTTTTGTCGGGCGCCCGCCGCGGTCGAAGCGGGGCACCGACGTCAGCGACGCCTCGCGCGGCTCGGGAGGGGCCATGTCGGTGTAAAGCGTGCGCGCCTCCGGCGCGGGGCCGCGGCGGACGCCCAGAGCCTCGACGCGAATGACCCGCATGTCGTGCGCTTGGGGGAAGGTCAGCACGTCGCCGGGTGAGACGCAGAAGGCGGGCTTGGCGACGGGCGTGCCGTTGACGCGGCACCGGCCGGTACCAACGGTCTTGGCGGCGAGGCTGCGGGTCTTGAAGAACCGCGCCTGCCATAACCACTTGTCGATGCGCAGCTTTCCCGCCGCTCCACCGGCCGTTTCGCCCGTCACGTCACCCGTCACCTCAGTCCTTGTCCTTCAGCCCCATCAGCGCCGCGGCGAAGGGGTTGTCCGGATCGATCCGGTCCTTCTTCTGCGGGCGGGACTCGAAGGTTTCGGGCTTGCGGTCGCCACCGCCGCGCGGGCCGCCTTTACCTTTGGGGCCACCCTTGGGTCCGCCCCTGCCCTTCGGCCCGCCCTTGCCGCGGAGCCGGTTGCCACCGCCGCCTTCGCCGCGCTCCTTGCCGCGGCCGCCGCGATTGCCGGCCCAGGTGAAGGTGTAGAACATCTCCGTTTCGGGACCGGCGAGCGTCTCGTCCGGCGCGGTGCCAGGCAGCAACTCTTCCGCGGGCGCGGCGGACACCGGGCTTTCCGGCATGTCGGTGTCGAATTCCGATGCGATCGGCGCCTCGCCCTCGTCCGGCAGCGGCCTGTCGGGTTCGGGCAGGTCGACTGCCTCGGGCTTCGGCTCGAGCGTGGGCGCGGCGCCCTCGCCTTCCTCGGCGGCCTTGTCCATTACCGGCGTGTCGTCGGCCGGTACGTCGACGCCGGGCGCTTCGTCGTTGGGGTCGCCGGTGACCTCGTCGGGTGCCGCGGCGTCCGGCGAGGCGCCCGCGGCGACCTCGGGATCGGTGCCACGCGCCATTACCTTGTCGACCGGCTTTTCCTTGACCCGCTCGCCCTTGTCGGCACGATAACCGAGACCCTCCATCAGGTCCGCGAACTGCTCGAGCGTCAGGCCCGTGATCGACAGCATGTCAGGGTTGGCCTCGAACCCGCCGCGGCTGTCCTCGTTGCGCAGCATATCGGCCAAGCGCTCCAGCATGTCGATGCGGATCGCGCGGGCGCCCGCCTTGCGGTAGCCCGCCAGCGTGAGATGCCGCGCGGGCGTGCCTTCGGGAGCGGGCACGGTAACCAGCCCCGGAGGCGGCGCCTCGGGAAATTCCTGAAGATCCTGCGCCAGGCTCCACAACACCAGCCGCAGCCGCGTCGGCGCCGGCTTCAGCAGCAGCGGCATGAAGATGGTAAACTGGCCGAAGCGCACGCCGTGCTTGCGCAGCGCGCCGCGCGAATCCTGGTCCAGCGTCTTGACGTCGTCGGCGACCTCGGCGCGCGGAACCACGCCCATGTTCTCGACCAGACGGAAGGCGAAGCCGCGCGGCAGCCCGGTCAGGGCCTCGTCATCGCGCATCTTGATCAACGGCTCGAACAGCGCGGCGATCTTGCGGTCGACGAAGTGCTGCAAGCGGCGCTCGACCTTGCCGGCGACGTCCGCGCCGGCTTCGTCGTCGACAAAGGCCACGACGCGCGGCTTGAGCGGGTCGTCGCCCTTGGCGAGTTTGCCCACCGCCTGCTCGCCCCACATCAACCCGCCCTGCTCGGTGAAGTCGAGCTCGGTGTCGGGCGCGTTGTAGAAGCGGTCCGCGCGCAGATGGAAATGGGGCACCAGCGCCTGGATCGACGCGGAGCGGATGGTCTTGGCCTCCTGCCCGCTGGCGTCCTTGTCCTGGCGGAACCGGAACCCTTCGAGTTTACCGACGAATTCGCCTTCGACGGTCACCTCACCCTTGTCATTCACTTCGGCCAACAGGGCCTCCTTCTGTTTCAACCGCCGCAATAGTACACTCGTGCGCCGATCAACAAAACGTTGAGTCAGACCCGCGTGCAGCGCGTCCGACAATCTGTCTTCCACCGCGCGGGACAGGCCCCGCCAGTGTTCTTCGTCCTGCACCCATCCACGACGCTGGGCGACGTAAGTCCAAGTGCGGATATAGGCGAGACGTTTCGAGAGTGTGTCAATGTCCCCATCCGTCCTGTCGATCCGGTTGATCTGTCTGGCTAGGAAATCGTCCGGTATCCGCCCGGTTTCGTGCAGGTGCTGGTATATAACGCCAAGCAGCCCCGCATGTTCCCCGGATGAAATTCCGCGGAAGTCCGGAATGCGACAGACGTCCCACAGCAGGCTGACCGCCGCGACGCCGCGCGCCCGCACGGCCACCTGCGTGTCGGCGGCTAGCGCCCTCAGGGCGCGCAGGTCGTCGGCCTCGCGCGCCTTGACGAGGCGTTCGTGGTCGGGTGCCTGTTCAAGGCTCTGGTCCAGCGCGTCGACCGACGCGAAGGACAGGT
The DNA here is from genome assembly GCF_900107235.1 of Citreimonas salinaria. Taxonomy (GTDB): domain Bacteria; phylum Pseudomonadota; class Alphaproteobacteria; order Rhodobacterales; family Rhodobacteraceae; genus Citreimonas; species Citreimonas salinaria. The sequence goes on from NZ_FNPF01000027.1 coordinate 3,892, forward strand.
GCGGGTTTCGCCAGTTGAGCTTCTTCACCGGGGTGAAACTGTGGTTGCAGATCGCCTCGGCCCAGTCATCGGGGATCTGGCCGGCGTCGCCGGTGGTCCCGAAGGTGCCGTGGCTCATGCCCCTGCCCGCACGGCCGGCGATCTGGGCCAACTCGTTGGGCATCAGGGGGCGCATCCTGCGGCCGTCGAACTTCGACAGGCCTGAAAACGCCACGTGGTCGATGTCGAGGTTCAGCCCCATGCCGATCGCGTCCGTGGCGACCAGGAAATCGACTTCGCCGTTCTGGTACATCTCGACCTGGGCGTTGCGGGTGCGCGGGCTCAGCGCACCCATGACCACCGCGGCGCCGCCCTTCTGGCGCTTGATCAGCTCGGCGATGGCGTAAAGGTTGTCGACGGAAAAGCCGACGATGGCGCTGCGCGGCGCCAGCCGACCGATCTTCTTCGAGCCGGTATAGGTCAGCTGGCTCATCCGCTCGCGGTGCACGAACTCGACCCCCGGCACCAGCGCGCCGATCGGGCCGCGCATCGTCTCCGCGCCCATGAACAGAGTCTCGTGCGTGCCGCGCATCCGCAGCAGGCGGTCGGTGAAGACGTGGCCACGCTCCGGGTCGGCGCAAAGCTGGATCTCGTCCACGGCGGCGAAATCAGTGCCTATGCCTTCGGGCATCGCCTCGACGGTGCAGACCCAGTAGCGCGCGCGCTCGGGGACGATGCGCTCCTCGCCGGTGACCAACGCCACGACCGACGGGCCGCGCGCAGCGACGATACGGTCATAGACCTCGCGCGCCAGAAGCCGCAGCGGCAGGCCTATGATGCCCGTGCGGTACCCCAGCATCCGTTCGATCGCGTAATGGGTCTTGCCGGTATTGGTCGGGCCCAGGACGGCCGCGATCCGCGTATTCCGGGCCATCGGCCCTCCTCGACTGGCGTGCGCCTGTGATTACAGGGCGATGCCCCTGACCTGCATTTCGAGCCGCTCGAGCGCCTGCTGGACCTCGGCGTCGTGCGGCCGCAGTTCCAGTACCCGCTCATAGGCCCGGTACGCAAGGGCTGGCCTGTCGACCTGCTCGTGGATCGCGCCGACGCCCCGCAACGCACCGAAATGGCGCGGCTCTATCGCCAGCGCGCGTTCGAGCGCGTCCATCGCAGGGCCAAAGCGCTCGTCGCCGTAATAGGCCTGAGCAAGGCCCAGCCATCCTTCGGCGAAGTCCGGCGCATGGTCGGTCAGCGCGCCGAAATGTTCGGACGCGAGGTCGAATTCGCCCCGCTCGAGCGCGTCCTGGCCACGCCGCAGCAGCAGGTCCATCGTCGCGCTGCCCGACTTCGACCATTCCGTGATCACCTGACGCTCGAGCCGTTCCGCAGCCGTCTCCGACTCGGCCTGCGCCAGGCGTCGGAGCAGCGACTCCACGTCCGTGGCTTCGGTCTGTGCGGTCGCAGGCAGCGAAACCAGCAGCGCGGTCGAAAATGCCGCTACGGCAGATTTGAAATCTTTACGGGTCATCCTCATACAGTCGACATTAACAAGAGGGCGCGGGATTACCAGCATGCCCAAGGCAAGAGGACATCACTTATGAGCGATACGATCGACGCGGCCGTGGCCGCGCTGAACGACAAGATGGAAGGCACGGGCTTCGACGGCACTGCGCGGTTCGTCGTGGGCGACGAGGGCAGCTTCATCGTCGACGAATCCGGCGCCCACAAGGGCGAGGCCGACCCCGACGTCACCCTGACTGCCGACCCCGAGACGTTCCAGCAGATCTTCGACGGAGAGCTGAACCCGACCGCGGCCTTCATGTCGGGCAAGCTGACGATCGACGGCGACATGGGCGCCGCCATGCGACTGGCCCAGGTTCTCAGCTGATGCAACCGGCCACGGCGCCGTTCCACGCGTCCCTGGCCGGTTTCGACGGCGCGGCCGAGGCCCTCTGGCTGGAGGCGCAGGACGGCGTGCGGCTGCGCGCGGTGCTGTTCCGGCCAACCGTTGCGCGCAGTGGTTCGACGACCGGCGCGACGCCGGGAACGGTTCTCCTGTTCCCCGGACGCACCGAGTACGCCGAGAAATACGGTCATGTCGCGCAGGCGCTCTGCGCGCACGGCCACCACGTGCTGGCCATCGACTGGCGCGGTCAGGGCCTTGCGGACCGGCTGCTGCCTGACCCGCTGATCGGACACGTGGCCCACTTCTCCGATTACCAGCACGACGTCGCCGCCCTGCGCGACGCCGTGCGCACGCTCGGCCTGCCCGAACCGCTGCACATGCTCGCCCATTCCATGGGCGGCTGCATCGGGCTGCGCGCGGCCATGGACGGACTGGACATCGCGTCCTGCGCGTTCTCGGGGCCGATGTGGGGTATCCGGATCTCGGCGATGATGCGGCCCGCGGCCTGGGCCGTCGCCTGGGGGTCGCGCCGCGTCGGGCTGAGCCACCGGCTGGCCCCCGGTACCGGCGCCGCAAGCTACATCGCGGGCGCCGAGTTCGACGACAACACCCTGACGACCGACCGCGCGATGTGGGACTACATGCGCGCGCAGATCGATGCGGTGCCGGAATTCGGCCTCGCCGGCCCGTCGATGCACTGGCTGCACGAAGCGCTCGGCGAATGCCGCGCGCTGGCGCGACGCCCCTCGCCCGCCTTGCCCTGCATGACATGGGTCGGCGGCAACGAACGCATCGTCGACGTCCCGCGCATCCACGAACGCATGGCGCGCTGGCCCGGCGGGTCGCTGGAAACCGTGCCCGGCGCCGGCCACGAAGTGCTTATGACGGACGAAAACACGCGGACGCGGATCCTCGAAGCATGCGCCCGGCATTTCGCGGACTCGGCTCGCGGGCTGGCCGCATAGGGCCCCGCCTGCGGGCCCTTTTCCCCCGACCGCGTTCGCCTACATCCCAAGCATGGCGCAGCCCGTTCTCACCTTCACCGATCGCGGCATCTACTGCCCCGCGGGCGAGTTCTTCATCGACCCCTGGCGGCCGGTCGACCGCGCGCTGATCACCCATGGCCACGCCGACCACGCCCGGCCCGGGCATCGTCGCTACCTTGCAACCCACGCCGCCCTGCCGGTCATGCGCCACCGCCTGGGCGAGATCTCCGCCGAGGGCATCGGCTATGCCGAGCAGCGCCGTATCGGCGACGCCACCGTGTCCTTCCATCCGGCCGGGCACCTTCCCGGCTCGGCACAAGTACGGGTCGAGGTGGATGGCCAGGTCTGGGTCGTGTCGGGCGACTACAAGACAACGCCCGATGGCCTGTGCGAGCCGTTCGAGCCGGTGCGCTGCCACGCCTTCATCAGCGAATGCACCTTCGGACTGCCGGTCTTCGAATGGGCGCCGCAGGCGGTGATCGCGGACGAGATCAACGCCTGGTGGGCGGCAAACGCGGCGACCGGCCGAGCCTCGGTTCTGGGCGCCTATTCCCTGGGCAAGGCGCAGCGGGTGCTCAGCCTCGTCGACCCCGGGATCGCGCCGATCCTGACCCACGGCGCCGTCGAGGCGACCAACGCCGTGCTGCGCGACCAGGGCTACAGGTTGCCCGACACCGCTTACGTGACGCCCGAACTGAAGGCAAAGGACTATCCCGGCGCGCTGGTCATAGCACCTCCATCCGCGCTGGGAAGCCCGTGGATGCGGCGCTTTGCCGGCGCGTCGACGGCCTTTGCGTCGGGCTGGATGGCGCTGCGCGGCGTGCGACGCCGGCGCGCCGGCGACCGCGGCTTCGTGCTGTCGGACCACGCGGACTGGCCCGGCCTGCACCAGGCGATCCGCGAAACCGGCGCGGAAAGCATATACGTCACCCACGGTTACACCGACATCTTCGCGCGATGGTTGAACGATGCGGGCTGGCAGGCGCAGGTGGTCCCGACCGAGTTCGGCGGCACCGAGGACGAGGCCGACGCGCTGACCGAGCCCGAGGCCGCGTCGTGAAAGACTTTGCCGCACTGTTCACCGCGATCGACCAGACCACGCGCACCAGCGTCAAGGTGGCGGCGCTGGCCGATTTCTTCCGCACCGCGCGCGACCACGACAAGCTGTGGACGATCGCGCTGTTCTCGGGCCGGCGGCCCAAGCGCGCCGTCAACACCACGCAACTGCGCGAATGGGCGGCTGAACGCGCAGGCCTGCCGCTGTGGCTGGTCGAGGAATGCTATCCCATCGTCGGCGACCTGGCCGAAACCATCGCGCTGGTCCTGCCGCCGCCTTCGCGGCAGGACGACCTGCCGCTGACGCACTGGATCACCACGCTGCGCGCGTTGCACCGGGTCGATCTGGACGCGCGCCATGCGCGCATCCTTGATGCCTGGGACAGACTGGACGCGACCGAGCGCTTCCTGTTCAACAAGCTGATCACCGGCGGCTTCCGCATCGGCGTCTCGCGCAAGCTGATGACGCGTGCGCTGGCGCAGGCCACCGGCCAGGACGAGCCGGTGCTCGCACACAAGCTGATGGGCGGCTGGACACCCGAGACGACCAGCTACCACGCCCTGATCGAGGCGCCCGACGCCGAGGCCGACGACAGCCGGCCCTACCCGTTCTACCTCGCCTACCAACTTGACGATGCGCCGGAAGGCTTGGGGAAACCAGAGGATTGGCTGGCCGAATGGAAGTGGGACGGCATCCGCGGGCAAGTGCTGATTCGGGGGGGCGACCACCACGTCTGGTCGCGCGGCGAAGAGTTGATGACCGACCGCTTCCCCGAGTTCGCCCGCGCCAAGGATTTCCTGCCGACCGGCACCGTGATCGACGGCGAGATCGTCGCTTGGGACGAAGACGCCGACCAGCCCCTGCCGTTCAACGCGCTGCAGCAGCGCATTGGCCGCAAGACGGTGCCGAAGAAGCTGCTGCGCGAGGCGCCGGTGATCCTGCTGGCCTACGACCTGCTGGAACAGGATGGTCAGGACCTGCGCGACATCCCCTTGGGCGACCGCCGCGCCCGGCTGACGGCGTTGCTCGACGGTCTGCCGCCCGAGGCGCCGCTGCGCGCATCGGGTGCGATTTACTTCGAGACCTGGGACGCGTTGGCTCGCACCCGCGCAACTGCGCGCGACCTCCGGGCCGAGGGCGTCATGCTCAAGCGGCTCGACAGCCCGTACCTGTCGGGCCGCAAGAAGGGCGACTGGTGGAAGTGGAAGCTCGACCCGCTGGTGGTGGACGCCGTGATGATCTACGCGCAGCAGGGTTCGGGCCGGCGGGCGAACCTGTTCACCGACTTTACCTTTGCCCTCTGGCAGGACGACGAACTCGTCCCGTTCGCCAAGGCCTATTCCGGCCTCACCGATGCCGAGTTCAACGCCATCACCGCCTGGGTGCGCAAGAATACGCTGCAGCGCTTCGGGCCGGTGCGGCAGGTCCGGCCCGAGCACGTTTTCGAGATCGCCTTCGAAGGCATTCAGCCCAGCCCGCGCCACAAATCTGGCATCGCGCTCCGCTTTCCGCGCATGAGCCGCTGGCGTCACGACAAGACCGCGCGCGAAGCGAATTCGCTGGACGACCTCAAGGACTTGCTGAACGCTTTCGGCTGACGGACTGCCGGCGCGGCTCAGGAGGCGGCCGAGCGTTCGCTCCGTGCGCCGGATGTCGCGGTCGCATCCGGGCTTGCCCAGACGCCGCGCGGCGGACGCGCCTCGGGCCATACCGGATCGGCCAGTGCCTCGAAGACCGGCGCGGCGAACAGGTATCCCTGCATCAGATCCACGCCGAGGTCGGCCAAGACATCATATTCGCCCTGCGTCTGGATCCCTTCGCCGACCACGGTGGTTCCCATGTCCTGCAGCATGGCGACCATGTGGCGCAGCACCACGCGCCGCCGATCGCAGCGATCGCTGTCGCGGATCAGGTGCATGTCCAGCTTGACAACGTCGGGCACGAAATCAACCAGCAGCGCCATGCCTGCGTAGCCCGCGCCGAAATCATCGATTGCGGTCACGAAGCCCAGCGCCCGGTAGTGCTGTAGGATTCCCAGCAGGTGGGCGGGATTGATCCGCTCGGACTCGGTGAATTCGAACATGATCCGATCGAGCGGGAAGCCCGCCATCTCGGCCGCCTTCAGCGTCAGGCGGATGCAGGCGCGCGGATCGTAGACCGCGTTCGGCAGGAAGTTGATCGACAGCAGCGCGTCTTCGCGGGCTAGGTCGAGACGCGCGGCGAGGTCGATCGCGGTGGTGCGGCACTTTTGGTCGAAGGCATAGCGCGTCACGTCGTCGACCCGCTCGAAGACCGAGTCCGCGCCGGAGCCGTCGGCGCCGCGCACCAGCGCCTCGTATGCGTACACGCGCCTGTTCGAGACCGAGATGATCGGCTGAAATGCCATCGAGATCGGGTGCTGGAACACCTCTCCGTTGCGGCAGCCGTCGCATGGCGGCGGAAGATCGGTCATTCGGAGTACACCCCTGAACTGGTCTCGACCCCTCCCTTATTTCCGCCCGCGCTTAAGATTTGGTTTCGCCTCAAGGCGAACCGTCGCCGGTCGACCTGCGGCGGGCGTCGCGAGGTCCCTTGGTTGTCCCGCACCTGCAGGCAGTCTAAGTCAGACGGGCGTTTCAACCGACGAGGTTCTTCGATGTTTCAGCTTCCCCTTCCCGTCCACGATGCCGATGCCGCCGCCGGGGGCCGCGATCTGGGCAACCTGCCGGAATGGGATCTGAGCGATCTCTACGCCGCCCCGGACGCGCCTGAACTCAAACGCGATCTCGACTGGCTGGAGCAGGCCTGCGCCAGCTTCGCCCAGGATTACGAGGGCAAGCTGGCCTCGCTGGACGCGGCGGGATTCCTGGAGGTGATCCGCCGTCACGAGCGCATCGAGGGAATCGCCGGGCGGATCATGTCCTTCGCGGGCCTGCGCTATTACCAGCAGACGACCGATTCCGAGCGGGCGAAGTTCCTGTCCGACATCCAAGAGAAGATCACAGTCTACACGACGCCGCTGGTTTTCTTCACGCTGGAACTGAACCGCATCGACGACGCCACGATCGAGGGATGGCTTTCGGCCGACACGGATCTTGCCCGCTACCGCCCGGCGCTGCGCCGCATCCGGGCGATGAAGCCCTACCAGCTGTCCGACGAGCTGGAGAAGTTCCTGCACGATCTCGGCGTGGTCGGCGACGCGTGGGAGCGGCTGTTCGACGAGACGATCGCCGGCCTGACGTTCGAGGTCGACGGCGAGGAACTGGGGATCGAGGGCACGCTGAACTACCTCACCGATCCCGACCGCGACAAGCGCGAGGCGGCGGCGCGGGAGCTGGCGCGGGTGTTCTCGGAGAGGGTGCGCACCTTCGCGCGCGTGCATAACACGCAGGCCAAGGAAAAGCAGATCATGGACCGCTGGCGCGGCATGCCCAGCGCGCAGGCCGCCCGGCACCTGTCGAACGACGTCGAGGCCGAAGTGGTGCAGGCGCTGCGCGACGCGGTCGTGGCCGCATACCCGCGCCTGTCGCACCGCTACTACGCGCTCAAGCAGAAGTGGCTGGGGCTGGACCGGATGCAGATCTGGGACCGCAACGCGCCGCTGCCGATGGACACGCCGCGCACCGTGACGTGGCCCGAGGCGCGCGAGACCGTGATGAACGCCTACGCCGAATTCGATCCCCGCATGGCCGATATCGCGACGCCGTTCTTCGACAAGGGCTGGATCGACGCCGCGGTGAAGCCGGGCAAGGCGCCGGGCGCCTTCGCGCATCCAACGGTGACCGACGTGCATCCCTACGTGATGCTGAACTACCTGGGCAAACCGCGCGACGTGATGACCCTGGCGCACGAGCTGGGCCACGGCGTGCACCAGGTGCTGGCCGCCGGGCAGGGCGAGATGCTGGCCTCGACCCCGCTGACCCTGGCTGAGACGGCGAGCGTGTTCGGCGAGATGCTGACCTTCCAGCGGATGCTGGACCACGCGAAGGACGATGCCGAGCGCAAGGTGCTGCTGGCGGGCAAGGTCGAGGACATGATCAACACCGTCGTGCGGCAGATCGCGTTCTACGATTTCGAGTGCAAGCTGCACGAGGCGCGCCGCGGGGGCGAGCTGACCCCGGACGACATCAACGCGCTGTGGATGTCGGTGCAGGCCGAAAGCCTCGGGCCCGCGTTCGACTACATGGAGGGCTACGAGACCTTCTGGGCCTACATCCCGCACTTCGTGCACTCGCCCTTCTACGTCTATGCCTATGCCTTCGGCGACGGGCTGGTGAACGCGCTCTACGCCGCCTACCGCGACGCGCCCGAGGGGTTCCAGGACAAGTATTTCGACATGCTCAAGGCGGGCGGGTCGAAGCACCACACCGAGCTTCTGGCGCCATTCGGGCTGGACGCGACGGACCCGAAGTTCTGGGACAAGGGGCTGTCGATGATCGAGGGCTTCATCGATGAGCTCGAGGCGATGGAGACCTGATCCGAAGGAGCGCGGCCCGGGGGCCGTGCGCCGATCACTCGGCCCGGCGCGACGCGCGCCGGGCCTCGGGCTGGCGCCGGGCCGCGAATGGCCGGCCGCACCGCGACGGAAATTGGATGTCCCACGGTGGGACACCATAACGGCCACGCGTTTTCAATGACTTGCAGAGACGTCTTCACGTTTCGGTAACACTTCGCCCCTCCGGAGACCGGGATCCCGCGGTCTGCCTGGGGCGGCAGCGCCGCCTTTCCGCAGGTGACGGACGCAGGCACTGCGCCCAGTGTCACTTCAGCTGGCTGTCCTTCGAGCCGCGCCGGTTGATCCCGCCGCGCTGCGCCTGAACGCCCTGACGCTCGGCGGCGCAATCGACGCAGAGCTTCACGCATGGGATCGCCGCGCGCCGTGCTTCGGGGATGGGTTCCTCGCAATCGGCGCAATGGGTCAGGCTTTCGCCCGACGGGCCGCGCCGGGCGCGCATGCGCTCGAGTTCCTCGGCGATGCTTGCCTCGATCTGTTCGCTTACCGCGCCATCGCGGCTCCAGCCTCCGGCCATGGCGAACTCCCCTGCAGTGGCACCGGTCTGAACATAGGGGCTGGCCCGGGCCTTTGCACGTCCTGGCGAAAGTGCGTGATCCCGTGGTCGACGCGAACTTCGGCGACGACCTGCCGGACGGTGGTCGCCGCTTCGACAGCGCGATGTTCAGGGCGCGACTACCCGCGCCGTTCGCTATTGCTCGACCGCATCGAGTTCGGCGCAGGCGATGGGTATCGTGACCGCGGCCGGAACGCCCTCGAGCGTCTGGACGCTGTCGGGAAGCTCAGTCCCCTCGGGCGCGCCGTGGATGAAGACGACGCGCTGCGACAGCGCAAGAGGCGTGTCGAACGCGGCCTCGACCTCGTCCTGGAGCGCGGCCAGTTCCACCGTCTGCTCGTAGGTCATCCGGCCGCCCTCTCCCGCAATGGGATAATTCCGCGACTCGATCTGCAGGCCGGCGGGGGCGTCGGTGAAGGGGATCATCGTCACGCCCGCCTGCTCGCGCGTCTCGATCAAGTCGACATAGCCGTCGCCATTGGTGTCCGCCGCGGCGTCCGGACAGGCGGATGCTTCGGGATCGGCGCTGGCGAAGCCGTGGATATGGGCGAGATGCATCCCCGGCGGGGCGCCCTCGACATCGAGCCGGAGGACGACGTCGCCGTCCCCGGGCGTCGCCGAGACGCTGCCGGTGAAGGTTTCGCCGACGGTGTTGACGGGCTGGAAGGTGCCGCTGACAGCGTCGACGGCATCGCCTTGTGCGGCGGCCAGCGTCGCGATCCCGCAAAGGCATGTTGCTTGGAGCAAGGCGCGCATGAGCTTTTCCCTCGTTGTCGGTGGAACGATCGGGAAACCAACGGCGGCGCTCTGCGGAATGTTCCGGGTCGCCGTCAGTGGCCTGCAGTGACGCGGCGGATCGGGTTGCGCGCCCGGATCGGTTTGTTGCACGGATCGGGTGGTGACCGCCCTGCCCCGTTCGCTCCACGTGCGTGTCCCGAGGCGTCAGTGACGGCGGATGCCGAGCGCCGTGCACCCGTTCGGCACGGAGATCCGATCCCGGCGTTCCGCCACCTGTGATCCACCGGGACGGATGGCGCGGTGGATGTCGGAGCGGGCGGCGGATGACGCCGCCGCCCGCTGCCGGTCAGGCGGCGCGATAATTCGGCGCGGTGCTCAGGAAACGCCCATAGGCATCCGCGTCGGGGTAGCCGAACATTTCCGCCACCGGGTTGGAGCGCTTCCATTGCCGGGCGCCCATGTCGCGCATCAGCTCGTCGAAGTGGCGGAAATGGAACGGCGCCGAGCAGAGCCCGCCATAGACGCGCGCGGCCGGCCGCTCCTTGCGGCGCCATGCCAGATTGGCCTCGATGTCGCGTTCCATCTCTGCCCGGTCCGGTTGGTTCGCGAGCTGTCCGTCCATGTAGCGCACGAGCCAGTTGGCGATCAGTTCGGCCGAGAGCGTGGTGCAGAAGCTGGAATTGAAGCCCACGAAGCCCATGTCGGGCAGGTCCGGGTTCACCGAAAGACGGTAGATCCGGTATTGCCCGTCCGCCTCGATCAGCTTCCTGCGGTACGCTTCCGGCAGGTAGGGCACGCCCAGCTTCCAGCCCACGGCCAGCACGGCGATGTCGCAGGGAACGGTCTCGCCCGTCGTCAGACGCACGCCGTCCTTCTCGTAGGACTCGATGGTGCCGATCACCGGCCGGATCTTTCCCGCGTTCAGATGCTCGAAGAAGCCCGGCGTCACGATCGGCAGGGAACACGAGGCCTCCTTCTCGATCGGGGTCTTCGGCACCATGTTGTGCTTCTTCAGGCCCAGCTGCAGCTTGATCAGCGTCTCGAGCCCGCGGAAATTGGCCCAGACGAGCGGCCGGGTCACGGCGGCGAGCGCCCTGGCCGCGGCGCCGCGGCCCCAGCCGTTGAACTGCATCTCCTGCGCGCGCATGTAGAGCAGCCGCTTGAAGTTGATGCCGCCGACGAAATACGGGATGCGCCAGACGTTCTCGCGGTAGACGAGCGTGACCGACCGGGCGCCGTTCCTTGCCGCGTTCACCGCGATGTCGGTGCCGGACTTCGAGGCGCCGAGCACCACGACATCCTTACCTTCGGCGATCGAGGGGTCGGTGTATTCCGACGAGTGCATGACCCGCCCGCCCTGCGCCACGAACGCCTCCTGCCCGGGATGGGTGAGGACGTTCTTCTCGGAAAACTGGCCGGTGCAGATCGCAACGAAGTCGAAATCCTCGTCCCATTCATGGCTGCCGGCCCGCAGCCTAAGCGTCCAGCCCGGCGCGCCGTCGGCCCGCCGGTCCATCGACATGACCTCGGTGTTGAGGCGGAAGAGCCGGCCGAGACGGAACTTGTCGGCGTAGGCGTGCAGGTAGGCGTGCACCTGCGGGCCCTTGGGCCATTCGGGATACTCGGCGGGCATCGCCATGTCGGTGTAGCGGTACAGGTCCTTGGGCGACTGGGTCTGCACGTCCGGATAGGAGCGCGACAGCTCCCACACGCCGCCGAAATCGTGACTGCGCTCGAACCCGCACACCCGATGGCCCTTGGCATCGAAGGCCTTGGCGGCGGCAAGGCCGCTGACCCCGCCGCCGATGACCGCCACTTTCTTGCGCTTTACCATCCTGTGCTCCTCCCGGTCAGGCCGCGTCCGGCGGCGGCAGGAAGTCGACTTCGTGTTCGGCCGATATCCGCACGAGTTCCTCGGGCTCGGTCACGCCGTCGAGTTTCGTGAAGAGATCGAAGAGCTTGCGCGATGGTGCCACGCCGAAGACGCAGGTGGCTTCGGCGCCCGAGCGGTTGAAGATGCCGTGGGCGATGCCCATCGGCATGCGGATCGTGTCGCCGGGGCCGGCCTTGTGCACGTCGTCGCCGAATTCGACCTCGAGCCTGCCGTCCAGCATCACGATCCACTCGTCCTGGGTGGGATGGATGTGCGGAGGCACGAAGGTCCCGTCGGGGATGCGGGCGTGCCAGATGAAGGCGTTGGGGCTGAGAAGCTTGGGCGTGTAGATGTGGCCGACCACGTTCCAGCTCTTGCCTTCGAGACCGTCGGCGGCCGGGGTTACTCCCTGTTGCATGGTTCCTCCTCCTGATGGCGCGGCGGGCTGCCGGCGCTTGCAGGCACGATCGCACCGATGTCCGCCGGGCGTTATCCAGATTGCGAATCCATCTGCATCGTTTCAAGCTTGAAGTATTCGGGGCCGTCGATAGACTGGCGCGTCATGATGCAAGGGCAATCCGGGCCCGCGGAATTCCTTCAGGCCCATCCCATCCTTCGGACCGAAAGCCTTTCCGAGGCACGCGAGGTCGTCGGCCGCGCCTTCTGCGACCATCGCCTGAACCTGCGTCGGCGTGGCGCCAAGCTCGCGGCGCGGCACAACCATGTCGGCGGCCGGCATGTCTCGCTCAACGCGCTGGGATACGGCACGGAGGTGGAGATCGATCCCGGCCAACTCGGACATTTCTACCTGCTTCAGATCCCGCTTTCGGGTGGCGCGTGCGTTTCGCACCGCGGAGAGGAGGTCGTGGCTTCGCCGCGCCTGGCGACCATCCTCAGCCCCGATCGCGAGACGCGCATGGTCTGGTCGGAGGACTGCCGCAAGCTTCTGCTGCAGATCGACCGGCAGCATCTGGAGCGTGTGGCCGAAGAGCTTCTGGGCAGCCCGCTGCCGGGACCGGTGCGCTTCGATCCGGCGGTCGACCTCGAGACTCCGCAGGGGCGCGCGTTGCGCAACCGGGTGCTGGCCGTGGTGCGCGCGGTGGACGGGGGCGAGCTTTGGGCCGGCCCGCAGGGCCTGCGCGAGAGCCGCGCCGAACGCGACGTCGTGGCCAGCCTGCTCACGCTTCACGGCAGCAACATCTCGCACGCGTTCTGGCGCAGTGAACGTCCCATGCTTCCGCGCGACCTGCGCCGGGCGGTCGCGTTCATCCACGCGCATTTTGCCGATCCGCTGCGGCTCGACACGATCGCGGCGCATTGCGGCCTGTCGCCGCGCGCGCTGCAGATCGGTTTTCGCAAGGCGTTCGACCTTACGCCGATGGAATATCTGCGGCAGGTGCGGCTCGATTCCGCGCATTACAGGCTGAGCCGCCGCCGCGATCCCGAAGGGGTGGGTGACGTGGCGCATGCCTGCGGCTTCTCGCATCTGGGCCGCTTCGCACGGGACTACCGGGCGCGGTTCGGCGACAGTCCCGTCCGACGACGCCGGCGGGCGCAAGAGAGCTGAGGGCTACGAGGCTGACGCCCCGACGATCGCCGGAATGTGATCCGGGCTCCGCACGGAGAGCATTCCGGCTGACCCGGTCCGGCGACCATCGCCCATGTTCCGTTTGATCCAGGTCATCGCCGCGCGTGCGCCGCCGGCGATAGCAAGAGACCGACATCCAGAAAAGGGAATCGGCTGAATGAAACTCGTTGCCGGAGTTCTTGTGGCGCTGTGTCTTGGCCTGGTGGCCCTGGCGACTCTTCTGCTCCTTGACCGGCGGGCCGATCGCGCGGAATGGCACAGGCTCGCAGCCCTGCAGCCCGCCACGCCCGCGCGTTTCGCGCCGGAGATGGTCGCCGACCTGCCCGAGCCTGCACGAAGGTATTTCACCTACATGATCGAGCCGGGGACGCCGCTATTGCCGGTCGTCGAAATCGACATGACCGGCCAGTTCAGCCTCGGGACCAGGGACGACCCGCGCTACCAGCCGATGGAGGCACGGCAGATCCTGGCCACACCCGAGGGGTTCGTCTGGTCGATGCGCACGAGCGGTGGCATGCCGATCTCGGGTTCCGATTCGGGGAAATGGACCCGGTTCCGCATATTCGGCCTGATCCCGGTGGCGCAAACGGGCGGGGATCCCGACCATGCCCGCTCGGCCTTCGGGCGCTACGCGGCCGAGGCCGCGATTTGGGCGCCCGCCGCGCTGCTGCCCGGGCCGGGCGTCGCGTGGTCGGCCGTCGACCGGGACACGGCGCGCGTGAGCGTCCGCCACGGCGATCTTGCCCAGGCGGTGGACGTGACCGTCGACGATGCGGGCAGACCCGTCGTGGTGGAGTTCCAGCGCTGGAGCAATGCCAATCCCGACAAGGAACACCGGCTGCAGCCCTTCGGTGCCGTCATGTCGGACTTCCGGGAGGTCGGCGGCTATCGCCTGCCGTTCCGGGTCGAGGCGGGCAACATGTTCGGCACCGACGCGTACCACCCCTTCTTCCTCGCGGACGTCACCGGGATACGCTTTCCGGGGGCGCGGCCATGACCCTGATGATCCTGGCCGTGCTGGTGGCGCTGCCGCTGGTCCTGATCGCATGGCTGGCGTTCCTGCCCGCCGGCAGCCTTTCCGGCTTCTTCGGTGCCGAGTTGCGTGCGCCGTGCGAAGGAGCGGTGGTCGCGGCCGAAGGAGACATGGCGGATTTCGAGGTGCCGAACGAGGACACGGTCAACCGTCTCGGCAACCACGTGATCCTGCGCTGCGGCGAGGCAGACGGGCGAGCCGCTGGCGCTGCGCATCGACGCCGGTTCCTCGTGCGTGGCGACCGGCTGAAGGGGGTCTCTGACGGGTGAGGATGCCGCGCTACAGGGTCGAGGCCGGGATCGGCGGGACCGGATGCGACCGATCGCGCGTTCGACGATGATCCGGGGTACCGATCGCCCGCAGCTGCGCGCCTCGTCCGGCGGTCTCCGCCGCGATGTTCGCGGCAAAGTCCCTCACCGCCTCCACGAAACGCGCGGTGTCGGTCAGGAACGGCGCGTGACCCGAGGGGTCGAACACCACCAGCCGCTTGCCCAGCGGGGCGTCGACCCCGCCGATCCATTCCCGCACCAAAGGCACCGGCGTGTTCATGTCCTGCGCGCCGGAGAGGAGCAGCATCGGCACGGGCATGCGCGGCACCTCGGCGATCAGGTCGCGCTGAAGGTACGCGGGCCACATCGCGCCGCTGCCGCGATTTGCCCCGTCGAGCCAGCGCGGATAATCCGGCAGGCGGTATTCCGGCGCGGCCAGCGCCCGAGGCAGCAGCGACAGGAGCGCGACGTTCATCCCGCCGCCATGCGCCTCGATCTCCTGCATGAGACGGACGTAGAGTTCGTGATCGCGGAACGCCGCAGGCTCCATGGCGGCGAGGTCGGACTCCGGAGCGGCGTCGCGCAGCCAGTCCAGCGCCAGCGACACCGCGCGCATCGTGTTCACCTGCTGCCCGACGCCGATGTATGCGGCGTACTCCTCCGGCCAGCGCGCCACGAGCCGCGCGCCCAGCATCGTGCCCCAGGAATGGCCGAGCACGATCAGCGGCTGCTCTCCGACCCGCGCCCGCAGCAGGGCCGTCACCTCGCGCGCGTCGGACAGGAACCGCTCGAACGTCATGGTCGCGGGATCGAAGCCGGGCGGGTTCGACTTGCCCGCGCCGCGCTGCTCCCAGTGGACGACAACGAAATCGCGCTCCAGCGCCGCGGTGACCGAGTGGATCGGCATCTGCGCCGCGCCCGGCCCGCCGTGCAGCCACAGCAGGATCGGGGCCTTGCGGTCGGCCCCGCGGATCAGCACCCACTGGGTCATCCCGCCGATCCGGGCCGGCACCAGCTCGGCGATCGGATCGGGACCCTCGACAGCGGCGGTCCGGGCCGGCAGGGTCTTCCAGATCACTCCGCCCGTCAGCAGTGCCAGCACGAGCAGGCTCGCCAGGCGCAACGCCCTCATCGCCCACGCCTAGGCACAAGCGGCAGCGCGGCCTCTGCCGCGGCGCCCGGACCCCGGACCGGACGGGGCATTGTGGCGAGCGCAGCCACGATACCCGGCCTCACTGCTCTGCAATCCGCAGGATCAGCTTGCCCCGCGCCTCGCCGGCCTCGATCATTTCATGGGCGCGGCGCACGTCATCCAGCGGCAGCACCTCGGCGACCACCGGGTCGATCCTGCGCTCCGCCAGCAACTCGAAGAGTTGGGAAAGATCCTCGCGGAACCAGTCGGGATGTTTCCGCCGCATCGCCCCGATCGAATAGAAGGCGGTGGAAGGCCGGTTGGGCAACCAGTTCCAGAGGGTCAGCTTCACGAAATCCATCGGGATCGAGCCGCCACGGCCCAGCACCGCGTTGTGAAAGCCGAAAGCGACGAGCATGCCGCCCGGCTTCAGCGCATGGAGCGAACGAGACAGGCTCTCGCCGCCCAGCGGGTCGAAGACGACATCGACGCCGCCGCCCGAAACCGATCGCAGCGTCGCCTCGTCGGCGTCGGCGGCGACGGGCGTCGCGCCGAGGCTGCGGATCAGGTCGTGCTTCGCGGCAACATCGGTGCCGAAGGCGGTGATGCCGGCGTAGCGCGCCAGTTGCAGCATCGCCGTGCCCACGGCGCCGCCGGCGCCGTGGATCAGGATGCTCTGCCCCGCCTGCGCCTTCGCCACGCGGTGGAGCATCTGGTAGGGTGTGACCGCCGAAAGGATCATGCCGAGCGCATCGACATCCGACACGGTGTCGGGCACGGGCGTCAGCCTGTCCTCGGGCAGGCAGATGTATTCGGCATAGGCGCCGGTGGTCGTCAGGTCGGCCACGCGGTCGCCCCTGACGAAGCGCTTCGCCTTCGGCCCGGTGGCGTCCACCACACCGACGAGATCGTAACCGGGCGTGAAGGGCGGCTTCTCCTTCAGGTCCGGATACCTGCCCTTGCGGATCATGACGTCGGTGAAGGCCGCGCTGGTCACGAGGATGCGGATGCGCACCTCCGTGCCTTCAGGCTCCGGCAGGGTTTCCTCGGTCTCCAGTTTCAGGTTCTCCGACCCGCCGAACTCGGTCAGGACGATCCTTTTCCATGCCATGGTCGCGTCTCCGTCGAGGTTTCTCTTGTCGTCTATACCGCGTTTCACCCGGCCTCGGCGCGCACGAAGGCAACAATCTCCTGTGCCACGTCCGCGTCGCGCCCGAGCCAGATGTGCCCGCCTTCGGGCCAGACAATCAGCCGCGCGCGCGGGATACGCTCGGCAAGCAGACGCGCCGTGGCCGCCGTGCCGAACAGGTCGTCCTCGCAGGACAGGATCAGCGTGGGCACCGCGATGTCCTGGTACGCGGTGGACGAAGGCGCGCCCGCCCATCGTGCGTCGGTCCGCAACCCGTCCGCCTTGCGGCTGATCGGCATCAATCCGTCGAGGATCAACGCGGCGCGCCGCCGCTCGTCCGGCGCCACCTGCGAGAGCAGCGCGGGATCGGTGGCGAGCAGCGTGCGGATCATCTGGCGCGGCGCCAGCGTGGAAAGCGACCAGAAGGCCGCGTCCGAGCCGAGTACCAGATCGACGGCGACTCGCTGTAGCGCCGTGAATTCCACCGGGTCGCGACCCGTCAGATTGGCGGCCGGGACCAGCAGGACGAGGTGCGAACATCGGTCCGGATGCCGAAGCGCGAATTCGGCCGCGGTGAGGGCGCCCGCCGAGCCGCCCGCGACCGCCAGCCTGTCGATCCCGAGATGATCGAGCAGCTCGACCAGGATATCGGCCTGGTGGGCGGGCGAGGCGTCGTCGGGAAAGGCGCTCCGGAGGTAGCCGAAGCGCGAGGGCGCGACGATCCGGAAGCCGCGATCACGCAGCCGGTACGCGAAGAGCAGGCCCTGGTCGAAGCCGCCGCCGGTGCCGTGGATCATCATCAGCGGCGGCCCGTCACCGGCCACGGCGTATTCCAGCGGGCCGGCGCCGGTTTCGATGACGCTGCTGCGACGGGCGATGCGCGCATCCGCCGCCGCGACCGCGCTGCGGTAGGCGCCGGTCGCGTGGCCGCCGCCCGCCAGCACCAGGCCGCCGACCATCAGGAGAAGGGCGCGCCGGGCGATCATCCCCCCTGCCCTGTCGCGCCCGCCAGCGCGACCTCGCGCGCCGATATGACATCCCAGTCGTTTGCTGGAAGGAGGGCCCGCATGACGCCTACTCCGCTGCTTGCAGCGCGGGGGTTGATGCCGGGATGACGTCGGTCACGGCGCCTTGCCGGGTGAACATCGTGTCGCGGTTCCACCAGACCACGACCACCGCCACGGCTGCCAGAATCCACGTGTCCCACGGCTGTGCATCCGGCCAGAACGGGTTGATGAGCTGCCAGTGGAACAGCATCGGCCACAGCAGGCTGCCACGCGTGCGGTTGAGGATCGGCGTCACGAGCACGGCGAGCGCCACGTTGCCGACGAAGAAGGGCAGGAAGTTCCAGTCGGCGAAGACCGTGCGCGCGAGGAAGAACGCCGGCAGATGCCAGAGCCCCCAGATCGCGCCGATCAGGAGGCCGGCCCAGATCGGCGCCATGTGGCGCTGCAGAAGCGGCTGCAGAACGCCGCGCCAGCCGAATTCCTCGATCGGGCCAAGAAAAAGCATCATGAACAGGATGGCGACCATCGGCGCGACCCCCTCCGGGGGAAGCGGCGCCAACACGGGTCCGCCCTTGATCAGCGAGCCTGCGACGAAGGCGAGCGGCAGACCGATCAGGATCAGGGCCACCCACCCCGCCGGTGCTCGCCAGAGCAGGAGCCGCGACAGGAAACGCCGGAGGCCGGCGACGCCGGCATGGGCCAGGACAAGCACGAAGGCGGAAATGCCCGGCGCCCAGGTCGCGAGGAAGAACAGCGGGTGCGATCCGCTGATCTTTCCGAGCCATGCCGAGGCTAAATCTGGGGCGAGCACGTAGACCCCGATCACGCTCCAAGTGATCAGGAAGGTGAGCGCCAGGAAGGACGCTATGGCCCCGGAAGGCATCGCGGTTCGCCCGCGTGTCGAGCCGAAGGAATTCATGAAGGTTGCCGTGATCAAATGACGTAACAGGCTCTCCCTTAGCAGACACGGGGACCGGCGACCGTGATGTGAATCAATGCAGCGATGGTGCCGGTGCTTTGGGCGACGACGCCGCGGCGGCACGCTTGCGGGAGCGGATCGGGCAGCCGGCAATCACCCGTTGGTCGGCCGTCTTGCGCGCGCCAGCTGGTTTGCCGGCGAATGTGCCTGGCCTCACGACGGTCTGCGGGCTTCACCAAGACCAGAAAAACGCTGTTGCCTGCGTTCTCGGAACTCTCGACACCCGCGACGTGTTTTTGCGATGTGCGAAGGGGCCGGCAGGCCCTGTGGGGCTGCCTTTACGCGACCTGCGAGTGTAAGAATTGCTCGCCAGGGTCGCTTGCCGCCCCGACACGCGCACGAACCACAACCACGCAGGGGCCGCCGATGCCGCATGATCACGCGGGCCATGCCCATCTCGACCCGGCACGCGGCGACAGGCGTGTTTCCATCGCCATCTGGGCGAACGCTTTGCTGACTGCCGCGCAGATCGTCGGCGGCATCCTGTCGGGCAGCCTCGCCCTGATCGCGGACGCGCTGCACAATTTCTCGGACATGGCCTCGCTGGTGATCGCCTTCGTCGCGCGCAAGATCGCGCGGCGCCCCGCGGACGAGCGCATGACCTTCGGCTACGGCCGGATCGAGATCGTGGCGGCGCTCATCAACTACACGACCCTGATCCTCGTGGGGGTCTACCTGATCTACGAAGGCGCCATGCGTTTCATCGAGCCGACCGAGGTCGCGGGCTGGACCGTCGTGATCCTCGGCGGCGTGGCGCTGGCGGTGGACGGCCTGACGGCGGGGCTGACCTGGTCGATGCAGAAAGGCAGCGTGAACATCCGTGCGCTCTTCCTGCACAACCTGTCCGACGCGCTGGCCTCGGTTGCGGTGATCGTCGGCGGAGCGCTCATCATCCTCTACGAGGCGACCTGGGTCGATCCGGCGATCACGATCTGCATCGCGCTCTACATCCTCTACCTCGCCCTGACCGAGATCGGCGGCCCGATGCGCACGCTCATGCTGGGCAGCCCACCGGACATGGATTGCACGGCCGTCATCGATGCCATGCGCCGCGTCGACGGGGTGGCGGACGTCCATCACGTGCATGTCTGGCAGATGCAGGAGCACGAGGCGGCACTCGATTGTCACGTGGTCCTCGACGAGGACGGCTGGCAGAGGATCGAAGCGACCAAGGCGGCGCTCAAGGACGCGCTGAGCGGTTTCGGCATCACCCATTCCAGCCTCGAGTTCGAGGATATCCACCACGCCCACCAGCAGGCCCGGCTCTTCGGGCACGGCGACACGAACAAGAAGGAGGGAGTCGATGTTCAGGGAAACGCTGGAAGACCATGACGACGTCATCGGAATAGCCTGCGAGGGCAAGCTGACCGAGGACGACATGAAGCGCATCCACGCGCTCTTGCACGAAACGCTGGCAGCGGCCGGCCAGCCGGGCATGGTCATCGACCTGACCGGCTTCGACGGCTTCGAGAGCCCCTCCGCGCTTCGCGAAGACGTGCGGATGGAGACCGCGCACCGCAACGACTTCTCCCGCATCGCTGTCATCGGCGATAGGAAATGGATCGAATGGGGCACGTCGCTCGCCAAGGCCCTGACCCGGTCCGAGATGCAGTGGTTCGAACCCCACGACCGGAACCAGGCGACCGACTGGGCGGGCGGCGGCTGACGAGACGACCGCGTCTTCGGCGGCTCGGCGCTGGCATTGCACCACGGATGCCGTTCCGCGCCGCCGGCTTCTGCACAATTTGCCGTCATCCTCGGCCCGGGCGCCGGTGCCGGCCGCGCTTGCCGGTCCGCGCCACGGCCTCGGTGAAGGCGATTAGGAGCCGTGCTGACGCATATGCTGCCGACGTTTTGGTCGTTCTTGGCGACCTTCAGGACAAGGGCTTTACGACCCTGCAGTCGCAGGCGGATGAACTGAACCGCGGTGGTATCGAGACGGCATGCGTCTCGCGTGTAGAACTTCAGGAATCGGATCGGACGAGCGCAAGCCGCCTAGACGCCCTGACGGGCGCACCCACCCACCACGCCGACACAGCACCCCAAAGGTGATGGCGGAGGGAAGGCGATACGAAAAAACTTTGCTCAGCGGGCAGGTTCAAATTCCGACCACCTGCCACGTTTCTCCAAGAATTGCTTCCGATACGATTGCTTTCTCTCACCCTCGCCGGGCGCGTTGACGGTTCTGCGCGGCCGCGGATCCTTTGCGCAGAGCGCCTCAAGACACTGAATTGCCTCTCTTTTTCTTTCACGCCTTGGCTTTGTTGCGCAAAGGCGAGGTGAGGGATTCATCTTGTGAATCCAGCGTGGTAGCTGGCCTGCATGAGCAGACCAATCCCGCCGAGCTACAAG
>NZ_FNPF01000057.1 GCF_900107235.1 Citreimonas salinaria
TCGGCGAAGAGGCAGACTGGCGCTCCAACGCAGAAATGATCTTTGAGCTGGAGCAAGGGCTGACCGTCGGATACCGCGGCTTCTGGTCGTGTGCAGATTGATGATCGGGGATTTGTGCGGACCCGGCGTCGGAAGGCGTGGCCCACGGGCATGAAGGTTCGCATCGGACTCTACAGCCGCAGGAACAATCCCGTTAGGCGGCACGCAGGAAGGTCTCATGAAATGACGACAACAAGGCATCTTGTTTTGAGCGGCGCTCTCGCCGTCGCGCTTGCAGGCGCATCGGCGACCGTTGCATTCGCCCAGACCGCCCCGGAAAACGGCGACGCGCCGTCGACCGATCGCAGCCAGATGATGGGCGGCACGGGCCACGGCCAGATGATGGAGCCCGGCCAGATGATGGAGGGCATGGAGCACGGCCAGATGGGCGGGATGGACCATGGTCAGCACGCGTCCGAAACCGGTCAGGCCTCGACCGCGACGGAGGCCTATCGCGCTGCGAGCGCCGCGATGCACACGGCCATGGACATCGACCTGACCGGGGATGCGGACGTCGATTTCGCCCGGGGCATGATTGCGCACCACGTGGGCGCAATCGACATGGCGAACGTCCTTCTCGAGCACGGCGATGATCCAGAGTTGCGCGAGCTGGCCGAAGCGATCATTGCGGCGCAGGAAGCCGAGGTCGCCTTCCTCGAAGCCTGGCTCGCGGAACACGCAGAGTAGGCGCCGACAGCTCCGGATTGCGCCGCGACAGAATCACGGGCTCGCTTCTCCCGGCTCGCGTGTGGCGGCGCAATCCTCCCTCAGCAACCGGGCCACCCAAGAGGAGTCCCGGATAAAAGATGCGAATTCTCCGCTTTCTCCGGAGAGCGCATTGGCCGCGTCGAGAAGCGAAGCCCCCCCCCGGGGCCGATGTCGAGAACGTGCTGTCCCGGCCGAAGCTGCGCGCGCCGCATAAGCTCCGCACGCGCCGGGGCAAGCGCGGCCTCGTTCGGCGTCTCGGGTTTCGGCCAAGGCTTGGCTATCGCTGCCCAGTCCATGCAACCTCCCCTGGAAAGACAGAGGCGCTTCCAGCGCCAATTCGGCGGCGTTAGCTCCAGAAACCAATCGCGCCTGGTGGCCACAGCGGTCTGGCAAGGACGCATTACGCGACGGCTCGGCTGCGCCGGGTGAAGGTCGGATAGGATTGGTTTCTTTCGGGCTACGACCCGGACCGGATCCCTCATCTTGAGGATCCGCTCCGCATCGCAGCCGAAACAAATCGGAACATGCTGAAGATGCAGGGGAGGCTCCAAAAACCACCGCACCACAAAGAACGCGGCGGTCTTTGTTCCCGGCAAGTCCGTCGGGCCTTAACCCAAAGGAGAGAGCATGTTCGACTTTGCCCAGCCGTCCATTGCGGCACTCAAGGGCTTCTTCCGCGACAATGAAGAAGCCACACAGAATGGGCATTGTTGCGTAACTCACGCCTAAGGCGTGACTTCCCCTTTCCCCGCTGATGTCATGCCACGCGAACGATCTCGGCGGTGCCGAGGGCTGAGAAGC
>NZ_FNPF01000021.1 GCF_900107235.1 Citreimonas salinaria
GCTCGCGATACGCAGACCGTCCAATGTGACCTCGTCGCGGCCAAGGACTCTTATCCTGATTGTCGCGCTGATCTCACCCAGATTGTCGCGCTATATGTTCCGGATCCGTGTTCGCGTCCCCTGCCCTTTCGGGCTCCGCGACCTCTTGCGCAGGCTGAGAGAACTGGCTCAGCAGCTCGGCATCCGTGTTCGCGAGCGCGGGGCTCGAGACCACGAGCGCAAGGATTGATGCGGTATACAGTCTTTTCATGATGATCTCCGATATTGTTCGGCGAACCATCGCACCGCGCGGTTAAACACGGTTTTCGGCGCTACCAGGGTTTCATCAGAGCGCTCGACGGACGCTTGAAGAAGAGCGTCATCTCCGTGCTCTCTTGGCACATCGCTCTCACCTGGACTTCGACGGGGGATGCCTTTGTCAGCGGAAGGTGGCCGTATGCGTCTGAAAACGAAGTTCGAGCACCGAAGAGACCAAGGTCACCGGCGGCCGGAGACGGGATCGCCCGCTCCATGGTTGCCGTAGACCTGGAGAAGTAATCGAGCGAAACGATGCAACGGGAGCTCGCCAGGTACGGCATGATGTAGTGATCGCCCGCTTCCTGGGGGTCGTAGCTGAACTCGAGCGTGACGAGCTCGCAGGCATTCACCGGCAGCGTCAACTGGCTGCCTTTTTCAGAAGCTTCCGGATTCACGAACGCATCTGGAAGGACACTGAGCTTGCAGTCTTCGGCGTAAGCGCCTGCGCGGGTGACGTCGACACCGCCGGCGATCGGCGACCAGCCGGCTACCGCTTCGTCGTCCTTCGACTCGTTCGATTCCATGATTTCCGCGACGTTCTGCCAGCCCTCAGCGCCCGGCCGGCGATACTCGACGACGTACTTGATCGCGAGCTCATCAAGGTTGAAGGCGATCAGTGGTGCAGCCCGCATCAGCACCCGGTAACGGCCGGGCGCCAGGCTCACGTCCCGGGGCACGATGTGGGCATCCCATCCGTCCCTCCGGGTCTGTGCTGCGGCGCCGCCGAAGACGGTCTGTCCGTTGACCTCGATGCTCAGATGGGCTGCGACTTCCTGAAAAAGCTCTTTGCGGACATCGATCTCGTCCAGCTTAGGTCCTCTCAAGGGATCTTTCGGCGTGAGAACGCGAAACTGGTACACGCCACCTTCGCCGGGCGGGATCGTAATGACACCCGTCGCCTCGATCGCGGTAACGCTGGAGTCGAGTTCCGAGATGTCGATGCTTCCGCTCGAGCGCGCCGGGGCCAAGCCGACAGGATCCGCGCTTCCCGCTTCGATGGATGCGAACAGAGCATCCAAGGCGGCCGCAGAGGCTTCCGGCGAGGTAGCCGATCCCGAGACCGACGGGATATCGACGAAGAAGCGTGGATTCATGAGTTCGATGTCGAGCGCATTCCACTGCGCGATGATGCCGTTGGTGTCCGAGAACCCGGCTCCGACATCGTTTTCCGTGTAGAGGGCATCCGGGACATGAAGCTTGGTCCGGTTCCAGATCCACGCCGGGTCATCGGGCAGAGCGCCTACCTGGTGTCCAAGGGCCTTGATGCGCCAGCCTAGAACCGTGTTTTCCGGATCCAGATCGATATCAGCGGACCGGTCCACGACTTCTGCCTCGATATCGTCAAACGACAACTCCTCCGGAGCAGCCTCGATGTCTTCCTCGGTACCCGCCTGCTCTGGCTCCGCTGGGGTGCCCGGTGGGAGGACGGGCTCGTAGACGAGTTCGCGCGGAGGCGGAACAGGATTCCCGGTTGCCGGGGTGTCGTCCGTGATAGCACCTTGCTCTTGGGTGGTGTGGTTGTGTGTGGGCTGCTCTTCGCCGGAAATGAAGAACGTAACCGCAATGGCTGTCGCCGCGAGAGCAGCTGCCCCGGCAAGAAATTGATGGCGTGCCATCGAGAAACCCTCCTGAAAACGTTCCAGGAGGGTTTCTCACATCGGGATTAAACTGGGTTTTCAGTTGAGGATGACGAAGCCTGGAGCCCCCTGTCGCTTCATCCGGATCGACATCTGCGAGTTCTGGATTGCGGCCCCGACATCAACGGTACCGTAGCGATCCCGCTTGATCTGGGAGAGGTTGCGGGTCACGACCAGGTCGTACTCGCCGGCTTTCAGCGCTACGTTGAGAAACCTGATTTCGCCGATGAAGTTCGTACCCTTCAGCGTGCCCTCGAAGATCTTCAGACGGCTCACGCGACCGTCCTCGAGGTGCTTTTCCATGAAGAGCGCGACGGGCTCCGACTGCTCGCGGGTTATCGCCCGGCCGCCCCGGGCCCCATACCCGTTGCCGGCCAGGAAGTCCTTCGCGGACATCTCGGGCTCGTATCCGATCGCCATCTCGTAGACGCCGGCTTGCTCGATCTTCAGCCGCTTCCGGGCCTCAACCTGGGATGGCACGAACGGCATCTGCTGCGCCGCTGTCTGAAACCGAGGAGAGTATCCCGACGACTGCTCGTAGCGTGCACTGAGATCCCCGCGGATGCCGGTAAACACCCATTTCGATGCCTCGAAGTCCCCCTCGTCCATCGGTTTCAGGCTCTGGTATTCCAGGCGCTCGTCCGGTGCGTGTGCTCGGTTGTGCCAGATGTTGTCCCCGGACAGCCGCCCCCTTTCGCCGGTGACAACGTTCTCGAGCACAAGGTCGAACATCGTGCCGTGATTTTCAGCGATGACCTGCTTGACCGGATTGGTCTCGTAGCGATGCTTCTGAACAGCCGTGATCTGTCCGTCCCCATCGTAAAAAGTCGTCAGGCGCTGAAGCTTGGTACCGAAGAGGCCGCGCTTCTCGATCCTGTTTCCAAGTTCGTTTGTCAGGTTGAAAGCGGCCTGCTTGTCGTTCAGATCGCGGCAGACAGACCAGAAATCCATCCGGTAGTATCCGGGTTCACTTACGCGGAACACCGGGCTTTCGGCGCGCTGAGACTGGTGAAAGTTGCGGGCCTGGTCTTTAGCGGCTTGCGTCGCTGAGACGCCACCACCGCTGTGCATTTCGAACGCGGCAGAACTGTCGATGATCGTGCTGCCATCAATCGCCACCCGGGCCCGGCATTCCGGCTCCCCGGTGCCGAGGAACCGGTCGAGGTAGACGTGCAGACGGTAAGCACCCGGCTCCTGGATGCGGAGCGCGCCGCTGCGCAGGATCCCGGCGTTGAAGATGTAGCTCCGGTCGCTGTCGAACGCGAAGAGGTAATCCGTTGTGATCAGGCCCCGGCCACTATCGACCCACGTATTCAAAAGCAGATCGGTCGGCGTCGGGGCATCGCCCCCGATCTT
Organism: Citreimonas salinaria; assembly: GCF_900107235.1. Lineage (GTDB taxonomy): Bacteria > Pseudomonadota > Alphaproteobacteria > Rhodobacterales > Rhodobacteraceae > Citreimonas > Citreimonas salinaria. The sequence goes on from NZ_FNPF01000021.1 coordinate 3,291, forward strand.
GATCGCATAGCTTTGAGCAATCCAGCCGCGTGCGAGATCACCCGGGACCTCCGGGCCCCCTGCCCCACTGTTCGAGGCAGCGGCAGGTAGGCAGCCGGCAAGGAGCGCCACCAATGAAAGAGCTGCGGGAAACATCCTGAAAACGCGCATGAAGATCACCTCTTGTCTTTCAGCACATTCTCCGCGGCCGCGGTTAAACCCGCATCAAAGCAGGTTTCAGGTGGTCGAATCGAGGCCAAAAAGCTCGGTCGGCAGATCGTTCAGGTCTTCACGGACACAATAATGGCCGTACCGGAATTCGAAATGATCACAGTCCTCATCCCAACTTGCGGCGATAATATCGATGAGATTGGCAATCGTCATCTCCTCGAGGCGCACGCCAGAACTAACAACCGTCAGAACCGTATCGCACTTGTCACTGATGGAGACCTCCCACTCGACCCGCGAGTCCAGTCTGAATGTGCGCTGCGCCATGACGTAAAGCTCTTCTTCCTCCTGAAGATCCTCGTCGTGCATTGCGGTATAGAGCGCCCATTCCACACGATCTCTTAGCATTTCCATCTCTGCCGGGTTCTGCTCGATTTCTGTCATGTCTTTCGTCTTCCTTTTTCCGTTCGTAGTTGCGGCTACCAGCATGGGTTGCACAATCCGCAAGTTGCTGTGTGCATAACGATGTCAACCACTGATCCAGGTTTTTTTACTCGGTCACATCCGGATCGATTCTGCTTTCGGGGGTGTCGGACGCTGTGCCTTCAACTGCTCTGCAGCCTGCCGCCGGCGGTTGTTGTGCGCTTGAGAGAAGTCGCTGACACGCACTCTGCCCTCGTCTTCGAAGAAGGCGCCGAGCGCTTCGAGGCGATTGATCGCCGCCGCGACATGCTTCACCTGCTCCCTTTCGGCCCGGATGCTCTTGTTCGGCACCTCCGCATCCCGGGTCGTCACCGCGGCGCTCCGGATCTCGTTGATCGTGCGATGGATCTTTTTTTTGCGTGCCCCGGTGACGCCTTCCGCCAGGCGCTCGTACTTCTCCGCTTCGCTCAGTGCGAGCTCGGCGCAGCGCTTGTAGTCAAGCGTCCCGTCGTCCGTGATCGGTGCGGTTCCGAGGGTTTTCGGAGGGTTTGCCGCAAGTTTCGCAGAGCTCTTCCGCATGCCGTCGCTGATCCCAAGCTTGTTCGCGAACGAGACCAGGATCTTTGCTGTGCGTTCGCGGAAGTCGCGGATCCGCTCGGGCGCCGCTTTGGCACGATCGGCCGCGAAGGCTTCGATTTCGTGGCGCACCTCGAGCCGATTGCCGGCTGCCTGGCCGATCTGGTCCCAAGCCTCGTGATCTTTCAAGATCGTCTTGTACGCAAGGCTCGTGAGGCCCTGCGCATCCGGGAACCGGGATCTGATTTCGACCTCTTGCCGATACGCCGCGGCCGCCGCTTCCCGCATCGCGCGGATGTCCTCGCGGTCGGCCGGCTGAGCGCCTGCAGCAAGGCCCGCCTCGTCAGCATACGCCCGGACTTCTGCGGCGAGCACCTTCCCCTGCGGGAGCCCGGACCAGCTGGGCACGCGGCGCGTGATCTTGCCGCCGAAATCCTCGATTCCGACATAAGTCTGAACGGCCAGTTCCCGGAACTGCTCGATTTCCGCACCGATCGCCTGACGATCCAGTGCCGGGTACTGTGCAGCGAGGGTCCGGATCACTTCCGCGCGCCCGGCGAGTTCCGCCATCCGCTCCACGTGCCCTGCCCGGAATGCCGCATGGATGCGCTGCTCTGCCGGGTCACTGATCGAACCCGGTGTCCTGGAATCGGTGTAGATCTCCTTTTCCTGCGTCGTGAAAATGCACTCGAGCTGCTCGACCACGTCGAAATACTGCTGGGCTTCCGCAACCAGGTCTTCCCGGTGCTCCCGTTCGATTTCGGGGACGGCCGGGGACATGGCCTTCGGCGTGTCGGCCGCAGGGATGTCGAGCAGCCCGTAGGGATCCGGCTCGTCGAGGATCTCGTCCATTGTCGGCCGGCGCGTCACGCGCTGCATGACGTTCATCGCCTTCGACTCTTCGCGGGCAGGGATGTCGAGCTTATCCACCTTGTCGAGAGCTGCGAGGATTTCTTCCTCCGTCGGACGGCGGGACGTGGGCGTTTTGGACTCCGGCGTGTCGGCGTCGTCGAGCAGACCCATGTGGTCCGGATCGTTGAGGACTTCTTCCATTGTGGGGCGTGGCATGATTGTTCTCCGTTTTCAGGTTTTCAGATGCTGTTTTCGATGAAGGTCCGGGCGAGGCGATCGGTGATCGGCATGCCGTTGAGCGTGTTGTCGAGGGCTTTCCAGGTCAGCTCGTTGCTTTCGAGCGTGCTGATCACCTGGCGCCCGTACGCCATGTCCGGCGCCTCGTAGATGCCGGCCTCTTCGATCAGGCGGGACTTCCAGCGCTCGATCCGCGCCTCGTAATCCTTGCGGACCTGATCGACTTCTTGCTTGTGCGCCTGGCGCAACCGCTGGTCCCGCTCAGCAGTCAGCTGTGTCAGCTCGTTCTTGCGTTTGACCGCGGCCTCGAGGAGAGCAGCTCTCTGAGGGTTGATGACGGGCTGGCTGACGCCCTTCCGCTCTTGCAGGCAGCCGCGCACCATGACTTCGGCCTGCGTCGTCGCGAGGAACAGGTCCTTCACGTCGACCTGGCGCGTGCGCTTGAGATGATCCCGAAAAGTCGAGCTCGAGTGCATCCGCAGCGGCTCCACACCCTTGACTTGAACGGGTGTCGTCAGGCTCTCGAGAATGTTGCCGGCGCAGAGCAGGCTGTTGATCGTGACATTCTCGAAAGTCGCGATGCCAAGGTGGCCGATGTGACCCAGAACCCGGCCGGCCGTGGCCGCTGACAGCGCACGAGGCTTCACCCGGATGTCCTTCAGTCGTCCGACCCGAAGCTCCCCGCCTTTCTCGATCGCGTCGGGAAACAGGGATTTCACCAGCTCCGCCTGGACCACTTCCGCATCCTGACGGGGCAGCTTCTCGATCGCCTCTTCGAAGCGTTTGATGACCGATCTGGCGCTGCTCTGTGCAGCGAAGTCGATGCCGGCCGGTGTTGCGGCGACGTCCACCTTGCGGCCGAGACCGTCAACAGACAGTGCCTCGACCCGGAACGATCCGATGTCGGCAATGCACGCGCCCACTTTTTCCAGATGCGTGTCCAGGTCCGTGAGCTCGGGCGCCGAGATGCCGTGCCTGTTCAGTGCGTTCGTCAGTTTTGCGGAAGCGCTGGAGATCTTGTTACGGAACTCGCACTTGGGACCGAGCACGTCGACGGACGGCTCGATGTCCTGCTCGATTTCAGAAAATTCGAGAGCGCTTTCGAGGGAATCCAACTGCGCGATTGCCAGCTCTTCCAGCTCTTTCTGTTTGCGCCGCGGTGCAAGTGCGAGGTCCATGAGGTCCACCCGTTTGATTTCCGGGCAGCCTACCCAACGCGGGTTCAACCACGATTAAAACGGCAGAGCCGGCATATTATCCTTCCGGGGGCTTGCGTTTATCCCTGTGACGCGCACTTGCCTGATAGATAAAAGTAAACGGAGACCGCAACATGTTCTGGCTGGTAAAGAAGCTCTTCCCCGGAATCGACGGATACGACGAGCTGACCCTGTCTCTCGTCTACGTCGTGTTCATCTTCCTGCCGGCCGCCTTGATCTTCCCGGTCGGCGTCTGGTTGACGCTCATCCTGTTGCCCGGCCCAGGCCAGCTGATCAGGCACTTCAACACCTTCACGACGAGCTTCAAGACTGCGTATTTCTACCCGCTTGTCCCGTTCGCGGTCTTCTATGCGTTCCTCGTGCTGCCCTGGAACCTGAACACGGCAATCGCCGAGCGGGCGCTGGATACGGAACTCGGTCGGGCATGGCTGCTGCCGATCATCGAGGCAGCGACGGCTCTCCCGTTGGGTACCGAGGCGTTCCTCCGGATCGACAGCCTTCTTTGATCGCCTGGCGACCGCCCTGCCCTACTCGATTCTTGGTATCCCCGAGCCCGATCAGGTTCCATGTCATCGCGTCGGGCGCCGATGCTGGCCACGCTGCCGCCTGTGTCGCAATCCGGCCAAGCGCGCAGGATCTACCTGTAACGAGGCGCTGGCTCTGGCGCGATGAGATAGAACTCTGGAATCTCTGCGGCGCGATCTACCCTGCTGCGCTGGCACTATATGTTGTACTGCAAAACCCTCGGCGCACAAATTATGGTGGCCCGCCCGCGATTTCTGCCGATACCCGTAAAGCCTGAAGGCTCCACTACCAGCCAAACCTTCCCCGCAGGGAAGATCAGCCGAGCTCGTCCAACATCCTACGCACCGCGTCCTCCAGCTTGCGACGGTCGATCGTCGAAAAGTCTCTGGACAACTTGATTTCCAGTCTTCCGTCGGCTGCGGAACACTTCGCTAGTCCCTCCTGCCGATCCAACTGGAAGCTCGTTCGGGCCTTCCCGGCCGCGGTCTTCCTAGTCCGGCCTTGAGCCTTGGCAGCTTCAGGGGTTTGCCCCCCCTGCCCCGCCCAGCTGCGGAGCACGGCCAATTCTTCCTGCGCTGTGCGCTCCGGCAGCGCGGCCAGTTCGGCCCTGATGCCCGGCACCACCTGATCATCCTCTTCCATCCGCTGCGCCAGAGTCAGACCAAGCGCGCGTGGCACCTCCCGCGCATGTTCGAGCGTCGAGCCGAGCCGTTCGATGACCCGGATGAACGTCCGGATGTAGCTCCGCTTCTGGTAGCCGGCCGAGCGGAACAGCTCCGGAACGGCCTTGTCGGGGTCGTTGAGCTTCGTCGAGGGATCGGCGGCGTAGTCCAAAGCCAATTGCGCCATCTCGGAAAACGAGATGTCCTTGCGCACCATATTCTCGTCCACCATCCGGCGGTAGAGCGTCTCGAGGTCGTCACCCGGTTGGCTTACCGCAGCGGGAATTTCGGCGAAGCGCTCGTCCCCGGTTTCCTCCAACAGCGCCTTGTAGGCGCACAATCGCCGGTAGCCCTGAATCAGCTCAAACCGCCCATCGCCCGCATCCTCGACGCGGATCGGGTTCGACAGGCCGATCGCGCGGATCGACTCCTTCAACTCGTCCAGCTCCATGTCCTCGCCCTTGGCGCGGTCGCGGACCAGTTTAGAGGTATCGATCGAGCTCAGCGGCAACAGGTCCATGACCAGGCCCAGCCGCTTCAGCCGCACATGCTCATGCGCAAGCGCGTCGTTCTCCTGCCGGATACGCTCCTCCATCTCGCGACGTTCGCGCGCGGACACGGCGGTTTCTCCGATGGCCGTTGCCATGGGCCCGCGGCGGCGTTGCGCGGGGGTCAGAGCATCCTGGGGCTCTTCAACCTTCCCCGCGGGGAAGTGCTCGGGCGCACTATCCTCCGGCATCTCGATATCAAACATGCGGCGTTTCTTCTTGGTCATCAGCGTGCCCTCAGATCTTGTCCCAAGCCGAAATTACATTGCTGCGGAATTCCTCGTAGGCCCGGTCGAAACTGGTGCGCGCGCGGCGCCAGGTTTCCCGGGTCATCGTGCGGTAATCGATCTCGTACACCGAACTCAGGAACCGCCCGGACTGTTCGACGGCGCGCGTCATCTCGATCGGGTTCTCGGTCACGTGTTCCCCAAAAACCTTTCGGAACGCTTCAAGCATCGCGCGGTGCAAATCGTTTCCGGCCTCGTAACGCGTCATCAGGAAGCGCACATCGCAAAACGTCTTGGGCAACCCGATCTTCCCCGTGGGGAAGGTGCCTTCGAAGCCGGCCGCGAGATCCCCGAGCGCCTCGGCCAACTGACCGATAAAGGACGTGGTGGAATCATATTCCCAGTAACCGGGACCCGAAGGGATATAAAGCATGTCCGCAGCGAAGACCGCGTTCATCGACTGATAACCGATGGCCGGCGGGCAGTCGAAGAGGATCAGGTCATAATCGTCATCCGCCAATCCGTCGAGATAGCGCGACACCGCGGCAAAAAAGGTCCATTCCGGATTGAGGTGCCGGTACTGCGCGGAGGCGAATTCGACGAATGCCGCGTTGGCACACGACGGTACGATGTCGATCGTGGACCAGTTGGTGTGCTTGATGAAGTCCGAGTGCCGCAACTCGTCAAGCCCCATGTCGCGGATCGAGGACGGGATCTTGCGTTCGGGCAGGGCGATCCCGCTCGCGGCCCCGACAGCGGCCGCGTTCATGCGGTCGGTCTCGCGGATCAGGTCGCGGGCCATGACTCCCCAGACCGTGTATTCCTCCGCAACATCTGTCAGGCCCATGGAATGGGACAGGGTCGCCTGGGGGTCGAAATCCACCAGCAGCACCCGGTACCCGTCCAGCGCCGCCGCGTGAGCGAAGTGCAACGCCACGGTCGACTTGCCGGCGCCGCCCTTGAAGTTGGCGATGGCAGCCCGGAACGCGCGCTTGCCGCCGGGGCGGGGCGGCATGAGGCTCTTGCGGTTGATCTTCATCCGCCGCCGCAGTTCGTTGATCTCTTCGAGCGAATACCATCGCTGGCGCCCGTCCTGCTCGATCTCGCCCCCCGGCAGGCTGGGGTCTGCTGCGAGGCGTCCGCGGAAGGTGCTTTGGTTGATGCGGAAGATCAGTTCAGCCACCTCCCACGACGAAAAACGCCGAAGGGTCTTGGTGCTTTCCGGGCTGAAGGTCTGCTGCCGGATCCAGCCCTGCATCTTCAGCGACTGCGCCTGAAGACGGGCCAGGTCATTATGGTCGTACATGCTGCGCCTCAACGTAGATTATGTCCTAAACCCGAAATACGCCGAATTTGAAAAGAAGGCAAAACCGAAGTTGTACCTATTTGCAGCTTCCCCGTGGGGAAGAATGGCCTGTTCTGAAACACCCGGACGTTGCTGGCCGATTCGGGCTCAGCCCCGCCAGAAGGTATCCAGCGGCACCGCCGATTGGGGACACCGTTGGTCGCGCCCCTATCTGTTGGGGACAATTGGCCCGATATTGCGGGGCATATGGAAGGCCCCCACACCAATGATACCGAAGGTGGAGGTCGTCCATCGTTCTGTCGCTTGACAGAATCGAAACACAGGACGTAAATATCCCCTTAATTGCGAAGAGCGTTGGATCAACGGCGCCTAAGTAAGCACGGTCCGCAGAGACCACCACGAGGCGCAGTCGTCCAACGGACGAGGACAGGAGACGTCATGCAGGACACCAAAGGCTGCTGGCCGCTGGTCAAAACGGATTTCGTCGCTCGGATGCAGTCCGATGCGCCTCTCTAACACGACTGTTTCGTTTAACGAGCGCTTTCCAGCCCCGACACGAGCCATCCTTGCCGAGGGCCGCCGCCGTGACCAAAATGCTGATCCGAAGGCGAAGGTCCCGAAACCTCGCCGCATTGCAGATGGGAAGGTCACGGCGTCCCGAAAGGGCAGGGGCCTAAAGATCGCAGTAGCGGATGACCAAGATGCTTGCTTCGCGGAGTTCATCGAGGAACGCATCGAGACCCTCTTCGAGGAGTTCGACCGCTCCAGGAACTGAAATTTGGGACGTCCCAAGTTATGTAAGATCAATAGGTTAACATTCTTGGGACGTCCCAAAAAAGAGCCCGACAAGGGCCATTACTGAAACGAGGAAACGAGGAAAAGGAGCAGGCTAGGCAAAAGAAAACTCGGCGGCATTTCTGCGCACCGAGCTATCATAGGTCTGAACACCCCATAGATAGCCCGACGCACCGCATGACGCAACCCGGAACATCGATTCTGGGAGCGGGTGATCTTTGTCTTCTGAGATCTGATGACACAGACAATAGACGCGATCCTGAAATCGCTCGGCCAGCCGCCGAGCGGCCCTGAAACGTGCCCGGAGCCAAGGCCGGGAAGGGCAGGGGGGGCGGCGGCAGAGAACCCCGTTTTCCGCGGTCTGGACCGGTGGCAAGTGCTCGACCTGGTCGCCGCCTGCCGCCCGCGCCTGAAGCTATCTGACGCTGCGCTGGACGCCCTGCGCGCACACCTGAGCCTGCTGCCCCGCGGCCCACTCGACAGCTCTCAGCTGCTGATGTCGTTCGCGTCTATCGAGACTGTCATGGACCGCTCGAGCATGCAGTGCGAGCGACGGTGGCGCCGGGCTGAAGTAGAACTTGAACGGGCCGGCTTGATCACGAGGAAGCTCTCGCCGAACCGGCGGCGATTCCCGATCAGGGACCACCGCGGCAAACCGACTGACGGGTTCGGAATCAATTTGCGGCCGCTCTTCGAACGCGTCCCTGAGCTTCACCAGATGCGGTCCGACATCAAGGCCCAGGCCGCGGAGGTCGCAGCACTGAAGACGTCGATCCGGGCACGCCTGCACGCGCTGAAGGAACGCTTCGGCGATGGTGTCGAATGGCTCCTTACATTTTACGAGTCTGTCACCCGCCTGCTGCGCCGGAAGACGGTCACGCGCGTCGAACTCGCCTCCGTCCTGAATGACATCGAGCGCCTCGACCAACCCGATTGGGCACGTGTCAAATCCCCGGAAACAGGGGTGTCGAGGAGCGGTCAGGAGCACCCCGAGGCAGGCACCATGTCCGCCGCCGACGGACAAACTGTCCGACACATAGAGTCAGAAATAAACTATTCCAAAAACGCGCCCAGCCGCACAACGACCGGCCAGATCCTCGCCCGGTGCGCGTCTCTGAAAGATTTGGTCCCGGTGAAGCAATACCGCGGCATCGAGGACGTCGCTCACTCCGTCGCACGGGCGCTGTCGATGAGGGAGGGCACGATCCTCTCTGCAATGAAGAGAATGGGCGTAGTAGCAACGCTTCAGGCACTCGATTACCTCGCATCCCGCGAGAGCCAGGTACGCTGTCCAGACGCTTACCTCGCGACGCTTGCGCAGCACCCGTTCCCACGCTTTCGGCAACGACGCGAAACCTTCCATGTTCACCGCGGTGAACCACTTACATCCGCAAAATCGTGGACCAGACAGTGAGATCCAATTCATAGTTCGCAGTGCAGCTTCAGGTTGTGCGGTGGACACTTCCTACACAAATATGTGTCAAACGCGTCCACCGACGGGCCAACTTGGTACAGGATTCACACCACGTGCTCGCCCGGTTCGCTGCTACATGCTCACAGACAGCTTTGCGGGTCCGCGTTGGCTGACGAAGCTTGCGTTGATCTCGCGTAGCGTCGCAAACGGTAGCGCCCACCGCGCCGCGTCGATTGCAGCGAAAATGAGAGCTTCGTGATCCTTGCCTTCGATCTTGAAGCCCAGCTCGACAACACCGGGAGTATCAAAGCCGATGACCGCATCATCGAAACCCGCCGCCCGGATAGCATCGGTGATATCATCCCGATCATCGTCCTCGTCATCGACCGGAAAGGCAAAAAGCAGGTCCACTTTCGCCGCGAGATCAGTCATGCGTCCTATCCCTGTGATGGTGCTGCAACGGGTCTCTCTTATATTGAAACTGCTCTCGAGCGACAGAATCTTGTGCGCTATCGATGGCTTCCCGGAGTTGCTCACAAAGGCCCGCGGGTCGGTCGACTCGTGCGTCGAATAGGAGTGATGGCGTCATGAGCAAGCTGAAATGACACCCAAAGACAATCGATCCTGGTACATCAGTGCGGCCGCGCTCGAACACGCTTGCGCGACTGGCCGTCGGCGTCAAAGGTCATCGCGCGCAATCTTGACCGGCTCGAGCGGGAAGGCTGCGTCGCGCCAGCATATCTCGCTCGCTTCCGCGAGCTGATGTCACACGGGCCTGAGGAGGTGCGTGAAACCGTTCTCGCGCTGACTGAGGAAGGGCAGGTGCTTCGGTCAGTCCATCCTCTTGCCGGGCTGCTGCCACCTGATGAGAGGGCCGAGGTCCTTGAGAGAACAAGGAGGAAAGCGGTGACGACAGTGAATCTCGATCGCATCGCATTCCTCGATCTCGAGGCCTCCGGATTGGGGCCTGACAGCTGGCCGATCGAGGTCGGTGTCGCGTGGCTCGATGGCCGGAGGGTGATCCGTCACTCGTCTCTAATTCGCCCGCGGGCAGAATGGCCTGAGGACGCCTGGAGCCAGGTGAGCGCCCAGGTTCACGGCATTCCGCGGTCAGTGCTGAATGATGCGCCGGACGCCGACGAGGTGGCAGAATGGTTCCTGGATCTAGTCGGCGACAGGGCCCTCGTCTCAGACGCTCCCGATCATGACGGGATGTGGCTCCAACGGCTCCTGCGTGAGCGACGAGATATCTTTCTGCTGCACGATGTGCTGCTCCGGGCGTTCGGCGAGGAAGGTGAGGTCGCACCGGGCAGGCTGCACCGGGCTTACAAGAACCGCCGGTCTAGCAAGCCATCCCACCGCGCCGGCGACGACGCCGCAGCTCACGCACATGCCTGGAGAGCAGCTCTTCGCCCTTGACCCGGCAGGTTACAGACAACCAGCACAGCTTGTCTGTAACCGAGGATGATCTGGACGCGCGTAGGTGTGGGTCCATTCTCAGACGGGCACCTAGTTCTGACTGATCGTCCTGATATAACCATCTGACGTTTAAGGGAATTTCAGGATACCCTTCCTGACGACAACCCGGACCAAAACGTCTCTGTCGGCGTTACCGGGCTCGGAGCACAACAGCCGCCCCGAGCATTAGGGCCTTCGCCACAGAGAGAAATATACATTGAAAACAAAGTGATACGTTCGAATGGACCCACAACTACGCGGGACGGCGCCGACGACCCCAAAACTACGTGGAATTAGACTGGAGGTCTGGCTTCGAGAACGGAGCGCCGAGACCGCGTTGAACCGCGAGCCGACTTCCGATCAAATGAAGATCAAGGGATAATGGATCGGCAATGAGAGAGACGCCCGCGCGCTTCGAGCCCTGTGGCATCGAGGAGATGATCCCTGAATTCCTGGTCGATCTCCTCGATGCCATTCGCGAGGAAGCCGCCGAGGTTGGCCGTGGTTTGCACCCTGACAGCGTCCGCGAACTGCGCGGGCTCGTTCGCATCATGAACGCCTACTACTCGAACCTCATCGAGGGTCACCACACGCGCCCGCGCGATATCGAGGCGGCACTGAGCTGCGCTCCTGTCGATGACCGCTTCCTCGCCGAGGCGGTTGCCCATTTCCGGGTCCAGGAAGGGGTCGACGATCTCGCAGACGCGGGGGATCTGCCACAGCCGACATCGGTCAGCTTCATCGTGGAACTGCACCGCCGCTTCTACGAAGAGATGCCGGAGGAATTCAGGTACACCGAGCATGGTTTCAAGCGCGTCGAGATCGTGCCCGGCGCCTTCCGCACGGACGAGGTCCAGGTCGGCCGCCACCTGCCGCCATCACCCGACCGCATCAAGTCCTTCATGGCGCATTACGAGATGCGATACCGCGGGCTCACGCGTGGCGCGACCGGGCGCATCCTGTCGATACCGGCTGCGCATCATCGGCTGAACTACATCCACCCCTTCCTGGATGGGAACGGCCGCGTCAGCCGGCTCGTCACTCACGCAATGATCCAGCGAGCCGGTATCGGGGCCGGTGGCCTCTGGTCGATCTCACGCGGCTTGGCGCGCAGTCTTGGAGACCGGGGTGAGTACATGGCTTGGATGGATACCGCAGACATGCCCCGGCAGGGCGACCAGGATGGCAGGGGGAACCTGTCTTTGCAAGCGCTGATCGGCTTCACCGGGTGGTTTCTGACGGTTGTGCAGCAAGATATCCGGTTCACGCGCTCGATACTCGACCTCGATAGCACAGGAGCCCGGTTTGCCGCGGTCCTGATGGATGAGGTGGAGAAGGGTGCGTCAGGGCCAATCGCTTCATTTCGCAAAGGCTCCGTGTTGCGGTGATCCGTTGTCCCCGGTAAGAAGGAGTTGCACACTACCTTTCTAGGACCTCCGGAGCTTCTGCTTTGGGGGTCTTTTTTTGCCTGCTGATCTGCTCCTGTTCTGGTTTCTATGTGTTGACCGCAGTCAACTATTTCTTAAGAGTGTCCTCTAATGATTTGTTAATGTTACACTAAGTGCGTAGACCGGAAACCCAGGATTCCCATATTTCGGTAGTTACTCTCAAGGTGGTCCAGGAACGCGGTGTCGCTCGTGCCCGACGCGGCGATGGTAAGACTCTTGCCCTTGCGCGTGTCTCGACGTGACCGGGGATAGAGGCAGTCGTTGCCGGCGCTGCCGTTTCAGTGTGGCAGGGGGATCATCCGTCGCCTACCGCGTAGTTGTGGGGTCGTCGGCGCCATTCCACGTAGTTTCGGGACCATCGCCGCCAACCGGCATGTAACAGACTGATAACAAAAAATAACGTTGGCCGCGCGTTCTGAATCATCCGCTCGCGCCGCTTCATGGGCGCCGCGGTTTAGTGTTTCTGGGGCCCGTCGGCGGCCTGCACAACCATGACGACCGCCGAAAAATCACAATGAGATCAATGCGGTAACTCCACGACGACCCCGGAACTACGCGGGGGCGTCTCAATGACCCCACAACTACGCGAACGGACCCACAACTACGCGGGCACGCGCTCTATCTGTCCAACCCCCCGAGGCGTGGCAGTTTCAGCTTCGGTTTCTGTACCTTGCGCTTGAAAGCATCCTTCTTCGCAGGGGCAGGGGCAGGGGCAGGGGCAGGGGACTTCGATCCGAGAAGATCTTTGCGCAGCTTCATTCGGGGGCGCGTGTACCGCTCCCGGATTTCCTCTCGCGCTTGATGCTGCGTCATCCCGGCGCAGAACGCCTTCTTCCTGTCGAGCGATGTGTTCGCGGTCTTCCGCTGGTTCACCATTTCCGAGACCGATTCCACGAACTCGAGGTCGCCGATCTCGGACTCGAGGTAAGCGTCCGACCCCGGCAGGAGCGCTGAGCGGCGACTTCCCTCCAGTCCTGAAAAACGCCGCTCTTCGGGAAGGTGGGGGTCGTCGATGTAGACGTGGTCTCCCCCGTCAAGCACGAGGCAACCAGAATGTGCTTCGATGAGCAGGCCGGACACCGCAGTCTCGAGCAGGCACACGCGCCGGTATGACTCGAGTTCTTTCGACGACACGACGTCAGATGACCGCATGCGGCGGGCGGCTTGCTCCGCTCTCTCGAGGCGCTCTTTGGACACGTGCTTGCATGCGCTTGAGACCATGTCGGCATACTTTCCGGCGGGGTCGATAGCGCCGTCCTCAGCGAGGCCGTATTCCTGAAAGTGGCCCCGCGTCGTTTCCAGTTCGGGATCGGCGGCGGCGGCGGCGAAGCGTTCCACGACGGCTGAATTCAGGATCCTGACATGAACGCCAAGCGGCGAGTCAGGCGGGTCCGCTACCTCGTGCGCAAGCAGGGGTTCCATCGCAGGATTGTCGTCGAATGCTCGGTGCAGGTGCCGCGTGATGATGTACTGCAAGGCACTGAAATGCGTGCCGGTGCCGGACTTCGACAAAGCCGCCATCTTACGTCGATCGCCGATTGCTTCCAGCGAATCGATCGCTGTCCGGAACGTGCCAGCCGACGTTTCGATCGTTCTCCGCGCGGTGTGACTCATCGTCGGCGTCTTGGGTATTCCGGACGGGGCAGGGCGGTCGACCTGGTTCGCCTTGCGCTCTTGCTCTTGCACGACCTCGAACTCGGCGAGGAGCACGTCGAGCTCTGCCGTCTGTCGCCCGGGCAACGAGAAGTGCCGGACAAGCGCCAGAGGGTCTTCGGCACCCTTGAAGACCGGATCGCCGTAAACCGCCTGGTTGGCGGTGTAGAGCCCGCCGTCGACCAGTTTCGGGCGGAGTAGGTTCATGACTTCCTTGAACTTCTCGGGGTCAACCGGTCGGTCCAGTTCCGCCCAGAGCCGGCCTCGGAGATTCCGGGTAACCGGCGCATGCTCGTACGTGCCGTCATCACGCTTCCGCATGCCTGCCGAGGACGACAGCGAGCATCGCATCCGCGCCCTCTGGAGAGCGCGGGGCAGGGCGGCTCTCACTTCTTCGAAAGCTGCCTCGGCTTCAGTCGACAGATCGTAAGCTCGGCTCAGCTGGAAATCGTCGATATCGAGCGGAACGTACCGGATGTCTTGATCGAGGAGCGTGCCGAAGATGAAACGCAGACCCGGCACCCAGGCCAGGTCTTCGCTCCCGAACGCCTTCTTGATGCGGTTTTTCAGGAGCCCGTCGGGTTCTTTGAGTTTTCCGTCGTCGGCGTATTCCAGCCTTTCGGATTCGCTTTTCTTGCGACGTACGTCTTTGAAGGGTTCGTAGAAAACCGGGCGTCCGATCGTAGTGAATGAGCTGTCACGGAAGCTGCTCTCGACATGCTCGTCGAGATCCCGGTTCGCCTGAGGTTTGAAGAAGAACTTCGACGCATTCGGATTGTTTGTCCTGTCGAAAGCGCCGTCCTCGAGACGGGTGTAGGTCTTCGAGTAAGGCAGAGCATCCCACGCCTTCGAACTGCGATCGAACGAAGCCCACTTCATCCGTGCGGTGACCTCTGTCTCCTCTGTCTCCGCCGCGTCAGGGCCGAAATATTCGACTGCCAGTTCTCCTCGCAACGCGGCCTGAATCGGTCGATTCCTTGCGTCCAGGTCAGCTTCAGTCGGCTCGTGGAAGAACGCCTCCTGACCGGCTTGCGGCTTGTCGGGGAGGGGTTTGCATTCTGCGGCGGCGGTCCGCCCGATGCCGTCGTCGGCGTATTCGTAGATGTCCTCGATGACCCGCGATAGGGCAGGGAGCTCGGCGCTCTTGCTCACCATCTGAGCGGGTATTGCGACGCCGCCCAAGCCCTTGAGCTCGAATGCCAGTGTCAGGGATCCGCTTTCATCCCGCGGGAATACCAGGCGCACGTTGTGATTTCCGAAGAACGCGGCAAGGTGCTGCGCCGTCCGCTTTTCGGGTTCGTCGGCAGTATCGTTGATGAAGTGAGCCAGTCGCCAGGCAAGGTGATCGCATGCGCTCTTCGCGTCCACCTGCAACGTCTGATCACCGTTCGGTCGGTGTTCGACGTAGACCGCGAGCGTGTTCCGGAACGGCTTCTTCGATCCTGATCTACCTGGATTGCGCGGGCCCCCCTGCGCCCTCGGCTCACTAAGCTTCCTGATCGCCATGCGAAATCTGTCCTTAATCCGGGTCGGCCTATACTATCCCACTCGATGATGAAAGGACGATTTATGAAGGATAGCGAAGGAATGACCGGAGGTCTCAGAGGCCTCGTGATAGTGCTGTATGGTTGCGTGATCGCTGGCGTATTCACAGCCTTGTCGCTGAACGTCCTCGCCGGCCTGGTCGCACTAGCGCTCTGCCTTGCCGGCCCCGTCTCCGTTCGAGAGCCACTGTGGACGCTCACCTGGAAGAACGCCATCATCATGCTCGCCGACGCGATCCCGGTCTTGCTGCTCGTTCGTTCAGTCGTCCTCCTGCCGCAGCAGCCGATGGCGCAGATCGAGGCAACCGATTTCCTGTCCGGGACCGTCGTGTTCGTGGCAGCGATCCTGGTCGGCTTCATCATGAAAGTCTGGCTCATTCTCGATGTCGTCAGGATCTACGACGGGCACCCGATCAGGCGATGACGGGCCTGCGGCTGATCATGCGCGAGACACCTTCAAGGGCGCGCCTTGCGGCTTCTGCACACGGCATTGCCGGGGCGTCGTCGTGCATGACGTCCTCGAGGTCGACGTCATCCATGGCCAGGTCGGCATCGAAAGCGGGCAGGGGCGGGCACGCGTTCTGCAGTTCCCGGTCCGCGCTCGCACCGTAGTGCCGTTCGAACTCCTCCAGCTCATCCGCGGTGACATCGCCCGCACGCTGCCGACGCAGCAGGTCTGCGAGATACTCCAGGCTGCCATCTTCACCAGGCATCGGGATCTTGCTGTCGTAGAGCGTGCGGTCGAGGATGCCCGAGCGCTTGCTGTGATCAGGAGCTTCCGTTCCCGGCTCGGGATGCCGCAGGCAGTTCAGGATCTCGCGGCCGACACCGGGCACATCCGCGGCGAAGGCCGTGTACATCTCGTTGAGCTGCCGTCCGGTTTCGGGGTTCGAGACTGCAAACGCCGGGAAGAACTCGTCCTCGGTTTCGATGAGCGTGACCGTCACCCGCTCGCCGCGGCACCGCGCGATCTCGTTGGCGGCGAAGCAGATCACGTACGCCGAATGCCAGAGCTCGGCATCGATCTGGGGTTGCTTGATGTCCAGGTTCGGAAACCAGCGCACAAACAGCGCGTGCGCGTTCTTCTCCCAAGCCTCGGTCATGCGGATCGTGTTCGTCATGGTGTTCATCATCGTCTCCATCCTTCTGACAAGGACATGAGCAAGCGTCTTGCAGGAAGTTTAGCGGCCGGAATTTTTCCGGGATAATCCATGCTGTCCTTGCTCAAGGCGAATAAAGAAAGTGGCCGCACAAACATTTTTCACACTTTTTCTTGCGTATTTTTCGGTTTTGTTCTATGTGAAACTTGGACCAAGGGTACTACAATGAATAAGATGACTCGCACATTTGCGGGCGTTGAAGCTGCGTCAGCAGAACTGACATATTTTGACCGGTCACGGGCAGAACCGCTTCACACGATGCCGCGACAGTTCTCGTTCGACCATGCGGTCGAACGCATCCCGGACGACATGAAGGGTCCGGAATTCACAGACTCCACGATTTCGGCGATGATGCCGAGGATCCTTGCCTCGGCGGCGGATGAGCGGGCTGTCGCGCAGATCATCCACGCGCCGGCGGGCACCGGCAAGACGTACCAGGCGGTCCGTTCCGTGGCGGCGCTCATTGCGAACGGGACCATCAGCAAAGTCGTTCTGTATCTTGTACCGACGCACGCTCTGGCAGCGCAGACTGAAGAGAAATACCGCAACCTGGATATCCTCGCCCGGACGTACTTGGGTCAGTCACAAGCGGATGCGTGCACGCGCTCTGATACTGCACAAGCCGTCGCTGAGATCGGGCTGTCTGCGAGGGACCTGTGTGGCAGTGAAGATGATGAAGACCGGTGCCCTGATTTTTATGACTGCCCGCTTCAGAAGCTCCGGGCAGAGATCGCAAGGAACAGGCCACCAGTGCTCATCGCACCCGTAGAATACCTGCGCAGCGGCGGACTCCCGCCGGAGGTCATGGACCCCGGGCTGATCATCATAGACGAGTCGATCGTCAGCACGATGATCCGGCACGACACCATCCAAGCCCAGAAACTGGGCAAGGTCTGGAGCGAGAAGCTTCGGAGCTTGGGTGAGCTCGAAGAGGGCTACGAAGCACTTCACGACCTGCAGAACGACTTGCTGACGTCACTCGGAGACCCAGACCCGGTAAGTCGGATGCTCAAGCGCTACGGATCGATGAAAGAGCTCTTGAGCAAGATCAACGCGGTCATCGACCTGCGGCAGAGCGAGATGCGGGCGCTGATCGGAGGGATCGGCGGCAGGACAACGGCCGAACACGTGAGCAGAGCCCGGTTGCCGAAGTATTACTCGCGGGAACTCCAGCTCTGGTCGTCCCTGCGTGATCGAGTGTTGGCGATCCATGCCGGGCGCGAGACGAGCAACTGGGTTGCCGCAAGGACTGCGGAGAACCACGAAGACGCGAAGCGCGAGGACGTCTACATCGACTTTATCGACCGCATCGAGTTCCCCTCGAAGTCACCCGTCATCATGCTCGATGCGAGTGCCGACGAGGCGATCTACCAGCGCCTCTTCAGAGCCACGCACACGGTCAAGTACACGCGCTACGCACGCCCGATTGACACCCTTCACCGCACGGCGATCGTCGGCTTGAGCTGCAGCAAGAGCTCTCTCACGCAACGCTTCGACGGGTCCGTGAAGGACGGTCGAAACAGAGAACAGGAACGCCAGAACAGGATCGCGCGCATCGACTCCGTGCTCGATGCCATCGGCCGGCGGGAAGGGAAGCGCTCGATCCTGCTCGTCGCCACCCACGCGGTCATCCAGTCGATCAAGGACGGAGAGATCGGGAAGCGCTTCGTCGACAATCATGATGTCACCCTCGCGCATTTCGGCAGCCTGCGGGGCCTGAACAAGCACGAGAAGACGATGACGACGATCATCCTCGGTAAGCTCGAGCCGAACGAGGACGGGGCCCGCCGGATTGCCGCAGGGATTTCAGAAGATCCCGACAGGGTCCTCGCGTCGAAGCCTGAGCGGGTGAAGTCCAACGCTCTGATCGCGTTGCGCGACGGCCGGGCCGGCGAGATCAGCACGTCGACTTACAAAGACCCGGACATGGCACGCGTGCTCTACCAGATCAGAGAAGAAGAGATCGTCCAGGCGGAGCAGAGAATCCGCGCGGCACGGCGGCAGAAGGAAGACATCCGCTCTTATATCATCGGCGACGTCATCCCGGCTTCGTTCCGGTTCGACGATGTCTATCACATCAAGGATTTCATGAAATCCAAGCTGGACGAGGTCGCCGAGGCTTACCACGGTTGCCTGTCAGCTCTCGCGTACCAGGATCTGCACGGAACCACGGCCCAAGCCGCTCGGCAATTCATGAAAAAACACGACTTCCAGAAGTCGTCTGTTCCTGTGGGGTGGCAGGCCTGGACAGTGCAGAAGGATGGCGCGCGGGGTGCCCCGATGTACGTGTACGGGAAGCGCGGGGAGGTTACTGAAAATGCAGTGGCCCTTCATGTCGCCAGACTGAAGGAGTGGGCCCTGGAAGACGTTCGCGTCCTTCCTGCAAAAGAGGAAACGGCAGCCGCTTGAACGATCGAGCGGCACCACACACACCACACACCCTCAACAGGGGCGAAGCCCCGTACAGGACGTAATCGCCCTGATCCTTCCTGATCTTGCTCTCATTAAACCCCAGCGAAACCGCGTGCTGGTTAAAGCGTCCTCACACACCAACAGGGACGTCTATCCATGCACATTTCGTCGATGACAAACTCGCAACTGCTCCAGGCCTACGCATCGCTTGCCGGGGAGGATTGCGAAGCCTTCGATGGCCCTTCACCCCAGGAAGCGATCCTGCATGACCTGACAGAGCGGTTCGAACGCTTGATCAACTCGGCCAGCCGCGGGATGCGGAACGCGGGCGTCATACCCCCTGAAGATATCCGGCAGGAGGCGGTCAACGGCTTCCTGATCGCAGTCGAACAGGAAGCGCAGAACATCAACTCCGGCGAGAACCCGGACCTCGATAGCTTCCCGGGGTTCGCGCGTACGATCATCTCCCGGCACCTCTTCCACGCTTTCGGAAACGCGAATTCGGTCATCAGCATGCCGACAAGTGGCAGCGTCATCGCGATCAAGCGAAGCCTCATCCGCCGCCAGTCCGCAGGCGGCAGCCCGGCGGAAATCATCAATGACGTCGCCGTACAACACGGTGTCCCAGTCTCATCCGTCGAGCGGGTCTTTGTCGCCATGTCGCCCGCGGCGGCTTACAACACCTGCGAAAACGGCGGTGAGGATGAGAGCGGTCACGTGGTGGCGATCGCCGATGCACAAGCTTCCGGCATGATCGAAGACGAAGAGCAACGAGCGCAGCAGGCCTGGCTGAAAGATGCGTTCTCCGAGCTGACCGATTTCGAACGCGAGGTCGTGAAATGCTTCTACGGCTTCGGCGACTATGATCGCGATGAACGCATGACCTACGCCGAGGTGGAAAGGATCCTGATCGCGCGGGGCATGAAGACGGACCGGGGCGGGCCCATCACGAAGAACGCCGTGATTTCATCCGCAGATCGCGCGATGAAACGCCTGAAAAGGGCCGCCCAAAAATCCCGTTACGCATATCTGAAAGCGGCGTGACCGCTGATGAAGACCATGTTTTCGCAAGCCGCTCTCATCCTTCTTGGGGGGGTAGTGCCTGCTTGGGGTGACTCTCCGTGCTACGATCTGGCACCCCGCGCCGCCGATGAGGCAGGTGTTCCTCCTGAAATCCTGAAAGCCATCGTGTCCGCCGAAAGCGGCGGGCATCCCTGGACAACGAATACCGAAGGGAAGGGGGCTTACCACTCTTCCAAGGGCGCCGCCTTGGTACACGTCCGAGGTGAGCAATCGCACGGCACTGAGAGCATCGACATCGGCTGTGCGCAGATCAACCTGCGCTGGCATCCGAACGCCTTCCCATCGCTCCAGGCCGGCTTCGACCCCGAGGAGAACCTCGCCTATGCCGCGGGTTTCCTTGCCGACCTGCGCCGCCAGCACTCTTCCTGGAGGTCAGCCGTCGGAGCTTACCACAGCCCGGGGAATCCGGCCCGGGCCCGAGCTTACGCCGACGGGGTCTACAGCTTGATGTCGCACGGGACCCAGGATTACGAGCGACCTGCTCTTACCATTGCCGCTCCCAGGCCGGCAGCTACGACGGAGCACAAGAGACCGGGGATCACGAGAACAAGCATGCTGCCCGGCTCAATCGGAAACCTAGGATCGCGAGAGCGGCGAAACGCAGACGAAACCTGGTGACGCTACACCGGACCGGGACAAGGAAAGATCTGATGTACGCAGCTGATAGAGACGACAGGCAGAAGACACGGTCGTTTCGAGATGTGCTCGAAGACATGGCGGCTGCCCGCCGGAAACACGCAAAGCCGTTCCCGCGGGTCGGACTGCGCTTCACGATCCTGCCCGTGCTCGGTCCCTCGGGCGAGGGCTACATCCTGCTGCGAGCGGAGAGCTCATCCATCTTCAATCCGTCGCTTGATTCAGAGGGTTCGAGGTTTCTCGCACGCCGCCAGGATTTCGGCGACACCCCCGACCCCAGGGTAGACCCGGATGCCAGACTGTTCCCCGACAGCTGGACCGAGCACGGCGCCGCATGGACCGTCTTCGGCGGCAACGAGATCCTGAAAGCCGCCGGTGTGCCAGCCGTCGACATCGAGGATTACACGCCTCCGGCAGGCTGGGTGGCACCCGAACCTGGTATCGATGAAGCCGGCATCGGCGGAACACGCGTCATCGAAGTGCGGAGCTGGTTCGTCGCCAAGGCTGCCTGATCCCTGAAAACACGGCAACTTTGTCAACATTGGAGGTTGGCTTCCTGTAATTCAGGATGTGCGGGTTCTTTCCTATTTGCAAAGAATTCTGTGCGGATGGTTTCCTAAATCGGATTGCCGATGCCGTCGGGTAGGGTTCTGCGGTTGTGAGCGAGCCGCTGCCAGACGCCAGCCAGGGAAAACCACACATCTGGAACCAGAGAAACCTCATGGGAGGACGGGCAGCTGGGTGTGGTCTGCGAAAATTATTGTGCGGATGGTTTCCTAAATCAGCAATGGTGGTGACTGGGCACGCCGCGAGGCGGGGGAAGCCGGCGTGAAAATGTCGTCAACGTCATGCACTTTATCCTTGAGTGTCTAATCTACACGCTGTAGAACAAGGACATTCTCTGAACAAGCGGCTGAATTCTCCGCCGGATTGGTGGCTGAAAGAAGAAAAGAAGACGGCGATAATCTGGGGGGATGTCGTCGTGCTCCGCCGAACAGGCGACTTGAAAGGGTACTGATCCATGTGATCGGGGCCCTTCCTTCTTTCAGCGGAGGCGGTCCTGCGGGATCTCGACGGCGAAGCGGTGGCTGTTATCGATCATCGTGCCCTTTGCTTCGCTGACGAAGTCCGTCACCGGGCCTTCGATGATGCGGGTCACGTCTTCCTGAAAGCGCAGTCCGATTTCGACAGTCGCCTGCCCGACGTTGCCCCAGTCGACGTTGTGCGGGTCGCTGATCACCGTCGCGATGTCCGAGGTCCCGACGGTCATGCCGATGCTGACGAGGTATGCCAGGAACGCGAGGATCGCAGCGTTGACGCTGTACTGCACCGCGATCTGGAAGGGGTTTCTGCGGGGAAGGGTGGCTGCGATGCTCATGTCGTCGATCCTGTTCGTTTGCGTTCCTGTACTAAGCAGATACGAACACGCCCCCGGGCACGCGGCACCGAGGGCACTTTTTCGGGATAATCGGCAACGAAGAGGAGGTGGCTACATCCGGACTGGCCCCGGCGAGAACCTGTTCGCCGCGCGGATGCGGGGTTCTGCTGCGTAGATCCGAAGGTTGCCGGCCCGGTTTCGCGGCGCGGCCTGGCTACGCACTCCGTAGCGGCTCCCCGTTCGGGAGGACAGGTGCGCCATGGCCCTGGAGACGTCCTCGGGATCGTCCAGCGCCTCTTTCAAGTCGGCGCTCCAGGCATGACGGAACACGTAACCGGTGACCTGGGGGCCGCCCTTCTTCAGCTCAGGAAACGCAGCCCGTGCCAGACGTTTGATCCGGCCGCTCATGGCACTCGTGATCAGAACCGAGAGTTCCGACTTCGACTTGCGCTGCAGAGCTGCCCTGTCCTGGAAATCGTGAGGCCACTTGATGCGGGAATGGCACATCGCGTCCTTCCCAAGCTTTTTCAGGACCTCTTGCTCGCGCGGATCGGAGTCCTGAAAACGTGGCATCCCGGCCTGCTTCTGCCGGCGGACATACTTCGCAAGCCAGCGGGTCTCCGGGGTCGCGCAGTCGAACTCGTACCAGACCCACGCTTGCCCTTTCGTGTTGAAAGCCTGCACCGCCGGGTCGTCCCGGAGCTCTGAGATGTCTTCCTGGTCAGCCTCCGTGCGCTTGAGCGTCAAGTGGTCTTGATCGAGGAAGTCGAAGTCAGACAGCTTCGTGCCCGGCAGCCGGACGGCGATCCTGTCGTGCTCGTCATCGAGGCCGCCCTTCAGGTGGACAACGTGGACGCCCGCGGTGATCGCAGCCGGACGGCAGCCGACGCCCATCAGCACAGCTAGGGCGGCTCGCCGGTCGTCACCGAGGGAGGGATCCGCGACAGCTTGCTTCCAGATTTCAGACCGCCAGTCGCAATCCGTGCCGGCCTTCCGGCGCTTGGCCTCGAGCTTCCTGATGTGTGTCAGGGCAGGGCGCTTGCCCGTCTTGCGACTTTTGGCTTTCCTCTCTCGCTCGATCTCAGCATGGAATTCCAATTCTGCGCGGTAGTCACCGTCGAAATCAGGCGTCTGCTCCGGCTTGCTTTGCCGCTTCGCTTTCGCTGTCGACTTCTTCTTCCGGCCCTGTTCGGCGGCCTTCTGGAATCCTGCCTGAGCACGGCGACCGTGCAAGTCCGGTGGGAAGTCGTGCAAGAAGTTGAGGGCTCGTGCGAGTTCGAGAACGTCTGATCCCCGAAGGTCGCCGTGGCGGGTGCTCCCGTTGTACTGAGACCGAAGCCATTCCTGTAGTCCTTGGGTTACCGGTCCATCCTTGTCGGCAGAGAGCTGCTCCAGAAGAGCCGGCAAGAGCTCGAGCACGGCGTGAGACGCGGACCGGTTCAGGCCGGCCTTCGCAAGCGCCCGTGCCGATGTGCTGGTCCAGTCGTCGGCTTTTGTCAGACGAGCAAACCGGCGGTACGGGTCGCCGTAAGGGTCAGCCTCGGCAAGGCGCCGGACAGCTTTCGAGTATTGTGAGAGGGTTCCTGAATCCTGCAGCTGGGTCCGCGGCTTGGACTTGAGCTCGACGTCCCGTGCGGCACGGAAGCCGTCCAGGATGAGGTCGAGGGTCAGCCCTCGTTCCAGCCTGTCGCGATCCCAATCCGTGAGCTGCAGGCCGCCAGCCAGCTTCGAGAAGTCGATGTCGTCGAGTAGCGCCTTGAAGACGTCCTCGATGTCGAGTGCAGGGCCGATCGACGGACCTTCAGTGGGTGCCTTCTGTGGCTCTCGGCGCGGCATCATCAGATCCATGATAGGCCTCCTTTTCTTCGTATGACGGCCTCTGTTCTTTGTTTACATAGAATAAGCGACCTTGATCGGCAAGGGGCAGCCTCCTTATTAATTGGCCTGAAAAGGAGCCATCTGGGAAAACTGGATGACGGCCGTTTCGGAAGACTGGATAACCACCCTCAGGGGGCAGACACCGCATGTACGGGAGAGTCTCCCTCGGCTTGGTGGGACGATTTCCTACATCATGACAGAATCGTCATGAAAATAAGGACAAAGGCGGCCCGTCATCAGACATGGACGGCGGCCTGTGGAGTTTTGGAGGACGTCTGACCAGGTTTCGGACGCGGTTTCATCTCCTGATTTTAGGAGGTCTTGTGGATGACAATTAATAAGGAGTAACCCCTATCCTATAAAGCTTCCGCTCACTCTCGCTCAAGTGCGATTGAACCTGCTCAAGAACTAAAGCATCCGATCAACCTGTTGAAAAGCAGATCATCTTCGCGTAAATCCTATAGCGAAAGCGGTGATGAACATGCGACAGAACACTAATCTTGCACAGTTGCTCGAGACCGAGGAGAAGCTCGGCGGGAAAACCATGGTGCTCAAGTACGCGGCCGATATCGTCAACTATAGCAAAGCCGGCGTGCCGCTGCAGAAGATTTACAACTGCCTCGCTCGTCTCGAAGGCGAAGACCGGGTCGTGACCTATCCAGCTTTCAGCAACGCCTTCAGGAAGCTGAAGAAGGCACGGGAGTTGCCTGATCCGGATCCGGAATTCCTCGTCAAGAAGCCGGAAAACCGCACTCAAGAGCCCATCCGACGTCCCGTCGAGAACTCGCGGCCGCCTGAGCGTACGTCCGATCCAGCGCCGGCCGAGGAGCCTGAGTCCTCCGATGTCGCGGAGCCCCAGGACACCGAACACCGGATGCGTGCCGCAAGCCGTAAGGCTGCCAAGGGCAAGCGGCTGAACCTGCCGAAATCGCTCAGCAAGCCTAAGCAGCAACCGGCCGCGAAGAAGGGCAACGAGAAGGGTGCCTTCATCGGCGACTTGATGTAGTTCGCGAAGGGGCGCCCCCTCAAGACCCGA
The DNA here is from genome assembly GCF_900107235.1 of Citreimonas salinaria. Taxonomy (GTDB): domain Bacteria; phylum Pseudomonadota; class Alphaproteobacteria; order Rhodobacterales; family Rhodobacteraceae; genus Citreimonas; species Citreimonas salinaria. The sequence continues at coordinate 27,906 of NZ_FNPF01000021.1, forward strand.
AGATCCCGGCTGCCGTGCTGCCACGGTGGCTGGATATCTTGAAGTTCAGATGTCCTCCCACGAATTCTGGAAGTCCTGATCCCCGACTTCTGCGCCACGCAAGGAAGCTCGCTACCGCAGTCTTCTAGCTTTCCCACTACCTACCTTCACCACGCTCCCCCGATCCTTGGATCTCCAGGCACCCTGATGCCCTGATACGAGGATCCCTCACACACCCAACTTTCCAGCAACTCATACTGCCCAGGAAAGCGCACAGGCATGAACCCCTGGGCATCTGCGAAGCCTGGAAGCGGGCGACCGAAGATCTTCTGATCTCATGCTTGCGAAGCGCTCCTGAAATCAGGACAGCGAGACTTCGAGCTTCCAAAGATATCCTGAATATCCCGCGAACCCGGATACTCCGGTAGGGATAGCCACGATAGCCAGGTTCCCCGGTACCGTGGAACCCAGGAAAAGGATAGCTTGGATAGCGATAGCCTGGCGGTCGTGAAGGCCCTGGAAAGAAAAGATAGCCGGAAAGCCTTGCGTTCTGTTTCCTGCCGCGCACTTGCGTCTGCAGAACGGGATCAACGAGGGAGAGATAGGATGCCGATTGTAGCACTCGCGAACACAGCTGGAGGCAGCGGCAAGACCACGACCACATTGCTGCTGGCGACTGAATTCGCAAGGATGGGGTTCAATGTCAGCGTGCTCGACGTGGACCCGCAGGGCTGGGCCTCGATCTACAGTCATTCGAAGAACGCCGACCCGAAGATCCGCATGATCAAGAACGTACCCGAAGGCGACGTCATGCGCGTGGCGAAGAAAGAGCGTTCCGAGAACCGGATCGTTCTCATCGACCTCGAGGGCACCGCGAACGTCGGCTTCAAGCAAGCGGCACGCGCCGCGAACCTCGTTCTACTGCCCGTCCAGGAATGCCTGAAGACGGCCTCCGGCGCCATCAAGACAGTCAAGATGATCAGGAAGCTGGAAGCTGAGGAGGGCTTCCAGTCTGACTACCGCGTCCTGTTCACGGCCCTGGATCCGCTCTGCGCGACGGTTGAGTACAAGGACGCACGGGCGCCGATCGAGAAAGCGGGCATTCCGATCCTCGAGCACGGCCTGGCGCGGCGCCGCGAGTTCAAGGGCGTCCAGCGTTTCGGACTGAGTGTCAGTGAACTGCCGCTCAAGCGCTACCCGAAGAGGGCTAACGCACACCGCAATCTGAAGCCGGTGATCGACGAGGTCATCGGTATCCTGAAAAGCCGCAAGGCCTCCAGAGAGAAAGACAACATGAAAACGGAAGGAGTGGCAGCATGAGCCGGGAAGCAGTGAAAAGCGCGGACGTGATCGAAGAGGACCAGCTGGTGGATCTCGACGACGGGTTTGATCAGATGTTCGGAAACGGTGATGAGGCAGATGATGCCTCGCAGGCGGCCCCCGTGTTCCCGCGAGCGGTCCCTTCGGCTCCTCGGACGCCGGTCGAGCGCGACGTTGGTCTCGTTGACCGGGATCTGAGCAGTTACGGCCGGGCGCCGCAGGTCCACCCGAACGGCGACGAGTTCGACGGACGGCCGATCAAGAAGGCCGTGTCCCCGCGTCGTCGGCGTCGCAGCGACCGCAAGGATCAGCTCAACGTCAAGATGAACCCTGACCTGCTGCAAGGCTTCTACGATGTCGTGCACGAGCGCCGGGACACGATCGCGGACGTGATCGAGCATTACGTGATCGAGTACATCGAGGCGCACCGCCAGGAAACCCAACCCGACGCCTGAGCGAACGAAGTAAAGACAGAGTGAGCAGCCAGTCCATCCCGGGCTGGCTGTCTTCGTTTAGTCACCCATCGAAAAGCCGGGGGAGGCCTTTTTCTTTACAAGGCAGCTCATATCGCGTCAAAACTGACAATCGAAATCCGGATACTCGCCAAAAGACATGCGCCTTCTCGCCTTGATCGCCCTCGCGGCCGCAACCTTCGCAGCACCCGTCTCGGCTGCGTTCGTCGGAAACCGGTCAGCCTGGACACAGCTTGATGCGCTGGGGCAGTTCCGCTACGTGCAGGGGTTTGTCGATGGCTGGCTCGGGATGGACGCGGGAAACCCTGAGATGAACCAGTACATGGACGACATCCGGAGCTGTGTGATAGAAATGGGCCTGACAGCCAGAGACTTCACCGAGATCGTGGAGAACCAGTACGAGGACCTCTCCAACTGGGAGAAGCCCCCGTACGTGATGATTATCCAGGGGGTCCGGGAGGTTTGCATCGGCAGCATCAACCGGGCGAGGGCTGATCGGGGCCAGGGGCTTTACGGCGAATAACCCGTATGCAGGGTCTCTACGTCCAATGCCGCTGCGGACACCAGGCGACCATTCCCTGGGACATGCAGGCCTCCACCCTTAAACAGGACATCGTCCCGAGGCTCCGGTGCAGCCGTTGTCGGGCCAAGGGCGGCGCGGTAGAGACCCGTTTGCTCTGGGATGCGGGGGTCAACGCCTTAAACGGGGCACGTTCAGGGCATTCCGAAGAATAGGCTACATCGGTTCCGCGTCGTAGACCGAGCAGCTGAGAGTGCCACCGCTGCGGAACCTGTATTCCAGGAAGGCCGTGAGGAAAACGATATGGTCCTGGTAGAGGACGTGGAACGTGTTCTGGGTCAATTCGTCGTCCTCGAACCGCGGTTCGCCTGAAAACTCGAAAAATTCTACGAAGCCTGAGCAGGGGCACGTAGATCGTGCTGCCGCCGTCGATCCACCCGGACACGCAGCGCGCTTACACCGCCAACCTCTACGACGTCCTGCAGTCCATCCCCACGCTGATGCCGAGGACGACGCTTCAGACTTCCCAAGGCATGCTGGAGGCAGGTGTGATGGCGTTGCGTGGGAGCAACGTTTCGGCGACAAGGTGAACCAACGACAAGAGCACCGGGGGAGCAGGGCGTGCCGACACTCGATTGGATTGGCAAGCAAGCGGTGGTGAACCACCATCGCGAGGTCCCTTACAGGCTGGTGCACTGCGACGGCGAGTTGTCGGCGGGCGACACCGAGGCGGGCAGTCTTCTGGTGCAAGGCGACAACCTTGAAGCGCTGAGGGCGCTTCTACCGTATTACGCGGGCAAGGTGAAATGTATCTATATCGACCCACCATATAACACCGGGAACGAGGGCTGGGTCTACAACGACAACGTGAACTCGCCCGAGATACGCCGCTGGCTGGGTGAAGTGGTCGGCAAGGACACTGAGGACCTGTCGCGCCACGACAAGTGGCTGTGCATGATGTATCCGCGTTTAAGGTTGTTGCGGGAATTCCTACGAGAAGATGGCGTCATCGCCATTTCAATCGATGAAAACGAAGAACACCGTTTGCGGGCTCTGCTGGACGAAGTCTTTGGAGCCCGGTGTTTTATGGCTGATCTCGTATGGAAATCGCGGCAGTTTAACGATGCCCGGTCACTTACGGGCATTTCCAAAGACCACGAGAAAATCCTGGTCTACGAGCGGTCAGCCGGGAGCTGTTACTTTGCTGGCCTGCCGCGTGACATGGGCAAATTCAAGAACCCTGATAACGACCCTTTGGGTGCGTGGATGAGCAGAAGTATCCTCGGTCTTGCTGACGCGAAAGCGAGACCGAACCTTCACTTCCCGATCGTTGACCCCGCGACAGGCTGGAGCTTCGAGCCGCCAGCAAATACCGGTTGGCGCTATTCCGTAGACACGGTCCAGGAAAAGATCGCCCAAGGCCTCATCATCTTCCCCAAGAGCAGAAGCGGCCGTCCTCGCGAGAAGATCTACGCAACGCGCATGGAAGGCAAGACGATCAACTTTCCGTCTGTGATCGACGACATTTTTACAGCTGACGGAACTCGCGAAATGAGGGACATATTCGACGAAGTTCCGTTCGCCTTTCCGAAACCGTCTCAGCTAGTTCGCCGTCTAATTTCTCAAGTCGCTGCTCCCGATGACATCATCCTAGACAGCTTCGCCGGGTCCGGCACCACCGGCCATGCCGTCCTGGACCTGAACAAGCAGGACGGCGGCAATCGTCGCTTCATCTTGGTTGAGTTGGAGGACGCCATCGCCCGCGATGTGACCGCCGAGCGTCTGCGCCGAGTCATTGACGGCTATGACAAGGGCGGCGACCTGGAGAAACCCGTCGAGGGCTTGGGTGGAGGCTTCCGCTTCTGCCGCCTTGGCGTCCCGCTCTTCGACGAGTTCGGCGACATTGCTGATGCCATAGCCTTCCCGGATCTCGCCGCCCATATCTTCTTTGCGGAGACGGGCGTGCCCATCCCGCACCGGGCGCAGTCTGAGTTTCTCGGCACGCATCAGGTTCGCGCCGTCTACCTGCTCTTCAACGAGATCAACCGCGAGGTGCCGCAGGAGGCCGCAGGCAACGTCCTGACGCCCGACCGGCTGGATGGACTGCCGCCCCCGCCCGACGACTTCGAAGGCGTGCGCGTGGTCTATGCCGAAGGCTGCACCGTCTCTGCTGACCGGCTGAAGGCGGCAGGTGTGGTCTTCAAGCAAATCCCCTATCAAGTCGAAGGGGTCTGAGGCATGGCGGCGGTGAATTTCGAGCTTCGCAGCTATCAGAACGAGTCCCTGAGTAGCCTCAAGCGGTATCTCCGTAAGGTCTCACTCATGGGAGCCAAGACGGCGTTCTACGACGCCACCAGCGTGCCATACGCCCCTGCACCGTTCGTCGACCCCGAGGTCCCTTACTTCTGCATCCGCATCCCGACGGGCGGCGGCAAGACCATCGTCGCGGCGCATGCGGTCGGCGTGGCGGCGAAGACCTACCTGCAGGCCGACAACCCGATGGTGCTGTGGCTGGTCCCGTCGACAGCCATTCTCGCCCAGACGCTCGCCGCCCTGCGCGATCTCGACCATCCCTATCGGGGGGCGCTGGCCAAGGATTTCGGACGGAACGTTTCGGTCATGTCGGTGTCTGAAGCGCTGTCCCTCTCACGCCCTGACGCGACGGGCGGGGCGTGCATCATCGTCGGCACGCTGCAGGCCTTCAGGGTGGATGACACGGCCGGCCGCAAGGTCTACGCCGATGCGGGCGCTCTGATGGACCATTTCAGCGGCCTGAAACCTTCCCAGCTGGAGCGGCTGGAGAAGGTCGAGGGAGCCGACCGGCCCGTCGCCTCGCTGGCGAACCTGCTGCGCCTTCATCGGCCCATGGTCATCGTCGACGAGGCGCACAACGCCCGCACAGCGCTGTCCTTCGAGACGCTGCGCCGGTTCGATCCGTCGATGATACTGGAGTTGACCGCCACGCCCCGGACAGACCCCGACCCGACGGGCGAGAACCCGTCTTCAAACGTGCTCTTCCACGTGTCCGCGGCCGAGCTAAAGGCCGAGGAGATGATCAAGCTGCCGATACGGCTTCAGACGGATACCGACTGGCGCAAAGTAGTCGGGCAGGCGCTGGACTGTCAGGCCGCGCTGGAGGACGCCGCCAAGGCCGAAGAGGGCGACACGGGCGACTATATCCGGCCCATCGTCCTGTTTCAGGCGCAGTCAAAGTCGAAGACGGATCCTGACCGGCTGACACCCGAGCGGGTCGTGCAATTCCTGACGGACGACAAGCGCGTCCCGCGCGAGCAGATCGCCATTCACGCCACCGGCTTCGCCGAACTGGACCAGATCGACGACATCGCGGACCCGTCGTGTCCAGTGCGCTACGTCGTGACCGTGCAGAAGCTGCGCGAGGGGTGGGACTGCCCGTTCGCTTACGTTCTGTGCTCGGTCGCCGAGCTGAACTCCAAGGTCGCCGTGGAGCAAATCCTTGGTCGCGTCCTGCGCATGCCGAAGGCACGGCGGAAGACCCGTGACGTGCTCAACCGCGCCTACGCCTTTGTCACGTCCCGCGACTTCGGCGAGACAGCCAAGATGCTGCGGGACGGGCTGGTCGAGGGGGCGGGATTCGACAGACTGGAGGCCGCGCAGCTGGTGAAGGCGCATCAGGGTCTCGGCTTCGAAGAGGAACGCGCCGACTACGAGCACCGATCAGAGGCGCTTCCTGCTTCCCCTGGCGGGTCTTACGACGAGGTGACTGCCGCTATCGAGAAGCTGCCCCCGTCGCTCAAGACGCGCGTGCGCTTCGATACGTCCAGCCGCGAGATTGCCGTCACTCGCGCCCTGTCACGGGATGATCGGAACCTCATGCATCTGGCTTTTGCCAAGGTGCCAGGGGCCGAAAAGGTCATCGACAGGCTCTTCATCAAGTCAAACCGCATTCAGGCAACAGAGCTGCCCGAGGGCGAGAAGCCGCCCTTCATCGTCCCGCGTCTCGGCGTGCGCCGTCAGGGCGCCTTGGAACTGTTCAGCCCGGACCACTTCCTCGATCTTCCGTGGAACCTCGCCGAATGTGATGTGGCGGGCTTCGTGAAGCGGTTCACCATCAACGAAGACAGCAAGTCGGGCGAGATCGACGTCAGCGAAAAGGGCCAGATGAAAGTCAAGTTCGTGGGTCACCTCCACGACCAACTCGCCATGGCCATTCAGGAACCGGCGTGGAGCCTGCCTCGGCTGGTGAACTGGATCGACCGCGGTATTCCGCATCCAGACGTGACCAAGCCCGCCGCGCGGGTGTTCACTCAGCGGGCGCTTCAAGACGTCATGAAGGCGAAGGGCTACACGCTCGACCGACTGGCCCGCTACAAATACGAGCTGCGGCGCGAGCTGGCCGAAGAGATCAAGACGCTGCGGGAGCAGCGCGAGAAAGGAAAGTACGAAGCCCTCTTCGCTGCCGACGCCGAGACGTTCGAGACCAGCGCCGACCTTGCCATCGTCTTCGACGAACAGACCTACGCCTACAACCAGCCCTACCGGGGCACGCGGACGTTCAACAAGCACTACGTGCCGATCATCGGCGACCTGAAACCTGACGGCGAAGAATTCCGCTGCGCGGTGTTCCTTGACGAGCACCCGAAGGTGCGCTTCTGGATACGCAACGTGGACCGCAAACCGAACGCCTTCTGGCTGCAGCTTTCGAGCGGGCGCTTCTATCCGGACTTCGTTGCCATGCTGACCGATGGTCGAATCGCGGTGGTCGAATACAAAGGCAAGCACTTGGCCGAAGAGGCGAAGGAAAAGCGTCTTGTCGGGGAACTGTGGGCAGAAGCGAGCGACGGGCATTGCCTCTTCGACATGCCGACCGGGAACGACTTCTCCACGCTTGACGTCCTCCTCAAGTCGCCCTCGTTGGGCAGCCCAGCCGCCCCTTGAAAGGGCCTGTTCAAATGATCCAGCCCTTTGCATTCCGTGGTGCAGATCAGCGTGCCAGAGGCCCGAGGCGCGATGTCTGCTTCGAGCCCAAGTTGACCATGACGCTCAGTGCCGCGTTCGCACGTGCAGCAAAGCGCGGCTCAGCGTTCTCGGCCCACAGCGGATGAGGTGGATGGCCCCTGCTCCCTCGGCGTCGCGATGCGCCATAATGCAGTTGTCATCAACTGCTGAGAGAGGAGCCACCCAATGACAGTTAAGACAATCGGTCTGGATTTGGCCAAGGACGTCTTTCAGGTTCACGGAATTTCTGCGAATGGGCGCGTCATCTTCAACAAGAAGGTCAAGCGCGCGAAGCTTCTGCAATTCTTCGAGTCCCTGCCACCCTGCGTCGTCGGCATGGAGGCGTGCGGGTCCGCCCATCACTGGGGACGCGAATTGCGCAAGCTCGGCCACGACGTCCGGCTGATGCCCGCGAGCTACGTGAAGCCCTACGTAAAGCGAGGCAAGACCGACGCGGTCGACGCTGAGGCGATCTGCGAGGCGGTGCGACGCCCCACGATGCGCTTTGTTGAACTGAAAACGGAGGACCAGCAGGCGATCCTGACGATCCACCGCACCCGCGATCTCGTGGTCCGGCAGCGAACCCAGGTCGTAAACATGATCCGCAGCATCTTGCGCGAGTTCGGCCATGTCCTGCCGACCGGGGTCGAGGCTGTCCTCGCCTTCGCCAAACGCCACCTCGACGGGGACCTGCCCGACATGCCGGAGCTGGCCAATGGCATTCTCGGGACGCTGTGCCACCAATTGATGGGCCTCAACACGCGTGTCGTCGGCTACACCAAGATGATCGAGCAGCATGCCATGATGAATGCAGACGCCCGGCGGCTGATGCGTATCCCCGGGATCGGTCCGATTACCGCCTCGGCCATCATCGCTACGATCGGCGACGCAAAACAGTTCCGGACCGGGCGCGATCTGGCAGCCTGGTTGGGGCTGACGCCCTTGAACAAATCCAGCGGTGGCAAGGAGCGGCTCGGAAAGATCACCAAGAAGGGCGACCGCTACATCAGAAAGCTGCTGATCGTCGGCATGACGTCGCGCGCGTTGATGGGCAAGAAGCATCCCGAACGCGTCGATCTCTGGACGGCCAAGATCCTGGCCGGGAAGCCGTTCCGGCTGGCGACCGTTGCCATGGCCAACAAGGCCGCCCGGATCGTCTGGGCCATGCTGACGAAACAACAGGACTACCGCCAGCCGAGCACCTGACTGCACGGCCGGCGCGAGATGCAAGACGCCTGAATCGTGATGATGCGGAACGAAGTCAACCAAGAGCAAGGACACTCCGTGAATGTCAGCGGCTCTCGAGGTCGCTAAGCCGATTGGAACCTCGCTCGCGGAACTCATCAGGGCCAGTGGCATCCCGAAGGTGCCACGCAAACAGGCCGGACAGACGACTGTACTGACGAAGACGCCGCAAAATCGCGACAAAGCTCTTGCAAAGCAGGGGCCATCCACAGAGGACATTCGAGGGAAAGGTCTGCGCCGCAGCGCGGCTTCGCCGATCCAGCCGTTCGTCGACCGCGCAGCATGCGCATCAGTATCTGTTGCGACGTCGCCGCAGAACGCTCCGTCGTGAGAGCTGCTTGATCTATCAGCGCCAGCCGAGCGCAGGAGCGACATGCTTTAGTATCGCCTCGATGACATGGGCGTTGTAGTCGACCCCGAGCTGGTTGGGGATCGTCAGAAGCAGAGTATCCGCTTCGGCGATGGCCTCGTCCCCGGCAAGCTGCGAGACCAGCCTGTCGGGCTCGTCGGCGTAGCTGCGGCCGAAGATCGCCCGCGTCTGCGCATCGAGATAACCGATCTGGTCCTGACCCTGGTTGCCGCGGCCGAAATAGGCGCGGTCCTCGTTCGAAACGAGCGGGAAGATGCTCCGGCTGACCGATACCCTCGGCGTGTGCGCGTGCCCGGCGTCCGTCCACGCATGGCGGTAGGCGCGGATTTGCTCGGCCTGCTGGACGTGAAAGGGCTGCCCCGTCTCGTCGTCCTTCAGCGTCGAGCTTTGCAGGTTCATGCCCAGTTGCGCCGCCCACACAGCGGTCGCGTTCGAGCCTGCGCCCCACCAGATGCGGTCCCGCAACCCCATGGAATGCGGCTCGAGGCGCAGAAGGCCGGGCGGGTTGGGGAACATCGGGTTCGGGTTCGGCCGGGCGAAGCCTTCGCCGCGCAGCACGTCCAGAAGCACCTCAGCATGGCGGCGCCCCATGTCGGCATCAGTCGTGCCCTCGGCCGGCTCGTAGCCGAAATGCCGCCAGCCGTCGATCACCTGCTCCGGAGAGCCGCGACTGATGCCCAGCTGAAGCCGGCCGCCAGAAATCAGGTCGGCCGATCCCGCATCCTCGGCCATGTAAAGCGGGTTCTCGTAGCGCATGTCGATGACGGCGGTGCCGATCTCGATGCTTTGGGTGCGCGCACCGATCGCGGCCAGCAGCGGAAACGGCGACGCCAGCTGCTGGGCAAAGTGATGCACGCGGAAATACGCGCCATCGGCACCCAGCTCTTCGGCCGCGACCGCGAGGTCGACCGACTGCAACAGCGCATCGGCGGCAGAACGGGTTCGGGAGCCTTGGGAAGAGCTCCAGTGACCGAAGGACAAAAAGCCGATCTTCTTCATGCGCGTTCTCCTAAAGGTAGGCGCGGCCACGGGTCGAAGCGTTGCAGGCATCTCTCCGCCGCTCAGATGTATACAGCGGACTCGGACTTTCGAACGACAGCCGCTCCGCATTATTGAACAGCAGGCGTGCTTTCAATGAAGTCCCGCGGCGGACGGTTGCGCCGACGCGAGGGATATGTCCGCCGCGTGCAGCCCGTAGCCGCCTTTCGGCCCGAGATGAGCATGCCGCGGCGCGGCTTTGCGGAAGCAGTCGTTCATCAAAGGCGCAGCGCAAGCGGCCGGCAGACATCGACCCGGAGCTTCCGGACGCTCACTTTACCCGCACGACATCTCTGTCATCAAGCGACCGCCTGAACAATCCTGCGGATGGCGAATGAAGCAGGGAGGCACGTTATGTCGAGCGGCAAGAAGCAGCGAAATCATCGGGGTCGCGGGTTGCTTCTGTGACGCGCGCCCACTCGTCAGGGGCACCCGCATCGAGCCGCGGCAGCTGCATGTCTGCGCGGACGAGGAATTCATCGCCGGCGCACTCAAGGACCACCCGGGCCTGATCCGAGGGCAGATCTTGGCGTCGTTTGATTACCCGGCGCGGTGAGGTGGCTAAGCGGTGGAGATGCTTTCTTCCACGACACATATCTCCAGTGCCAAACCGGAAAGCTCGTCGAGTAGCTGGCCGAGATCATCGACCCTCGGCAGAAAAACTTCTCCAGTGCCGAGATCCGCGATCTGATGCGCCAACTGATTGGCGTATCGGGCTCGGATCCCAGATACTTGAAAGCGATTCTGGAGATGCTTCGCGTCTACGCTGGCCGGGGCGCCTATTCTCAGGACCACGCTGCGGCAGCCTGTCTTCGGGCACTGCAGCACGTGCTTCTGCGTATCACATAACAGGCATGCAGACATGACATCGCCCCCCCAAAATCAGCTTGACTATAGCATTTAATGCTGTGGGTGTCACTCGCAACTCGCCGCGTTGCTGGCGCAATGTCTCGAGAGAGATTGGTCGATTCCAAGAGGCATTTCAGTTGCATGTTCCACCGCCCGTCGAACGAGCCGCGTATCCCGGAATTTTTGCTTTCGCAGCTCGAGCCGAATGACCTACCTTTGCAGGACAGTTGAGATGAAGCAAGAATCACGGTCGCTTGCGGAGAGGCGATCAGCCCTGCCTGTCGCAACAGCCTCAATTTCAGTGGCCATTCGACCCGGCTCGGCGGAAGAATTCATCTGCTGCCGCTCCTGGGATGCTCCCGGAATGCCTCGGCAAAGCGACTCATCAGGCGGACCAGCGTGACGACATCCTTGTCTTCCCACGTCTCAAAAAGCTCCCTGGCCATCCGTTGACGTGCTTTATCAATCTTGTCGGTCGTTGCCCTGCCAGCTTGCGTCAGCACCGCTTCGCGGACCCTGCGGTCGGTCTCGCTTGGTTGCCGTGCAACCAGGCCAAGGCTTTCAAGCTTGCCGATCTGGCGGCTGACCGTTGAGTGATCCAGCCCCATACGCTCTGCCAGCTCGACGATGCTTACCGGCCCAAGTCGTTCGACGGCCACGAGCAGTTTGAACAGGGCCTTGTCCAGCGAGACGCCGGCCTCCTCGAGCAGTTCCTCGTCTCTCTGCGGCCGGTTCATCGCGACGGTGATTTCGACAAGCGCGCCGTGCAGATCGCGGAGCAGAGCGTCTTTGCGTGTATTTTGCACGTTTTCCGTTGACATGCCGAAGCCTTTATTTTACGTGCATAATACACGTAACTGACACATGAAGGCAAGTGCTTTCCCGAGGGCAGAGATCTGTCCCGGAGGAGCGATGGCCTGCGCGTAATAGCATGAAAGGAAGATGGCATGTTCAAAGCAACGGCACTGACATTCGCTGCGACCATTCTGGTCGCCAGCCTCGGTTCCGAAACCGCCGCCGAGAGCTTTCCCAAGCTGATCGACCCCGCCACGGATTTCGCCGCCCAGCCGCCCGGGCCGGAACTCGGATGGGCCGACTCCGTCTATATCACCAGCCGGTTGAACGCTGATGGCCGCGATATCGGCATCCTGCTCCATGTCGTATCGATCCCGAACGGGCCGGGGCGCAAGATTGTCTTGTCGGCGACCGACGAGACGACCGACTTCTACAGATACGAAGTCGTCCCGGTGCAGGAAAGCGATTTCCATTGGAGCGCCGACGGGTTGAACATCACGGCGCCGGGACTGACCTGGACCGGCGATGCCGAGCGGATGTCCATCTCGTTCGAAGTTCCCTGGTTCGCTCTTGACCTCGAACTGGAGTCCGAAGGGCCGGTGATGGCGTATGGCGGAAGCGGATCCTTCCCCCTCTTCGGTGATGTGAACCACGAATTCGCGCTTCCGAACATGCGAACGACCGGGACGCTGTTGCTTGAAGGGAACACGCACGAGGTTGTGGGTCAGACATGGGTGGATCGCCAGTGGGGAGCGACTTCGCCTCAAGCGGATGCACATTGGAGCTGGATCAGCTTCAACATGCCGAACGGGGACGCAATGGCCATCTGGGATACGGTGAGCCCGACAACAGGCAATCAGTCCTGGGCGACGGTGGTGCGCAGGGACGGAACCCACATCGTGACCGAGGTCGAGCCGTTCGCGGAGGGCGCCAGCGAGATCTGGACCAGCCCTGAAAGCGGCAACACCTACCCCACCCGCTGGCAGGTCAGAATCCCCGCACTGAACGCGGCGCTGACGGTGAATGTGACGGGCAATCTTCATCAGGAAATCGTCATCAACGGAGACGGGCGCTATGAGGCTACCGCAGCCTTTTCCGGCACCTATCAGGGCGAGAACATTTCAGGCAAAAGCTATGTCGAGATGTTCGGAGAGTGGCAGTAAGACCGCGGCGCAACAAGCTTCGCCCGTCGCGTAACCGGCGGCGGGCGAACGACGACCGGACAAGCAGCAAGATGCGCATCGCTTCAACGACCGAACGCTCCGCCAGACATACACTGCGAACATTTGCAGCCGTGATCGTCATCTGGACGACGACGAGCCTGAGCTACTACTGGTTATTGGGAGCGCTTCGTGTCGAGGACGGCCTCAACGATGCTCCGGCATTCTATGCGGCCTTCTACTTGGCATGGGCCGCGGTAGCCTTCCTTGCCTTCCGACGATCTCATTTCGATTGGCTGACAGCCGAAGCGGTGATCCGCTACGTCCCCGCAGCGAGCTTGCTGGCGGCCGGGCTCTTCGGCATCGGCGCCGTCGCAATTCCGAGTCTGCCCGGGTTGCCATTAGGGCCGCCGGACGGGCCGCCCCATCCCTTCGAGATGACATCGGCCTACTTTCTTCCCAAGTCGGCAGAAATTCTCCTGCAGCAGTTGCTGATCGCGACGCTCACGATTGAACTGAAGTTCCGGCATCTTTCCGACATCAAGGTAGCAACGCTCGTCGGATTGCTGTTCGGCGGCGCTCACATGATGTGGGCCGTCATCTATCCTGAACCTGTTATCCTCTTCAGACTGACCTTCGCCGCATTGCTCCTGGGAACCCTGGCCCCTTGGCTGATGCTGCGCTTGCGATGTGGGTTCCTGGTATCCTACACAACGCATTGGTTGATCTATGCTTGGCTGGCACCGCTGTTCTGGTCTGCCTGAAGAGCGCGATCCTCGCAAAGGAAAACGCCGGAAATTGTGGTGGGGCAGTCATCCGGCGACGCAGCGGGTGGCGACCAAGTCGCACCATGCGGACGTCAGCTTCCGTCGACCCAGCCTTGCGGGCTTGCGACCGCAGCGAATTCACACTTTCCGCCCTTCTCTGCCAGATGCTTCATGTGCGAGATCCAATCTCTTGCGCGTGCAGCGAACGGCGGGAAGGTCCGCCTCGCGGCCGTTCAAGCACTTTGGTGGGGCACAGACCGCAAGATGATCCCCGATCAGGCGCAGCACGCGTCCTATATTGAGCTGCGCGGTCGGCTGCGGGAACTGGCCAATGAACGTCGCCGGCTCGATTATCGTCGGCTCTTCGTTCTTTTGCGCCGCGAGGGCGAACCTTCGAGGATCGGCCGGATCTATCGGCTTTACAGCAATGGATTATACCCCGACCGCCTTCCGGCACGTGTTGCGCGAGGGCTGTGCAGATTACCTCGCGCGCATCAGATTGTAAGCGAGCGATGGCGCCAGCCGATGGATAACGCGAAGGGTCTTCGCCTTTTCGATCCAGACCTCCTCGAGCCCCCGCTCCACCCCGCGAAGAAGGTCCGCAGCGGCACGTTCGGGCGGATACTTCCGGATCGGGAGCCGGGCGGTCAGCTCGGTCTCCACGAGCGTCATGACGATTTCGGTGACCTGGATCCGAAAGCCGGCGTGGCGGCACTGGTCCCGAAGCGCGCGCGTGAAGCTGCGCAGGCCCGCCTTCGTGGCGCAGTAAACGGCAGAATCCCGGCGCGGCGCGATGGCAAGGCCGGACGTGACGTTGACGATGGCGGCGGCCGGTTGCCGGGACAGCGTCGGCAGCAGCGCAGTGGTCAGGCACAGGGGCGCCCGGAGGTTGACGCCGATCTCCTCGGCGATGACCCCGAGCTTTTCCCACGGCGCATCGGTCAAGGGGCCGTGGTTCATCACCGCGGCATTGTTGAACAGCACGCTGATGTCGCGGTGCCGGTCCTCCACCCAGTCGGCAATCTCCAGATGCGCCTCGGATCCGGACAGATCGACCGCCAGGCCGTCGACGACCGCGGGGCAGCACTCCACCAGCCTGGCAACTGCGTCGGGATCTTTCGCCACGGCCAAGACTTTGGCCCCGCGATGGGCCAACCCATCGACAAGCGCGCGCCCTATGCCGCGCGTTGCTCCTGTCACAAGCACCTTGCGTCCTTTGAACTCGAAACCTGTTCCCATGTCTCACCTGCCGTTGCATCCATTCCATCGCAGGCATAATGTGAGCAAATACTTGCATCTGGCCACTCGCATCCGATGACCGCGAAAAACACGCCCATCAACCCCCGGAAGACCCCGCGCCAGGCCAGGTCGCGGGCCACCTGCGACGCCATCCTGGAAGCGGCGGCTCGCATTCTGGAGCGGCAGGGAGACGAGGCGCTGACCACGAATCTGGTGGCCGAGGTGGCCGGCGTGTCGATCGGCTCGCTGTATCAATATTATCCGACCAAGGAGGCGATCATGGCCGAACTGGTCCGCGCGATGCGCCAGCAGATGCATGATGACATGGCCGCCGCCGCCCGGGCCGCGGCGGGCAGCGGGTTGGAACAGGAGGTCGACGCGCTCGTCGCGGCCACCCTGCGCCATCACCTGCGCAACCCGTCGCTGGCCCACGCGCTGGAAGTCGCCGAGGAACGCCTTCCCCTCGACGCCGAGACCGCCGCGCTGAAGCAGGGCATGGCGAAGGTCGTCGTCGGCACGCTCGAACGCAACGGGATCGTCGATGCGCCGGCCATTGCCTTCGACTTGATCGCCATCGGGCACGGACTGGCGGATGCGGCCACCTCGGCCGGGGAACGCGATTTCGATTGTCTGCAACGGCGCATGCGGCGCGCCATCCTGGGCTACCTGGGATCGCCGCAGGTTTAGGGTGCACGGGGTCGGCGGCGGTGGCCAAGAACCCGCCAGACCTGCAGCGCGATCAGGGGGGCCGCGACCACCAGTGGCTCTACCGGGTCTTCCCATTCGTTCAGGCTCAACGCGTGAAGAAGGCCCAGCAGCGCCGCAGCATAGGTCCAGCGTTGCAGAGGCTTCCACCAGCGCCCCAGCCTTCGGACGGCGGCACCCGAGGAAGTCGCGGCCAGAGGCACCAATATCATCAAGGAAACCCAGCCGGTCCAGATGTCGAGCCGCGGAAGATCGGCGATGACCCGCCCCGCGGATCCGGCGTCGACGACGTAGAACAGCGTGTGCAAAAGCGCATAGCCGAAGCCCGCCACGCCCAGATAGCGCCGGTTGCGCAGCAACCACCGCGCAACGCCGGCCTGCGGCCAGACGCGACGCAGGGGCGTGGCAAGCAACGCGAAAATCAGCAGGAAGGCAGACAGTGCCCCGGACGGGTTCACGGCATCCTCGGCCACCGCGGCTCCGTGCCGCGACAAGTTGATTACCCATGCCACCGCCGGAGCCGCAAGGAGAGTCCAGACGACATGATGTCTGCCATGCTTTCTTCGGGAGCCTTGGCGACGGTCGCCGCCGCTCCTCTCCCGCGTGGAGACATCGAGCGCGCGAGCATGGTCAGCCTCGGGGTTGGGCATGGCACCGTTCCGTTTCTCGTTGAATGCTTGCGTGAAGCCTACCCGATGCCCGTGTTCCCGCTACTCGCGTTGCAACTCCCGTCGTCTATCCGCGCGGGTCTGAAGAAATCCGGCTCCGAGAACACCGCGTAGGAGAAGAGAACTCGCATTCCGAGCCGAAAGCGCTCAATTATTACGCCGGTGCTGGCGACCAACTGGATGGAGGCTGGAGGCAAGGTCGCATTGGCTTCGGGCTGACCATTTCCCTCACGGTGGGGCACGAAAATCCATTGCCTCGGCAGGCAGCGCTCCCCTGCCCGTTCGGTTTTGGTGGCCCCTGCAAGCTGGTCGGTCGGCCTGGGCGATCTCGGCAGGATGGGATGCCTGCATCGCAAAGATGTTTCGCTGCACTTGCGCCAGTCTTCTTCTCGCCCTCTCCGCAGGGGGATGTCATGACGACCGTCAGGCGTCCCGCGCTACGGCAGAATGAATGGCTGCTTTCGCAGATATACACACACGGTTCGCTCGCGCAGCGAAGGACCTCTTCCCGCCCTCCTTACCGATGCCCTTCGCAGCCGCGGCAAAGAGCGAGCATGCGCAGCGAACGGCAGAAAGGTCCCGCCAAGCCGACCTCCGGGGCAGACAGCTCCCGAAGATTTCTTCGGGAGCCTTTGAGGACGAATTGATAGAGACGGGGCCCGCGTCTCGATCGATTGGCTGCTCGATGTCCTGCACATCAGGGATCGCGCCTCAGTAGGTGTCCTCGGAGAACAGGGGAGGGTCGGTGTCAGACGAGGGCCGTCCATTCCGGCAGCGCAGTCTGGTCCCGGATTAAACCGCGGTGAAATCCGTGTCTTGTAGAGTACCTCCTCATGAATATGAGGAAACTCAAAATGAAACAGGCATTCATCGTCGGATCGGACAAAGGCGGCGTGGGCAAGACTGAAGTCGCGTGCCAGATCTACCTGAAACTTCTCGATCTCGATGCTCAGGTGGGCTTCGGCGAGGTCGACAGCGTCCAGCGCGCTTCCGCTCTGCTGGGCTCCGACGTCGACGTCTCTCTCAAGCTGACCGAAGACCTTCTTGCCCAGGTCTCGGCTCACCCACTGGCTGCTGAACAGTTCTTCGGTCCGCTGCTGGATGTGCTGGCCGATCCCGACAGCGACGCCGCGGTCGTGGACCTGGGGGCGACCGTCTCTGGTCAAGTCCTGGACTGGATGCAGAACCAGGATGCTCTCGAATTGATGGAGGACGAACAGTACCGTCCGGTCTTCGTTGCCGTCACGGCTCCCGAGGCGTCCGCCCTGGCCGGCGCGGTTCGCTTCATCGAGAAGGCCCAGCGGCTCGCCGGCGACCGTGCTGACTACGTCCTCGCGCTAAACGATACCCTTGGATCGGGCTTCGACTTCATCGAAAGCGCAGGATCAGAAAAGGATCTGGTCGATCGCGTGAAGGCGCAACACGAGCTTCACGTTGTCACACTGCCGCATGCGCGGCGCACAAAGCTGATCTCGTTCGCCCGCCGGTTCAATCTCGGGCTGCACGAGGTCTACCGGCTCGGCGACGCGCTGAAGACCCTCATCGAGGACCGAAAGGCAACCGAGGACCCGGCTCTCAAGCAGCTGGAAGCCGAGCTCGGTCTCGTTGACCTCGGTTCCCGGGCACAGCGGCTGCTGTCGATCCGCACCGAGGTACGCGAAGTCCTGAAATGGCTCGTGCAGACGCATGCAGCGTTCGATGTCTTCATTGACACGGGCGCGCTGGCTCACACTTCGTCAGGAGACGAAGAAGAGGTCTCCGATGACGATGATGACGAGTAAGGACGAGCTCCGGCTCGAGTACGATGCAGAGAGCATCCCTGCCGGGGCGATCTCTGCAGACGCCTTCGAGGATCTGACCCGGGAAGTCCGCAGGGACCTCCGGCAGCGCTCGTGGAGGGCGTTCTCGCACTTGCGATCGGTCGCCGCTGATGCCCCGCAGAGACCGATCCTGGAGGCTCTTCTGCTGCCTGTCCTGGTCGCCGAAGACCGGCTCGAACTGGCTCGGTGATCGACGGGTCCCGTCGGATGATAAGATCCCTCATGAAAATGCGGCCACCCCTTCTGGGGTGAGCCCGCGCAGGCTACGACGTTCCTGATCTCCATCTGGCATACTGGCATATCTCGCCGGGGGCATATTTTTACCGTCTGGATTTTGCTTGGATCCGAAGGTCTTCGGTGGAACCTAACAGACACAGATCATCCGGGCCGCCACGAAGGCCGCGTGAATGACAGCAGGGCAGGGGCCTGGTTCCCTGCCCTGCTGCCGGGTTATCCTTCTTAGTCCCACATGTCGGGGTCGCGTTCGTCGCGCTCGTTCAGCGTCAGGCCGGCCGCGGAAAGGTATCCGTTCATCATCTTCCAATAGTTGTACGGATTGTGTGGAACGGCGTCGTATTGCGCGTCCGTGATCATGCCGAACACTTCTTCGCCGGGATGTTTGCTATCTGACTCGTAGCAGACGAGGAGCTGATCCGGGCCAGCACGATAGATGCGGACGGCTTCCTGGTTCGCGCCGTAGTTCGCGGGGGTTGGTTCTTGCCAAAAGAGATCTTCATCCTGCGAAATACCGAGCCGGAACCGCTCCAGCTTACAGACATCACGCGCAGTCATCTCCAGCCAGTCGGCTTCATAGAACCCCATCACCTCTTCGACGAGCGCACCCTGGACTGCGACACGATCGGACACAGAGCCAGACGCAACGGCATCCTCCATCCGCTCGTACATCTCCATGTCGAGCGCCACGTTCGTGCCTTCGTCGATACCGACGAAAGAGACGTGCAGATACGGCTCGGTTGTGTCGCTGTAGAAGCCGACGGCGATATCGACCGACACCATTTCGGGAACGCCTTCCTCCGCCCAGTCTTCCCATTCGTCAAGGGGCGCACTGACGACGGGCAGCTCTGAAGGCATCCCGAACAGCTGAAAGCGCTTTTGTGTGACAACATCGCCGTCTTCGTCCAGCTCCCAGGAAGCCGCAATCAGGTCTTCCCAGCTGTCATAGCCAGACCCGCGGGCGACCTTCGCCAGGGCCTCGGCGTGCGAGATGTCTTGTTCACGTTCGACGCGCTTTGCGTCTGATTTCAGCTGAGCGATGCGGGTGCCGTTGCTCAAGACGGCGATGGTGGATTTGTTCGTCATGTTGAATCTCCTGCGCCGGCACATGCCGACAGCGTGTTTAGGCCTCCCAGGAGGCTGTGATGGTTTCGGCTGGTCAGAGCCTTGGTGTTTGCCGCGAAGCAGCGTCGGGATGTGCGCGGTTCTGGACCTTCGTCGATTGATCGACAGGCGGCGCTGGTTGCCTATCCATGCAAGTACGTCGCGGAGGAGGAAAAGTCAATGGATAGACTGATTCTATCCTAAGAAACGAAACGATGAGCCGTGATCCACGGACGACCCGCACCGTACCCGCCGTACCCACCATGAATTTCCTGGCATCCGGCCGAGGACGGCTTAGCCGTCCGGCATTCTTACACGGTGACGATGGCGGCCAACGCCTCGGCAAGCAAGGAGGTTATGGCGCGATCAATTAACCCGCCCTGACTGCACGTCAGGGCTACAAGCTATCCGCGGGCAGGAAGAGATACGCCTTGGCGTAGCGACTGCGGGATTCCTCTAAGGCTCGTCGGTGACAAATGGGGCGGTAATAATTTCCCCGGGATGATACTCATGAATCCTGGAAGCGGACTCGGTCGGTAAGATCCACATCTGCGCTGCAGGAAACGCTGACTGGACGGAGGGGAAATATCTACCTCGCAAGATCTTCCCGAGTCCGTACCGGCGCAAACGCCGCAGGGAAAAGGATATCCGGCATTGAGGCGGTATCATATATCGGGGCGCTGAAGCGCCTCATGAAATCGTTTCGAGCCCGTGCGAAGCACGCATGTGGATCCGGGGACGTGGCCTCTGAAGCCGGATTCCAAGGATCTGAAACGGTTGCCTGGACGGGCAAAGAAGCACCGCTCGTTCGTATGACATGGAATCCTTGGAATTTCTCCGCGTCGGGCGATTCTTACAGCCAGCGCGGATCAGATGCTGGGACGTGAGGCGGGATCAGGGAATCCGTTCAATCCGTTCAGCAACGATGGACTGAAACGCCACGAGGATTCCTTCCTGGACGGGGCTTCGCCCCTTTTTGGGGGGGCGTGTGTGAGAGGTTGGCGGAAGAACCTATGCCAAGTTACCTGGAATCCGTCATGGTTGGCTTGCCCCCGGAGGTAAAAATTTACCGATCCACGGAGAGTTCTGGAATCCGGTAACCGCTCCTGAAAACGGGTTACCTTGATGGCGGCAAATAATTACCGATCCTTCGTGATGCGTGGATATCCTGAAAATTGCTCAGTAACGTAACGATCTGCTTACGCACCGCCACCCCCACCACCACACACCCACCAACAAGGTGCGAAGCACCGCATATTGGGTGTCTTGCACTAGCAGACTACAGCATGTTGTGTCGTTCAAATAGAAAACCATCGGCTATTAGATACATACATAAGGCGGATGGTTTCTTTATTCATAGACGAGCTGAACCGACCAAGGATAGCGCGTCAGCGCTGCAGGGAATCGATTCCTGATGAAGACGCCGAAACGTCGTGCTCCCGAAGATTAAAACGTTCCTTGCCGGGGCTGTAACCATGTGCGCACGGCCGTGCCATGCGTCCTCGTACGTGACACTTCCATGTGCTTGCCGGGGTGACTCACCCAACCTTCGTATCGAGCGTTACGTTACTCGGCAGGATTGTCGTGCCTGATCGAAGGGATCCAGAGAGAGCTCGAGGCCACCGGGAGCTACGCCTGGAATCCAGGATGACGGCCTTGGTTCCGACAAAGCAGCGAAGTGGGTGGTGTGACGTGTCGGCCGCCGGACGCGCCAGAAGGCACTGCAGGCTCACCGGAGCGGGTTATGTGGCTCTGCCTGCCCGATGAATTCGGAAAGTGCTCTAGGAGCGTCCCAAAGGGCAAAGAGAGGCACACGGTGAGTGGTGGTGACCGCAGCAGTGCCAGAGATTGCACGGGGACGGTACCGGGACGGCAAACCGATCGATCCGGAGATAGAGGCGGTAGATTCTATAGCGCGACAATCTGGGTGAGATCAGCGCGACAATCAGGATAAGAGTCCTTGGCCGCGACGAGGTCACATTGGACGGTCTGCGTATCGCGAGC
>NZ_FNPF01000030.1 GCF_900107235.1 Citreimonas salinaria
GGCGAAGGTCGCCACGGTAAGCATGCTGGTCGCGACGATGGTCAGGATGGTCTGCGTCGCGCTTTCCGGTATGTCCACCGGCAGGTCCTGCGGCAGCAAGGCCGCGGAATAATGCGCCGCAGCCACCGTCATCAGCGCCACGAGCGAGAGGACCGCCGGCAGGAACCACATCTGGAGCGCGAGCTGGCGCAGTCTGACAAGGAGCTTCATGCGGCGTCCCAGACCAAGGAGGCGAGGCTTGCGGCAGTGCCCGACCGCCGGTGACGGGCGCGAGCGTCGGCCTCACTGCTTTGGGAACATCCCTGCGCGGGTCGCTGTTCCTCCACGGACGAAAATCCGGATCGCTGCCGGCGGCCGGGCGTGCAAGGGAATGCCTGAGAACTTTCCTAAGTGACCGAACCATGCAGTTTTCAGAGTCGGTCCGCCGTCGAACGACGCGTGAGAGCGGAATGGATACCGCGGCGATCCTCCCGGACATCGTTGATCGTCGCGAAAAACGGCTGGATTGGGAATGGCTCTGCCACGCTTCGCGTCCCGACCGATCATCGTGCAGGAAACACTTGGAACCGCCCCCGCGGACATATGTTCTCGGGTCATGATCGAGTTCATTCGCGCCCATCACCAGGTCCTTTCGACTGGCGCCAGCCTCTTCACCGCGGCGATCTGGCTTGTGTATCTCAACCTTTTTTACGCCAGCATGCGCCGCAGCCGACGGCCCGAGATCCTGCTCAGCCGCAGTGCCGGGTCCGGGCGCGGTGCGAGGTTGTTCATCGCGAACATGGGGGCCGAGCCGATCTACGTCACTGCCATCATCGCTGATTACGAAGCAGGAGGCGAGCGTGGCACGGCCTATATCACGCAGAACGACAATATCCGCAGCAAGGATCAGGAATCTGCCAGAGCCGCGACGAACGAGGGACCCTTGGGATCGGGTGAATACCTGGACGCTGGCAGCTTCGAAGACCTGATGACGCGCATCCAGATGCATGGAAATAACCAGATCGCATCCGAAGCGATCGAGCGCCTGACCCTCACCGTGGCAGCCGAGACTGGATACTCGGCCACGACCTCGGCCGGGTCCAAAACCTACCGGATAATCGGCGAAGGCGACGAACTGGTGTTTCAACCCGAAAGCGTCACGACCACGCAACTGCGTGGGTGGATTGCACGCCGCAGGCTACAAAAGCGCCTCGAGTCAGAGATCAGCGACGCACAATGATCTTGGCCCCAAGCCCACGACAGGTTGCGAACTGCCCAATGGTTTTCCGGTGCGTGCAGCGCAGGATCTGGTGCAAACCGGCTGTTCAGCAGCCGCTGTCGTTCGACTGCTTGTCGGCCTTCTCCAGGCGGCGCTCTGCGTCGGTCATGTAGTCGCGTGTTGTCGGGACGGCGTCGATGCGCCGTGCGAGTTGCATCTGGAAAACGATGTTCGTGCGCTGCCGAAAACCGATTTCGCTCAGCACAAGATAGAACTCCCACATGCGTAAAAACCGTTCGTCATACCGCGCGATGACCTCGGCAGACCGCGCTGTGAAACGCTCGCGCCAACGGCGCAGCGTCTCGGCGTAATGCAGGCGCAGAATTTCCAGATCCGTGACGAAGAGGCCGTTGGGCTCGGCCGCGCCGAAGACCTCGGACATCGACGGAAGATCCGCCCCGGGGAAAACATACTTCCGTATGAACGGATTGATCGGCCCCGGTGCATCGGCGTAGCCGATCGAATGGACAAGGGCGATGCCGTCCTCGGTCAGAAGCGCGCGAAGGCGGGCGAAGAACTCCAGGTAGTTCTTCTTCCCCACATGCTCGAACATCCCGACCGAAACGATCCGGTCGAAGGGCCCCTCAAGCTCACGGTAGTCCTGGAGTTCGAAACGAACGCGCTTGCTGGCCGGGGAGTCGGCCGCTCTGCGCAGGCTGTAGCTGTGCTGCTCCTTGCTCAGCGTGACACCGGTGACGTCGGCGCCGAACGTCTCTGCCAGATACAATGCCATGCCGCCCCAGCCCGACCCGATGTCGAGCACGCGCAGCCCGGGCCGATCCAGGCACAGCTTCGCCGCGATGTGCCGTTTCTTGTTCTCCTGAGCGGCATCGAGCGTTTCGTCCATGCTCTTGAAATAGGCACAGGAATACTGCCGATCCTGGTCCAGGAAGATGTCGTAAAACTCGGGCGAAAGGTCATAGTGATGTGCCACGTTGCGCTGCGCGCGGCCCATCGGGTTGGACTGCTTCAGTCCCCTGCGGAGCCGTTTGAGGAAGACCAGCCAAGGGTGTTGTCCCGCAGGGCCGAAATTGCGAGCCACCACGTCAAGAAAGTCGTAGAGGCTGCCGTCCTCGATCACGAGGCGGCCGTCCATGTAGGCCTCGCCGACCGAGAGCGCCGGATTGAGGGCCAACGTGTACTCGCTCAGCTTGGAGGTCAGACGTAGTGTTGCTTTGGGGGCTGAACCATCTCCGATATGGTGGGCTTCGCCGGACGCGTCGATCACGCAGAGACTGCCGTCGCGTACAATGGATCCGAGCATTGCCACGAACGCCATGAAGACCTCCTGGAGCCTGCCGGGCAGCGCATCCGCGCAGTGACGCGGCCAACGCTCCCCCATTGCAGGAGCAGTTTGGCTGCTCACGCAACGGGGTCAAGTGCCCTCGGGTCCAGCGAGCGGACCTGGTTGCCCGCAGTCACGCCACAGCTTGGGTGCCGCCATTGCCGCAGCGCCAACAAATGTCGCCATTCACCGCGCCTGCGCTCCCCTGCGCAGCCAACCATGAACGAATGCCAGCTTTTGACGTGCGACCTCCGAAAGTACGAAGGGGTAGATGTCGGGCAGCCCCATCGAGCGGTTGACGTGATTGATTCCCATGACCACGGATATTGCGACGCGGATCAGGTGGTCCGCGTCCGGTTCGGCATAAGGGTCCCAGCCGGCCGCCGGAAGGCCCGGCGCGGAATGCCCAGCGGCGGACAGGCTGTCGCAGATGTCGGTCAGGTGCAGCAGGTGCGCGGCCGTCTCGGCCCAGTCCTCGTGCGGGTGTGCCGAGGCGTAGGTGGTCAGGAAGCGCGCCCGCCAGTCGGGCGGAGGACCATTGCTGTAATGTCGCTGCAACGCGGCCTGGTAGTCGTCACGTTCGTCGCCGAACATCGAGCGGAACGCATCCAGGAAATCGGCACGCAGGCTGAGGCGCCACCAGAGCATGTGCGCGATCTCGTGGCGCATGTGACCGATCATCGTGCGATAGGGTTCCTGCAGCGCTTCGCGGCGGGTCGTTCGCAGAACCGGGTCGGCCTCGGCGACGCTGATGGTCACCACGCCGTTCGCATGCCCCATGGCGACCGGGGTCGGACCTTCCGCCAACATGTTGAAGACGGGTCGCGTTCCCGGGTCCTCGGGCCGGAACCAGTTCCAGCGCCCGAGATTGTCGAGCACCCAGCGCTTCGCGGCTTCGGTCTGGGCCCAGTTCGGCACGGCATTCGGAATTGACCGGTCAGGCGCCAGCGCCGTCATCGCGCAGGCTCGGCAGAAGGCGCCCTGTTCCGGCGCAATCCAGTTGCATCCGATGATCTCGCGGTTCGCGCAAAACGGCGGCATCGCGACGAACGCGCGCGCCTGCGGGTCATAGGCGACAGGGCTTCCGTCCGCCGTGGCGAGATTGTCGAACCAGAGTGATCCGGCTCCCACCGGATTGGAAAAAACGCGCATCTAAGACAAGCTCCCCATATCGCTCTCGTAGCATAACGTTCAACGGCTTCATTCGATACGGCGTACTTTTCAGGGTCGACGCACCGAATTGCCGCCGGCGATGATTCCGTTGATTAGCTGCGCCACGGCCGTGTGCAGGCCGTCTTCTTTGCTTGTCGGGGCGTTCTCGTGCGCGTCCGCCGCGTCCCGGAGGATGCCGACGATCTCTTCTTCTGGTAGGATCTTGTGATCGTTAAGCGCAAGAAGCAGCGATTCGCAGATGGCCAGGGCAGCGGTTCCTGCGATGTCGTTGTGTTCGCTCATGGTGGTTTAGCCTTCAGTTCGGAATGGGAGAATCCGGCCTGAGCTGCCGGAAAGAAGTGATCATAGGCGCATTTGGCCGCGCCGGACTGATGTACAGCAGCCTGAGACGCCGAAATCCCGGCTACCCGCACACGAATTTCCCTTTCAACGAGCACCAGACGCGATGGATCAAAGCGCCCTGACCCGAAAACTCTCGGCCTTCGTCCGGCTTTCGGATACCGACCGCGCGACCGTCGCGCGCTTCTTCCTCCGGCGGCGGAGTTTTTCCGTTGGGCATGAACTGACCCACGAAGGACAGGTCAACGCCTCGGCTTTCGTCCTCGCCGAGGGTTGGGCCTGTTCGTACAAAATGACGCCGGAGGGTGACCGGCAGATCGTCGACTTTCAGGTGCCCGGTGATTTCCTCGGCTTGCGCAGCATTCTCTTTCGCACATCCGACCACAGCATCGAGGCCGTTACCCGCATCAAGGCGACCGAGGTACTCGCCTCGGACCTGTTTGATGCCTTCGCCGAAGCGCCACGCCTGGCCACCGCCGTCCTGTGGGCAGCGTCGCGGGACGAGGCGATGGTCGTCGAGCATTTGGTGAACCTCGGTCGCCGTACAGCCGAGGAGCGAACCGCGCATCTTCTGCTTGAACTGGGAACGCGCCTGAAACTCGTCGGGCTGGCCGACAATGCCGGCTTCGACTGCCCGCTCACGCAGTATCACCTTGCCGATGCGCTGGGTCTCAGCGCTGTGCACGTGAACCGTGTCCTGCGGCACCTGCGTGAGGAGAAGCTCATGACCTTCCAGAAGGGGCGCGTCAGTTTCGATGACTTCGCCGGCCTTACGGACGTCGCTGGCTTCGACACCTCATACCTGGATCAGGACGGACCGCTCTTGCGGTAATTCGCGTGAACAACGGCGCTTCGGGCGCATCCTTCGGTCATTCTTCCGGCAACAATAGTCATTACGACTGATGTGGATCAGCCCGGACCGAGTCTGCTTGGCGCATGGTCGCCAGACGGTCCCCGACTCAGTCCGCGGTTCCAGCGCGCTGCCCGACAGGATCACCACATTTCTGCCGAAGCGCTGCGCTCTGCTGGGGCGCTGCACAGGCGAGGCGAGCAAGAAGCAAGGGAGTTGCCATGGACTGCCAAGCCACGAGCGTCCACAGCCCTATCCAGGTCTGTACCGTCGACGAAGCGCGCGCACGTCGCTCAATGGTGGCGAACACGACGAGCGACCCGCGCAATGGGATCGAGCAGCACTTGGCTGCGATGCGCGCCTTCGCGCTCGTCCTCGCCGGTAACCGAGAGTTTGCGGACGACATCGTTTCGCTGACCGTGATCGAGGCGTGGGCCGGGATCAAAGCCGCCGACACCGGATCGGGCTTGCGGCCCCGCCTGTTCCGGATGCTTCGGGACACCTACCATGCGAAGCGATGCCAGCCCCAAGAGGGCGTTGTCCAAAGCGTCGTCGCCAAGGTCACCGAGCCGGCAGAGCCCGATGATGCGGTTTCCGGCTTCCGCCGGATCTTCGACACGCTTCCCGACGAACAGCGCGAGGCGCTTATCCTCGTGGTTGCCCAGGCGTTTTCGTTCGATGACGCGGGGAAAGTATGCGGCTGCTCTTCCGCGACAATAAAGAGTCGGGTCACGCTCGGGCGGCGTACGCTGGTCGCCAGTGCATCGCAAGTTCAAGTCGCGTCCGGCACGGCCGTGCTCCCTGTGCGCCTTGATAGGGAGCATGATCAATCATTGCCGTGGTCGCAGGGCGCGCAAAACCGGATGGCACCAATCTTCGGCACACGATCCGCACGAAGCTTGACGCCGGCGTCCGGAGAAATCGGCGCGACAAGTTCTGTCAGAACGGGGCCCCGCCTCGTGCCTGCGCCTGACTACCCGAACGCAGCAGATTACCCCTATGAAGGAGATTACCCTTGCTGACGAAAGACACCGTATTCCGCCCGAAGGCTCGGGAATCCAAGGCGGCGGGCACCCATTCCGCTGCAATGCTGATCATTGACGCCGAGATTGCGGCACGGGACGTGAAGACGCAGCGATTGCGCGCGGCGCGACTCGAACGTGAGCGGTCCCGGCCTGAACAGGTTGCACCGGTCAAACCGAAGAAACGGGCGGCCTCGGGAAAATCCGCCCGATGATGAAAAGCATTGACGCACACGCCCGAGGTCCCGGCCCCGAACAACGCCGCGACGCGCGCGAATGGGTCGCCGTTCTCGCGCAATACCGGGAGCCGTCCCTCTCACGAAGCACGTGGGAGATCGCCGTCACGGCGGGTCCCTTCGCGGGTCTGTGGGCGCTGGCCTGGTGGAGCGTCGACTTCAGCTACACGCTCGCCGCGGTCCTTGCCGTCCTGAACGCCATGTTCCTGGTGCGGCTGTTCATGATCCAGCACGATTGCGGCCATGCCGCCTTCTTCAACAATCGCACTGTCAGCGACTGGGTCGGACGCGCCATCGGCGTGCTGACGCTGACGCCCTACGACACCTGGCGCCGTCTGCACTCGGCCCATCATGCGGGGACCGGCAACCTCGACAGGCGGGGAATCGGCGACGTCCTGACGCTGACCGTGTCCGAATACCGGGCCCTGCCGTTCTTCGGGCGCCTCAAGTACCGGCTCTACCGCCACCCGCTCACCCTGTTCGGCCTGGGGCCGTTCTACGTTTTCTTCCTTTGCAATCGGCTGCCGCTTGGCCTGATGCGCGCCGGCCGAAAATACTGGGTCAGTGCGATGGGGACCAATGCAGCGATCGCGGCTTTGTTGGTGGGCATTGCATACATCGGCGGCGTCGACGTCCTTCTCTTCATCTTCCTGCCCACGATGCTCGTCGCGGCCTCGATCGGGGTGTGGCTTTTCTACGTGCAGCACCAGTTCGAGAACACGAGCTGGGACCACGAGGCCGATTGGCAGCTTCACGAGGCGGCGCTGCATGGAAGCTCCTACTACGTCCTACCCGGGCCGCTGCGTTGGCTGACGGCCAATATCGGGATGCATCATCTGCACCATCTGCAATCGCGCGTGCCGTTCTACCGTCTGCCCGAAATCCTGAGCGATCATCCCGAGCTGGCAGAGGCGCAGCGGCTGACGCTGGGTGAAAGTCTCTCATGCGTGCGCAAGCACCTGTGGGACGAGAAAAACCGCCGGCTCGTGACCTTTGCGGCAGCGCGCGCATCCTGAGGGTATTTGAGTCCGAGGGGCGATGGATTGCTCCTTGCACTGGCACGTGCCGGCCATTACTTACCATCCAAGTGGATGGAGATTGAGTTACCGCGCCAGATCAAACCCAGCGATACAGAGAAAGTCACGATCAACCTCGGCTATGTCGACCTCGGCCGCATCGACCTGCTGGTCGAAGAAGGTTTCTATACCAACAGGACCAACTTCATCCGGACCGCCATCCGCGCGCAGCTTGGCACTCACGGCGGCGAGGTCGGGCGCCTGATCGAGCGGCGCACGCTCAATGTCGGTCTGCGCGATTTCACCCGCGCCGATCTCGAAGCCGCGCGGGATGCAGGCGAGGTTCTGCACATCAAGGTCGTCGGGCTTGCGCGGCTGGCCCACGACATCACGCCCGATCTCGCCCTCGCGACCATCGGCTCGATCAACATCCTCGGCGCGCTTCAAGCGCCGTCCGAACTGCGCGCCGCGCTGGCGCATCGCATAACCTGACGGCTGCGGCCGATCCTGAAAGGCAGACAGATGAACGACGATTTCGCGACGGCCATGCGCCGCTCGCTCGAACACACACGCGCCGGAGACCCGTTTGCGGCGACGCGCGCCATCCAGGCTGCACTGACAGGCTCTGCCGACACGCCGTCGCCGGCCGACGTGATGCCGAAGGCAAAGGCGTTCCGCCGCGCGAAGCCGCCCGGGCGGCGTTCGCGGCTTTCGCAGGTCGTCTCGGAGCTTTCGAAACGGGCCAAGGACTTCGAGGCCCCGTCGAGCCGGGCGCAACCCGTGGTCGACGTGCCGGACGGCGCGTTGTTCGAGCGCCGGGCCCATGCCGGCCCGCACGGCGCGCGGAACTATTACCTTTACCGCACCTCCGACCAAGAGGCACCGGTCCGCGGCGTGATCCTCATGCTGCATGGCTGCACGCAATCGTCCGAGGATTTCGCTGCCGGGACGCGGATGAACGCCCAGGCCGAGCGGCACGGGCTGGTCGTGGCTTATCCTGAGCAGACGCGCGCGCACAACGCCCAGGCGTGCTGGAACTGGTTCCGGCCCGAAGACCGGTCGCGGGCGGGTGGCGAGGCGGCGCTGCTGGCCAACCTGGCTGCTGCCGTGGCGGAGGAGCACGACGTGCCCGCGGCCCGTGTCTTCGTCGCAGGCCTTTCGGCGGGCGGTGCGATGGCGGCCATCCTCGCCCAAACCCACCCCGAGGTCTTCGCCGCCGCGGGCGTGCATTCCGGCCTTGCGCCGGGATCGGCGAGCGACGTCATGTCGGCCTTGGGCGCGATGCGCGGCCAGCCCGCGCCGGACGCGGAACCGCTTGCCGTGCCGGCGATCATCTTCCAGGGCTCGGCCGACAACACGGTCGCGCCGGTGAACGCGGGCCGGTTGGCCGGGCCGCTGGAAGACGCTGTTCCCGTGTCCGGAGAGGAAGCCGGGCGCCGCTACGACGTGCTGCGCGCGCGGAACGCGGCCGGCCACCCGGTCGAGGTCTGGAGGATCGACGGCGCGGGCCACGCGTGGTCCGGGGGCGATGCCGGCGGCAGCTACGCCGATCCGCAAGGACCCGACGCTTCGGCCGAAATGGTGCGCTTCTTCCTTGCGCGGGCATAGCGACGGGGCGGTCGCGCAACGGGTTTCATGAGACAACCATGGTCAGGCCCCGCGGCCCGAGAACGGTGGCGGGGCATCCTGCACTTCGGCGAGAGTGGCAAGCAATGCAAGAGACCCAACCCGTTCTGCGGCCCGGCGATACCTGCTGGAGGATCGAAACGGCAGACAGGCTGGCGGTGATCGTCGATGCGGCCGACTATTTCGCGCTTCTGCGCGAGGTGATGCAGAAGGCGCAGCACAGTGTCATCATGATCGGCTGGGAGTTCGACACGCGGATCTCGCTCGATCCGCGCGAAGACCCAAGCGACGTTCCCGACCGCCTGGGCAAGTTCCTGACCTGGCTCGTCCGCCAGCGTCCCGATCTCGACATCCGGCTGCTGCAATGGGACGTCGGGCTTCTGAGCACGCTCGGCCGGGGCTCCACACCTCTCCGCCTCGCGGACTGGCTGCTCGGGGGCCAGATCCGCCTCAAGCTCGATCATGCACATCCCTCTGGCGCTGCGCATCACCAGAAGATCATCGTGATCGACGACGTTCTCGCCTTCTGCGGCGGCATCGACGCGACCGCGGACCGCTGGGACACGAAGGAGCACGTGGACGACAGCCCCTACCGGATCAGGCCCACGACGAAACGGCCCTACGACCCGTGGCACGACGCGACCGTGGCGGTTGGCGGCGACGCGGCCCGAGCGTTGGGCGACCTGGCGCGGACGCGGTGGGAACACGCCACCGGCGAGGCCATGACGCCGCCGCCCGCCGTCGCGCCGATCTGGCCGGAACGCCTGGAGCCGATGCTCCGGGACGCCGAGGTCGCAATCTCGCGCACGATGCCGGCCCATGCGGGGCGAGACGAGGTCCACGAGATCGAGTCGCTCTACCTCGCGATCATCGCCGCGGCGCGGCGCACGCTTTACATCGAAAGCCAGTATTTCGCCTCGCGTCTTCTGGCCGAAGCGATCGCTGCGCGGCTGGGTGAACCGGACGGCCCCGAAATCGTCGTCGTGAACCCCGAGACGGCACAAGGGTGGCTGGAAGAGAAAGCGATGGGATCGGCCCGCGCGCAGCTTCTGGAGATCGTCCGAAAGTCAGATGTGCACGGCCGCTTCCGGATCTACACTCCGGTGACAGAGGGCGGCTGCCCGATCTACGTTCATGCCAAGATCGTCATCATGGACAACCATTTGATGCGCGTGGGCTCATCCAACCTGAACAACCGGTCGCTCGGATTCGACACCGAATGCGACGTGTCCGTCGAAGTGCGTCCGGGCATGCCCACGGAGTCGGACACGAAGGCGCGCATCGCTGGTCTCAGGACGAGGCTTCTGGCAGAGCATCTCGCAGTCGATCCGCGGGCAGTGACGTTCGCAGTCGATGAGGCCAATGGCTCGCTCATCGGCGCGATCGAGACATTGCGCGGAGGCGGTCGATCACTCGTTCCGTTCGTGCCGCCCGACTTCGGCGCCGCCGAAGACGCAATTCTGCGCGAGAACGAATTCCTTGACCCCGAGCGTCCGGCTGGCCGGTAGCGCCGCGGCCGCCTCAACCAGCTGCGGCAGCGGCTCCTCGCCAGCAGAAATCCAGCAACGCCGTGAACTGAACGACCACTCAGAGCTATGACCAAATTGACCGGTTTGAACTCTTCGCTGCACCTGCCACGCCAAGCCGCCGCAAGTCCGCTTACCGCCCTCCTTACCGATGCCGTTCGCGGCCGCGGCAAAGACCGAGCATGCGCGGCGAACGGCAAGAAAGTCCCGCCAAGCCGACCTCAAGTGCAGACGGCTCCCGAAGCTTTCCTCGGGAGCCGTTGTGCAACATGGCGTCATGCCCGCAAGGAGTTCGACCTCAAGCTGCACCACGAAATGCAAGAGGCTGGAAGGCGTGGAGCCCGTTTGGAATGCGATCGCAATTCCGCGTCACGGCCGTGCTTGCGGCGGCGGAACCAGGCAAACCGGGGCGGCATTGTCGGATGGGCGGAGGACAAAGCCATCAAGCAGTTCTGGAGCCTCTCCGCGGCGGGTTTCGCCGCAACGGCCATCGGCTTCGGCCGGGCCGTATGGGCTTCGGGCTGTTCGTGCCCGAGTTCCGATCGGTCTTCTCGATGTCCACCTCGACCGTTGGGTTCGTCTCCAGTCTCGGCTTCCTCGGCTTCTTCATCGGCCTTCTGATCGCGCAGGCCCTGCTCGACCGACGCGGTCCGGGCGCCCCCGTCCTGTCAGGCCTGGCTGCCGCCACAATCGGCATGGGGATCATCGCCTTGGCACCCGGCGTGCCCGTGCTGGCGATCGGCGTGTTCCTCGCCGTTCCAGCGCCGGCCTCGCATGGTCGCCGTTCAACGACGCCATTCACCGGAAGGTAGAGGACAAGGATCGGCCGACCGCGCTGTCGGTGGTCAGCACCGGCACGGGCATCGGTATCGCGTTGGCCGGGCTTGCTGCGCTTGCCATGGTCTTGTCCGGCTTGCCCTGGCGGTTCTGCTGGGCGTTCTTCGCAGCCGCGAGCGGGATCGCCCTGATTGGAAACTGCCTCGCCTTCCGCAGCGTCGAAAGGGATTGCAGCAGCGGCCTGAAATCCGCTTGGAGTAACCTCGCACAGCGCGCGGCAATCCCTCTCTTCGTCATCGGATTTGCCTACGGCACAGGTTCGGCAATCTACATTTCCTTCGCCGCCGATTATATGGTCAGTGCAGGCGGCGTGGCCGGTCTTCCCGTCGCAGCCACGCCGGCGCTCGTTTATATCTGCTACGGCCTGGTCGGGCTTTCGGGTCTTCTGACCAAACGCGTCAAGGACAGGATCGGGCTGCCGATGCTCCTGCGTCTTCTCATGCTCGCTGGCGCCCTGTCGCTCGCGCTCGTCGCGATCGCGCCCGATACCTGGTCCGGGCTGATCCTGTCGGCCGCGCTGCAAGGCTTGCATGTCATGATGACGAGCGCGGTTCTTGCCTTCTGGTCAGAGCGCCTCTTCCCCTCCCTTCCATCCCGCAGCTTCACGGTGGCACTTCTCGCCGCGGCGGCGGGTAGCGTGCTGGGACCTGCCTTGGCAGGAGTCGCCTCCGACGCCTTCGGCGCCGGCGCGATGTTCATCGGCACGGCCTTGTTGCCGGCAGCCACCGCGATCATGCTTCGCGATCACGATGCCCAGGAACGCCCCGCCAACGTGGAGTGACACGAAACTTCCGTGGACCGCACGGCAGCGCAGCCGGTCGACCTACCGTTTCACGCGCTCCATCTTCGGGTCGAGCATCGGCTTCAGTGATGCGGCGGCCGCATAGGAGCGGCCTGCTATTTCAATCGACCAGGCGCCTGAGTTGACCATCTCGGCCGTCAGGGCCTGGTCGAGTTCGGCGAAGCCGATGCCCGTGGCGCCGCCCAGCGTATGACCGTATGCGCCGACCTGGATGTAGCCAACGGGTCTGCCGTCCAGGCGGATGATCTCGTTGCCGTGCATGAGCGGTTCGGGGTCGCTCAGCAGGAATTGCAGCATCCGCCGCTTTGGCGTGCCAGCCTCCTTGATCGCGGCCAGCGCGTCGCGCCCTATGAAGCCGCTCGGCTTGTCGAGCCTGACCGCGAAGCCCAACCCGGCCTCGCTTGGATTGTCCGTGTTGTCCACGTCGACGCCGAAGTCGCGATAGGCCTTTTCCAGGCGAAGCGACGACAGCGTCTGCATGCCCGCGTTGCGCACGCCCAGGTCGCGCCCGGTCTCCATCAGCAGGTCGTAGACCTGCACCGCGTGCAGCGCTGGCACGTGTAGCTCCCAGCCCAGTTCGCCTACGTAAGTCACGCGCAGGGCCAGCACCTCGAAGAAGCCTACGTCGATCGTCCGCGCCGACATGAAGGGAAACCCATCATGCGAGAGATCCGCCGCGCTTACGCGTGACATCAGCTCGCGAGCCTTCGGGCCGTGCACGTTGATCTGCGTCGTGCCCGGCGTGATGTCGGTGATCGTCACGAACTCGTCCGCGGCGATGTGGCGGCGCATCCATGTCTCGGTATGGCCGTGACTGTTCTCGCCCACGACGACGATGTAGCGATCATCGGCCAGACGCGTCACGGTCAGATCGGCCTCGAAGCCGCCGGCCTCGTTGGCCCAGGCGGTGTAGACGACGCGGCCCGGCTCCACGTCGACCTGGTTGCAGCTGACGCGGTTCAGCATCGCGCAGGCGTCGCGCCCCTGGAGGAGGAATTTCGCCATAGAGGACATGTCCATCACGATCACGTCCTCGCGCGCGGCGCGGTGCTCGGCTGCGTGCCAGTCGAACCAGTTCTGGCGGCCCCAGCTGAAGCTTTCTACCCGGGCCTGTCCGGGCTCGGGGGCAAACCAGTCGGCCAGCTCCCAGCCGTGGCTTTCGCTGAAACAGGCGCCCGCCGCCTTCAGTCGGTCGTGCAGGACCGAGCGTTTCAGCCCGCGCGCGGTCTTGAACGAGTCGTTCGGGAAATGCGGACCGAAGCTTTTCGCCAGCAGTTCCGGCGTGCGGGCGCGGCGGAATGCGGGAGTGTTGTGCGTGCCGTCGGCAAAGCGGTTCACGTTGAACGCGGTGTGGTCGACCGGACAGCGGCCGTCGACGATCCAGTGCGCCAGCGTCTTGCCGATCCCTGGACCGTAGAGAATGCCGAGGGAGTTCAGCCCCGCCGCGACCCAGCAGTTGCGCAGGTTCGGCGCCTCGCCGACCAGCGGCGCGAGGTCCGGCGTGAAACTTTCCGGTCCGCAGAAGAATTTTCGGATGCCCGCTTCAGCGATGGTGGGGACGCGGGCAAAGGCGGCCTCGAGATGCGGGGCCATGCGCTCCCAGTCCGGCTCGATTTCGCCGAAGGCGAAATTGTCGGGGATCGTGTCGATCATCCAGGGCGCCGCATCGGGTTCGAACAGGCCGATCAGCAATCCGCCCACCTCTTCACGGTAGTAGGACCAGTTGTGCGGGTCCTCGAGCAGCGGCAGGTTGCGGTCGATGCCAGCGATGTCGTCGGTGATCAGGTAGTAATGCTCGGCGGCCTGAAGCGGCAGGTTGATGCCCGCCCCGGCGCCGATCTGGCGCGACCACATCCCGGCGGCGACCACGACGTGCTCGGCGTGGATCTCGCCCTGTTCCGTCCGCACGCCCATTGCGCGCCCGTCGCGGGTGAGGATCTCCTGAACGGCGACGTTCTCGATCACCTTTGCGCCGCGGTTGCGCGCGCCCCGCGCCAGCGCCATCGTCGTGTCGACCGGGTTGGTCCGACCCTCATTCGGATACCAGAAGGCCGCGATCGTGTTGGAGAAATCCCCGATGGGGAAGCGCTCGGCCGCCTCGGCGGGAGATATCTCGTGCACCTCGATCCCGTGCAGGTTCATGAAGGCCGCGCCGCGGCGCATCTCCTCGACCCGTTCGGGCGTGTCGGCGGGCTGGATGTAGCCAACCTGCCGCCAGCCGGTTGCCTGGCCGCTTTCCTCTTCCAGCCCGGCGATCAGATTGCGCCCGTGCAGGTAGAGTTCGCATTCCCATTCCGCACCCAAAACGCCGGGCACGATCTCGCCCGCCGCATGCCATGTGGTGCCTGCGGTCAGCTTGTCACGTTCCAGCACGACGACATCGCTCACCCCGAGTTCTGCGAGGTGGTATGCGATGTTGCAGCCGATGGAACCGCCCCCGACAATGACGACCTGCGCGTGGCTGGGAACTTTGGAATTCATCGTCGGACTCCTTGCCTGGGCCTGGCTTGATCAAATGCTTGACTGGACGGGTCACGGAAATCAAGTATTGATTGAATGGCCATTCAATGGATGATCCTGTGCCACTGAAACAGAAAAAGAATCCACCACGGACGGCATCGCCAGAAGAAAGGCGCCGGCAACTGATCGAGGCCACCGTCACGTCGATCAGCAAGCACGGCATCTCGGGCACGACGCTGGCGCGGGTGACGCAGGAAGCGGGATTGTCGATCGGGCTCGTAAACTTTCACTTCGAGAGCAAGGAAGCCTTGCTGAAGGCGACGTTGCAGCATCTGGCCGACGAACACCGCCGCCTGTGGATCAAAGAGTCATCCCGCCCGGACATCGACGCGGCCGCAAAGCTGCGCGCCATCGTCGACGCGCAGTTTCATCCAAAGGTCTGCAATCGCCGCAAACTGGCGGTGTGGTTCGCGTTCTTCGGAGAGTCCGAGCATCGGCGCAACTATCGGAACGTATCCCGAGCCGTCGACGAAGAGCGACAAAGCGTAACCGCCCATCTCTGCGCGTCTATAGTTATCGAGGGAGGTTACGTCGGCGTTGCGCCGCACCAGGTGTCACAGATGCTGGAGGGTCTTTTCGACGGCCTGTGGCTCAATATCCTAATGTATCCGGAACGCTTCAATCGACGGAATGCGCGCGATCAAGTCGCGTCATACCTTCACTTCTGTTTCCCCCGGCACTTCCAGACGGGGGACAGCGATCCGCACCCGTGAGGTTCGGGGGCTGTCGGAACAGCCGCTTGCTGCGGGCTTTCGGTTTCTGCCCCGGCTATAAGGGGCTGCGGGAGAAAGTCCGGCAATCGGGTTTTGCCTGCTGTGCTGCGAGATCGTGTAGAAGGTGGGAAAGCCGCTTCCAGCACGGCAACTGCGTCTCGAGCTTTCTCCCCAAATGATGCCGTAGCAGCGGCCGGCGCGGAAACATGCGGAACATCCACCCGGCCCTCTCGTTGAGATTCCTGTTCAACAGAGAGAGCCAACAAGCATCCATGACGGAGACAGCAATCATTGCCGCCGGCGCGCTGATCGTCTTGCTGACGCTCTATGACATGTTCAATACGACGATCAGCCTGGGCGGCGGCGGCCCCCTGAGCGCGAAGATGATCATCGGCATATGGAAGCGTCTTCCCTGGGGCCCCGGGCCGCTTCGTGGTTCCGCTGGCGGCATCCTCTCATTCTGCACGATCCTGATGTGGATGGCGCTTCTTTGGCTTGGCTGGACCCTGATTTTCTTGCCCGTCCCGGATGCTGTTCTCCGGACGAGCAACAGCGAACCAGCCGACCTCGCGGGCCGAATCTACTTTACCGGCTTCACCCTGTTCACATTGGGCTTGGGGGATTATCGGCCAGACGGACCTCTGTGGCAGATCCTGACCGCGCTGTGTGTCGGCACGGGCTTCTTGTCGGTAACGATGTCCGCCACGTATCTCGTGCCCATGCTGTCTGCCGCTGCGGAGAAGCGGGCCGTCGCGTCGATGATCGACTCCATGGGCGACACGCCGGAGGACATCGTGATCAACGGGTGGCGAGAGGGCAACCTGCTCTCGCTCGGAACGAGACTGGCCAGTCTTTCGTCACAGATCGCGGGGACGGCGACGTCCCATCTCTCTTACCCTATTCTGCATACCTTCAATACCGCGGAAGCAGCGCGCGCGACGCCGGTGCAGATCGTGAAGCTCAACGAAGCGCTTCTTCTGATTGAACATGGTGTCTCACCAGGAAGCCGTCCCGCGGCCCTGGATGTCTTGTCCGCTCGACGCGCCGTGACTGACTTCTTCGAACATGCCGGGAGCGGCGCCAAGCCTTCGGATGAGGTTCCGCCAACGCCTGATCTGGCTCGTCTCGCTGAAGCAGGGCTTCCTACGGTTCCGCAGCACGACTTCGACAGCGCCATTCATCACCAGCGCGATGCTCGCCGACGCGCGCACGGGATGCTGCTGGAGAGCGGCTGGTCGATCAAGGATGCGGTCGGCCGCTGAAGCCGTTCACCCGGAGCAGCCGGTCGCGTCAGTCGCGCACCTTTTCCAGAAGCCCGACGACCTCCTGGAACATCACCCGCTGGCGCTCCTGATCGCCGGCAACGATCGCCTCTTCCATGCAGGTGCGCGCGTGATCCTCGATCACCAGCCGCTCGACAGCGCGCAGGGCGGAGCGAATGGCCGCTGTCTGGTTGAGGATGTCCACGCAATAGCGGTCGTCCTGGACCATGCGCGATACGCCCTGAACCTGACCGGTCAGTCGCGACAGGCGCTTCAGGATTGCATCCTTGTTCTGCTTTTCGTGAGCCACCTGTCCTCCGATCGTCTGGAACCAAATACCACACGGTATCATTGCATTTATACAGGGGAGGGGTATAAAGCAACTCGCAGTATACCCGCATGGGGTATGCGGGACACTGCCGGAGAAGTGCAATGGAACGGAATCACGGGGCACGCGAGCACCAGGGGCATCATGGTCACGATCACCATGCGTCGGCGGCGAAACAGCCAGAGCCGGGCAAGGCAATAGATCCGGTCTGCGGCATGTCCGTCACCATGGAGACG
>NZ_FNPF01000022.1 GCF_900107235.1 Citreimonas salinaria
ATGATCTCATAGTCAGACATAAGCACGTGCTTAGGCATATGCCTAAGCCTCCATGGTTATGCCCGAGTGTCCGGTCGAAACGGGGGCCAGTTCACCGCGCCGGCAGACTGGCAGGCGTTCGAGCGACTGACCAGGGATCTGTTCGAGAGCGAATGGAAAACAGACGATGCTCGCGCCAATGGCCGGTCGGGCCAGCAGCAGCACGGAGTCGATGTTTACGGAACGGACCGGGTCCACAACAAAAAGGTGGGTGTCCAATGCAAAGGCCGCTCTGCGGGCTACGGAAAAGGCTTGAACGAGAAGGAGCTTCGAGAGGAAGTCGAAAAGGCCAAGAAGTTCCGGCCACCCCTCGACAGGTTCATCCTCGCCACCACCGCCCAAAATGATGCGCGAATACAGGAAGTCGCGCGCGAGCTGAACGAGAAGAACCGCAAGGAACACTTCTTCGAGGTGGATGTCCTTGGCTGGGATGAGATCAAGCACATCCTCAATCGCCATCCACGCGTTGCAGCAATTCATTGCTCGGGTGTATCGACGATCGCCGACCTTCAGATCACCGAAGCCTTGGGCGATGTTCATAAGGATCTGACACGGCAGATATCTGGTCTATCGACCGAGATCCGCTATTTCCATCGATCAGCCTCGATTGCGCCGGAGCGAGACCCATCAGATGACGCGCTCGGTCAGCGTATCACCGATGCAGCCGATCTTCTCAACGACAGCCCTGCACAATCGGCCATCTCCCGGCTCGAACGGCTTCTCGGAACCGAAGGACGCGACGCAAGCGCCAGAAGTCGCTTCCGCATCAAGGCCAACCTCGGATCCGCCCACTTCGCCAAGGGAGACAAGAAGGCAGCTGTAGATTGGTATCGTCAGGCTTACGACGAGTATCCCGATACGCCTGAGGGAGTTTCAATTCTGGCGGCCGCTGAGGTCATCGCAGGCAACCGCGAGAAGGCAGCAGAACTGGCAGTTCGCGCCATGGCGCTGCCCGACCCGCAACAACGGGCCGCCGGAGTCTTCTTGGAAACCGCGCCTCTCGAGACCCCATGGCAGGATCTTCAGGCCCAGCTTCCGAAACAGTTTCAACGGGTCCCGGAGTTCCTCTTGGCGCTTGCGGAACATGCGCAGTGCGCCGGTCAGGTCAGGGATTACCGGCGCTTGGTCAAGGATGCGGTCAATCGGGATCCCGACAATTGGCGCGTGCGCGCATATGCGGGCTACCTCCGGTTTCAGGAGGTAGCGGAGCGCGAAGATATCCGCAGCCTCAGGCTCATGCGGAAGAGCGACATCGAGATCGTCGAGGATGCGAGAACGCATTTTCTCGTTGCTTGGAACCTGCTGCAGACGAGCGGCTGGGCCCGGGAGGCTGAAACCTGCGCCATGAACGCCCTCTCGGCCTCCCTGATGCTCGGGGACGAAACCAAGGCGGAACAGCTTCTCGAGGAGGCGTTCCGGAAGTTTGGGGAGACCCCGCAGCTGCTCCGTTTCCGCGCAGCACACCACATGCACAAGGGTGAAGTTGGCACGGTCGCCGACGCCCTGTCGAGGATCCCGGAAGCCGACCGGGATCAGAACGACGAGCTCATGCTCCTTCAGGCGGAAATCAATGAAGGCGCTTATGCAGAAGCGCTCGCACGTGCCAACGTCCTGTATCGAGAAGCCGAAGACGCCGGTCTGCGTGTCGCATATGGCAACTGCCGCATCCTGGCCGCCGCGCAAATCGACTCTGACCGCTTCAAAGATGTCGCCCATGAAGTCCTGACGGATTACCCGGATTCCGCCCTGCTCCAGGCCTGCTTCGTGTTCAATCATCCGGGGGATCTCAACGATCCTGGGGTCATTGATCACCTTGCCGATCTGGCAGAGCACGAGACCAACAGCTTCGCTCGGGACCGTGCAGCTCATGCCCTCGCCAAGGTCGGCAGGAACTCCGAGGCCGCAGATATCTATCTCAGCCTCTGCAGTCCCGACACTGATACGCCCCAGCTTCGGATGGCCCTCCAGACCTTGGTGAACAGCCGCAGGATCCGCGAAGCCCGGGAACTCTACGGCAAGCTCGAGCCGGGAATGAAAGACACCGCAAGTATGCGCAGGATCGGCGCAGTCATCTTTCAATGCGCCGGCAACCTGAAGGGCGCCAGAAAGGAACTCGAGCACGTTTTCGACACGGGGGATGAAACCCTGGAAGACCGAGCTCGCTGGATCGACATCTGTGAGCGTCTGCCCGACATCCCGGCAATCAGCCGGTATCTCGACACCGTGCCGGTGGACATTGCCGGCGATCCCCGGATGCGAATGCACCTTGCGCACAAGCTCGATCACTACACGGACGATTTCCACAAGGCTCTCGAGATTGGATACCGTGCCTTGCGCGAAGGCTACGACGACTCCCGAGTACACCTCGGCTTCATGGTTGGTTTGATCCTGACCGGCCGGTCCGGGCGTCATGTCGATTTCGACCGCGAGGTTGTCGAGGAGGATACGGTGGTTGTGGTCTCACGCGATCACGCTGACCCGCTCACGAGGATCATCGAAACGGCTCCGACCCCGCGGGCAGACCGCGACGAGATTTCCCCTGATGACCCGTTGGCTCTTCGCCTGATGGGCAAGGCCGTGGGTGACAGTCTCCCGATGGATTCCGCGGTCGGGAAGTTGAACGCCACCGTCACAAAAATCCTGTCCAAGTATGCGCATGCGTATCATCGGTCTCAGAGGGACTTCGAGCGCCTGTTTCCTGAGAGCAAAATATTCGGAGCGCTGCGGATCGATGAAAATGATCTGGAAGGCAGCTTTCGTCCCATCCTCGACAGCGCAAGAGCGCGCGCTGAGCAGGTCAAGCGCATCGAGGAAGCTTACGAGTCTGGAAAGGCTCCTATAGCTCTGCTCGCCAAGGCTGGCGGAGGGACGGTCTTTGATTTCTGGGACTTCCTGCGGCACCACGGCAGCATCAAGATCAAGATGGCCCTCGGCAACGCCGTTGAGAGGAAGGTGGCAACGCAATCGGCTCTGAACGCGCCGGGCGTGATCGTCGATCCAATCACCCTATACGGTGCCCAGACTCTCGGCTTCGCCGAAAGCCTTCTTCAGGCATGCCCGGATCTGCATATCACCCAGAGCAGTATCGATATGCTTCACGAGGCCTATCAAGCCAGGGTGGATGCCATCGGTGGGTCAGGACACCGAGGCAGCCTTGTCGCGGACGAGCACGGGGCGCGTATGATCGAGATGTCCCAGGAGACCTCCGACCTCCTAATCTCGAACCTCGGACGAACCCTCGAGGTTGCAAGAGGCCTGAAAATCGCCATGCCGGAAGAAGGCACGACACTTCATCCGGATTTCGAAGCAGTCTTTGAAGACGTGGGCCCGTGCTTCGTGGATATGCTGGTAGTCGCCAAGGAGAGAGGGTGGACCTTGCTGGCGGATGATACTGCCCTCCGGCTGTTTGGCAGCCTGGATGGTATTTCATCAGCCTGGAGCCAGGTCGCGCTGCAGATCGCGCGCAACAAGCGCACGATTTCGCAGGAGGCTTATTCTGATGCCCTCGGCGCAATGCTGGAGGGAAATTATCGATACGTCAGCATCGACGGAGAAACGACACAGTTCGAGTGGGAACGCAGAGACACTTCGCTCTGGTTGGAGCAATTCCTCGATCATATCGCCCTGCCGACGAACGACCCCTGGAGCGTTGCTCAGTTGATTGGGTCCAGCCTCCTGGAACTCTGGGACGGCGAGGACGGTGGCGCGCGTTGCGCCGCCTATGCTGCCTTCATGCTTGAAGCTTTCTCAGAACGGTTGGGCGAAGATGGGGCGACCAAGATGCTGGGTGATTCAGTCGCCGCGGCAGTCTCGAGGGCGCAGAGAAACGCACGTAAGATCAAGCTTCCCCCGCTCCTGACGAGCACCACCCACCTTGTTTCCCCGGGTTTTCTGGCCCTGGAAATCAACCGAGACCTTAAAGAAGCCGTCCTGAACACAATTGGTGACTGCGTGAAGTCAGCACAGAATCTGACCAAGTTGCGCAGCAACGATCCCCTGGAACACGAAGCCTCATGAGGTTGGCAGCTGCCAACTGAGGTCCTCGGTTCAACCTGCTCGAGACTGCGCCCATGAGATATCTGAGCATCAGACGCGAAATCGAAGGCAGCCTGCCCACCGTGGCGGAGCTCCTTCGTCAGAAGGGCAAGAAAGATGCTCCCCGCGCCATGAGCCAGGCGAACATCGAGATCACCGAAGTCGGCTACGACAACTGTTCTGACCCCGCCATGCAATCACCCAGATTGATCGGTCGAGTTCGAAGACTGCCCGCGAGATTGGGGCGTTGTTTCCAGGGATGCGTGGCGCCATCAAGGCCCCGTTAGCGTCCATTGATTTTACTCCCCCAATAGGGTATATGTTTCGTGCAAGATGCGGTTATCCTGTCGGTCACCATCGATGACTCGGAAGATCCGGTCGTGATCGTGTCCATCGAGATCGCCGAGGGACGCCTCGAGGTCATGGCCGAGATTGAAATCGACCAGGACCGCAGGATGATCATTGCGACGGGCCTTCATCTGCACGGTGCGGGCTTCGATCCGAATGGCTTGGGGCCTTTGAGGCTCCGGCAGATTGTAAGGGCCATGCTCGAGGAGTTGGACTATGACGAATGCAGGATTGAAGGAGGTGTTCGGACGACTGGGGCAAGTCCAGGACGTCGACCGAAACCAGTCCGGTTCAGAAGAAAGTCTCGTTCTGCGTCCTGAGGGCGCGACTTCCGCGATCAACGCAATTGCGGCGACACGCGCCCTTGCACAGTGCGGGCTCACGCTTCTCCGGGCGAAGCGGGCCGTGGAAGCTGTCATTGCCGGAGAGGAGCTCACTCTCGTTCTTCCGAAAGTGGCCTCGCGAGATCGCCTGGTCGAGGATCTCGCCGCCGCGGGACTGCAGGGCAAATTCTTTCGAAAGAGACTTCGCATGAAGTCCAAGGTTGAAGCCGGAAAATGGGTCAGGAAAGTCCGCGTACGTGCAGGCCTGACCCAGGAGCAGTTCGCCGTCGTGTATGGCGTAGATCTCAAGACCCTCCAGAAATACGAGCAATGCGCGAGTGTCCCGGCCGCGTCCGTCCTGTCCTACCTCCAGATGATCGAAGCGGATCCCGAGGCCGTGAAGCGCATGCGCATCGAAGGGTGACGCCGCGTTGGCAGCGGCCAACGCTTTCCGGAAGGGTCACTGCCGTTCGCACATAGGAGATGCAGGACCTTGTCCCCGACCTCGAACCCTGCCTTCACCCCGGAACGACACGCGTTCCGAAAGCTGGACCTGGATGGCCCCGGCGGCATGCAGTGGTTCGAACTTCACCACCCCGATTTCGTCATGGAGGGTCGCGATCCACTGCGGCTGAACGTGTATCTCACCCGGGACGGCGACTTCACGACAATCTGGTATGGCCTGATCGATCCGCTCATCGCCGAGGCAAAGCTGGGCATGGACGACGACCGAGGGATGGAGCTGGCGCAACTATACGAAACCATCCTCTTTCGCGGCGACATAGGAGACGATGCCTTCGGAGCGAGCGTTCTCAAGGCGACCCGCGTCACGCGAATGGCGCCTGCCATTCTAAGAATGTCTGATGAGCATGGTTTGGAGTGCCTGCCTCTCGACGCGGCTCGAGACAAGCAGGAGCGCCCGGCCTGAAGCGGTGATGTTGGCAGCTGCCAACATCAATCTCCGCGACAGATCATCATTCAACCAGATCCCTGAGCATCCGCCGAGAGATCAAAGCAAGGCGGCTGCGCGGCCAGCCCTTTGCGTTTCGTGGTGCAAGTTCAGGCCAGGGTCGCTGCAATTAAGGTGTCTCGCGGACATAAAGCTCCCGAAGAAATTCTCGGAAGGCGTTGATCCCCGGACGTCGGCTGTGCGGACAAAGCCGCCTGACACCCTTGCAGCGAACCCCCCCGCGTGGGTGCCGAGTATCTAAGACGGCCGCGGCGGTGCAGCAGGGTTTCCCAGAAGCGGTCGTTCGAACATTGCCAAATATGCCAAATCGGAACCAGGTTACGTCCCAGCCAAAGTCCAATCCGCAGCTCGGCTCGGCGATCGAAGGAGTGACATTCAATCGGCGCGATCTTGCCCACCCGATCTTCCTATGAATGC
The DNA here is from genome assembly GCF_900107235.1 of Citreimonas salinaria. Taxonomy (GTDB): domain Bacteria; phylum Pseudomonadota; class Alphaproteobacteria; order Rhodobacterales; family Rhodobacteraceae; genus Citreimonas; species Citreimonas salinaria. The sequence continues at coordinate 6,133 of NZ_FNPF01000022.1, forward strand.
ATGTCTCGACAATCCGCCGAAAATGCTGCGAAGCGGGTCGGAGGATACTGCCCAGCGCACCGGGCGTGAGTTATGAAGACATTGCTTCCCTCTTCCTCACCGGCCGATCCGCGTACCCAAGAAGGACCCGCCTCGATGCGACCGCAATATGTCCACCTGCGCTGCCTTGCTGGCCTTCTCGCTGCACTCGCACTCGCCGCCTGCAGCACCGAAACCACGCGTTTCAATCCGTTGACCGATGTCCTGACCCCGCTCCCCGGCGTGGATGCCGAGACCCAAGCAATGTACGCTTCTGTTCCGGACGGGGACATAACCGTTCCGGCAGTGCCGCCGAAGTACCTGTCCGACGGCAAGGCCCGGCAGCTGGTAGATTATTCGACCTCCGAGCCAACCGGTACCATCATAGTCGACCCATATGCCCGACTGCTCTACCACGTGCAGGAAGGTGACAAGGCGATGCGCTATTCCATCGCCGTCGGGGAGGCGGGCTATGGCTTCTCGGGCACTGCGCGGGTGGCCTATGTGCGCAAGTGGCCGGGCTGGACCCCGACGCAAAACATGATCCGTCGGGAACCCGAAAAGTTCCAGCAATACGCGGACGGAGTGGAAGGCGGACTGGAAAACCCGTTGGGTGCACGGGCTCTCTACCTCTACAGGGGCGGACGCGACACTTTCTACCGCATCCACGGAACACCCAGCCCGTGGACCATCGGCCACCAGGCCTCGTCGGGTTGCATCCGAATGTTCAACCAAGACGTGATGCACCTCGCGGAGCGGGTCCGGGATGGAGCACGCGTCGTGGTTCTTACCGAAGCACAATCCAACGCGGGCAACGAGGTGGACGTCTGAGGTCCCGGCACGGCGACTTCCCATCTCAGAGGCCAAGCAATGCGGCTCAGGCAAGGCATTCAACCTGGCTGTGTCGGGCCAATTCGCTAAAAGGCGTGGATCATTCGCTGGTTGGGGGTGTTGGCTTTCTGGATATGCGAGCGAATGCGAAAGACGGCGACCGCATCGGGCTCGAAGCCGCCATGCAAGTCGGCAGCTGACGCATGATATCGAGGCGCCGCCGATGTCGGCAGCCGACGGCTCGGTGAAGCCATCTTGCACTCGCGGCTAAAGCCTGGACTCCGCCCTCCTTGTGGCATTGGATGCAGCTATAGCCGGATGCTACACTCCGTCCATGACATGGAAACCGACATCCGAGATGAGCCGCGATGAACTCGAGCAGTTGCGCGGTGCTGTCGAGCGGCTGGCTGTGTATGTACCACGCGACCTTACTGCCGACGAATCCGCGTGGCTCGATGCCTTTACCGAAAAGGTGGGCAAGCCCACGGAATCTGAAGAGGCGTTCTACGCAGACCGACGCAAAGCCAATGAAACGGCGAGGTGACCTGCCCCCCGTGGCATCGCTCACCGTGATGTAGAGTCTGCTCAACCGCGAAGGAGCAGACGAATGAGGAAGAGCCGTTTCACCGAGGCGCAGATTATCGGGATGATCAAGGAGCAGGAGGCGGGGATGGCCACGGCAGAAGTGTGCCGCAGACATGGCCTGAGCCCTGCGACGTTCTACAAGCTCAAAGCCAAGTATGGCGGCCTGGAGGTCTCCGACGCTGCTCGTCTGAAGGCCTTGGAAGACGAGAACGCCAAGCTCAAGCGCCTGCTGGCCGACACCATGCTGGATAACGTCGTGCTGAAGGATCTGCTGGGAAAGAACTGACGACATTGACCAGGCGGCGAGAGGCAGCGCTGCGGGCAATGCGAGATCACGACATTTCGCAGCGCCGGGCCTGCCAGCTTGTCGGTGTCGATCCCAAGACGGTCCGGCGCACACGCCCGCCGGACTGCCCAGAGATCCGCGAGGAAATGAAGGAGATCGCCGGGAAGCGGCGCCGGTTCGGCTATCGCCGGATCGGCATCCTGCTCGAGCGCAAGGGCATGACCATGAACCACAAGAAGCTCTATCGGCTCTACCGGGAGGAAGGGCTGTCGGTGAAGCGACGGCGCGGGCGCAAGCGGGCTCGCGGCACGCGCACGCCGATGCCGGAGGCGGCGCGTCCCAATGCGCGCTGGTCGCTCGACTTTCTGGCCGACAGCTTCGGCGCCTCGCGCAAGTTCCGCATTCTGGCGGTAATCGATGATTGCTGCCGCGAGAACCTGTGCCTGATCGCTGACACCAGCATCTCGGGTTCCCGCGTGGCCCGCGAGTTGGATGCGCTGGTGCGGATATATGGGAAGCCCGCGTGCATCGTCAGCGACAACGTCCTATGTCGGGAAGTTTTGGCTGCTTAGGTCAGCAGGTCATGGGGCGTCCGGTGTCCCGGACGCCCTGTTACGGTTGCCCAGACGGGCTCTGCCGTCAAGAAATGATCTCTTCCATAGCAAACACAGGGTACGCGCTGCGGCGGCCCTCACCGTCCTCAATACGAGATCCCAAATCCCAAGCAGAAGGCCCGAACATTATCTACGAGGTCAGCAAGCTGCCTCCACGGCTCGTCAGAGAGAGGTCCTTCCGCCTGGGCTCACCCCCTCGAAGAAGGGGCGATAGGGTTCGCCGTGCATGACCACGGCGTGTACGGTGCGCGCCATCTTCGCCGCGATCGCGGTGTAGGCCTTGCGGCGCAGATGGGCGTTGTGTCGATCCTTCGAGATGTAGCGTTCGAACTTGTCGCGGAAGCTGTTGGTCCGCTTGAGGACTGCGGTTTGGCCGGCCATCCAGAGCGTGCGCCGCAATCGGGCGTTGCCGTACTTCGAGATGCGACTCTGACCGCGGAACATGCCGGACTGCACGGTGGCGAGATCCATTCCGCAGAACTTCAGGAACTGCCGATGATGCCGGAAACGGCGCAGATCACCGGCCTCGGCCAGGATGGTCATGGCATTGATCGGGCCGATACCGGGAATGGTTGTCAGCAGCTGATAGTCAGGCAGACCGGACAGAAGCTCGACGGCGCGGGCCTCGATCTGATCACGCTGCCGGACAAGGCTTCGGCCCTCGGCAAGTACGAGGCGGAACATGCGGACAGCATCGGAATCCGAGTGTACTGGCAAACCCACCGAGCCCACGGCCGTGGCGTAAATATCTGAAAGCAGGAGTTCTTTGGACACCTTGCGGCCGACGACATCCCACGCATCAGCAATAAAGGCGTTCCGGCTCACGGCGGTGATCATGTGTGGTGACGGGTATTTTTCCAGGAATGCCAGGAACCAATCGGTTCGCGAGCTTCGGTGAAATCGTTCGGCCTCGGGAAAATACAGCGGCAGGTAGTGGGTCAGGATGCGGTGCCAGAGCTCGGTCTTCGAGCGCGAAACAATCTCATGGGTCTTTGACAGCTCCTGGATGTCGGATGTCCCGACCACCATCGGATCGTGAAAGAACTGCACGGCGCCGATCTCCAGCATGTGCAGGATGACTTGGGCGTCCTTCGGGTCGTTCTTGTCCCAGCTGTTGTGCAGGGCCTCCCGCGTCCTGGCCAGACCGACGGAGGAGACAAGCTTCAGCTCGAATCCGGCCCGGCCGAGGTGGTGCGCAAGCGTGCGGTGATAGTTGCCGGTCGCCTCGAACCCGATCCTCACCGGCAGATCATAACTGGCGAGGACCGCAGACAGGCGCTGGAAGTCGTCCAGCGTGTTGGTGACGGTTATGCGGCGGCGGCGCTTTTTGCCCGGAATGCCGATCAGCACTTCGTGGCGATGCTTGGAAATGTCGATGGCGACCAACAGGGTCGGCGCGATAGAATGGGTGGCGGTCATAGCCGGTCTCCTCAGCGGTGTGGTTGCGCAAACCACTGTTGAGACCTGAGCCCCGGTTATGGCCACACGCTGCGCTATCTGGGGGCTGCGCGCGTGGCCATAACCTGTCGGCAGCCCTTATTCCCGACGTGCTATGGCACGGAGTTCACCAGTCGTGCCATCCTCCGGTGGGCCGACCAAAACGAAGTGCCTTGGCATTACATCGATCCAGGCAAGCCGCAGCAGAACGCCTTCATCGAGTCGTTCAACGGCAGCCTGCGCGACGAGCTTTTGAACGAGGAGCTCTTCGACAGCCTTGACGACGCCCGCCGCAAGCTGGCGCTCTGGCGCTACGACTACAACGCCATCAGGCCGCATTCCTCGCTGGGGAACCAGACGCCACTCGAAGCGCGCCGAACGCTTGAGCAATTCGAGGGCTCCGCGCCCGGCGCGCTTGCCCAGAACGACCGACCAAACTACCAATCTCAAATCCGCAGGCTCTCGTTATGAACGAGGGACCCGCGGGGGGCAGGTCAGAGGGTAAAAAGGATGACGGCATGACATCCCCGATCGATCGACCTCCCGAAGTCCTGGCGGCAATGCAAAGGACGCGGGAAGCGGCCCAGCAACTCGATCGCGATGCGCTTGCGGTCGTGTGCTGGCTCGACGCGGAGTTCCCGGGCCTGATCACCAGCCTTGAAATTCAGCGGCACTACTCTTGCGAGGACAACCAGATCGCCCATGTCGAGCCGCGGGTGACGGATCGCCCGCGGCGACACGAAGTCCGCGATCTGGCCGAGACGGCATTCGAGGCGTTGGGCTGGTCCCTGCACCCGGAGGGGCGAGATATACGCTCTGCTGTCTATCGGACGTCACAATCGCAATCCGCCCATGCCCGCATTGTCGATGTTGCCCGTGTTTGCCGGGTGATGGAGGCGGCAGGCGCCATGGAGACGCGCCCGCCTCTAACGGCCTCACAAAGGGGATGAATATCCGCCACCGTTGCTCCTCCCGCGAGGCTCTTCACGGAGGGCACGTTCCCTGCTCGTTCTTCATAGGCTATACTTCCAGCATGAAGAACGTCAGCATTGAAAATTTCGCGATCCTGGATTTCGAAGCTTCCAGCTTGTCAGCGGCAAGCTGGCCAATCGAAATCGGACTCTCATGGCTTGCGAACGGTCAGGTGCAGACCTGGTCATCTTTCATCCGCCCGGATCCGGCATGGGACCTCGGCGACTGGTCGTCGCAAAGCGCCGAGGTCCACGGCATCCCCCTCTCAGAGCTCGAGGACGCGCCCTATGCCGCGGAAGTCGCGGAAGCCTTTCTCAATGTCGTCGGGCGCCGCAGCCTCGTCTCTGATGCCCCTGAGTTCGAGGAACGCTGGCTCTCGCGCTTGCTGCGAACTACCCGCCACGTGAAGTCCTCTTCGATCGAAGATTTCGACGCTGTCTCGTTCGCAGTGTTCTCGGGCTACGCTCTCGATATGCTCTATGAGACCATTGAGCGGCACCCCGCGCCGCATCGAGCGGGACCGGACACCGCACGCCTCGCCCGGGGGTGGCTCAGAGCAACGGCACTTCAGGAACCTGAGTAGAGGATCGCATGACCGAGTTTTTTACCACCGAGATCATTCTCGCCGGCACTTTGGTCAGCCTCAGCGCCATGGCGATGACTGCCAGTATCGTCGTGCTTCGGCCGCCGAAGGACAGGCGACCGACGGTCGATCTCGATGCCTTCGTTCGCAATGCACCCTATCACCGCTTGCGTGAGATCGGGATTGTCGTCGAGGAGCCTGCGGCCTGAAGCTCGATGGCTTGCAGTGAGCGTGGAGGACCTCCGGCGGAGACGACGCTCGCCGGTATCTCTCGGTATCTTCAGGAGTATACCGGCATCACAAGCGCACTCTTGAAGCTATTGCGAACGACGCGCCAGACATACATTCTGGCAGGAAACTAAAATAAGGGTTTGAAATTCTTTTCTGGGGGTGTAGGTATTTCTCAGCAGGAAGGGGAATCACATGCAAACAACAACACACATGGACGCCCGCATGAACCAACGGGGCATCAACAAGGAACTGATCAACCTCGCGCTGGAACACGGTGAGCCCAAGGGAGACAAGACCGTCCTCGGGCGAAAGGAGTGCCATGAGGCCATGCAGCAGCTGCGCCGCGAACTGAAGGCCCTCGAGCGGGCAATGAGCAAGGGCGGGATCACCGTTGTCTCCGACGGGGAGGCCCTCATCACCACCTACCGCACCGACAGCTTTTCGTCGGCCGCTGCAAGAAAATAAGGGGCTGAAACAGAAATGAAGTCACGATATCAAAACATTTGGCACGCTCTTGACGGCATCCGCGGGTATATCAGGCCCTCCGAGATGCCCGAAGCTCTCCTCATCGAGGCGTCCCAATCTCTCGGAATGCAACAAGACACTTCCGACCCGAGGTTTACCGCTTGGGAGAACGTGTTTGGGACCGAAGCATACCGGTCTCTGAAAGAGGCGCGGTCGCTCTTTCTTTCCTTGCCCGTACCGGAACGGCTCTCTGCCTTCGATGAAATGATGAGTATCTATCGGTCAGATACAGGTTTCTCCTGGATCGGGCATCAGGCCGCAAAGCGCATCGTTGAGCTGGCAGACGACCCCGATGCCGCCCGCTGCGCATTTGCGAGTTCCCTTCATCCAGCCCTGCTGTTGGCGATGAATGGAACGAGTGTGCGCTTCGAAGACATCAATCACGACGTGTGCAACCTCGCGAGAATGATGGCGGTCGTTCTGGAGGTTCATCTTCAAGTGGTCCCGGCCGATCCGTTCGCCAGAATCGATGAAGAAACCAATGACGCAGAAATCATCATGGCGCCTTTCGGGTACAAGATTCCCTCAACGTCCGATCTTCCCAAGAAGACCCTGGAAATTCTCGGAGACGATGGCCGATCTCGGCGCCTTAGCAGTGAGGCTGTGGCACTCGCCGACGCTCAAGTGTCCACATCCAAACTCGTGATCGTTTCCGTTGCCGACGGTGCCATGTTTCGGGGTGTCGGTGTCGAGCCCATTGCCAGGGAAGCTCTCGTGGAATCCGGCCGGCTCCGGGCCATTCTTGCGGTTCCGGGAGGGATGATCTTCCAGAACACCGGCGTTGCCAGCGACATCCTCATTCTGAGTTCAGAGTGGGATACCAAACTCAAGGTTCGCTTCGTCGATCTGAGCGCACCTCGGTTTGCCGGGAAGACCGTCCGCGGTCGTCCCGAGATAAAGTCAGACACCTCTTGGCTCAAAGCCATCGTGGCCCCCGTTCTGGAAAGCAGCGCCTCGGCGATGGATGTTCCGATCTCCGACATTCGGGCGAAGGATTACATCCTGAGCTTGGATCGATATCTCGTTCCACCCGCAGTCGCCGACCTGGAGTGCTTTCTATCCGAAAGGGATACTCTTCCGCTTCACGAGGCCGTCGAACTCATCCGTCCGTTGTCTCTCGGTCAAGGCGATGACGGCGACTTCAAGATACGTGAAGCATCTCCTGCAGACATCGGAGAGCGCGGTTACCTTCCGTTGCCCAAGAAAGAGATCTCCATCGAGCGAGCGCAACTCAGGAAGGCCCGCAATCAGAGGCTAATGCCGGGAGATGTTCTCTTGTCAGTCAAGGGAACCGTTGGCTCGGTCGCCTTGGTGCCTGAAGAAGCTTCCGTGGATGGGGAAAGCCATTTCTGGACAGCTGGGCAGTCGTTCATGATCCTCCGCCCCAAGCAGGGAAGAATTTCAGGCATCGCCTTACTCGAATACTTCTCGAATCCTTCCGTGAAGACCGCATTGAGGTCCCTTGCTGCGGGCGCGGCCATCCAAACGATCTCCATCAAGGACCTCAAGGAGTTCCGTGTTCCCGTCCCCTCGACCGAGGAAGAGGACGAGATCGAGGCGGCATTCCGGGACCGTCAGGCCCGCTTGGCCGAGGTTCGCACCATCCTCAAGGGCATCGAGCAGGCCCGGGATGCCTCATGGCCTCATCGGGAACTTCAGGGTGCGCAAGCATGAGCGCGTCGCACCACGACGATGGTCCTGGGAAATCTCGTTCGGCCACAGGAATCCGGACCAATATCCAGAACAGCCGCGAGATCTTACGCCACAAAACCTCCAGGGACACCATGAGCAACCAGAAAACAACGAACCTCAGCGCCTTCATCTGGTCAATCGCGGAGCTCCTCCGGGGAGATGCGAAACCCTCCGAATACGCGAAAATCATCCTGCCATTCGTGGTCCTTCGCCGGCTGGACTGCGTGCTTGCACCCACCAAGGACGCGGTCATCGAGGCGGCCGAGAATCTGTCCGACGATCTCGACGACGAGATGCGAGACCGGATGCTCACCAGCATCGTCGGACCCCGGGCCAAGATCTACAACCGCAGCCGCTTCACCTTCGAGGCCCTGCGCGGCCAGGACGCCGAGCAGCTGCGCGAGAACCTGATGGATTACATCACGAAGTTCTCGACCAATGCCCGCGACATCTTCATCGACAAGTTCGACTTCCCAGCTCAACTGAAGGCCCTCGAGGAAGCCGGCATCCTCTACCTGGTGTTCGAGCGATTCTGTCAGATCGACCTGCACCCGGACACCATCTCGAACATCGAGATGGGGCAGCTCTTCGAGGACCTGATCCGCCGCTTCAATGAGAACTCCGCGGCCGACAACGGTGACTATTTCACGCCTCGGGAAGTCATCCGGCTGATGGTCGAGCTGCTGCTGGCCTACGATCACGAAGCCCTCTCTGGATCGGGAGTGATCCGCACGATCTACGATCCGACGATCGGCACGGGCGGCATGGCCTCGATCGGCGAGGAAGAGATGCGCGCGCTTAACGAGAAGATCCGCGTGAACATCTTCGGCCAGGAGATGATCAAGGAGAGCTACGCGATCTGCAAATCCGACATGCTGATCACGGGCCACGATCCTGAGAACATCGCCTTCGGAAACACGCTCACCGACGACGCCTTCCCGACCCACAAGTTCCACTACATGCTGTCCAATCCGCCCTACGGCGTCGACTGGAAGAAGTCCAAGGACAAAGTCACCGAAGAGCACGAAACCCAGGGGATGGACGGCCGCTTCGGAGCCGGACTGCCAAGCATTTCTGACGGGCAGCTCCTGTTCGTCCAGCATATGGTATCCAAGATGCGACCGGACGAGCAAGGATCACGCATCGGTATCGTCATGAACGGCTCGCCGCTATTCTCTGGCGGTGCAGGGTCCGGCGAGAGCGAGATCCGCCGCTGGCTTCTGGAGAATGATCTCATCGAGGCGATCATCGCCCTGCCCACTGACATCTTCTACAACACCGGCATTCAGACCTACGTCTGGCTACTGTCGAACAAGAAGATCGAAGGCCGCCGAGGTAAGGTCCAACTCATCGACGCAAGCGGCGAGCGCTTTTGGAGTCCCACGCGCCGAAGCCTGGGCGCGAAGCGACGTGAGATCCCCGAAGAGGCACGCCAAGAGGTTGTGTCGATCTACCATGACATGCTGAACGGCGGATCGGATCACTCCGAAGTCTCCAAGATCTTCGACACAACCGCATTCGGCTTCCGCAAGATTCGGGTGGAGCGCCCGCTGCGCCTACGGTTCGATGTGACTGAAGAGACCATGGCTGCCCTCACAGCTGCGAAGCCCGTGGAGAAGCTCGACCAGGACGCCCGCGAGGGCTTGCTGGCTGCGGTGGAAGCGGCTTGCGCTGATGCGCCGATCATGGATCGCGTCGTGTTCCGAAAGTCCCTGCGTGCGGCCTTGAAAACGGCCAGCATCAAGATCGGCGCACCGATGCAGAAAGCTATCGAGGCAGCGATCGGGACACCCGATGAGGACGCGGCGATCTGCCTCGACAAGGACGGCAAACCCGAGCCCGATCCGCATCTGCGCGATTTCGAACTCGTGCCGTTGGCCGAGGACTGGCGCGACTATGTCGCCCGCGAGGTCACGCCCTTCGTGCCCGATGCCTGGGTCGACGAGACCTATCGCGACGACAAGGATGGTGAAGTCGGCCGCGTCGGCTACGAGATCAACTTCAACCGCTACTTCTATAGCTACGCCCCGCCGCGTCCGGTGGCGGAAATCGACGACGACTTGAAATCGCTCGAAGCTGAGATCGCAGGGCTGTTGGCGGAGGTAGTGGAATGAAGCGGACACGACTTCGGTGGCTGGCGAAAAACCTTGACTATCTGCGCATTCCGTTAAACGCGACGGAACGTGCTGAGCGCCAGGGAGATGTCCCCTATTGGGGAGCCAACAGAATCGTCGACCACGTCGACACGGCTCTTCTGGATGAAAGGGTAGTTCTTGTTGGCGAAGATGGCGCGCCGTTTTTTGACCGCACCAAGGATGTCGCCTTTGTTTCGGATGGTCCAATTTGGCCCAACAACCACATTCACATCTTAAAGCCGAACCCCCGAATGTTGGAGGATCGCTTCCTTGCTTATTTTCTGAACCACGTCGAATACGCCTGGTATATCAACGGTTCCACCCGCGACAAGCTTACGCAAGCTCAGCTTGGAAATATTGAGGTGTTATATCCTGACCTCGACTCCCAGAAAGCCATTGCCGATTTCCTCGACCGCGAGACCGCCAGGATTGATGCGCTGGTAGAGAAGCGAAATGCATTCAATGCGCTACTCGATGAAGTCGCGAGATCCTTGATCGCCGACGCCATCAATGGAAGATTGATCGAGTCGCAAGAGCGCCAAGATGCTGCTTGGTTGGGCACAGTTCCAAAAACTTGGGACATGAGGCGCATGCGCTTCATATATCGGGAGCGGGTTGGCCGAAGTGAAACCGGCGAGGAAGAGCTTCTCTCGGCTTCACACCTCACCGGCGTGACGAAGCGTTCAGAAAAAGAAGTCAACATGTTCTTGGCCGAAAGCAACGTTGGCTACAAAAAGGTCATGCGTAATGACTTGGTGGTCAACACGATGTGGGCATGGATGGGCGCCATGGGAATCAGCCCCGAGGAGGGTATCATCAGCCCATCGTATGGTGTCTATCGACCAATTGATCAGAGACTGTCTCCAGAATTCGCTGATCTTGTCGTTCGTTCCCCGCAGTTCACTGCCGAGGCAACTCGACGCAGCAAAGGGATCCATTCTTCGCGCCTTCGTCTTTATACTGACGCTCTCTATGACATAGTCTTTCCGGTGCCGCCGCTTGATGATCAGACACGCCTTGTCGAACAGTTGGCGCGTAGACGGTCTCGAGAAAATGCTCTGAGGGAGAAGAACGAACAGGCAATTGCGCTGTTGCAAGAACTCCGCGCCTCCCTGATCACTGCCGCCGTCACGGGCCAGATCGACCCAGCCACCTATCGGCGCAATAGCACAACGGACCGGGCGCTGGACCGGATCGCCGAGGAGATGACGCAGTGAGCACAGTAATTGCCGACCTAAAAGACGCGGTTCGCGCGACCCTGCGCGCGGACTTCGAGCCCATCCCCTCGGTCCGCGCCAACAGCGGCAAGGTCCACCTGGAAGTCTGGCGCAGCCGCGGCAAGCGCCGCGCCGTCGGCGTGGAGCTCGGCCATGACACTCAGGTGAATTTTTGGGTGGTCCGTCCTTTCGGATTGCCGAAAACCTTGCCCGCCAGCGTGGAGCGCGTCGACAAGCAGCCCAAGGGGCGCCTCTGGACGGATGCTGAGGGCAAGGGGGCGAACAGCAATCTCAGTGCCTACGAAGAATTCCGCGGCAATCCGATCGCTCGCCTCGAGGTCCGCAGCATCGAGGATGCCCACGTGATCCTTGATCACCTGCGCGGCTGACCAAGTCCATTTGAACCAGAGACATTGACGAAATCGCCATGACAACAAAGCCCAAGTCCTTCACAGCCGAGAAGCTGCACACCGAACAGGTGGTCGAGCGGCATATCGTCGATCAGCTCGTTGCCACCCAAGGCTACGACGAGCGTCCGTCAGACGCATTCGACAAGACACTCGGGCTCGACCGGGAGGTCGTGGTCGCCTTCATCAAGGGCACGCAACCCGAAGTCTGGAGGACACTGGAAGGGCAATATCCGGGCGCCGCCGAAGGCGAATTCTTCCGCAATCTTGAGGTGGCCCTGAAAGGGCGCGGCACGCTCGAGGTCCTGCGTGAGGGCTTCAAGATCGTGCCGAACATGCACTTCCGGTTGATGTTCCCGCGCCCGGCGTCGTCACTCAACCCCGATCTGGTTCGCGCCTGGCAAGGCAATCGCCTTACCGTGATGACCCAGGTCGTCTATTCCAAGCGTCACGGCAACGCGATCGACATCGTTCTCTTCCTGAACGGCATTCCCGTCGCGACCCTGGAGGTGAAGAACACCCTCACCGGCCAGACATTCCGTCATGCCGAAACCCAGTATAGGAAGGATCGCTCGCCGGCCGGGGAGCCGCTTCTCACCTTCAAGCGAGGGGCTCTGGTGCACTTCGCTCTCGATCAGGAGCACGTCTCGATGACGACGCGCCTGATGAACGGGAAGACGCGCTTCCTGCCTTTCAACCGCGGTCGCGATGGCGGCGCCGGCAACCCGGACATCGAGGGCGATTTCGCCATCGGCTACCTCTACGCCGACCAACCCGAAGGGAAGGCCATATTCGGGCGCGAGGTCTGGATCGACCTCATGTCGAAGTTCATCCACCTCGACAAATCGGACGGGAAACAGAAGATGCTGTTCCCGCGGTTCCAGCAGCTGGACTGCGTGCGAAAGACACTGGCGCATGCCCGCACCAACGGCCCCGGGCACAACTATCTCGAACAGCACTCTGCCGGGTCCGGGAAGTCGAACACCATCGCCTGGTTGGCCCATCAGGCTATCAATCTGCACGACGATCAGGACAAGCCGATCTTCGACACCGCGATCATCATCACTGACCGCCTCGTTCTGGACCGACAGCTGCAGGCCACGGTCGCCAGCTTCGAGAAGACGCCCGGGCTGGTGAAGAAGATCGGCGGGACGTCCCGTGACCTCAAGGCGGCCATCGAAGCTGGTGCCCGGATCATCATCACCACCATCCAAAAGTTCGGGACCGAACACCTTGCGAAGCTCTCCGGAGTGAACACGAGGCGTTTCGCGATCATCATCGACGAAGCTCACAGCTCCCAGTCCGGCAAGGCGAATGCCGACATGGTGCGCTCGCTGACGCGCTCCAGCGAGGACGTCGAGGATGTCATCCTGGAATATCAGCGCGCCCGGGGACCCCAGCCGAACATCTCGTTCTTCGCCTTCACTGCCACACCAAGGCCGGTGACGCTGGAGCGCTTCGGTCGCATCGGCCCGGACGGCACTCCGCAAGCCTTCCATCTCTACTCGATGCGCCAGGCCGTCGAGGAGGGCTTCATCCTCGATGTCTTGCAGAACTACACGACCTACCAGGCCTACTTTCAGCTCGAGAAGACCATCGAGGACGACCCTGCCCTGCGCACGCGGGACGGTCAGCGACGGGTCGCCCGCTTCGCCCGCCTCCACCCGACCAACATCGCCCAGAAGGTCGAGGTCATCGTCGAGCACTTCCGCCGGCACGTGATGCACGAGCTCGGCGGCGAGGCGAAGGCCATGGTGGTGACGGAAAGCCGCGAACATGCCTTGCGCTACTGGCAAGGCTTGAAAGGCTACATCGAAAAGCAGGGATACACCGACATGAGGGCCCTGGTGGCCTTTTCGGGTGATCTCGAGGTCGACGGCCAGACCTGGACCGAGGAGGCCGCCAACGGGTTCTCCGAAGGAGAGCTCCCGAAGCGGTTCAACGGGATCAAGCCGGACGGGACCCCCTACGACGTGCAATACCAGGTGCTCGTGGTCGCGGAAAAGTATCAGACTGGTTTCGATCAGCCGAAGCTCTGCGCCATGTATGTCGACAAGAAGCTGGATGGCCTGCAGGCCGTTCAGACGCTGGCCCGGTTGAACCGGACACATCCCGGGAAGGAACGGACCTTCATCCTCGACTTCCGGAACAGCGTGGAGGACATCCGCACGGCCTTCGCTCCGTTCTACGAGGCGACCCTGCTCGAGGAACGGACGAACCTCAGCCAGATCTACACGCTCGAGGCCCAGCTGCACGCCTCTCCCGCCATCGACATGACAGAGATCGGCGAGTTCGCTCAGGGCTTCTTCGTCGGCCGAGATCTGACCAGTGCCGAACGGACAAGGCTTGAAGCCATCGTGAGACGCGCCCGGGACCGGTTCCTGCTTGCCGACGACGAGGCGGCGACCGAGGAGTTCCGGCAGCTCGCGAAGAGCTACATGCGGTTCTATGCCTTCGTCAGCCAAGTCATCCCGCTCGAGGACTCGAGCCTGGAGGGCCTCTATGTCTATCTCGACTGGCTGGTGCGCCTTCTGCCCTCTCGGGCAGTCCCTGCGCAGATCGAGATCACCGACGACATGCTGCGTCTCGAGGCCTACCGGATCGAAAAGACCGATGAAGGATCCGCGTCCCTCTCAGCCGGAGAGGGAACCAGGATGCAGCCGATCGTGGAGTTCGGCGCGAGCCCATACACCGAGGAGGAAGAGAGGTCGCTCTCGCAGATCGTCTCGGCGTTCAACGACCGGCATGGCACAACCTTCTCGCGGGAGGACTTCCTGCGCTTGGAGCAGGTGAACCGCGAGATCCTCGAGGACGAGGATCTGCGCGAGATGATCCTCAACAATCCCGAAGATGTGGTGCGGCCCGAGTTCGCGAACCTGTTCATGGGCGCCATGATCCGCATGTTCCAGCGCGACACAGAGATGAAGAGCGCCGTCATGACCGACAACGAAGCTCGCGAGATGGCCATCCGGCACTTCTTCAGGACAGCTCGCCGTCAGGTCTTCGAGGAGGCACAGGATCGCTCCTGAGGTTCGAAAGGCCTCCTGGGGAGGCCGGCCCCTAACGGCAAATGTTGAAAGCGGCGCTCCACTTGGCGCCGCCTGTACTTCACTAATAACCTGTGCCTTGCCTGGTATCCCAGAGGCGCAGGATCTCAATTTGAGTCGATGTCACGCGGTAAATGAGCGTGAACGGTGTCCGAGGGATCGACAGCTCGCGCACGTTCTCCCGAGCATCACTTCGGTGACCGGCAAAAGGATTGGCCGCCAGCGTCTTCTGGATAGCTTTCAAGTGAGTCCGGGCCTTCGCGCTGCCTTCAGGGAAGACTGAACGGTAGTAGTAGCGGAACCATTGGATGTCCTGCGCCGTATCTTCGAGGAATACGATCTTCATGCGCTGTTGGGCGTGATGTCCACTTTCGGGGCGGAGAGCTCGTCCTCAGTGTCCCAGGAATCGATCCAGTCATTCATCGCCTCGGCGGAAATGAACTCGCCCTGGTCTGCCTGTTCCAGAGCGGCCTCAATGGCTGCGCGCTTTGCAGCCTTGGCTTCCAGCATCGCGCGAATGGCGCGTACCGCAAGCTGGGCGGGCGGTCGATCTTCGATCTCCGCCTCGCGCTCCAGCGATTGCCTTAGCGCGTCGTCAAGACGAATTGAGTAAGGTGAGGAGCCCAAAGATAAGTCCTTTCGCCCACGTTGTCATACAATGTAATACGGCACCGAGCAGGACGCAAGATGCTACGAGAGACGTGCCCGAAGATTTCTTCGACACTTGGAACCCTGAACCGGCCAATCCACCGCTGAGCAAACAGCGGGTGTGTCAACATCTGCCGTCAGGGGCTGGCCTGGGGAGGGGCCTTCTCTCCCCTTTCTGGCGCCCAACTACGCGAATCGATGGACTGAGATCGAGAGGGCAGCGGACGTGATTCGGGGCGATCGCAGCACCTGAGCCGCCTCAAGGCGCACCCAACGCCCCTCATCCCAACCCGCAAGCAACTTTTCCCACACGAAAAAAAACGCCTCCCAACCCGCCGGCTGGGAGGTCTGCTGTGGTCTTCGGTGGCGCACCCTGAAAGACCGGCGAGCCCGATTTTCCAACCCCATGAAATTTCGGGGCACGGAAGAACGGCTATATATGCCTCTGAGAGCCCTCAAAGATCAATATATAGGCACCCATCCCAACTTAAGCGCATCGTCCGAGCTCCAAGACGTTTTGAAATAATGGCCCCACAGGAATCGTCACCACAAGGGAAGCAGCCACTGCCCCGGAAATTTTCAAGTTGATCGGTCCACTGCTGCGCGCCGCAGCAGACCGCTCCCCTCGACATCTCCGAGACAGCAACCACCGTGTTTCCCGCGCAAAGAGACGCGAGACCTTTTGCGCGCACGTCTGCGAGCATGTGCCGTGACCGGTCCCGCCAGGTCCCGCTCAAGCCTTCGACCCCGCTGCGCGCCGCAGAGCCTTGACCGTCACGATCCCTGCCGAGTGCACCCGACACAGTGAGTAAATGGATCGCCGCTCGGCGGGCCAAAAGCGATCGGTCGAATTTTCTTCGACGAAGCTGCCACTATCCTCAGATCCAGGACAAGCATGCCGCTCCGCGGCTCTTTCAGGAGGATTCAAGATTCTCTTGATTCAGGGGCAAATTCGCCCCGGCAAATCAATACCTTAAAGACCCTTCTGGCGCAATTTCCCCGCATTCTGACGCAGGAAACCCGCGAAATGACGAGATTTCCCCGCGCCTTGTCGCAATCTCCCCGCGAGATGACGACATTTCCCTGCGTGGAAATTTTTGCCAAGCGCCGCCGTCTGACGCGGAGTTCGGAAGCGAAAGCGGTCACGGCCGGCGTCCCATGTCCGGGTTCTTGCGAACCCGGACACACGGCGCGCCACGGCCGTCGAACCATCACGGTCATTGTCTGTGGTCGCGAACACTTCTGCCCGCGCGTCCTGCGGCGCAGCAGGAACCTCATGCCGTGGACACCACGAGCGGCCACAGGGCTTCCGGAGAAAAATTCGGCATCGGAGACATTTCCCAGCCCAATTGCTTCTGCCGCCCGTGAAACGACCAATCTTCCGTGTATGGACATCAATCGCACCTACGAGGCCCTGACCTCCCCGACCCCGCCAACGCACCTTTTGCCTGCCGGCCCTCCGTTCGCGACCGCGAGCGCCCTCGCCCTCCTGATCCGGATCGAAGGCGTTCCCTTGCTGGCGCTCTCCTATTCGGCAAAGGACCTCGAGACGCGGTTTCCGCATGTAATGGTTCCCGCCTGCGCCCGAAAGGTCTTCAAGCTGGAGCTGTCCCGTTACCGGGCCTGGCGGCGGACGCTCTTCGACTTGTATCTGCTTGAGACCGGTTCACTCGCGGACCGAGACGTGATTGCCGGTTTGAAGCGCATCGCCCGCCTCCAATTCGGAGGACGCATCGTCGAGAAACTCAACATACTGCGTCATGCCCTACCGGATAAGATGGAGATCAAAGAACTCTCCTCCGCCAGCGCCCTTCAGATCGACCAGCGCCTTGCGGGCGATATACGCCCACCGTTTCGGGCGGCCCTCGCGCTTCTCGACCGACTACAGGACGCGCCACTCGCTGCCGGGTCGCGACATCTGCTTCCAACAGGGATCATCGGGCGGCTGCCGGCCCCGAGTGGACATCTCTACCATGCCCCTCTTCCGCCGCTGCTCGGCGCGGTATACTCGGAGGCCCCTCCCCTGCTCCGGGCAGCCGTGCCCTTCGTTTACCGGCTTTCCCTCATCACAGGTATCATTTCGCCCGACCAGGATCCGTCGCTCGACGCGTTTGCGAGGACGTGCCTGGCGCTGTGGGGAGTCGATCCGGCCGATCATGGGTTTCGGCGGCCGTCGCAGGTCGCCCTGAAGGCGTATATCCGGAACATCGGGCACTCCGTGGAGACTCCCTTCGGCGCGCCAAGACGGAAACAGCCAGAATTCGTGGATGCCTGGTCAGACCTGCGCGAACAGATGCGAGCGCACGGCAAGGACGCGGTGATCCAACGAACATGGGGCGTGTCCAGATATGCGATTCTGAACGAGCTGTCGCCTGCCCAACTTACAGCGGAATGGGTCCACGAGACCATGCACTCGCTTGCGGGTCACGACCGCAACGCGTTTCGCAGCGGGATCTTCGTCCTGAACGATCTGATCGAGGACGTGAGTTTTCCGGATGACGTTCTGCCGCCAGAGGTCATCGGACTGGTGCGGGAAAGAAAACAGCCGCAACCATGACCTCCGCGGTCGGCAATCCGGGCCTCGAAACGGGTTGGTGATGCCGGCAGACGCCCCGCATCACGATCGAAACCGCCGTGTCAGATCGGCGCGCCGGTAGCCCTGCCGCAAGCCCCTTTCGGGAGCAGGAATGTGCACGAAGACACCTGAACTTTTTTCTTCGTCATTGCCGGAGCCGGCCAATGTCATCTTCGAACAGGACAGGAACCCAGCCGAGAAGTTCTCCAGTCGGGCCCGATACCCGGAACTCTTGACGGTCGTGTCGGCATCCTTGCCGTCGCATCCCGGAAGCGACCATCGAGCAGAAAATGCTCCCGGAGCCCACAAATGGAGACCATCCATGAACTCGATTGTCATTTCACGCGTCCCAGACGTCACAGACGAGACTCTTCTGCATGCTGCGTTGTCGCGGCTGGGGTCCTACCTGGACTACGAATCCGGCTCTCTCGAAGCCCTCCTGACGCTCACCGGGAACGAGGCTGCAATCAACGACATCGAGGCGCTGCATGCGCTGCATCTCGACCAGGATGCGACTGCGGCCGATATCCGTCAGCTTCTGATGCAGGCACAGACATCGCTCGTGCGCCTCCTGGGCGTCGTAGGACCGATCCTCCTCCACGCGACAGTCTTCGAGCGGAGCCCATCGGATTTCGACGCCTGGCTGCGCTGGTCCGGTGCGCGCCTGCGGGATATCTCCGCGACCCTGTCACGTGCCCTCGTGGACTGACACGAACGACGTGGTGGCTCCGGAGACACCGGTTCTTCGGATTGGCAGACCTTGCGAGAGCCCCGCGAAGCCGCTGCATCGCGATCGCGTAGCCGAGCCTTCATTCCATTTTCTGATCTGATCCTCAGGGACCCATCTCCTCGAAAAGGAGATGGGTCCCATGCCATTCGAACTCTTCCGCGCGCCGATCATCCCGGCCAGTCCCGCCGGTCTCTCGACCGACGAACTGCGGCGCTACCTGGGGGTCGGCCGGAACAACGTCGCCGCCATCGCGCGTCGCTTTGGCCTCGAGAACCTGCACGGCATCTATCCCGAAAGCGTTGTCTGGCGTCAGCTGTTCGGGCTGGGACCAGGTGACGATGCGGCGCTGGCGGCGCTGCGCGAGCCACTCGCGGACATCGCCTGGGTATCCCGGGCAACGGGCGTGCCGCAGTCAACGATACGCGGCCATCTCCGTTCGGGTCATTGGCGATACGACGGCGGCGTGCAGCTCGGCGACACGCACAACGATGCTTTCCCGCGACTGCGCCGCTGGATACCGACCGTGATCCGGAGCCGACGGTGCGGCTCGCCTCTTCCGATTTTCGCCAGCATCCCCCCGCTCCCGGCCAATCCTGTGGGCGACGAAGCGCGGGCCGAACTCGCCCGCACGACGACCGACGAGCAGCCGCCCGATGACGTGTTTGCCGCGCTTTTGGCGGATCCCGCACCCGCCTCCCGATAACGCCGGAAATAACACCCCCCTGGCTGTTTGCGGCGTCGGTAAACTCCCCGGTTTTTATTACCGCGATCCCGGTAACGGCCAATCTTCCCGATAACGATACCACCAAGAGGATGCAAAATTGACCGCCACCACTCCAACGATGCTCGATATTCTTCGGTTTGGCCAGGCCTTCGAGGGCGGAACTGAAAAGCAATATGCGACACATTTCGAACGAATGTTCCGCAAGCGTGGATACCAGGACCGCCATCTCGAAACGCTCGAGGGGTCCTTGGAGGTCTACCTCCAGGTCGCCCCGAAATACCGGAAAGGCAACGCCGATCTGAACGCAAGGATCCTGGATTGGGGCATCACCCCCGGGACCTACAGGCAATACCAGGCGGACGGGCGGCGGATGGTCGAAACCTTCACGGGGGAACTTCAGGCACGGCGCGCACGCCGAGAGCGGCAAGACGGTTTCGCGCGATTGCAAGCCATCGTTCCCGACATGATCAGCGCCGTCCTCCTCAAGGAGAGCCAGGGCCGCAACCTGCCGAGGCTCATCGATCTGGCCCGGGCCAGGGGGTGGGACATGTGCGACATCACGCGCGAGCGCATCATCTCCCTGCGCGAGGATTGCCTGAGCACCGACGAATGGGCCCGTGTCAAGCAAGCGGCCGCCTGTCTGGACTACCTTCGGCAATTTCCGACCTGCGTGCCGTTCCTGCCGCACGACGAGATCGGCGATCTTGCCGGGGTTCTGCGCCTCGACACACGGCTCCCGGCATTTCTCGACGAGGAAGCGCAGCTATGGGTGCGAAAGACCACTGTCGTCTACCACGACGACATGCTCACCGAAGAAGCCCGGTGCGCGACAGCGAAGGAGTACTCGGAAAGCTGCAAGGCCGTCTATACCGCCTCCCTGCGCGCATATATGCGCGAGGCCCATAATGACTGCGACCTCGACACCGTCAACGGCCTGACCGCCCTGTTCAGGCCCGACCGGATCGAGAAGACGCTCATCCGTCTGTGCAGGAAGTCCGGCACCCCGGACGGTCTCGCGCCGCGCACCCTGTCCTCCTATGCGCTGAACCTCAAACGCACCCTGGCGACCCAGGGACTTGCGGAAGAGGCCGCCAAGGTCGAACGGCTCATGAAGACGCTGCCGGTTCTCATCGAGGGGCAGGCGGCCAGCAAGATGATGTCACCGAAGGTCGAGGCCTGGTGCCGCGACCTTCTGAACGACCCCAATGCCATGGAGCTTTTCGAGACTCAGCATTTCTTATATGCTGAAAAGGCGCTCGCAGCGATGGAACTGGCCGACCTTGAAGGCATCGACCTTCTCGCCTTCAGCCGGTCCCCGGACACGCAACCACTCACTCCCGAACGATCACGCCTCGCCGCGGACCTTCTAAGGCAAGCCAGGATGTACGGCACCTGCGCCGCTTTCGCCGCGATCGAGCTCGAAGGGGCCCCGTTCCGCAAATCGAACGTCATCGCCGACCTGAGACTCTCGGGCCACCCGCAGACCTTCTTCGACCATCGCGCCGACAAGACGCGGCCCCGCCTGGAAATCCATATCCCGAACGAGCTTCTGAAGAACGGGGACGCGATGACGAAGCGCAACCAGCATCTGCCCCGCTTCATCTTCGACAAGGACGGGCTCGGTGCCGACGGCTATCGCATCCTGTCGTTCTACCTGACGCGCATCCGTCCCCTGTTCCGCGGCGCGGATCTCTCGGATCACATCTTCCCGGCCATCGAAGCCGAGCCCCGGTCTCTGGTGATCTCGACGTTCGACGGCTGGCTGACTGAATGCTCCACGAAGATCGGGCTCCCTCTCCTGCCGCACAACTTCCGTCACGGGGTCTCGACCATCGAGATCTTCCATGACCCTACCTGCTACGCCGAGCTCGAGACGTTGACCGGGGACACGGAGAGGACGCTGCGGCAGCACTACGCGT
The DNA here is from genome assembly GCF_900107235.1 of Citreimonas salinaria. Taxonomy (GTDB): domain Bacteria; phylum Pseudomonadota; class Alphaproteobacteria; order Rhodobacterales; family Rhodobacteraceae; genus Citreimonas; species Citreimonas salinaria. The sequence continues at coordinate 27,309 of NZ_FNPF01000022.1, forward strand.
TCATCGACCGCGAGCGGCAGAGCCGGACCTTGCAGCAGAAGAGATACCAGCGTCGTGCCCAACGAATGCAGGCCTCGCCAAATGCTGCGGGGGTACCGGCATGAAGATCCACCAGATCCTCGAGCAACCGGTCTGGCGAAGCCTCGCGCAACGGCCCGGGTTCGCCGACCTGTCCGTCCCTTCGATCGAGACGACAAACGGTTTCTTCGAGTTCATCGTGGCACACGGTCTCGCGTCACCGACGGCGGGCGATATCCGGAACTGGCTCGGCGACTGCGCGGAGCCGGAGCGTTCGCTCCGGATCGACCATCTCCAGGAAGTCTTTGCCGTCTGCCAGCCGTCGTTCCTTGGGGCCATCCGGGAAGCGCGTCGTTTCGCGACGCCCAGCCCCCCCAGGAACCCAGTAAGCAAAGCCGCGCACGCTGTGTCCTTCGAACAACGAAGGGACAAATCCTGCGTGCTCCGACCAGTCTACGAAACGCAGGATTGGGATCCCATAGCCCCTCCGACACGGCGCCCGCCGAAAAAACGATCTGTCTCCCTCCCGCCCGGGGACCTCCCTGTGGACTATCAGAGCGCGTTGCGCCGCGCAGCCGACGGATTGCCTGGCCAAGAACCCGGCATGCAGGTGCCCGCCCGCAGCATGGTGTTGAGAATGCGTGAAAAGGTCTGTCAATACGCCTGGTCGGCGGCGCAGCACAATCTCGATGCAGAGCTTAGCGTGCCGGGAATAGACGCATACCTTGCCGACCTGAAGGCGCGCCTCCTGCCGCGGCCGGAGGGACTGCGATGGGCGAGCATGCGCGCCACGGCCGATGCGCTCCTCCTGTTTTCCAGATATAGCGGCGCTTCGGCTGAGATCACCCGACATCTCTGCGATTACCGGCGGGATTACGAGGCCCGGGAGACCGGACAGCGGGCCCTCAAGTTCTTCGCCCTCGCGCGCACCGGGAATTCAACGGACCGTATTCTGGACATGGCCGAGGGACTCCTCGCCGGCGTGGAGGCCGAGGAACGCCCCAGAAAACGGCACCAGATGCGAAACGGAGCGGCCATTCTTGCGATCTTCGCGAATGCGCCGCTTCGCAATGCCTCGGCGCAGCTCGCATTCGGTGAGACCCTGTTCTGGGAGCGCGGCGAGTGGGTGATCAGAACCGAGATCCAAAAGACGCAGGCCCGCCGTCCCGATCTCTTCAAATTTCCCCTCCATCCGGCGGCCGGTCGATTCATCGACGCACTGATCCTCGCGGATGCATCCCCGGCCATGCTCCCCACTCTCAGAGAAAGAGTGCTGCGCGAAAGGCGCCAACTCTTTGTCCTGCCAGACGGGTCTCCGGCCGCCGCGACGTACGTCCCGCGCGTGTTCCAAGCGCTCACGGACAATAGTTTCACCACATTGCGCGTCATGCTCTACTCGGACGCCATTGCCCATCACGGTGTTGAAGGGATCGACCTTGCCAAGCCGGCGGCGCATCATGCCAGCACCGATATCGTGAAGAGGCGTTATATCGCGGAGCAGGTCGCGGAGATCCATGCGAACAACCTTCGCGAACGGCAAGGCCGGCGCAGGAGGAAGGACAGACAAGACTTCGATGTCCTTATCTCGACCCTTGAAGCGTTCAGTGGAGGCGAATAACCACTTGCCCTTCGCCTCCGCGACGGTCTCGACCTGGGGCGCTCTGCCTCAAATCATCGGCGCACTTCTCAACTTCTTGCTCCAAATGATACTCGAAAAGGCTTTTTCTAACATGTTTTCAATGCTTTAAGCGATCTTCCAGATCCGAGGGACGCGAGATGAGAGGCCTGTTCGGCGGGAGTAGGGCGGCGTCCTATCGTTCGGCGGCAAGCAAGCCTTCGGCTGACCCGGGCAAAGTATAATTTCATTCGGTGACCGTTGTTTTTATTATACATTATCCAGTTTACCGCGGTAAAGTCCAGTCCGGGAATGATCCGAAGGGAAAAAACACTGAACGATCAGCGCATCTTCCTGCTTGAGTATCACTCACGGGCCCGACACTTTCCCTGCCGGAGGCTCTCGCCGCTCAGCCTTGCTCGGCCGTGGGTTTTGCACCGCGGTCTGCGTGCGCACTCAGCACGAAGTGCGGCGTGAGACATGGCGCAGGACGATTGCGGTTTGACCCTCAAAATGCAGATTGGTAGGAGCGCCCCCTGCCCTTCTGGGGTCTGCGCCAGTCGTTGCAAGGACCCTGGAGAACGCCATGATCGCGGAATCTCTTCGACCATGACCGGGTGGGGGTGTTCCAAAAGTACTGGCTCATAGCAATGCGCTTGATACCAAAAGAGCGCTACTGAGGCCCCTGCCCCACTCCGATTAAATTAGGGCCTTTGAGCATCTCCCTCGGAGCACAAATCTGCATTCAGGTGAGCGTCGAAACGCTTGGTGGCCGGAGGATCTCGCCGCTAAGCCTTAGTCGGCCCAAGATCTTGCACCGCGGTCTGGACAAAAATCCCTGAACGAAGCGAGAGGTCGTGTTTGAGAGGGCAATGGCAATTTGATCTTCAATCGAATTCGGGAGATCTGCCCTACTCTGCTGCGAGATGGTCACTTCGCGGTAAGGTTGGAACAACGTGCATACGTTCAGAGCTTCGCATGCGCTCTGCAGTATGCCACGGATCACGGATTCCCGGCATCCTTATCGTAACCCCGATGTGCGTGTGCTCCGGCTTCCAGTCTGTGCGCTCGATGCGATGGGAGTGGGTCGCCGAGCGCGGCGGGAGGTCATTTCTTTGTTAGTCCCCGACACACTCCTTATGTTGATGAAAGCGGAAGCCCCAGGTGACCTATCATCTGGTCTTCTTGTTGCCGTTCCGGGGAGATTTTGGTCTGCGACCTTCGTCGGCGGCAGCGCTTCTGGAGTCCTTTCTTCACTCCAGCCTCAAGGCTTGGCCGACTCCGCGGAATCGTCTTGCTGTCGATGGCAATGTTTCAGAGCCTCGTATCAGGCATATCGTCGAACACGGCCATCGGCGATCGTCTGGCCAGACTTCCATGCCTTCAGCATTGATGCGAGATATGCGTTCGGGTTTGCGATCGTTGCGATGCGCTTTGTCAGGGTGTCCAGGCAATACATGCTGTCGACGGCGCCGATGGTAGAAACCAGGTCAGCGACCGTTTCCTGTCTTAGTCCAAGATACTTTGAAAAATCAAAAAGCATTCCCGCTACTTCATTTTTCGAAGCTGGAGGCGAAGGAAACCACTCTGATAGCGCTGGAAGTTGACGCCAAACTCGTTTGAGGGCTTCGGTATCGGCCGCGCGTGTTTCTTTGTATTCTTTTGGTTTGGACTCAAAGGGGAGGTCACAGTGTCCGGCGGCGCCGGGCATTCTGTCCGACAGCGAACTGCATTCCACCGCGGCATTAGGGGTGATCACGGATGCTGATGTGGCGACCCAATTCTGCTGTGTCGTCTCACAGGAGGGAGTAGGGCAGGGGGCTTGTTCAGGATTCGCAGGTTCGTCGAGCGAACGTGCGATGGTACTCAGCGCATCGGCTATTCGGGCCTCGAGCAGCTCAAGATCGGAGCCGCTGGGGGCCTTGCGCTTGCGGAGCCTGTCGTAAAGCCTGACCAGATCCGCGACGGGGTCCGTGGCCCAGCTGGGAGCGTCACGCACGATCTGCTTCAGTCGCGAGAGCGTCGAGCTGATTGAGGTCAGCCTGTTGCGCAGCTGGCGTGCTTCTTTCGCTGCCTGCGCAGCGATCCTCTCGAGTTTCGGCAGGCTCGCGAAAAGCGGCGAAAGATCGATTCCATATGCATCAACGATCTCGTCTGTGTTGGGGTCGCGCAATGGGAAACGCCTGCCGTTTGGGGACAGACGCCTGGCGATGAGCCCAGCTCGCTCGAGGCGTACCTCACCGCGGTGGAAGGTTCGTGGCTCCATGCCGCCAGCGCGTTCTGCCAGACGTTCCACCTGCATAAACGAGATCGGGAACGTTTCGGGTCCGATGGGGCCTTTCCGAAGCACCGTGAGATGTACTCGCAACACGCTGATGTCCCTGTCGGTGAGGCCGAGATGACGTGCAACCGCAGTTACGCGGTCGAGTATGACCCATCGGTCCAGGCCGAGCGTGGACGGCCGGGCGTCAATTGTTTGGGTGGGAGCAGGGCAGGGCGCGGGGCGCACCTCTTGCCTGCGCCGACACGGGGTTTCCGTGGACGTGAATGTCTGCATGGTTGTTTCAGGTCGGCAATACTTCCCCGTTCACCGAAAACGGCGTTGAAGAGATTCGCTTCTCGGGGTAAGAAGGTGGTGTTCAAGCAACTTCTCAGCCCCTCGGGACTTCGGTTTCGGGGGGTCTTGTTTTGCCTTCTGGCCTGTCCTCTTTGGTTTCTGCTCTGGTCGGGGTGGGGCGCTCTTGGGGGCACCTTGATGAGACTTTACCGCGGTAAAGTCAATTTTACCGTTCTTTATCAGTCACTTGAGTATCCTCCCTTATTGTCGTCGTTCTCGAGTTCGCGCGCGATGGCCCGTTCGATACGCTCAAGCAGGTCGTGGCTCGCTTTGCGCCCGATCTTGATGCGCAGCTCCCGCGGCCGGCGGGTCTGCCTCACCTGTCCTGCCATGTAGCTGCGCGTGACTGGTGCATTCGACTCTTTCTGCGACGTGCTTTCCGGCGATGCCTTCCATGCCTTGACCGCGGCGAGCACGGCTTCGAACCGGTCGGCACTGTCTTTGATGGACGTATCGACCATTGCGAGCACGACCTCTTGCGAGAGGAGTTTGCGCTTCATCTCTTGGTGAAGACTGTCCCATTTGCGCCGACCGATGCCGCGGGCTGGTCCGATCGCGACTACCACATCCTCGCCGACATTCTGGTAAGTCTTGATCATGAAGCTCATCAGTGTCTGCGAGATGTTCAAAAACTCCGATACATCCGTCTGAGAGAAATCCGCGTCTATGGCCAAGGAAGCGGCACGGGCGCGCTCGATGTAGCTCGTCTCAAGGCGGGCCGTATTTTCGATGCCTTGCGTGATGAATGCTTCGCGATCGTCCATGCGTGTGACGAACGCTTTTATCGTGGGCTGACCAATGGCCTTAATTGCGGCCAGGCGCCGCCGGCCGACCACGATTTCATAGGGCATGTCGCCACGCGCGTGGCGGACGATGACAGGGATTTGCTGGCCGTTTTCCCGAATACTCTGGATCAAGCTCTCGATGTCTTCGTTTACATCGATGCGGTCATTGATCGGGCTTTGCGTGACCTGGTTGACCGGTATGTCCTGGTAACTCCGTTCGCCGCCGCCGCGGGTCGCGGCGGCGATATATTTCTCTGAAGCCGCGCCGCCGCGGACCATCGGCTTGCGACGAGCCGGGCGCGGCTCCGCTTCGGTTTGTGGGTCGGTGTCACTTTTGGGTGGTTCCCCGGAGATGTTGAAAACGGATCGAACCATTATGCGACCTCCCTGACGCTGCTCTTGCGGCCGCGGGCAGCCATGATCTCTTGCTCGATTTCAAGAGAGATGCCGATGACACTCTCCGCGATGCGGTCATAGGTCTTGCGGGTAAATTCGCTCGGATCAACCTCGAGCAACGGGTTCATCGTGTTGCCGGCATCGGCGATGGCTGTCGAGCTGAGCAGGTCGGTGCGCAACATCGCCTCGCCGAGTGTGTGACGCAGAAAGCTGGACAGCTGAAGTTGCGCCGGGTCGCTCGGTTGATACCGGGTGAGGACGAAGCGAAGAAAATCGAACTTTTTTTCCGGCACGACGTTCTCGATGGACCGCAGCGTGCTTGAAGCCAGTTCGAGAAACTTTTCGAGACTCACGACGTCCAGCATCCCGGCGGAGAGCGGAATGATCATTCCACTGGCCGCGTAGACCGCAGTAATAACGCAGAAAGACATGTGCGGAGGCGTGTCGAAGATGATGACGTCGTAGGAATCCTCTATGGGCGCAAGCTTTTCCTGAAGGCGCTGATAAAACGGAACGCCACTGGCTGCGGCCTGGGCTGTCTCGTATTCGAACTCCGTCAGCGCAATCGAGCCGGGCAAAATGTCAATGTTGGGGAAGTAAGTGGCGGCAATGGCCTGGTGTGCCGGGACGGGGCCATCGTCTGCCGATTCATAGCGCAATACGTCGTAAATCGATGGTACGTTGTCGAGGTCTGCCCGCACATCGAAAAGGTCAGACACGCTGGCCTGAGGATCGAGATCGCAGACAAGCACGCGGTACCCTCGTGCTGCCAGAACTTCGGCGCAGTTGGCGACAAGCGTCGATTTCGCGACGCCGCCCTTTAGGTTGTAGACAAGGATCTTCGCGGTCTCCTCGCCAGGCAGTCGCCACGGTTGCGTGCCATCGGGAAGTTTCCCGGCCTGAAAGAGGGCACGCTGGATCTCGTGGATCTCTTCCAGGGCGTAGGTCTTTTTGTTGCCGGGCTCCATGCGGCCGGACGGCAACCCCTTCAGCGTCTTGAGATGGGACCGAAGCGTGTTGTACTTCATGCCGATGCACAGGTCGGCCATCTCCCGTATGGAGAAGCGCCTCAGGGGCTTGTCTGACTTTCGGTCGTCCGGAGACATGACCCGGCGCATCTGCTCATCGAGCGCATCGCCAAGCCTGATGCTGTAGCGCTCGAGGTCGTCTGAGTTTATCTTGCCTGCCATCACTGGCTGCCTCGTCGTTCGTTTTTATAGACGCTATATCAGTAAATCCCCACAGGTCTACAGAAAGCTGACGGCGCGAAGTAGGGTAAACATTCGCGCGTTGCTTCAACAGGGCTGTATAACACAAAGACAACAAGTGCTTAGAAGGAAAAGTTCAGGATGCTATGCTTGTACGGCGATAGCAAATCTGTTCTCGCCCATGGATGGAAGAGGGAGAACGCGCCCAGATTGGCCATGGGGTTGTGCGATCGGGCGCGCGCATGTGCCAAGTTGCACGACCGATCGATTCCCGGGGGAAGGGGGAGTCCTACAACTGGTGCGCGAGCAACGGCATGCCTGGATCGGGCGCCCGTCGTCTGCTGGCGTCCGTTTCGTTACCGGAGGGGCAAGGGTTCATAAACGCTGCAGGTAGCGCCGGCGGACCGGATTGTTGGCGCGTTTTAGTGGTGCGGCGGCTTCTCTGAAGAAGGTGGCGGAGCCGGATTGGCTGCCGTCGGCTTCATCCGTACGCGAATCTCTACATATTGCTTATTACCGGTCTATTTCTCTCGGTCCGAGCACATTCTAAACTGGTTGCGACAAATACCCTTCCCGGATGGCGGCCCAGACGAAGGGGCTTTGAGGCGCAGGTGACGGAATACGGCGCCGCGCTGCGCTACCTGGGGCTCCTCGCACTGATCGAGGGAAATCCCGCCAGCCGCAAAGCCGGATGGCTGAGGCGGTCAGCCTGCTTTGCGGCTGGCGGCGGATGGCGATCGGCGGTCGAGGCCGTCGCCCTGACGAAGCGGGGTCACGAAGTGACCGGACATTTACGCCGCTTGGCAGCGCAGAGCTCGCGTTGGAGCGGCTCGATGCTAAGGAACGCCAGGCCTTAATTTCGGCGCCGCTTGTTCAGGTTCTCGACCGCGCACCAGCGCGCGGAGATTTGCCCGTGCTCTCACTCATCGAGTTGCCGCTCGCGGAAGACGATGAAGAGACCGCTCAAGATGATTATGCCGGCGCCGACATAGGTGGCGAGATCCGGAATTTCGTTCCAAATCAGCCAGCCGAGCATCGTCGCCCAAAGCAGGGCGGAATAATCGAACGGGGCGACCACCGCGGCGGGCGCGAAGCGGAACGCCTGCGTCATCATGGTCATGCCAGCCGTCCCGAAAAGCGCGATGGCGAAGAAGAGCCAGAGATCCTCGGCCCGGATGGCGGCCCAGACGAAGGGGCTCACGATCCCGCTGAGCAACGCTCCTGCTCCGACGAGGTAGAGCATCAGGGTCCAGACGCTTTCGCGCGGGTCGACCCACCGCGCGCTGATCATCAGAGCGGCGTAGAAGAGGGCTGTCGCCACCGGAAAGAGCGCGGCGGGCTGGAAGGCCGCGCTGCCTGGACGGACGACCACCAGCACGCCGAGGAATCCGACCAGAACCGCCGACCATCGCCGCCACCCGACGTGCTCCTTGAGCAGCAGCGCCGAAAGCGCGGTGATGAACACGGGCGCCGCGAAGACCAGCGTCGTGGCTTCGGCGAGGCCGAGATAGGTCAGGCCCGTGAAGAACAGCGTGGCGGCGCAGAGCCAGAGCACGGCGCGCACCAGATGCGCCACGGGCCGGTAGGAACGCAGCGCCGCCGTACCGCCCATCCTCAGGGCGATCAGGATTGCCACGGGCAGGGCGATCACGTTGCGCAGGAAAAGGATCTGCACCGGGGAGTAGTCGGCCGCCAAGGTCTTCCCGATGGCGTCGTTCACGCTTAGGCACGCGACGCCCGCGCACATCATCAGGATGCCGGTGAACGATCGCGAAGCGGCATTGGTGGCGACAGTCTGCATGGGTGTATACTCTTCGGGCGTGGAATCCGCCCCTCGCGATCGACAGGAACACGCGGCTGTTTTGACAGTGATGCGGGAGTTGCGATCCTCGACTTGGACGGGGCTGAGATACCCCAAGGCTGAGTGCAGGCGGCGGGGATTGTAAGCGTCGATGAAGCGGGGGACGCCGATGGCGACTTCCTCGAAAGTTCCATACTCCATCAGATAGGCATCCTCCACCTTCAGAGTTTTCATGAAGCTCTCGGCCTGCGCGTTGTCGTGGTGATTGCGGCCGGCCACTGTCGAGCATCCAGCGCCAGGCGCCGTCGTGGCGCCGAAGGCGGTACTCTACGCGGAACGATTGCCTTGAAGTGATCGCGCCGTCACACGCCTTGATCCTGTCGAGATCATCGGGATGAACATTGTCCATCCATCCGCCGTCGAGTTCCTCCTCCAAAGCCCTGCCGGTAAAATCTCGCCAGGTCTGGTTGAAATAGAGGCCGGAGAAATTCGCGTGAGAGAGCCACATCAATGCGGGAGACGCATCCAGGGCTGCGCGAAAGATTTCATCTTCTGCCGTGGAATCTGGTTGCGAGATGTGGTGCGGGTCCATGCCGGGAAAGATAGCAAACGCCAAGCCGTTGGCTACTGCCGATCGCTCATGGCGAAACTTCGACGTCAGGAGGTCGCGTCCTGCGTCCCGGCTGCTCTGCCGCGGCCCATGCCTTTTACAAGCGGCAGCAGGATTATCACGCGCGTGCCCTTGCCCACCGTGCTGCTGAGCGTGATGGCGCCGCCCGCGTCTTCGGCAAAGCGCCGTGCCTGGAACAGGCCCATGCCCGACCCGTCACGGCCCTTGGTGGAAGCGAAGGGCGCGAAGAGTCCCTTCTGGATCTCTTCCGGAATGCCGATGCCGATGCCGGTGTCCTCGACCGAGATCTCGACGTAGTCGCCGTCACGCAGCGTCTCGTGCCCGCGCAGCGGCACGCGTAGCGTGGCGATGCGCAGCAGGCCTCCCTCGGGCATCGCGTGCGAGGCGTTGATGCACAGGTTCACCAGCGTGGAATCGAATTGGGCGAGGCTCACCTCAACCACCGCGTTTGCGGCGTCGAGGTCCAGGTGCAGTTCCACACCGGGTCCGGTGGTGCGCTGCAAGAGGCTCGAAAGACGCTCGATCAGCCGGTCCGGCTGGACCTGAACGGCGCGGAGCTCGTGGTCCTTGGCGAAATTCAGCAGGTCGGTCGTCAGCGCGATACCCCGGTCGGCGGCATCGTCGAGCGCAGCCAGCAGCGTCTCGTCGGCGTTCTGGCGGCGCAGCATCCGGGTGCCAGACCGCACCACCGCCAGCAGGTTTTTGAAATCATGTGCGACGCTGCTCGTCATGAAGCCGATGGTCTGGACCTTTTCATGCATTAGCGCCTCCTGGCGCGCGACCTGCTGTTCCAGGGTCCGCCGCACCATTGCCATGCGCAGGAACAGTGTCAGTACGACGATCAGGATGGCGCCCAGAACGACGACAGGGACCATCTGCCGCCAACTCGCCAGCGCTTGGGTGCGGTCGAGGGACACGCCGACGATCAGCGGAAAGTCTTCGAGCGCGGCATAGCCGACGATCGCGGAGCGCTGATGGATGCCACTGATGCTGGTGTAGACGCCGCTCGACGCGTGTGGTAGCCTGCTTCGGAAAAGTTCGTGATCGGTCAGCTGCGTTCGGTAATAGCCAGGCAACGGCGGTACGCTGGCGATCAAGGTGCTGTCCTTGTGCAGCAGGGCGATGGTGTCGAATTCCCGCAATTGCAGCAGCTGGAATGTCCGCTCGACAAAGCTCGGCTCAACCGCTGCGACGGCAATTCCGGCGAACCCACCGTCTGCGGTCTCGATCCGCCGGGCGACGGGCACAAACCACTCCGAGTTTATCATCGACTGGACAGGACGCCCGACGAACAGGTCCACCTCGGGATCGTCACGAAGGATCTGAAAGTATCGGCGATCGGCCAGGGACACGCGCAGCGCATCGGGTTGGGTCGTATGGATCGCGTAGCCGTCCGTGCCGACGACGAAGAGCGTGCGCACATAGTCGAGGTGATCATTGAGCTGGTCGAGATATGAAGCGTAATTGGCGTCTCCTTCGCGCGGTTGCGCGCTTTCCAGCACGGTCACCATCGACATCAGCGCCGCGTCCGTGGAGCGCATGGCGATCCGCGTATGCTCGCCGAGCAGGGCTGTCAGGTTGCTTGTTGTCGCGCGCGCCTCGTCGAGCGCCTGACGATAGGATTGCGCCAGGATCAGCGCCGACACGATTGCCGCGAAACAAACAAGGACGACCGCTTCAAGCCTGGGACGGCGCGACGTGTTCGGCAGCCGGACGCGCCAGCGCCGGATTGGAATAGTCCCGGTGCCGTCCGTCATCCGCCCAACCTTGGGCTGCTCTCGCGCGCCATGGGAAAACCTTCAGCGTTAGAGAACGGGCCACCAGTCAACCAAAATGATCGGTTGTGGATCATCGCAGTCACGCTCCTGTCAGGTGTAGTCTCCGCTTCTTTGACAAACCGCGATCTCATGCCGGGTTCTGGATCCTGGGCGAGGATGTGCTGATCGCGAACGCGGTTCAGTTCACCTACTTCTACATCGTTACCGGGTCAGCGGATACAACGATTTCTCCCCCGTATCGCCAACACTCTCAGGTCGCACAACTGACCTATGCGCTGCGCGGCCATCCACGATCTACCGGTGAAGGTGCGCCCCGTCCGAGAGGATCACATCGTCCATCGGCACGTCCCAGGGCATCGGGAAGATTGTCGGAAGCAGGCATCCGGCGAACCCGACGCCGATGACCCGCGGCGGCGGGTCGATCCGCGGCAAGGTGCGGTCGTAGTATCCCCCGCCGTTGCCGAGCCGATAGAGCGCCTCGTCCGCCCCGACGAGCGGGGCGATGACGACGTCGGGACGGCCGGCTCGGCCGCCGGCGGGGACTGGGATGTTCCAGAAGCCTCGGGTCATCCGGCAGCTCGGTGACCAGCTGTGGAATTCCAGCGGCGCATGCTCCTCGACGACCACCGGAAGCAGAACCTGCGCACCGGCGGCATGAACCTTGTTCATCCAGGAGCGAAGGTCCGGCTCGCCGCGGATTGGCCAGTACCCCGCGACCGTCATGCCGGGGCCGGGCGCGATGACCTTCTCGAGGCGATCGATGAGTGCGGCCGTCGCACCCCTCCGGTCGCCGGAAGAGAGGGCGCGTTCCGCCACCAACCGCGCTCTTTCGGCACGTCGAAAACGAGCCACGTCTCGGGCTGTGTCAGGATCGACCGGATGCCCGTCGACGAGGAGATGGGCGAAGCACGGTGAAGAGCCGTGGCCGGCCTCGTCTTCCGCCATCTCACTCTCCTTTCGCTACGCCGTGATGTGAAGACGGCTGGGCCGCAGAATACTTCTGATCCTGCGACGTGAGCTACGGATTATTCAAGACAACTTCAGGCGGCGGCGCGGTCCTCGGACCCGCGCAGCAGCAGGCGGATGATGTCAGACCGGGTCAGGATGCCGACAAGCCGGTCGCCGGACGTCACCGGGACGACCTCGGCACCCTGCGCCGACAGGCGGTTGAGCAGCGCGCCGACCGGCATGTCGTGCGGGACCGCGCGGTCGGCCGGACGCATCACATCCGATACCGGGCGACGCAGAGCGGCGTCTTTTCGGCGCGCGGGACGGTCCTGGGCAGCCAGTGCACCGAGAAGATCGGCCTGAAGCACCAGGCCGCGCAGCGTGTTGCCGTGCTCGACCACCGGCAGGCTCTTGATCGCGTGCTTTCGGAACAGCCGCGCCGCCTGCGGCAGCGGGGTGTCGGGCCGCACGGTGATCAGGTTCGTGGTCATGATGTCGGCGCAGGTCGTGCCGTCGAAGCGCTGCCGTGCAGCCTCGGCCTCGGCCGCCGCCAGCAGCCGGCCAAGATCCGCCACGCCGAGGTTGGTGGACTGGTTGAACCGCTCCAGCAGCGCGCCAAGCTGCGCGTTCGACAGGCCCAGCCGCAAAGCGGGCTCGCCCGCGTCGTCGGTCTCGGGCTGGCGGAACGGATAGACGCGACCGGTGGCACGGTTGTAGATCACCGCCGCCAGAACGAGCGCCGCGGTGGTCAGCCCCACCGGCATCAAGGCGAAGAGCGGCCCGGCCTCAAGCGCCGGCGTTGGATCGAGCGAGGTCAGCAGCGCCACGGCGCCTCCGGGCGGGTGCAGGGCCCGGACGAGCATCATCGCCGCGACCGCCGCGCCAACGGCAACGGCCGCGGACCATGGCGCGGGCACGATCCACACCGTCAGAAGGGCCACGAGGGCGGCCGCCACGTTGCCGACGATCGCCGACCATGGCTGGGCCAGTGGCGAGTTCGGCACGCAGAACACCAGAACGGCCGTCGCCCCGAGCGGCGCTACGAGATAAATCGACGAGACGCCCCAGGCGACGCCTGCGCCGACGATGAGAGTACACAGCCCGATGCCCAGGAACGCGCCAGTACTGGCCCGCAGCGGCTCGAGCCCGTGGGGCGGTGGAAGCGCCGGGTAGAGATGATGCCATGGTCGCATCCGGGAAACCTCGGTCGGACTTGCGGAATTGCTCGCGCCTTGAGCGTTATCCACGGCTTATGCCTCAAGATCGGGTGGTTTGAAAACGGCGCGGGTGGAGGAAAGGACGGTTGTCCTCCCGATGCTGCGAATGACCGAACGAGGTTGGCGAGTGGACAGAGGAGAAGAGACAACTGGCCATTAATCCATGCTCCAGCGCCTGCGCCTCTCCCGGAACGTTTGACGCGACTTCGTGTTGAAGGAGCAAGGGAGGCGAGCTGATGGCAAAGACTTCAACAGGCGATTGCGGCACCTGGAACGCGGAAGTCGCCAGCCTAAATGGTCGCGTCCTCAGGGTCGATGAAACTGAATATCGTTGTGAGGAGCATCGTAGCCGCGCTTCAATGAATAAGACGCAGCGCGAGATCACAAGTGACAGGACCGTCGCCATCGCGGCGCACGGGGAGGATGCGCTGACTTGGCTCGTTCCGTGAGCGGCGGGTTTGCAACAATCGGGCATTCGAACCGGTCGCCGCAGACCGTGATAGACATGTTGCGGGATGCGGGAGTCCGGCAACTGATCGACGTGCGGTCGTTCCCGAGGTCCCGCAGCAACCCGGATTTCAACGAAGACAGGTTTCCCGAGAGGCTTGCTGAACATCAGATCGGCTACCGGCACATGCTGGCTCTCGGCGGGCGCCGGCCAAAACAACCGGATGTTGATGACGATCTGAATTCCTTCTGGAGGGTGCGCAGCTTCCACAACTACGCCGACTACGCCCTCGGATCCGATTTTCAGAACGCTTTTTCCGAGTTGCTCACGCTCGGCCGCGCCGAGACTCTCGCGCTGATGTGCTCGGAAGCTGTCTGGTGGCGATGTCATCGCAGGATCATCACGGACTGGCTGCTGCTCCACGGCCAGGAGGTGCGTCACCTGATGGCACCGGGCCGCACCCAGTTGGCGCAGCCGTCCGAGGGCGCGCTGCTGCTGGACGATGGCTCGGTGATCTACCCGCTGTCTCGAAAGTGATCTCTCGGGTCGGCGCTGCCGGGGGACCCATGTGCCGTCGCGGAGACGCTTGAGTGAGGCAACAAAGGCCGGCACGGCGCTGCTGCCTCGCTGTCACGCGGTTTTCCGTGTGAGCCATGGGGATATTTGCCAGACGAGGATGGCGAAGGCGCAGGTCCAGAGGGCGGCGGAGAGGGCCACGCCGTCGAGGCTGCCGAAGGCGAGGTGGTGGCCGGCCACGCGCGCGGCCGCCGGCACGGTCAGGTAGGCGATGTGCAGCATCAGGAGCAGCGGGGATCGCCACGTCGCCCAGCCGCACCAGCGCGCGACGCGCCCCAGGTGCATGAATGCGGCAAGACCGGCAGGAACCGCCGTGGCGGGGTGACCGGGCAGGACGACCCACAGGATCAGCGCCGCGGCGCCGGACAGCAGGCACAGGCCGTCGAGCCGGTCGAACGTCGCCGGCAGGCGCGTCGCGCTGCGCTTGACCAGCCAGTTGCGCGTGAAGGCGGGCAGGATGCGGCCGCCGATCAGCAGGATCAGGAAGACCAGCAGCGCGATGCCCAGCCTGCGGGACATATCGGCGCTGCCCTGCGTCATGGCCTCGACGTGGAACAGCACGTTGGCCAGCCACAGCAGCGAGACCGGGATCAGCACCTTGAGGTTGCGCCAGTTCCGTCCGGCGACGATCTCGTGCGCGATCATCACCGCCACGGCCAGCACGAAGGCCTGGTCGACGACAGCCACGGCGACCGGGCCGAGGCCGGTCAGCCCGGCGGCCGCCAGGCGCCCGGCCAGCCAGATCGCCAGCAGCACGACCAGGGGCCGGCCGCGCGTCGGCCGCCGCCCCGTCCAGTTCGGCACCGCCGTGAACAGGAAGCCCGCCACGACGGACGCGCCGTAACCGAAGACCATCTCGTGTATGTGCCAGTCGACCGGCGTGAAGTGGCTGGCCAGGGTCACCTCGCCGCGCCAGATCAGCCACCAGGCCGGGACCAGGACCAGCGCGCTCAGGGACGCGGCCAGGAAGAACGGTCGGAAGCCGTAGGAAAACAGCGCCGGACCCCGATACGTGTCGTCCTGGCTCATCGGAACTCTCCTGCTCGAACGTCGTCCCGCGCCCGTCGCCCCGGACGGCCGTCCCCGGCCGCCGGGGGCATCGTCGCGGCTGTTTCGTCCGCTGCAGAATTGCCGTAGAAGCCGATCCGAACGTTGCTCCGAGACAATCTCCGGTGCCGAAACCTTGGCCATTCTTAACGAAAGCCTTTTGCACGGCCTGCCGCCCTTCTCGCGGCTGGACAGGGCGCAGATCCGCGAGATCCTCGACCTCGCGGTGTCCCGCCGCTAAGAGGAAGGTACGGCGATCCTCCGCGAGGGGGACGATGCGGCCCGCTTCTTCCTGCTGATCGACGGCTACCTGCGGGTGATCCGCACGATACCGGGCGGGGACCAGATCATCGTTCTGCACATCTCGCCGGGGCAGCTGTTCGGGATCGCGCCGGCGTTGCAGCGCGACACCTACCCGGCGACATCCGTGGCCGTGGCCGCGGCCGAGTCGATCGCGCTGTCGTGGCCGGCGCGCCTGCGGTCGGACTTCACGACGCGCTACGACGGCTTCGCCACGGAAAGCTACGGGACGCTGGGCCAGATCCAGGAGACGCTGACCGAGCTGGCGACCCAGGCGGTCGAGAAGCGCGTCGCCGCAGCACTGCTGCGCATGGTCAACCAGAGCGGGCGCAAGACGGATGCGGGGATCGAGATCGCGTTCCCGGTGACGCGGCAGAACATCTCGGACATGACCGGCACGACGCTGCACACGGTCAGCCGGCTGCTGTCGGCCTGGCAGAAGGACGGCATCGTCGAGTCCACGCGCAAGCACATCGTCGTCACCGACCCGCACGTGCTGGTCGTGCTGAGCGGGCCGGGGGCGTAGGTTCGACGCATCGCACCGGCCGCTGGCATCGGCGGCCCGCCGGGCGCTGGGGGCGCAGGCCGACCGCGAATGCCCGCGCGCTGGTCCTGCGCGCCGGGCTGGGCGTCGTCGTGTGGCTGGGCCTGCTGCATCTGCACGAACCGGTGATCGGCGCGTCGCCGTTTCCCGTCTGAATTATTGATCCTGCGCAAGGTTCCGGCGGCGGGAAAGGCGCATAGGACGAACATGAAACAGATCGATCGCCTCCGATCCCTCGGCCTCTTCGACGCCAGGGTGCCCCGCTACACCTCGTATCCCACCGCGCCGGTATTCTCGCCCGCGGTGGGCGAGCCGCAACAGAGCGCCGCCCTTCGGGCGCTGGACCCGCACACGCCCGTGTCGGTCTACCTGCACATTCCCTTCTGCGAACGGCTCTGCTGGTTCTGCGCCTGCCGCACGCAGGGGACCAGGACGCTGTCGCCCGTCGAAAGCTATCTCGGCACGCTCGAGCAGGAGCTTGCGCTTCTGGCGCGGACCTTGCCGGCGGGCCTTCGGATGGGGCGGATGCACTGGGGCGGCGGCACGCCGACGATCCTGCCGCCCGCGCTGATCCACCGGCTGGCGCAGGCGGTCAAGGCGGTGATCCCGCCCACCGACGACTGGGAATTCTCGGTCGAGATCGACCCGACGATGGTCGACCGGGCGAAGATCGACGCGCTGGCCGAGGAGGGGATGAACCGCGCCAGCATCGGCATCCAGGACTTCGATCCGAAGGTGCAGCAGGCCATCGGGCGCATCCAGCCGTTCGACGTGACGCGCGATTGCGTGCGGGATCTGCGCGCGGCGGGCATCCGGTCGCTGAATGCCGACCTGGTCTACGGGCTGCCGCACCAGGACGTGGCGCGGCTGGACCACACGGTGTCGGGCGTGATGGACCTCGACCCCGACCGGATCGCGCTGTTCGGCTACGCCCACGTGCCGTGGATGTCCAAGCGCCAGCGCCTGATCGACGAATCCGCGCTGCCGCAGGAAGTGGCGCGCTACGAGCTGGCCGAGCACGCGGCGGCCCGCTTCCGCGACGCGGGCCTGACCCCGATCGGCATCGACCACTTCGCCCGGCCCGGCGACGGTCTGGCCGTGGCCGCGCGGACCGGTCGGCTGCGGCGCAATTTCCAGGGCTACGTGGACGATACCTGCCCGACGCTGATCGGCCTCGGCGCGTCGTCGATCTCGCGCCTGCCCACCGGGTTCATCCAGAACGCCGCCGCCACGCCGGCCTATGTCGAGCGGATCGAGGCGGGGCAACTGGCGGGCGCGCGCGGCCACGTCATGACCGACGAGGACCTGCTGCGCGGGCGCGCGATCGAGATGCTGATGTGCGACTTCCGGCTGGACCTCGACGCGCTGCGCGCCGGCTTCGGCGCAGGCGCCGACAGGCTGAGGGCCCAGATGGCGCTGGCCGCCGAGCGTTTCGGCGACCTGGTCGAGGTCACCGACGACGGGCTGACGATCCGGCCCGAGGGGCGTGCGCTGACCCGGATCGTGGCGCATGTCTTCGACGGCTACTCTCCGGACGGCGCCCG
This sequence comes from Citreimonas salinaria, assembly GCF_900107235.1. Taxonomy (GTDB): domain Bacteria; phylum Pseudomonadota; class Alphaproteobacteria; order Rhodobacterales; family Rhodobacteraceae; genus Citreimonas; species Citreimonas salinaria. The sequence continues at coordinate 44,782 of NZ_FNPF01000022.1, forward strand.
GTACAGCCAGGCCTCCTGACGGCCCATGCCCCGGCGGCCCGTCCGCCGGGGCATCCGCATCCGGCGTCCAGGCAGACCCCCCGGCCGGTCCGGGGTAATTCGTTCTGGCGGCGGGCGTGGAATTCCGGCCTCTCGCTCAGCAGCTTGTCCCTCGGCGCTACGCTCTCCTTTCGAACCAAACGCCTGCTCGATGTAGACCTCGCCCTGCATGAAGTAAAATTTGCAGTTGACCGGCGGCAGTCTGCCCTCAGGCTCGACAATATCATCCGTGGATCCCGGCGGCGAAGTGGTCCGCGACCTCGACGGGCTGCGGGCGGTCGCGAACGGCTGAGGTCAGCGCAGGCGCGCGAGGCGCTCCAGCCCGCGCGTAGCCAGATCCTGCGCCGTGGCGACGACCTCCTCGTGCCCGGACTGGTCGGCGACGAAGAGGTAGACCTCGACCGTGATCTCGAGCCGCTCGACGGCCAGCGCGCGCAGCGACGCGCGACCCGTCGGAAGCGCATCGGAAGGGGCGACCATGTCGTCCGTCGCGCCCAGTTCGCCTGCGGTGTCGCGTTCTTCCTGCGCGATTTCGTCCAACACGTGCGCAAGCGGATCTTCCGCATCCGCAAGGACCGCGGCGATGCGCACATGCAGCCCGGCCAGCGCGGCCTCGCGCCGCGCGGCCTCGGCCTCGAGTTCGGCCAGGGAAGCCGTGCGCAGATAATCGAAAGACGGTTCGCGGCTTTCCTTGTACGCGGCACGCCGCTCTGCCCGCAGGACCCCGACGTGATCCATCTCCGCCAGCGCGAGGCGCTCGGCCTCGTTCTTGACGGCGGGATCGCGGGCATGTGCGCTCAGGTAGGACCAGAAGGCGAAGGCGCGCTCCTCGTTCCGGACGGCCAGCGCGAAGGCGCGGTAGGGCGTGACCAGACGCAGGTCGCGCAGGCCCTCGTCCTGGAATACCTCGGGCAGGGTCGGCGCCGGGGCGGTCGCGTCGCCCGGGGCGTTTTCCCGCTGCAGGGCTCCGATACGCTCGAACGCGGCGCGCGCGCCGTCGTTGCCGAATTCCGCCATGCGCGATGCGAGATCGCCGTAAAGGCGGATCGCTTGGCCCGACAGGCCGCGGTCCAGCGCATGAAGGTCCCCGGCCGTTTCGACGGTAATCGCCGGTTCGGCACGTAATCGGCTCATTCGCCTCCTCCCCTTGCAATAATCAAGCTGCCTTGTTTCCATGAGGCAGACAACCTCAGGATGACCAGGAGTAACCCGGCAGATAACGCCGCCCGACATTGAGCCAGATCAAAGAGTGGCTGGAAAGAGCGGAATAGGTCGTGTCGGACAGGTCCGGCGCCACAAGCCTTGGGCAGAAGGACAGGTGAGCAATGAACGGATCTTGTACGCGTAGCAGGGCTGCCCACGCATCGGCATTGCGCCTGGTCATGGCACTCGTGCTGGCCGTTCTGACCGTCATGATGGCGCCGAACCCCGTATCCGCGGCCGACCGCCTTCCCGAATTCCTGGCCGAGATCGATCCCGGCACGCTGGTTCCCGGCGCCGACCGGTTCGGCGACGTCGCGGGCAGCCCGCCGGTCGTGCCCGCGCTTGCCGGCGACGAGGTGCTGGGCTTCGTCTTCCTGAACTCGGACTTCGCGGATGCGACCGGCTATTCGGGCAAGCCCATCCACATCGCGGCCGGCATCGACCTGTCGGGGCGCATCACCGGCCTGCAACTGCTGGAGCACCAGGAGCCGATCGTCCTGATCGGCATCCCGGAAAAGCGGGTCGTGGATGCCATCGCCTCGCTGGTCGGCACCGACGTCGCGGCCGTGGCCGAGGGGCGGCAGCCGCTTCCTCAGGTGGACATCGTCAGCGGCGCCACCGTCACCGTCCTCGTGATGGGCGACAGCGTACTGCGCGCGGGCATTGCCGTGGTGCGGCAGGGGCGCCTTGCCGAGGTGCAGGCGGATGACGTGGCCGCGCCGGCACAAGCGGCCGAGCGCACCATAGACATGGAGCAGACCGAGGTTCGCGACTGGCAGACGCTGGTCGGCGACGGCTCGGTCCGGCGGCTGTCGCTGAGCGTGGGCGACGTGAACGAGGCGTTCGAGCGCGGCGGCAACGAGGATGCCATCGCGCGGCCCGAGCGCGGCGAGCCGGAAGAGCCGTTCATCGACCTCTACACCGCGCTGGCGACGATCCCGACGGTGGGCCGTTCGCTGCTGGGCGAGGCCGCGTATCAGCAGATGATAAACCAGCTGGAGCCGGGCGAACACGCCATCGTGGTCATGGGAGAGGGACGCTATTCCTTCAAGGGCTCGGGCTACGTGCGCGGCGGCATCTTCGACCGGATCGAGCTGATCCAGGACGTGAACACCCTGCGCTTCCGCGACCGCGATCACACGCGCCTCGGCGACGTCGAGGCCGAGGGCGCGCCGGATTTCGACGAGGTGAGCCTGTTCCGCATCCCCGCGGGCTACGGATTCGAGCCGACCGAGCCGTGGGCTCTTCAGCTTCTGGTGCAGCGCGCGACGGGGCCGCTCGACAAGGCGTTCACCACCTTCGGCCTGACCTATACCCCGCCCGAGCAGTACATCGAGACGACGCCCGCGCCGCAGGTGCCGGCGGAACCCGTGGCCGCCGGCCCGCAGCTGGGCGAGGCCGCGGCGCTGACCGGCGAGCTGGCCGAGCCGCTGTGGGTGCGGATGTGGCGTGCCAACACGGGCAATATCTCGGTCGCTCTGGCGGCGATCGGCGTGCTGACGGTGATCTTTTTCTTTCAGGACGCGCTGGTGAAACGCTACCGGCTGTTCGTCTGGGTGCGGCGCGGGTTCCTGGCCTTCACGCTGGTCTGGATCGGCTGGATCGCCAACGCGCAGCTGTCGGTGGTCAACGTCCTGACCTTCGCCAATTCGCTGATCACCGGGTTCAGCTGGACCTATTTCCTGTCGGCGCCGCTGATCTTCATCTTCTGGGTGTCGGTCGCCGCGGGCATCCTGTTCTGGGGCCGCGGCCCGTTCTGCGGCTGGCTGTGCCCCTTCGGCGCGTTGCAGGAGCTGCTGAACAACGTGGCGCGCGCGCTGAAGGTGCCGCAGATCAACGTGCCCTGGGGCCTGAACGAGCGGCTCTGGCCGATCAAGTACATCATCTTCCTCGGCCTGTTCGGACTGTCGTTCTATTCCGTCGCGATGGCCGAGGTCGCCTCCGAGGTCGAGCCGTTCAAGACCGCGATCACGCTCAAGTTCATGCGCGCATGGCCATTCGTGCTGTTCGCCGTGGCGCTGCTGGTCATGGGGCTGTTCATCGAGCGCTTCTTCTGCCGCTACCTGTGCCCGCTGGGCGCGGCGCTGGCGATCCCGGCGCGGCTGGCGATGTTCTTCCCGTGGCTCAAGCGGCACAAGGAGTGCGGCTCGCCATGCCAGCGCTGCGCCAAGGAATGCCCGGTGCAGTGCATCCATCCCGACGGGACCATCAACCCGAACGAGTGCATCTGGTGCATGCATTGCCAGGACCTTTTCTGGGACGAGCATCGCTGCCCGTCGATGATCCAGAAGCGGCTGCGCCGCGAAAAGGTCGCCTCGGCGCCCGGCGCGCCCCCGAAACTGAAACCCGACGCCGCCCGCGCCCGCGCGGTCGCGGGGCACCCGAATTCCACACCAGGTTAAACAAGGAGACTTATCATGGACAAAGAAGAGTTCCGCCGCGTGGCGCTCAGCCGCCGGCAGATGCTGGGCAGCTCGGCCGCCATCGCGGGCGTCGCAGGGGCAGCGGGCCTGGGTGCCTTCGGCGCCTCGGCCACCGGCGCCCGCGCCCAGGGCAGCGGCAACGGCCACGCTGCGATCGAACCCGGCGAGCTCGACGAATACTACGTCTTCGTCTCGGGCGGCCAGTCGGGCGAGGTCCGCATCCAGGGCCTGCCCTCGATGCGCGAGCTGATGCGCATCCCCGTGTTCAACCG
>NZ_FNPF01000040.1 GCF_900107235.1 Citreimonas salinaria
AGGGCGGCCGAGCCGACCTTCATGCGGCGCCAGCCAGGCCATTTCCTCTACCCAGATCAGCATCGAGCCGCGCTTGCGCAACGCGGCGTTATAGCTGGACCAGTTCGTCGTGCGGTAGCGGGCGGGAGGAGGCTTGCTCATGCGACCCGTCTAACCGCAGGGATTCGCGATGTGAATCGCCCGCAGTCAGAGTTACGCAACAACGCCCATCGCCTACGGCAACATTGTGGGCTCCAACATTGCCAACATCCTGTTGATCCTCGGCATAGCGGCGCTTCTCGCGCCCATCGCGCGGGCGCTGAAGCGCGACGGGTTAGTGATGCTGGCGGTCGCGGTCGTCTTCGCCGTGATCGCGGCCATCATGCCTCTCGGAACCGTCGTCGGCGCGATCTTCGTCGCGGCGCTCTGCCTTTATGTCTGGCTCGCTTTTCGGCAAGAGCGGAACTCGGCAGGCGGCGACCATGGAGCCGTCTACGACAAGAGCCTCGCTCTTCAGGAAGCCGACCCCGCGCTCGCACCTGCAAAAGCCCAGGGCCCCGGGCTGCCTGCCTCGCTCCTGATCGCACTGGGCGGCCTTGCCCTCGTCGTCCTCGGCGGTCGGTTCTTCGTTGATGGCGCCGTGTCTCTCGCGCGTGGCTTCGCTATGTCCGAGACAGTGATCGGGCTGACCATCGTGGCAGTAGGCACTTCGATGCCTGAACTCATCACTTCGATCGTAGCGGGACTAAGGCGCCAGGGGGACGTCGCCTTTGGCAATATCGTGGGCTCGAATATCTACAACATCCTTGGGATCGGCGGCTTCACTGCGCTCATCGCTCCCGGCGCTGTGCCGGTCGAAATCGTTTCCTTCGACAACATCGTGATGATCGGTGTCTCGGCCTTGCTGCTCGTCGTCGCGTGGACCGGTCTCCGGATTTCTCGCCTCGAAGGCCTCGCCCTCCTCGCGGGATACGCGGCCTATGTCTACCTGATCTGGCCGTAAAAGATCGCTTTGATGATCTCCGACCCGCGAACATGGGATATACCTCTCGCGCTTGGCACACCCTCGCCCGACCTCGTAGCATCGATACTGCTTCTCTTCGTGCTCTGGGTCGCGCGGATGATCGTCGTCAAGCTCATCCGCCTGCGAAGCGACTTGCCGCCGCACGTCCTGCGCCGCTGGATCGCCACCAGCCGGAATGTATTCCTGTTCCTGCTGCTTCTCGGTCTCGTGCTCATCTGGGCACCGCAGCTGCGCACCTTCGCGCTGTCGCTGGCGGCTGTGGCCGTGGCCATCGTCGTTGCCACGAAAGAGATGATCCTGTGTCTCTCCGGCTCGCTCATGCGCGCCTCTACGCGCGCCTTCGCGGTCGGCGACTGGATTGAGGTGTCCGGCGTGCGGGGCGAGGTCGTGGATCACACGCTGCTCGGAACGACGATCCAGGAATTCCAGCCAAACTCGTTCCATTACACCGGCCGGACTACCGTCGTGCCGAACAGCGTCTTCTTCACTGCGCCGATCCGCAACCTGACCGTGGTGCGCGACTACACCTTCCACAGCTTCGCCATCACGACAGAGGCCGACATCGACCTGCCGAGCCACGAGCCGCAGATCGCCTCCATCGTTGAGCGTCACTACGGCCCCCTCCGCGAAGAGGCCGAGCGCGCCAACGCACGGATCGAGCGGCGCAGCGGGGTCGACATCCTCGACCCCGAAAGCCGCATCCGCTTCTCGACGACGGATCTTGGCAAGGCGCGGGTCACGGTCAGCCTTTTCTGCCCCACGCGCTTGGCCGAAACGCTCGAGGACGCGATCATGCGCGAGGTCATGGTGCTGTTCCACGCCGCGCGGAAGCAAGAACCGGCCGGCGACGCATCGCCTTGAACCTTGGGAGCCGCCACATTTTCAGGGCGTGTTCGGCGACTACACCGGAGGGGAATCTACATGGCTTTTCTGATCACACTTCTCGACGCGCTCGGCCTCATCACCGCGGCGGCGGCAGCGTGGTTCTGGTATCTTTCGGGAAGCCAAAGGCTGCGCCGGGTATCTCGCTTCGAGGATCTCGACTACGCCGACCTGAACAGGGTCGTCACAGCCTTCAACCGCGCATCGATCCTCAACCGTCAGGCTGCCAAGGCTGCTGCGGCTTCCGCCGCCGCGCTCGCGATGCGGTTCGCGGTGGATCTCGCGGCGCGGATTTGAAGGGGCGGCCATGCGACAAGGTGCACACGAGCAGGAGACGCCCCCGCAGGCCGAGAAACGTCCCAAAGTGGAAATCGGCTGGCTTCTCGAGGGCGATCTGACTTCCGAGAAGCGTGAGGTAGCTCGATCGGCCGCTGCCGCCGTGCAACGGTCACTCGCCACCTGGATGCCGGATTTCGACTGGGTGACCGAGACGCTCGATCGCCCGACTACGGCCGATTTCGGTCGGATCGAGCCAGTGCGTCTTCTTGATGCGGCCGAGGCTGACCGAGACCTGCGAAGTTGGGACTTCGTCTTCGTCGTCACGGCGCGCGAGCTTCACGGGCGAGAGCTCTCGCGCGTCCTCGGCATGACGTCCGGCATCTTCGCGACGGCGCTCGTCTCCACGGCCTTTCTCGATGACCCGGTGCGCCACGAAGCGCCTCTTGCCTCACGACTCCACGCCTTCGCCATGCACCTCTTCGGGCGCCTGAACGGGCATGTGCCGGATCGTTCCTCGACATGGATGCGTCAGGTGGAGGACGCGGAGGATCTCGACGGGATGGAGGGGTTCGAGCCGGCGGTGGTCGCCGACCTCGCAAAGCGCATGGCAGAGGTCGCCGACCTTCGGGTGGAGGAAATGGGAGACGAGCGGCAGGGCAGGCTCGGCTTCTACGCACGCTCCCTCTGGCAGAACCGAAGCCACCTCCCGCGAGCGATCCTGCGGATGCGCCCCTGGAGCTTCCCGCTGAAGCTGCGCCGCCTGACGACGGCAGCGGGATCTGCGCTCGCGGTCCTTGTCATGACGGCCGAGTCCTGGGAGGTGGCCGCCAATCTCTCGGCCGCGACCATCCTGGTTCTTTCAATCGCCGCCGTAGCAGTGACCAGCGTCTACCTCATCAGGGTCCAGCACCTCGTCACTGCACGGCAAGGGCCGCTTCGCGAGCAGCGGGCGGTGAGCAACGCAGGGACGATCATCGCGGTCGGCGCTGGAATGGCCGTGACCTATGCCGTCGTCCTCGCTGTGGCCTGGCTCCTCGCCTTCGGATTGTTCGGCGATCCTCTCATCGCGTCGTGGACAGGTGCTTCAGATGCAGAGACGGCTTCCGTGCGTATCCGTGTTGCCGCGCTCGCCGCCTCGCTTAGCGTTCTGATCGGAGCGCTCGGTGCGTCCTTCGAGCCCTACGGCTACTTCCGGCACGTGACGCAGATCGACGACGAGATCTGATTGCACGTAGGTCGCAGTGAACCCTCCGTCTGGGGCAAGACCCTTTCGAGGTCACTGAGAACTGACACGTGTGGGATCTGGTCCTGACGGAGTTGTTCATGGTTATCGAAGCGATCAAATTGGCGTTGTTGCAGAACTCACGCCTGAGGCGTGACTGCCCCTTACCCCACTGAAGTCATGCCACGCGGACGATCTCGGGCTTCGAAATCCAGCTCGTGCAGGACGCATTCGCGGTGGAAATGCGACTGCTTCGGCACCACCTCGAGGCCGGCAAGCAGCGCTTCGGTCTCGATCCGTCCGTGCGTCTTCACGACACCGGCAACCACGTCGACGCCTTCGCCCGCCCGTCTACGGGCTGCCTCCAACATCGCATATGTCTTGCCGACGCCCGGGGCGGCGCCGAGAAAGATCTTGAGCCTGCCGTGTCCCTCTGCGTCGGCCTCTTTGAGCGAGGAGTCCGGGTAGGGGCTCGCGTCTCTGCCGTCGGTCAATCGGCATCTCCCGGGAAAGCCGCGCCGAGCGCCAGTTTAGCGTTTCGTTGCGCGAAAACTGCAATGAGGGGCCGTAAGGGCGCTATGTGGAAAACGCCGTCCCCGCGTGAAAATCGTGTAAAGAGCCCAATTTTGCGCGGTCTCCAACTTGGTGGGCGTACCTTGCCGGTTACTCTTGCGCTCCCGGCGAGACGCAAAGCGGCTTCAGCAGCGCTGCGATTTCCGCGTCGGGGCGTGCGTTGCCCTCGCGCACCAGCACGAAGAGCTTGTCGGCGTCGACGATCGTCGCGGAGTCGGGGTTGATCCGCATGCGGCTCTCACCCGCCCCGCGAAAGGCGATGGGGACGCCGATGTTCGCTGAAATGAGCGTGGATGCCAGCTTTCCCCATGTGCAGCCGAAAACCGCGACGTCATACCGCCACACCTCGTCGCCGCGACTGGTGAACATGTCCTCGAGAATCGCTTCGGCTCCAGGCGCTGCAAGGGCGCGCACGATCATCTCGGGATAGCCGCGCATCGGCCGCACGGCCAAATCGGCGCCGAACCGCTTGAAGCGGGACCGGTTCGCATCGTCGACGCATTCCACCAGAATGCGTCCCTTGGCACCAAGCGACCGGAGACGGTCGACGATGTCGAGCGTGCGCCCGTCCGTGGAGGGGTCCACGTCGTCAGCAGCGAGGATCACGATCACATCCGCCTCGGTGGCATTAGCGGCCCTGAGCGAGGAATCCTCCCAAGCCTCGCCTGCGTAGTGCACCACTCCCATCTCGGCGATCTCGTCCGGCAGACCGTCCGAGAAATCCGAGGAGACGATCTGAACCGGCAACGGGCGGAACCGCCGACTGGCGCGGAACTCCCTGATCAGCCGAGCGAGGTAGGTCGGCGCGTGACGCGTAGGCGGGTTCAGCAGAAGAATGTGCCCGGTCAATTTCCATCTCCATCTGCCTTCGCGCATCCGTTCGCGGCGCTCCGAGCGATGCTCGAAGTAGGTAGCGGCGCTCTGGAAGGCAATCCAGATGCCGCCGAGGAAGACCAGCAGGATCGTCGAGATCCGGCCTGACACGCTTTCCGCGGAATAGTCGCCATACCCGACCGTCGTCATCGTCGTGAGCGTCAGCCACAGCCCCTGGAAAGGTGTCAGCCCTTCGAAGGTGACCATGGCAGCGATGTGCAGCGCTGCAAGCAGCAACGCGATGAGCAGCAATTTCTGCAACGACCGGAACGGCGTCCACGGCGCCTGGCGGTGTCGCCGGCGCAGCATGTGCAACAGTGATTCGAACTGAAAGATCAATGTGCGCTGCGTTCAGTGTGACATATTCCAGCGGTTCCCATCTGCTACGTTTCTACTCCCCGTATAGCGTCGATCAGGATCGACACAAACCGAGCTACAGCGTGACGAAGATCGAGTTGTGCAACCAATTATGGTCACAAGGCATAGCACCACAAGGTCCAGCAGGTGCGTATACGACCGGCAGACGATCGTGGACACACGGCTGACCTAACCGACCCCAGTCGCGATTGGCGCGGACACGCACACGGCTCTGCGATTCATGCTGCTCGTGTTACCAAAGACACCGTTGGCAAGACGCGCAGCGGGACGATCCGTGCTCACCAGCGCACTCCGAGGGCGCTATTCCTTGACCTGATTATAGCGCTGGAGAACGTCCCAGCCCGTTTCACTCGAGAGGGCATTCAGCAACGCGCGGTTTATCCGCTCGCGCAGATACGAGCCTTCCGGGAGCGCAAAGGCGATCAGGACCGGGGCCAGCGTCGTTTCCGAAACGCCGAAGTCTACTGCTCCCCGCTCGGAAATGGCATGGCGGAGAACTGGGGCAGGTGCAGCGGCCCGGGTGACATCACCGGACTGGAGAGCGCTTAGGATGCCGTCCATGTCCGGGCGCGGTGCGGTATCCACCCCAGCGGATTCCAAGTAACGCGCTGTAGTCGTGTCGGCGATGACGCTTACGGTTTCCTCGGCAAAACGTTCGGGCAATGCGCCGGAATCTCCGGGCTGCGCCAGCGTTACCACGGCCGCCGTCAGGGCAGCGCTCACCGCGAGACCAGTCAGCATCCAGAGCATCGCGATCATGCGCCCGAGCAGGGTCTTCGGCGACTTGTCGCCATAGCCGATGGTGGTCAGCGTCACGCCCGCCCACCAGAAGCCGTCACCCAAGCCCTTGAGCACGCCAGGGTGAAACTCTTCCTCATTGCGTCGACGTTCCACCAGCCAGACCAGCGCGCCGATGACCAGCAGAAGCGCCGACAACGAGCTGACGAGTTGCAGGAAGCGCCACGACACGAAACCGCGCATGACCGATAACAAACGGGATTCGCGCTCCGCAGCGACGCCCATCGTTGCGGTGTGAAATGGCAGGGTCACGTCGGCACGTTCTTCCAGCCTCGGGCCCGCAACCACCGGCAACAGGACGTCGACCGCGCCTCCGTCCAGTTCAGCCGCGCCCGCGGGGATGAACTCGTAGGACCAGCCCTCGCGCTCCGCAATCAGCCGCCAGATGTCGACACCCATCCCGAGCCATGCGCCATCGCCGCGGCATTGTTGCGTAACTCACGCCTAAGGCGTGACTTCCCCTTTCCCCGCTGATGTCATGCCACGCGAACGATCTCGGCGGTGCCGAGGGCTGAGAAGCGGTTCATGAGTGCGACGCGGATGTGGATTTCGGCGGTTTGGCGGTCGGGATCTCTTGCGGCGATGCGCTCGCCGAATGCCTTGAGGCATCGCATCTTCGCCTCCACGCGGCTCCTGGCGTGGTATCCGGTCCAGTGCTTCCAGAACGCCCGGCCGTAGTGTTTCGTGGCGCGTAGCGTCTCGTTCCGAGCCTTCGCTGCCGGGCTGTCTTCCTTCCAGGGGCGCCCGTTCTTCCGGATCGGAATGATCGGCGTGGCTTGCCGGTCGATGATGGAGGCATGGCAGCGGCGGGTGTCGTAAG
>NZ_FNPF01000028.1 GCF_900107235.1 Citreimonas salinaria
ACCCGCACTCAGGGCTGAAGATGCGCTCGCCACGCGACTTCATCGCAGCTCAAACCGCAACTGCCTGAGTGTCCGGCGAAACGGGGGCAAGACCAGATAGTTTCTTCTTCCACGTGCAGATCACGGTCGACCGGCACAACGGTATCTTCATCGTCATCCAAGCGAACTCCGACGATAGGACGGGGCTTCTGCTTCCTCTTCTTCGGTCCGGTAGGGTGCCACGGGAAAACCAAGCCATGAACGGTCATCCAGTCGAGAAGGGGACGATTGGCGCGGATGCGCGTTCGTCCGCTACGCCCGGAAGCCTTGTCGTAGAAGCCATTCCTGACTTCAATCCACGGGACGCCATCCACTTCGACGGTCTTGATTGCCTCGAAGACCCGGCGAAAAGCGGAATAGCTAAGGTGCGGGTAAGGCCCCGAGGGCGAGAACGCATCCTTGGCAAGAGGAATTGCCACGTAGTCCTGCCGACGGGTCGTGCCGCCGCCCTGCGCGATGATCGGCCAAGAGGCGATGTAGGCAAGCGAGTGCAGGATAATTCTCACGGCTTGCCGGTGCTTGTGGTCGAGGCGATCCGGGATGGTTGCGTTCTTCGACACGGGGACCGGGCTGGAGTGCTGGCGATCCTGCATCGTGGCGAGGAATTCCCTACCGGCGGTCTCCAGGCGGTCGAGGTACGGTTCATGCCCTTCGACGGTGCAAAACAGGGGAAAGGACGCTTCGACGTCAGACATGACGGGCAGCAACCGAGGTTTGGCAAGGCTTGAACACGGTCGAGACCTTTTGGGAGGAGGAAGGAGGACCACCTATCTAACTAGGTCGAAACCGATTCTCAAGTTATTGTTTTTGTTACCTTAACTAGTGCCTTAGTTGTGGCCTCAACTGCCGAACTAAACGGAAGCCATCACGCCCGGCGTACTACGACTGCCCATCGACCAGTGATGCCCGTGGAGGCTGCGGAAGTGGTCACTGAATGCGGTCGTACGTCAGGCGCCAGAGGTGTAGCCCACAGCTTAAGCGCGACTCTACGGCCCCTCATAGGGCCTCTACGGGGCTTCTGTATGTTTACTGCCATTTAGCCGGATTTTATGCCGAAGCCGTAGACGGAACCCCCACCGCCCCCGGTGGCACTCGCCCCCACCCAGTGGACAACCAGTAGCGGAGCTTTTGCTAGTGCCAGAGGTCGGTCTTGGTTCAGAGTGCCGAAAGAGGAAGTACGAGGAACTAGAATGCCGATTTCGCTTGGACATGTCGTAGAGGCTCTCTCATCCTTGGGTGGAGAGGCTCACTTGAACCAGATCGTCAGGCGCGTCTGCGAGATCGCGCCGCCACCGCTTCCTGAGAAGCCTGACGCAGCTGTAAGGCGGACTATCCAGGATGCCTGTCGCGAAGCCAGAGGCTTCAAGCACCGAGCAGACCTTTTCCAGAGCGTTCACGGGATCGACGCTCGCAAAGGCGTGTGGAGGTTACGCACTGACCTTCTCAACCCTTCCGAGCCGGACAGTGTGCAGGACGGCGCCGAAGCCTTCATCGAGGCAGAAGAGGGCCGAGCGAACCTCCGCATTCACCTTCGCCGTGAGCGATCCAGAAAACTGATTGAAGCCTTCAAGGCCGAGCGGCCGGATGCCTCTTGCGAGGCTTGCGGTATGAGGTTCTCAGAAATCTATGGCGAGTTAGGCGCGGGATACATTGAGGCACACCACAAGGTCCCTGTCGCGCAGCTGAAGGACGGCAGCAAGACCAAGATTTCCGATCTGGCGGCTCTTTGCGCCAACTGCCACCGCATCATTCACAAAAACAACCTGATGCCTGTTGAGGAATTGGCTAAGCTTCTAGCTGAACGAACGAACTTACAGCATTGATCGCCGTTCGTAACGGACTTAGCGCATCGTGTTACTCTAGGGTATACCCGTACGGACAGGGCGGGGTGTTCATAAGGATGCGTCCGTAAGGGTTGCTTTCGATCTACGGACATGCCTTTCTTCGAACAGAACCTTTACGGACAGTTCGAGGGCATCCCATGACTACAATTTTTTACGCTCGCGTCAGCACCGCCGACCAGACGCTCAGTCACCAGGTTTCCCAGGCGAGGGCAGCAGGGTTCGAGATAGACGAGGTGCTATCGGATCATGGCGTCTCAGGCGTCTCCACGGCCCTACGGGATCGCCCAGAGGCCAAGCGGCTGTTTGACAAGCTACGGAAGGGCGACACTCTGGTTGTCCGTTGGGTGGACCGTTTGGGCCGGAACTACGCGGACGTAACGGACACGATCAGGGAGTTCATCCGTAGGGGCGTAACCATCCGCACGGTCATCAACAACATGACCTTCGACGGGACGCCACAGGACCCCATGCAGGAGGCCGTGAGAGACGCGCTGATCGCCTTCATGGCTGCGACGGCACAGGCCCAGGCGGAAGCCACGAAGGAAGCGCAGAAGGCTGGCATAGCCGCTGCAAAAATGAATACCACGAAGTACCGGGGCAAGAAACCAAGTTATGACAGAGCGACGTTGGGAGACGTTGTGCGACTGTTGGGTAATGGCTTAGGTGCATCAGCCGTCGCCAAGATGACCGGCCTCAAAAGGCAAACTGTGCTTCGAATAAGGAAGGACCCGTCTGTTGCGGAAGCCGCCTTACAAAAATGGGGGCTATAGCGCGTCCCGCCGATAAATCTTGGCGAGGGATATGGCCCAAAGTACCGCCATGGTAGAAGCGAGATATTTTTAGAGTATCCTTACGACCATCAAAGAAAGGTATGGAATATTGCCAAAAAACCAGAATCCGTTCGAGAAAATGGAAACGTTCGCCTCATTGCTCAATGCCTTCAACGAGCAGAAGAAAGAGGCCGAAAACCTGCTGCTTCAAGATTGCAAGGCATTATGGGAAGCAGGCGAGCATCTTCCGATGGAACTACTCAAAAGGTTTGGATGGTCGGGAAAAGGAAACGAATGGCTGGAGAACCACCACCCCTTCTTTGCGGTCTACGAGGCAACCACACAGATCGAGACGGCATTTAAAATCCTTGTCCAGGCAAGAGCGTCCTTGGTGGAGCTGTACGGACACTACCACGCGGGACTAATGTATGACGGCTTTGAACTGTCCGAGGAAATAGCTTGGAAAGCCACACACGAGTCTTTTAAGTACGTTTTTGCTGCGTCGGCCCTTGTTCAGGCTTACCGAAGATTCCTAAACTTCGGTGAAGTCGACAAAGAAGGGTATGACCGGGTGTTCAGCCGCGCTTTTCCCGACACTGAACTGATGGCGTTCGTACAGAAACTACGAAACTGCTATGGGCATCAGATGCTTCTAGAAGTGTCCCCGGTCGGCACAGTTTCATATGGCGACGATATCAAGGTAGAAAGCGGCCTGACATTTGATAGGGTAAAGCTTCTAGCACTTAAGGATGCTTGGAATGCGGATGCTAAACGCTTCATCGAAAGAAGCGATAAGCTTAACGTGCTGGAGATTGTGGGCAAGTACCATCGAATGGCATCAGAACTATTCGAAGGGTATGGCAGCGCGACTGGCGTGATCCATACGGTAGGTTTCCGTGAAATCGCACGCTGCAAGCAAGCGATCACATCAGCTGGGAAAATAATATCCTTAGGTATCATACTACAAAGCGCGAAACAAAGAGCAGTCGATCCATACGCCCATCTAGCGAAGCACTTTACCAAGAACGAATTGGAGAAAATCCGATGCCTACCCTCCCACTCACGCGAGCAGGTAGATTACATGGTGGCGCTTCGGGATCCACTGGGGCTGTGTGACGATAAACTTAGGGCGGAGCTGTACGAGCTTTTCGAGTGTTGATGCCGCGGAATTCAACGTCGCGTCGCCAAAGATCTATAGCTGATCCTACCACGGTCGTGGCCCAAAGTTCCGTTCTCGGAACTCACGACAGACGCCCTCAAGGCCGGGAAACATCGATCCTGGCGAGATGCCCATCAAGGAAAGCCGAGCCAGCATTTCGTGTCGGCTTTTAGCGGGCAGATCAAAAACCCGAAGGTAATTCTTCTGCTGCCTTTGCTCGTTGAAGCGAATATACGTCTCTACATCGTCCAAATTCGTAACCGACGCGAGAGATTGCTGCGGTATAGCTCGCTCGTTTCCCAAGGCCAAAGGTTCGATTAGGGAAAAGTGAGGACGGCAATACGTAACGCTATGGATTTGGTTAAAGTCCTTTTGCCATTCAAGCGCGTCGAACATGAAAATTCGAACTGGTTCGACAGCTTCAACCTCCGGACGCGCAGATGAATAGGCAAAAAAAGCCGCGACAAATGGCGAATAAGTCCAATCCAGTAGCGGTGTCGGATATCCGTGGTGCTGCAGAAGATGCATAAATGCACCCATATCTTCAGGCTCTTCGAACCTAAAGCGATGACCTGTTTTTCCGACTACGGCACCGCGTACTCGGGGAATGTCTTCGTGCCAATACCGTGCCAAGTCTTTCCTTGCGGTGCGATGAAAAGCAGTCCGAAGTCGCCAAGGCGCAGACTGCCCCCGGAAGACGAACCGACGCGGCTGCGTCAAGCATTCCTCGACTGCCGATTGAAAAGACGCCCAGTCAAAAACGTCTCGGGCTGGTTCGATTTGGGAAGGCTTAGTTGCTTGGCTTCTAATAAGCTCGGCTCTTCCCTTGGTGCCAAGGTCGGACTCCCAAGAAACGTTAAGAGTTTCGCCGTCTCTTTGCGCTTCAATAGTGACCTCGTTACTAAACGCCCCGGCTGGAATGTCAGCAGCATTGACCAGCTTCGGGCGGCGGGGGTCAATCGGGTATACTGGTACGGTAGCCTTAAACCCGTCGGAGTCATTCTTGATCTTGATAGGCGCATACGAATGCAAACTATTTGGCGCATCCTCGTATGCATAGGCCCCGCCAATGAGGTGATCGCCCACCTCGTCGAGGTCCAGCATCGCCAAGCCGTTGTTAGTTCCGGCGAAGAAGCCAATCCATTGCGCCGCTAGACCTGTTCCCATGCTTCTGCCAATGCCCTTACTGATGCTTAAGTATGGAACCATCGTACACTTGGCACTTCAACCGAGATGCCCGTTCTTTGGCGAAGAAACCTCAACTAGTGCTACTCATCATAGAATACTGTTCCTGGTATGGTTGCCTCGGCCCACCTTTGACATCATCCCTGACACTACGCCCGGCACTACAAGCAAGCACCCCTAAATATTTTAATACTAATTTTCAATCGCTTAGCTTAGAACTGGAGAATTTCGGGGCAGTCCGGTACTCGCCTCCAATTGATTGAAAGCGCTTGCTCCGGCACGCAGCCCTTTGCCCAGCGTTTCGAAGACGGCATTGACTCTTCAACGCTATTATCCATCCGTTTTCCGAGGGTCGTGCGCCCGCTTAGCTAGGTTGCGCTGCCGCATCCTCGCCCTGCACTGCTTGCGCGGTTCGCTCCCGCCTTCTTCTCAGCCGAAACGAAGTTCGCCTCCAAGCGGTCGGTGAAAGGTATCCATCGCGCGGCGCTGAAGCTTCGCGTTCGCGGCCATGTTCATGTGGCGGGTGATCTTGAGATCCCGTCGTATATTATCGACGTCGAAGCGCGGTGGTCGAAAAGCTGACGCTGCTCGGAGTTTCATCGCCGGGCACCGAGCCATCGTTTCCGGCCGGCGCGTCATTCTTCCAGGTGCCCTCAAGGCCGTCTTCCAGCAGGTCCTCGACGAAGAGACCCAGCAGCTGGGAACGGCTCTTCACGCCGGCCTTGCGATAAACAGCGGCAGTCTGTGCTTTGGTTGTGCCTTCCGATGTGCCGCGGATGCGCGCAATCTCTGCGGTCGAAAAGCCCTTGACTGCCATCATGGCGACGTCGCGCTCTGCCGGCGTCAGACCCCATGCCGTGAATTGCTCTTGGATGACTTCGAAGAAGGCTCCCTTCGCTAGCCGCAGCCGGTCCTCGGCTAGGTTGCGCGCGCGCATTGACGCATGAAGAACCCACGCCGACAGCACTGCGCCAAGTGCCAAGCCCAATGCAGATGCTACCTCGATCGCCTCGTACAGCGCCCAGGCGATGGGCTGGCTGCGCAAGCCCAGTGAGCTGACTGTCAGGTCGTAGAACACGAAGACCGCGCATAGGAACTGCACCGCCAGCAAAACCGCGACGAGGGAGCTTCGAGTGAACTTCACGCGGGAAAGCGTGTTGTGTCGCCGCGATCAGTCATTGCCGCCGCGACCGTTACCGTTGCTCCGGCCTCCGCCCTGGCCTTTTTCATCGCGGCCCTTCCCGCTTCCGCCACCGGCATTGCCCCGGCCGCCGCCGCTGGCGCCGCTGCCGGGATTGCCGTGGCCCGCGCCGCCAGAATCGTCGTGAGCACGCCCCGCGCCTTCGCGGCCCCGGCCGCCTTCCGCCCTCTGGCGCTCGCGTCGATCGATAATCCGCGGGGCCGGATCCGGTCCGACCGCGTTGACGGACTCGTAGGCATGATCGCGCATCAGTGCGCCGGTCGATGGGTTGTAGACGATCTCGCGCGTTGTGTCCGGGCTCTTGGCGAGAATCCTCACTCGGCCCAGCCATGTGCGCGAGATATCGATGTCGCTGTAGCCTTGGGCTCGCAACTGTCTAAGAATCGCCTCCGTTCCCGCATCGTTCTGTGCCAGCGCAGGTCCTGCAGCCAGAAAAGCCACAGTGGAGACGAAGAACGTGCGGCGGTTCATCCTGTCAGCAAGCAATCGAGACCACCCCCGTCTGAATCGTGCATCTATCGAGCGAGTCGTGTTCTTCCCTGGCACGGCTGCTCTTCGTCATGATCTTCAGCGTCTTCGTTTGGGTCTTCATCACCACCACGGTCATCGTGATCGTCGTCGTGCGCGTGACCGCGAGCACGCGCCTTGTCGTCTCGGTTAACGTGCGGGGCGATCTGCTGCAAGCTTTGACCATATGGGCCTCCAGGTGAGTGGACTTCGGCCCGCTGCCCCCGCCAAGGGAGACAGGCGCCGGCAGCAGAACCGGCACGATGGGGACAACTCCGCGTCGGGAAATACGACGGAAGCAGCGGGCAGCCGCGGGACAGCGACAACCGGTCCAAAGCACGCCCGGCGGCGCCCGGCCAATCCGTCACCGGGTTAGAGGGGCGTTTTCAGCCCTTGAAGTACGTCCATAACCTAAAAGTTTATACGCGTCCTGCCAGTCCGCCGCTGGTCGCTACTGTGCGATGAGCCCCGTGTTGCGAGGTCCGGCAAGGCGCGGATTGCTTTGCCAATCCCAGCAAGTGCTCAGGACAATTCCAAGGAACGCACCATCGGTCGTGGTATGGCGGCACGCTCCGGAAATCGAGGGCCAGGTAGGGGCGCCCCGGTCTGCCGATGATGGGCTTCGCCTTGCATGGGAACGGAGTGAGCACCGCGCGGCACGTTTGCCAGAGACGACGCCGCCGCCGGGTGGGGTCTCACGTGCGCACACCGCGATATCCGAAAGGACACCCGACATGACCGACGATGCCCCCCGCAAGGCGCGCCATCAGGAGCAGCAATAGGGAAAAAAGGTCGATGACGCACACCGCGCCGGTCAGGAAGCCTACGGAGATGTGGCGCAAGCGCTGCTGCGCAAGCCCGCCCCGACCGAGCGATCCGAGCGCGTCGCCGGCCTTCAAAGCGCGAGACGCCGCTTCCCCGATCGCCCGCCGCGGCTTCGACAAGGCCTTGGACATCTACGAGGATCAGCCGCTTCTGGCAGGCGCCATCGCGCTTGCGGTCGGTGCAGCCCTTGCCGAAGGTCTTTCACTCTCGCGCAGGGAAAACCGCTATCTAGACGCGAGTACAGCGATGCTTTCATGGAGGAAGCCGAGCGGATCTTCCGTGAGGAAAGCCAGAAGGCGGATTCCCTCGTCCGCGCCGCGGGGGACGAAGCGCTGAACGTCGCCGAAGAGAAGCGCGAAGCTGCCGGCCGGACAGCGCCAGGCGATCACAATTCAGCCTCAGCGGCTCGCGAAGAGGCCGAGGATGCCGCCTCGCGCGTCCGCGACCACGCGACAGACGAGGCCGAACGCCAGGACCTGGGCAAACCGCGCACCTGAGACGCGGCACGAAAGAACGGACGCCGGACGGAACTGCGCGGACCAGTCGCGAGGTCCAGCCGCACACGATCGGCGACGAAGCGATAGGTCGATCTGGTTGCCAAAAACGTGCCGCACTTCGGACAGCCCGAAGGGAAAGCAGACCCCGTTTCCGCTACAGATTCGCGGCCGGACCATCCTGCATAGCGACGACCGCATGTGCTGCGGACGCTCGTGCCGCTGCACTTCCGTACTTTCAGCTCAACGCCGACGAAGCTCGCTTTACTCGCATTCCGTGCTTCTCACGGGCGCTCATTGGTCGCTCGATTGAGCGATGACATCGGCTAAGATGTCAGGTGAGAGCTTCACCGGGTTTGCCTTCATCGAGGAAGCACGCGCTGCCGCGTCCGCCCAGGAACGGCGGTCGTCGTCGCCGGTGGCGGGGAGGTACGGCAGCGCATTTTCATCGATCCAGCGCGCAAGGCCGTCGAGCTGATCGGTCCCCGCCTGACCGAACGTGTCGCCGATCCAGCGCGAGACCTGGTCGAAACGGGTCATGGCCGATGCATCATGCGCCAAGGCGTGTCGATTGGCCCGCAGCACGGGGACGAGCAGGCGGCCGCAGATCGCACCATGCGCCATGCCCGTGCGTCCGCCGATCACACCGGCCAAGCCGTGAACCGCCCCCAGCCCCGCATTCGTCAGCGCGATCCCCCCTTGGAGCGAGGTCAGGGCCATCGCGTCGCGTGCGTCGGGGTCGTCGCCGGCCGCGACACGGCGCAGCGCCTCCAGACCGCGCGGGATCGCGTCACGGCACAGCGCGTCGGTGAACGGGTTGGCCCGCGCGCTAAGGTAAGGCTCAATCACCTGCACCACAGCGTCGAGGCCCGAGGCCAGCGTCACCGCGGGAGGACAGGCGTCGGTCAGCGCCGGGTCGACGAAGGCGTGCGCCGGCAGCAGGCGTGGGTCGCGCAGCGAGACCTTCAGGCCGGCATCCGGCACGCCGATGACAGCGTTGCGCGTCGCCTCGGCGCCGGTGCCGGCGGTGGTGGGCAGCGCGATGAGCGGCAGCAGGTCGCGCTCGAGGGAACGGCCTGCACCGACGCCTTCGAGGTAGTCCAGCACGTCGCCCGGCTGCGGCGCGAGACCGGCAACCGCCTTCCCAAGGTCGATCACTGACCCGCCACCGACAGCGACGACGCAGTCCGCTCCGGCGTCGCGCGCCGCGATCCGGCCGGCCTCGACTTGGGGCAGCGTCGGCTCTCCCGCCCCGTGCAGGACCGTGACGACGCAGCCTTCGGCCTCGATCATGGCGACGAGACGATCCGCGAACGAGGCAGAGCGCCCCCGCACCAACAGAACGCGTCGTCCCAGCGCGGCGGCCGCGGCGGCAGCATCATCGGCGCAGCCGCGCCCGAACCGGACGTCACGGGGCAATGTCAGGTCGAAGGGAGTGATCATGGCGGTCCTCTAACGTGGAAGGCCCTAGTAAGGAAGACGCCCCGCGCGTTGCCGCGCGGGGCGTCCAGACGGGGCGGGTCTGCGGACCCGCCGCCAGCCTCAGTTCTGCCAGGACTTGATCAGCTCGTCATACGAGATGGTCTTGGGCTCTTCCTCCTCGTTCTCCAGCTTCGCCTTGGGCGAACCTTCCTGCGAGAGCCAGTACTCGGGGTCACGCTCTTCGTTGAGCTTGGGCCCGATGTCCCCCTGGATGCCGGCCCGCTCGATACGCGCCATCACCTGTTCCTGGTCCGCGCACAACGCGTCCAGCGCCTCTTGCGGGGTCTTGGCGCCCGACATCGCGTCGCCGATGTTCTGCCACCAGAGCTGTGCCAGCTTGGGATAGTCCGGCACGTTGGTGCCGGTGGGCGACCACGCGGTGCGCGCCGGCGAACGGTAGAATTCCACCAGACCGCCCAGCTTGGGCGCCCGCTCGGTGAAGCTCTCGTGGTTGATCGAGCTGTCGCGGATGAAGGTCAGGCCCACGTGGCTTTTCTTCGTGTCCACGGTCTTGGACGTGACGAACTGCGCGTAGAGCCAAGCGGCCTTGGCGCGGTCGACCGGCGTCGATTTCATCAGCGTCCAGGAACCCACGTCCTGATAGCCGATCTTCATGCCGTCCTCCCAGTAGACGCCATGCGGGCTGGGTGCCATGCGCCATTTCGGCGTGCCGTCCTCGTTCAGCACTGCGTCGGCGCCCTCGCCCACCATGTCCGCGGTAAAGGCGGTGTACCAGAACATCTGCTGCGCGACGTTGCCCTGCGCCGGAACCGGACCGGCCTCGGAGAAGGTCATGCCGGCGGCCGCCGGGGGCGAGTACTTGTTCAGCCATTCGATTGCCTTGGTCACGGCATAGACCGCCGCAGGCGCGTTGGTCGCACCGCCACGATCGACACAGGAACCGACGGGCTGGCTGTCCTCGTTGACGCGGATGCCCCATTCGTCGACCGGAAGGCCGTTGGGTTCACCCTTCGACCCCATGCCGGCCATCGACATCCACGCGTCGGTGTAGCGCCAGCCAAGCGACGGGTCCTTCTTGCCATAGTCCATGTTGCCATAGATTTCGGCGTCGATGCCCATGTGCGACAGGTCGCGCCCGGTGAAGAACTCGGCGATGTCCTCGTAGGCCGACCAGTTGACCGGAACGCCAAGGTCATAGCCGTACTCGTTGCGGAAATCTTCCTGGTTCTTGGCGTCGTTGAACCAGTCGTAGCGGAACCAGTAGAGGTTCGCGAACTGCTGGTCGGGAAGCTGGTACAGCTTGCCGTCCGGCGCGGTGGTGAACTGGGTGCCGATGAAGTCATCGAGATCCAGCGTCGGGCTTGTGACGTCGGCGCCTTCGCCATCCATCCAGTCGGTCAGGTTGCGCGCCTGCTGGTAACGCCAGTGCGTGCCGATCAGGTCGCTGTCGTTGACATAGGCGTCGTAGATGTTCTCGCCCGACTGCATCTGCGTCTGCAGCTTCTCGACGACGTCGCCTTCGCCGATCAGGTCGTGCGTGACGTTGATGCCCGTGATCGCCGTGAAGGCCGGGGCAAGAACCTGACTTTCGTATTCATGCGTGGTGATCGTTTCCGACACGACGTTGATGTCCATGCCCTGGAAGGCCTCGGCCGCGTCGACGAACCACTGCATCTCGGCTTCCTGCTCCTCGCGGGTCAGGGCCGACATGTCGCCGATTTCCTCGTCGAGGAACTGGCGCGCCTCTTCCATCCCGGCGAAGGCCGGTCCGGATGCGAGGCCCAGCGCAAGCGCCAGGGCCGTGGTGGATTTCAAACTCAGGTTCATAGGTTCCTCCCTTATTATCGAACCGTTCATTTCGGTATTGCGCGCGAGGCGTGGCCTCACGCGTCTCTCACACCCAGCGGAAGACCGCCGCGGCGTAGACCAGGCAGACGGCCAGCGCCCACGGCTGGTGCCCCCCCACCAGTCCAAGCCAGGCCAGGTTGATGAAGGCCGAGCCCAGAAGCGTGATGAAAAGCCGGTCGCCGCGCGTCGTCTCGATCTGCAGGACGCCCTTTCGGGGCGTCTCGGGGAACTTGATCCCGAGGATCGTGAAGACGACCAGCAGCGAAGCGATGACGACGAAGAAGATCGCGGTCGGCCAGGTCCATGCCATCCATTCCATGTCTCTGTCCCTCCCTTACACGCGGCCCAGGGCGAAGCCCTTGGCGATGTAGTTGCGCACGAAGTAGATCACCAAGGCGCCCGGCAGGATGGTCAGGATACCGGCCGCTGCCAGCACGCCCCAGTCGATGCCGCTGGCTCCTTGTGTCCGGGTCATGATCGCGGCGATCGGTTTTGCGTCGACGCTTGTCAGCGTGCGCGACAGCAGCAGTTCCACCCAGCTGAACATGAAGCAGAAGAACGCGGCCACGCCGATGCCGCTCGCGATCAGCGGCATGAAGATCTTCACGAAGAACTTTCCGAAACTGTAGCCGTCGATATACGCCGTCTCGTCGATCTCTTTCGGGACGCCGCGCATGAAACCCTCGAGGATCCAGACCGCCAGCGGCACGTTGAACAGCGTGTGCGCCAGTGCGACCGCGATGTGCGTGTCGAACAGGCCGACGCTGGAATACAGCTGGAAGAATGGCAGCGCGAACACGGCCGGAGGCGCCATCCGGTTGGTCAGCAGCCAGAAGAACAGGTGCTTGTCACCGAGGAAGCTATAGCGGCTGAACGCGTAAGCCGCCGGCAGCGCCACCGCCAGGCTGATCACCGTGTTCATCGTCACGTAGATGATCGAGTTCACGTAGCCCATGTACCAGGACGGATCGGTCAGGATCGTCCGGTAGTTGGCAAGCGTCAGATCCGAGGGCCACAGAGTGAAGCTGTTCAGGATCTCGGTGTTCGTCTTCAGGCTCATGTTCAGCAGCCAGTAAATCGGCAGCATCAGGAACAGCAGGTACAGCGTCATCACCACCACCGAGCCGCGCACCTTGACGCGCCGGCGGGTGCCGCCCGCGGTCAGGTCCTCGGGAATGCGGGGCGTGGTCGTCGTCGCGTCGCTCATCGGTCACATCCCCCGCTTGTCGAGATTGGTCATCACCGTGTAGAACACCCAGCTGATCGCGAGGATCACCAGGAAGTACATGATCGAGAACGCCGCCGCAGGGCCCAGGTCGAACTGTCCCAGCGCCATCTTGACCAGGTCGATGGACAGCAGCGTGGTGGCGTTGCCGGGCCCACCGCCGGTGACGACGAACGGTTCGGTATAGATCATGAAGCTGTCCATGAAGCGCAGCAGGATCGCGATCATCAGCACGCCCATCATCTTGGGCAGCTCGATGTAGCGGAACACCTTCCAGCGGCTCGCCTGGTCGATCTCGGCGGCCTGGTAGTAGGCGTCGGGGATGGACTTGAGTCCGGCATACGCCAGCAGCGCCACCAGCGACGTCCAGTGCCAGACGTCCATGACGATGATCGTGACCCAGGCGTCGAACGTGTCCTGCGTGTAGTTGTAGTCGATCCCCAGCGCGTCCAGCGTGTTGCCCAGAAGGCCGATATCGACGCGGCCGAAGATCTGCCAGATCGTGCCCACCACGTTCCACGGGATCAGCAGCGGCAGCGACATCATCACCAGGCAGAAACTGGCCCAGAACCCGCTTTTCGGCATGTTGAGCGCCACGAAGACGCCCAGCGGCACCTCGATCGCGAGGATGATCCCCGAGAACATCAGCTGCCGGCCCAGCGCGTCCCACATGCGTTGCGATTCCAGCATTTCGCGGAACCACATCAGCTTGTCCTCGAGCGAGAAGAACTCGCCCCCGAACGTGTCCTGGATCGAGTAGTTCACCACCGTCATCAGCGGGATCACGGCCGAGAACGCCACCAGCACCAGCACCGGCAGCACAAGGAACCACGCCTTCTGGTTTACGGTCTTGGTCTGCATCACGCGGCCTCCTCTTGCCGGGTGCGCGGTGCGACGCGCCAGTCGTCGGCATATACGTTCACGTGGCCCGGATCGAAGCGCACCCTCGTCATGTCTGCGCCGATCGCGTCGCCCTCGTCCGCGATGATGTTGATTTCGGTGCCGAAGAAATCGGCGCGCACGATCTTGTGCCGACCCACATCCTCGACCCGGCGGATCCTGACCGGCAGGCCCTCGCCCGCGGTCAGGTGCACGAATTCGGGCCGCACGCCGATCTCGACCTTGCCGCGCGGCGTGTCATAGGAGCCACCCAAGGGGATCTCCTTGCCGTCGACATAGGCGCGGTCCCCCTCGACCTTCGCCGCCAGCAGGTTCATGCCCGGCGAGCCGATGAAGTAGCCGACGAAGGTGTGCGCCGGGCGCTCGAACAGCTCGTCCGGGGTGCCGATCTGCACGACGCGGCCGTCATACATCACCACGACCTTGTCGGCGAATGTCAGCGCCTCGGTCTGGTCGTGGGTGACGTAGATCATCGTGTGGCCGAAATCGTGGTGCAGCTTCTTCAGCTGGGTCCGCAGTTCCCACTTCATGTGCGGGTCGATCACTGTCAGCGGCTCGTCGAACAGCAGTGCGTTGACGTCCTTGCGCACCATTCCGCGGCCCAGGCTGATCTTCTGCTTGGCGTCGGCACCAAGCCCCCGTGCCTTGCGCTTCAGCATGTCCTCCATGCCGATCATGCGCGCGATCTCCTGCACGCGCTCGGCAACATAGGATTCGTCACGGCCGCGATTACGCAGCGGGAAGGCCAGGTTGTCGTGCACGGTCATGGTGTCGTAGACGACCGGGAACTGGAACACCTGCGCGATGTTGCGCTCGGCCGTGGGGGCGTGGGTTACGTCCTTGTCGTCGAACAGGATGCGCCCCTGGCTGGGATGCAGCAGCCCCGAGATGATGTTGAGCAGCGTGGACTTCCCACATCCCGAGGACCCCAGCAGCGCATAGGCCTGCCCGTCGGCCCAGTCGTGGTTCAGCTCCTTGAGCGCGTAGTCGTCCTCGCCCTGCGGGTTCGGCAGGTAGCTGTGCGCGAGGTTGTCCAGCGTGATCTTGGCCATGACCCCTCCCCCTCAGGCAGCAAGCGCGTAGGCGGCCGGTGCCACCAGCGCGCCGTCGCGGTCGAAAATGTAGACGTGACGCGGGTCGAGATAGACGCGCAGGGCGTCCCCCGGCGTCAGGTGGCGGATGCCGTGGATCAACCCGACCCAGCGTTCGCCCGCGTGGTCGAGATGCACGAAGGTCTCGGACCCCGTCAGTTCGGTCACCACAAGCGTCGCGTCGAACGCCATCGCGTCGGCGGCGTGACGATCGATCTCGACGTGGTTCGGGCGGAACCCGGCGGTGTAGCGCCCGTCCGGCAGATCGGCCAGCTTGCCCGCCGCCGGCGCGCTCTGCCCGTCGCCGTACATCAGCTTCACGCCGGTCTTGGACACCGGCAGGAAGTTCATCGGCGGATCGCTGAACACCCGCGCGGTCGTGGCATCCACGGGCTGGCGGTAGACCGTGGGCGTGGGCCCGAACTGCGTCACGCGGCCTTCCCACAGCGTGGCGGTGTTGCCGCCCAGCAGCAGCGCCTCTTCGGGTTCGGTGGTCGCATAGACGAAGATGCTGCCGGATTCCTCGAAGATGCGCGGGATCTCGACGCGCATCTCCTCGCGCAGCTTGTAGTCGAGGTTCGCCAGCGGCTCGTCCAGCAGCACGAGGCCGGCGTTCTTCACAAGCGCACGGGCCAATGCGCAACGCTGCTGCTGGCCGCCTGACAGTTCCAGCGGCTTGCGGTCGAGCATCGGCGTCAGCTTCATCATCTCGGCAGTTTCGCGCACCCGGCGGTCGATCTCGGCCTTGTCGATGCCCAGCAGCTTCATCGGCGAAGCAATGTTGTCGTAGACGCTCATCGACGGGTAGTTGATGAACTGCTGGTAGACCATCGCCACCTTCCGGTCCTGAACGCGCACGCCCGTCACGTCCTCGCCATTCCAGACAATTTTGCCCGTCGCTGGGGCGTCCAGACCGGCCATCAGCCGCATCAGCGACGTCTTGCCCGCCAGGGTCGGCCCCAGAAGCACGTTCATCGTACCCTTTTCCAGCGTCAGGTTCGTGGGATGGATGTGCGTCTGCCCCTCGACGACCTTCGACACGTTTCTCAGCTCAAGCGTCATCGTTCCGGTCTCCTCATTCCGCGGCGCGGGCGGCGCGGTCGCCGGCCTGATTCTTCATCCATTCGTCGAGCGCGTCGATCTGCCTCTCGGTCATGCGCAGGCCCAGCTTGTTGCGGCGCCAGACGATGTCCTCGGCGCGGAGGGCGTATTCGTGGCGCATGAGCCAGACGACTTCCGTCTCGGTCAGGGTAGCGCCGAAATCGCGGCCCAGATCGGCAGCCGAAGATGCCTCGCCCAGCATGTCGGCGGCCTGTGTGCCGTAGGCGCGCACCAGCCGGCGAGCCCAGAAATCGGTAAGGAACGGGTAATGCGCCTTGAGCCCGTCGATCTGGGCCTGCACCCCGTCGACCGGGAAATCCCCACCCGGCAGCGGTACGCCGGCGGTCCAAGGCCCAGGCACGTCCAGATGCGCGCCGATTTTCTCGAGCGCCGATTCCGCGAGCCGCCGGTAGGTGGTGATCTTGCCGCCGAACACGTTCAGCACTGGCGCGCCGCCGGACGCATCCACCTTCAGCGTGTAGTCGCGCGTCGCCTGCGTCGCGCTGCTGCTGCTGTCGTCGTAAAGCGGCCGGACCCCGGAATAGGTCCAGACGATGTCGTGGCGGCCCAGCTTGTGCTTGAAGTATCCGTTCGCGAAATCAAGCAGGTAGTCCTGCTCGGCCTCGGTCGCCACGGGCTTTTGCGACGGATCTTCATGCTCGGCATCCGTCGTACCGATCAGGGTGAAATCCTCCTCGTAGGGAATGGCGAAGATGATCCGGCCGTCGGTGCCCTGAAAGAAATAGCACTTGTCATGGTCATAAAGCCGCTTGGTCACGATGTGGCTGCCGCGCACCAGGCGCACGCCCTCGGTCGAGTTGACGCGCATCCGGGTCTGGATGATGTCGCCGACCCAAGGCCCGCCCGCGTTGACCAGCATGCGCGCGAAATACATGGCGCGATGACCGGTCTGCGTGTCCTCGGTCTCGATCCGCCACAGATCGCCCTCGCGCGCGGCCGACAGCACCTTGGTGCGGGTCATGATCGCCGCACCCCGCGCCTCGGCGTCGCGGGCGTTGAGCACGACCAGCCGCGAATCCTCGACCCAGCAATCGGAATACTCGAACGCCTTCTCGAAGCGGTCGTCCAGCGGCGCGCCCTCGGGCGTACCCTTCAGCGAGACGGTCGTGGTTCCCGGCAGTATCTTCCGTCCGCCGAGGTTGTCGTACAGGAACAGCCCTAGCCGGATCAGCCAGGCCGGGCGGCGCCCCTTCATCCACGGCATGAACAGGGTCAGCAGCTTCGAGGTCGGCGTTGTGGATTCGAACCGCATGTCGCGGTGATAGGGCAGCACGAAGCGCATGGGCCAAGCGATGTGCGGCATGGCGCGCAGCAGGGTCTCGCGCTCGATCAGGCTTTCGCGGACCAAACGGAATTCGAAGAACTCGAGGTAGCGAAGCCCGCCATGGAACAGCTTGGTCGAGGCCGAGGACGTCGCCGAGGCCAGATCCCCCATCTCGGCCAGCCGCACCGACAGCCCGCGGCCTACCGCATCCCGCGCGATCCCGCACCCGTTGATGCCGCCGCCGATGACGAAAAGATCGCTGGGTTGGTTGTCCTGGCTGGCCACTCGCGTCCTCCCCACGCTGTCGCATGACCGACTGTGCCCAAACCAGCGTCATTTCGCAAACATTTTTCTTTCGAATATTTTCGCTTTCGGTCAATCTCCTGAAATTCAATGCAGTTTCGCGAAAAGTCTCAGCGCTTGGAGCAGCGTGGGCCGGGCAGACGCGGCGCCCACCAAGGGCCGCCGTCGCTCACGCGCAGCGTTGAAGCGCGAATCCGAACGAAAACGAACATCGCGCCAAGGGGCATCAGCCTCGGCCGTAAGGGTCTTTTGGATTGCGGTCGGTGGACAGGCTCTGCTGCGAGCGCGAGACCAGAAGCTCGATCGCGTCGGCGAGGTGTTCCCGGTCGATGTTGTAGTCGCCACGCTCGACCCGGATGCGATGCGCCTCGATCATCACGTCGGCGTGTCGGCATCCCTCGGGCGGCTCAAACCGGTAAGAAGCCAGTTCGATCGTCAGCCCAAGCGGGTCCTGAAAGTAGATCGAATCCATGAAGCCGCGATCCTTCGGACCGGAATGCCTGATCCCGCGCGCGTCCAGCCGCTTGGCCACCTGCCAAAAGCTGGCTTGGCTGACGTTGAAGGCGATGTGGTGCACCGCGCCGGTTTCGCTCGAGGTGCGGGACGCGTCGGGCTTGCGCTCTTCGTTGGTGAAGATCGTGATCAGCCGGCCGTCGCCGGGATCGAAGTAGAGATGTCCCTGCGACGGGTCGTCCAGGTTCGGCTGGTCGAAGATGAACGGCATGCCCAGCACGCCCTCCCAGAAATCGATCGAGGTCTGGCGGTCGGCGCCCATCAGCGTGATGTGGTGAACGCCTTGGGTCTGGATCTTGCGCATGGTGTCGGCGGCCATGGTGAATGCTCCCTTTCGTGTGGAGCAAATGTAGGCCGGCAGCGCCCGTCGGTCATTCCTGCATCCGCGCACAGGGTTCGTGTCCGAGGTCCAGCGCCGCCCTAACGCAGCTTGGGCGGACGGTCCGGATCGCTGCCGGGCGCGATGGGCTCGATGCGACCGGGGCGCTCGGTCTCCGGCAGGTCGAAGCGCAGCGCGTGGCGCGCGAGTTCGGCCAGCAGCGGAGAATTGTCGGGCAGGAAGGCCACGTCCAGCGCGCCCGCTTCGAGCCCCGAGAAGACCAGCGCCTCATTCATGGCGCGAGCCAGCGCGCCCTCGGCACCGGGCTGCGTGCCCGAGAAGGCCAGCAAGTGGCCGCGCGAGCCATCGTCGTAGATAACCGCGGCCAGGTACGCCTTGCGCGCCAGTCCTGCCGCCGTGGAAAGCTTGGTGTCCAGCGCCGACAACAACGTGTCGGGCAGGCCGCGTGGCGCCGAGATCTCGCGCGGGGTTGCCTCGGCCTCGGCCGGCCCGTGGTCCAGCGTTTCGCGCAGCCAGGCCAGCGCCTCGGGCGGCAGAAGGATGGCCGAGGGCGCCACCTCGATGTTAAGCGCGAGGCCGATGCCCTGCCCCGCCAGCATTCCCGCGAGGCCTCGGCCAGACAACGCCGCGTAGGGCACCGCGCGGCCGGCGAAGCCAGACAGGCGCTCCTCGAGGTCGAAGGCCAGCACGAAGCGAGCGTCGCCGATCTCGAATATCTCGGGGTTGATGTCGCGGCCCACGGGTTCGGCGGAAAGCATCAGCACCAACTCGCTGTCGGCCAGCCGCTCGTAGAAGCGCAGGCGCGCGGAATCGTCGTCGGGCGCGGCCTCCATCGCGGCATGCGCGGCGTCGAGCGGAGTTTCGGTCATGCAAGAGCCTCCTGGACCCGGTCGCGCAGCGCCGGCAGCAGCTGGTCGGCAAACCAAGGGTTGCGTTTCAGCCACGCGGTGTTGCGCCATGATGGATGCGGCAGCGGGATCGTATCGGGAAGGTACTTTTCCCAGTTCGCCACCGTTTCGGTCATATTGCCCGTTTTGCCCAGATGCCACCGCTGCGCGTAGGATCCCACCGGAATCGTGAGCTGCAGGTTCGGCAACGACGCGACGACTTGGGTCCGCCAGGTGGACGCGCAAATCGGCGGCGGCGGCAGGTCCGAGCCCTTGCGGTATCCCGGAAAGCAGAACGCCATGGGCACGATGGCGATGCGGTCCTCGTCGTAGAACATGGCCTCGTCCAGGCCCAGCCAGTCGCGAAGGCGGTCGCCCGACGGGTCGGTGAAGGGCCGCCCCGAATGGTGCACGCGCATCCCCGGCGCCTGCCCCGCGATCAGCATCCGCGCCGTTGGCCGCGCGCGGATCACAGGACGCGGCGCGTGGCCGGTTTCGGTCGCGGCGAACCTGTCGGCGCACAGGCGGCAGGCGCGGATGTCTTCTAACAGCAGGTCCATGGCGCAGGATGTAGGACCGCCCTCTGCGAATTGCACGGGGCGCGCGCTACGGCGGCGCGCATCGCGCGCAGCTTAAGACCCTAGCGGCGGCAGGATTTTGTTTCTCCACCGGGCCATAATGTGGTCAGAATCCGCGCCTAGACTACGATGACTGCAAGAATGCGGGCAGGTGGCAGCGACAGGCGGCGCGATGCTGGAATTCGACATGGTCAGCAAGTCGTTCTGGACCGGGACACAGCGCAAGGTCATCCTCGACCGCGTGTCGTTCCGCGTCGAGCTGGGACAGTCGCTGGGCATCCTGGCCCCCAACGGCACCGGCAAGTCCACCGTGATCCGCATGATGGCCGGGCTCGAGAAGCCCGACGAGGGCGAGATTCGCCGCCTGTGCAACGTGTCTTTTCCGCTTGGCTACATGGGGGGCGTCATCTCGAAGATCTCGGCGCGCGAGAACGCGCGCTACATCGCCCGGCTTTACGGGCTGGACCCGGACTACGTGGAATCGTTCTGCCGCTGGCTTTGCGGGCTCGAGGAGTATTTCGACCAGCCGCTGGGCACCTATTCGACCGGCATGAAGGCGCGCTTTACCTTTTCGCTGATGCTGGCGCTGGACTTCGACATGTACCTGATCGACGAGGGGATGCCCAACTCGACCGACGTCGAATTCAACCGCAAGGCCGGCGAGATCTTGGCCGAGCGGCTGCGCACCACGACGATCGTCATCGTCTCGCATCAACCCGAAGTGCTCGAGAAATTCGCGCGGAAGGCGGCGGTCCTGATGGACGGACGGCTGCACATGTTCGACACCTTGGAGGAAGCGAAAGAGCTGTATGACTACGAAACCCAAGGCTAGGAAATTCCGCATCCGGCGGCCGGGGACCGGCGCGCCCGACCCGCTCCGGAACAACGCCGAGGGGGCATCGGAAAAACAGGGCAGCGACGGCCCGGTGGCCACTGGCGCGGCGAAGTCCGCCCCGGCGTCCGCCTCCGGAGAGGCGCCCTCTCATACCGTCGGTGCCAGCGAAGACTTGGCTGGCACCGAGGCGCTGACCGGCCGGCAGTTGCGCATGGCGCGCAGGGTCGCCTCGCGCCACGGGATCGAAGCCCGATCGGACGTCGATGCCGTGCACCAACTGAAGGCCCGCGGCATCGACCCTTTCCAGCGGTCCAACATGCTCGAGCTCGTGGTCCGCGATCCGAAGGACTCCGCGCCAGAAGAAGACTCCGCCCCCGCTGTCCGCCTGCCCCAGACCCGCCCGCCCGACTCGGTACCATCCACCCGAACACCGAGTCCGTCCGAGCGCCGCGCCGCCGAAATCGTCCAGATCCAGAACGATCTCGCCCGCCGCCGCCGGCGCCGCCTGGGTCTGCTTCTGGCCCGGCTTTCGTTTCTCGTGCTGCTGCCGACATTGATCGCCGGAATCTATTTCTACGCCGTGGCGACCCCGATGTATTCCACGAAGTCCGAGTTCCTGATCCTGAAAGCCGAAACTGCCGGCGGCGGGGGCATGGGCTCGCTCCTGTCGGGCACCCAGTTCGCCACCAATCAGGACGCGATCGCGGTCCAGAGTTACCTGATGTCGAAGGACGCGATGCTGCGGCTGGACCGCGATGTCGGGTTCAAGTCGCACTTCACGCAGGACTGGATCGATCCGATCCAGCGTCTGCAGGACGCCCCGTCAAACGAAGAGGCCTACGCGCTCTACAAGCGCAACATCGAAATCGGCTTTGATCCGACCGAAGGCGTGATCCGCATGGAGATCGTCGCCGCGGATCCCGCGGTCGCGGCCGAATTCAGCAACGCCCTGCTGAGCTATGCCGAGGAGCGCGTCGACAATCTGTCGCTGCGCAAACGTTCGAACGCCGTGCGGGATGCCGAAGACGGGCTGGTCGAAGCACAGGATGCGCGGCGCGAGGCGCAGGAGAGGCTTGTGCGCATGCAGCAGGACGGGGCCGTGATCGACCCCGAGGGCCGAATTGCCGCACTGCGCAGCCAGATCAACAACATCGAGATCCAGCTGCAGGAAAAGCAACTCCAACTGCAGGCTCTGTTGGACAATCGCCGACCGAACGAATCCCGCGTCCAAGGGGCCGAAGGCGACATTCGCCGCTTGGAAACGCTGCTGGCCGAACTCAACGCAGAAATGACCACCGCAACCACGGGCGGCGACTCGCTGGCGGAGAAGGCGGTACAGATCAAGCTGGCCGAGGCCGACCTGGCAACCCGCGACCTGATGCTGCAGACCGCGCTCGAACGCCTCGAACAGGCGCGCCGAGACGCCGACAGCCAAGCGCGCTACCTTACGACGTCGGTGGAACCGGTACCCTCCGAGGATCCAAGCTACCCGCGCAAGTTCGAGAACACGGTTCTCGCATTCCTCATTTTCGGCGGCATCTATCTGATGATCTCGCTGACCGCCTCGATCCTGCGCGAACAGGTAACAAGCTGAGACCTTGACCGCGCCGCCTCGCCTGCCGACAGAAAACCGCTTGCAGCGCCATCGGATGCCTTGCTAAACGCGTCGACGGAGAGGTGGCCGAGTGGTCGAAGGCGCACGCCTGGAAAGTGTGTAGGCGGGAAACCGTCTCGAGGGTTCGAATCCCTTCCTCTCCGCCACTTGCCCTCGCGAAAGCGTTCTCTCGACCCGGCTGCGGCCGGATTTTTGCGTTGTTTTCGAGGGTTATGCGGGAGAGGCTGAGCACTGGCCTGGTCGCCAAGAGGCCCGGAAGCGGTCTCTCAGGGTCGATATTCTCTGGACCTGTTGCCTGCGTCATTTCGGTGAAGTTTTTACAAGCACCTGATAAAACAACGTTTTGTCAGGTGTCCCGCTAAACACTTCGATTTCAGGGGCATTTGCCGCGTGGAACAGAAATCGAACTTTGCCGGGTGGCGACAGTGAAGAACACGTATGGGCTACTCCCGCATGACCTTTTCCATGCGCCATGCGCAGTATGAACAAATGCCGGCGTCATAGTTGAAGTCGTCTGGATTGAACTCTTCTCCGCACATTGAACATGTCAGGTCAGCGCCCGGGCAGAGGACGCAACCTTCTCCGTTCACCCAGCTTTCACGATGGCATTCGGGACAGGTTGTGACTGGCGGTTCTCCGCCGTCCGTCATGGCGATGTATGCGTCGGTTGCCAAAGACTCGCCGATTGCAGCCTCGAAAACATCCTCACGATCCAATGCCTCGCCACACGGCGTTGTTGCGTAACTCTGACTGCGGGCGATTCACATCGCGAATCCATGCGGTTAGACGGGTCGCATGAGCAAGCCTCCTCCCGCCCGCTACCGCACGACGAACTGGTCCAGCCATAACGCCGCGTTGCGCAAGCGCGGCTCGATGCTGATCTGGGTGGACAAGGAAATGGCCTGGCTGGCGCCGCATGAAGGTCGGCTCGGCCGCCCTCCCGTCTTCTCCGATGCCGCGATCCAGTTCTGCCTCTCGATCAAGGTGCTTTTCAAGCTGCCCTTGCGGCAGACCGCGGGCATGGTGGCCAGCCTGCTGCGGCTGGCGGGGTTGAACTGGTCCGTCCCCGACTTCAGCACCCTGTGCCGCAGACAGAAGACGTTGGTTGTGCAGCTCCCTTACCGCCGTGCCGACGGTCCCCTGAACCTCCTCGTGGACAGCACCGGCATCAAGTTCCTGGGCGATGGCGAATGGCAGACCCGCAAGCACGGCGTGCAGGGTCGCCGCCAGTGGCGCAAGGTCCACCTGGCGATGGATACCGCCACTTCGGACATCCGGGCAGTCGAGTTCACCCCCAGCAGCGACGGCGACAGTCCGATCCTGCC
>NZ_FNPF01000039.1 GCF_900107235.1 Citreimonas salinaria
TGGCGGTCCAGATCCCGTACCGCCTTGCCGACGGTCCCCTGAACCTCCTCGTGGACAGCACCGGCATCAAGTTCCTGGGCGATGGTGAGTGGCAGGCTCGCAAGCACGGCGTGCAGGGTCGGCGCCAATGGCGCAAGGTCCACCTGGCGATGGATACCGCCACTTCGGACATCCGGGCAGTCGAGTTCACCCCCAGCAGCGACGGCGACAGTCCGATCCTGCCCGAATTGCTCGGCCAGATCCCCGAGGACGAGCAGATAGGCTCCGTGACCGCGGATGGTGCTTACGACACCCGCCGCTGCCATGCCTCCATCATCGACCGGCAAGCCACGCCGATCATTCCGATCCGGAAGAACGGGCGCCCCTGGAAGGAAGACAGCCCTGCAGCAAAGGCTCGGAACGAGACGCTACGCGCCACGAAACACTACGGCCGGGCGTTCTGGAAGCACTGGACCGGATACCACGCCAGGAGCCGCGTGGAGGCGAAGATGCGATGCCTCAAGGCATTCGGCGAGCGCATCGCCGCAAGAGATCCCGACCGCCAAACCGCCGAAATCCACATCCGCGTCGCACTCATGAACCGCTTCTCAGCCCTCGGCGCCGCCGAGATCGTTCGCGTGGCATGACATCAGCGGGGAAAGGGGAAGTCACGCCTTAGGCGTGAGTTACGCAACAATGCCGGGTCAGGGCGTCGCGTTCGCTGGCCTTTCGGCCGCCGCTCAGGATCCCGCCCAAGGGGAGCCGACGAGCCCAACGGCCAGCTCGAGCCAGATCAGCAGCAGGATCACCGCCACCGACAGCGCCAAGACGTAGCGTTTCCTGCCCATTCCGGTCCTCCAGGCGGGCGTTGCGGCGGCGTGAGCAACATTGCCGGCTTTGCCGTCGAACGTGCCGGGCACCAACATAGCCCAATACGTTGCGTGAAACGATCCGGCGGGCAAGTCGGTTTCGCGGCCCCGTCGCGGCACCTTGAAAACCGCGCGCATCGATCGCATCATCCCCGCAGGCAAGGACGACCTTGCCCGGTCATGGACGGCCAGCATGCGGGACGGCCCGAAGATATCCGGAGCCCTTTCATGCGCAGCACCGCAGACCGTATCCGCCAGGCTCTCAGCTTCGAGATCATCGGCCTTCTGGTCGTCACGCCGCTATTCGCGTGGCTGTTCGATCATCCGATCGGCGACATGGGCATGCTGGTCCTGCTGGGTGCCACGGCTGCGACCACGTGGAACTACCTCTTCAACCTGGCCTTCGATCACGCCCTGCGCTGGCGGCGCGGAGACGTCCGCAAGACGCTGCCCCTGCGCATCGTTCATGCCGTGTTGTTCGAAGTGACGCTGTTGGTGATCCTGCTGCCGATCTTCGCGTGGTGGCTGGGCTTGTCGCTGCTGGCGGCGCTGGTGATGGAACTGTCCTTCGCGGGCTTCTACGTGGCCTATGCCTTCGTCTTCACCTGGGCCTACGACACTCTTTTCCCGCCGCAACGCTCCGGGCAGATGACATGACGGGCGAGAGGGGCGGCCTGATTTCACGGCGGGCCCGCGAGCGTGGAGATACGCACCTGCCCGCGCGTGGCATGATTCGCGGGGGGAACGTGCAGTGACCGGACCGGACAGGGACACCGGCGCAGCGACGCCCCGGACCGCCCAGCGCGCCGGCGCGACGGCCCGTGTGTGCTGGATCGCCCTGGGCGGGCTGTCGCTGGCGCTGGGCGCGATCGGCGTGCTGCTGCCGCTTCTGCCGACCGCGCCCTTCGTGATCCTGGCCGCGTTCGCCTTCTCGAAAAGCTCGGACCGGCTTGCCGGCGCGTTGAACCGACATCGCCATTTCGGGCCGATGATCGACGCCTGGCGTGCCGAAGGGGCGATCGCCCCGCGCCACAAGGCGGCCGCCGTCTCGATGATGATCGCCGCGCTGGCCGCGAGCGTCTTTCTTGGCGTCGGTGCGACGATCGTCGCGGTGCAGGCGGCGGTCATGGCCGCGGCGGCCGCCTTCATCCTCAGCCGCCCCAACGGGACGAAGCGGCGGCATGGTCGCCGTGCTTCAAGGTCGCGCTGAAGTGGTGTAGCCTGACCGCGATCCGACGCATTCCGAGCAGGAGTTGCGATCACGTGACCTTTTGCGACACCAGCACGCAGCTTGCCGACGATCGGGACGAGCGCGCGGGCGGAGGCATCCGCCGGGCCGAAAGGCTCGGGCGGGTGGAACGCGGTCCGGACGGTCGGGGGCATTGCCGCCTGTCGGTCCCGGGCATCAGTTGCGGAAAGTGCATCGGTGCGGTCGAACGGGCGCTGTCGGACTGCGAAGGCGTCGTGGCCGCGCGGGCGAACCTGACCCTGCGCCAGGTGGCGATCACCCTCCGCGATCCCGAAACCGATCCCGCGCCCGCGATCGAGCGGCTTGGCGCGCAGGGATATCCGGCGACGCTGATCGACCTCGCCGCCCCCGGGGACGCGCAGGCGGACGACGCCGCGCGCTTCCTGCTGCGCTGCCTTGCCGTGGCGGGCTTCGGCGCCACCAACGTCATGCTGCTGTCCGTCTCGGTCTGGGCGGGGGCCGAGGGCGCGGCGCGCGACGTCTTCCACGCGGTCTCGGCCCTGATCGCGGTGCCGGTGGTCGCCTATGCGGGCCGGCCGTTCTTCGCGTCGGCCCTGACGGCGTTGCGGGGCGGGCGGCTGAACATGGACGTGCCGATCTCGCTGGCGGTGCTGCTGGCCACCGCGATCAGCCTGGTCGAGACGGCGATGCGCGGGCCGCACGTCTATTTCGACGCGGCGGTGGTGCTGCTGTTCTTCCTGCTGGTGGGTCGCTACCTCGACCAGCTCATGCGTGCCAAGGCGCGCAGCGCGGTCACGAGCCTTGCGCGCCTCGCTTCGCGTGGAGCGATGCGGGAACGGCCGGACGGGACGGACGTCTACCTGGCTCTGGACGACATCCGGCCCGACATGGTGCTGCGGATCGCGCCCGGAGAGCGCATCCCCGTCGACGGCTGCATCGTGGGCGGCGCGACCGATCTCGACCGCTCGCTTGTGACGGGCGAACACGCCCCGGTGCCCGCCGGTCCCGGCGTTGCCCTCGAGGCCGGGATCCTCAACCTCACCGGCGCGATCCGGATGCGCGTGCTGCGCCCGGCCGGGGACTCGTTCCTAGCCGAGGTGGCGCGCATGCTGGAAGCGGCTGAGCAGGGGCGCGGGGCCTATGTGCGGATCGCCGACAGGGCCGCGCGGCTTTACGCGCCGGTCGTCCACCTGCTGGCGGCGCTGACCTTCGTCGGCTGGGTCGTTGCGACCGGCGAATGGTACCCGTCGCTGTTCATCGCGATCTCGGCGCTGATCATCACCTGCCCCTGCGCGCTTGGCCTGGCGGTGCCCGTGGTGCACGTGGCCGCCGCCGGGCGGCTGTTCCGGCAGGGGATCATGATGAAGGACGGCTCGGGGCTGGAAAGGCTAGCGACCATCGACTGCGTCGTCTTCGACAAGACCGGGACCGTGACGACCGGCACGCCCGTCGTGACCGGCGGCGGGCCGGACGCGGCCGAGGGTCTCGCGGTCGCCGCGGCATTGGCCACGCGGTCGCTGCACCCGGCGTCTCGGGCGATCGCGGCGCTCGCCGATGGGCCACCCGTTCCAGTCGATGACCTGCGCGAGACGCCGGGCTGCGGGATCGAAGGGGTCGTCGAGGGGCGGCGTGCGCGGCTCGGTCGCCCCGACTGGGTTGCAGAGATCGCGACCGGCGGGCAGCGAAGCGGTTCGGCCGGGCCGGCATTCGCGCTGGAGGGCGGGCCGCTTAAGACGTTCACCCTGTCCGAGACGCTGCGCGACGGCGCGGCCGAGGCCGTCGCGGCGCTCCGCGCGGCCGGGATGCAAGTCGAGCTTCTGTCGGGCGACAGCGCCGGGGCGGTCGAGGCCGTCGCGCGGAAGATCCCCTTCGACCACGTGCGCCACGGCGCCACCCCCGCCGACAAGATTGCCCACCTGAAAGCGTTGCAGGCCGAGGGGCGGCGCGCGCTGATGGTGGGCGACGGGCTGAACGACGCCGCGGCGCTGGCGGCGGCGCATGTCTCGATGGCGCCGGGATCGGCCTCGGATGCCGGGCGGATGGCGGCGGATTTCGTCTTCACGCGCGAGGCGATGGGGGCCGTGACCGACGCCCGCCGGATCGCGCGGCGCGCGGCGCGGCAGGTGCGGCAGAACTTCGGCATCGCCATCGCCTACAACTGCATCGCGATCCCCCTGGCCGTCGCGGGCTACGTCACGCCGCTGGTCGCGGCGATCGCCATGTCCGGTTCGTCGATCGTGGTGGTCGCGAACTCGATCCGGCCCGAGCGTCGGGCACCGGGCGCCGCGCCGGCCATGCGGAGCGCCCCCGCATGAGCGTGCTGGCCCTGCTGATCCCGACCAGCATCGGGCTGGGCCTGGTCGGGCTTGCCGCATTCCTGTGGAGCATGCGCAACGGCCAGTACGAGGATCTCGACGGCTCGGCCGAGCGGGTGCTGCTGGACGACGAGGACCGGCCGCTTCCGACGCGGGACGAGGACCGGCGCTGACGCGTCAGGCCGGCCGGTAGAACACCCGTTCGTCCCGGCTGACCCGGATCGCGCGGTAGGCGTGCCAGGTGGCATGCCCCAGCACGGGGAAGACCACGATGAACCCCAGAAGCCCCGTCAGAAGCGACAGCGCGAACAGGGCCACGACGATGCCGCCCCAGACCAGCATGACGCCGAGGTTGTTCCAGACCAGCGCCAGGCTGATGCCCATGGCGGTTAGCGCGTCGGTGCGTTCCTCGAGCATCATCGGCGCGGCGAAGACGCTGATCGCGAAGGCGAAGGCGGCGAAGAGGCCGCCGATGATCGTGCCGGTGATCAGCAGCGACCAGCCGATCCAGGTGGTGAAGATCAACGACAGGATCTGGTCGAAGCCGGGGAAGGGCCGCACGCCCATGTGCAGCGCGTAGAGCAGGAAGGCCGCGCGCTGCCACAGCATGAATAGAAGCAGCAGGAGCAGGCCTAGGAACACCGCCTGGTAGGTCGAGGCAGGTTTCACGAAGACCATGCCGCCAAGGGTCGTGCGTTTGCCCTCTTCCAGCCTGCGGGTCTTTTCGTAGAGGCCGGTCGCGATCAGCGGGCCGAGCACGAGAAAACCGCTCAGCGCGGGCAGGAAGAAGTAATCCACCTCGAATCGGAACATCCCCCACACGACGAAGGCCGAGACGAGGAAGACGGCCAATCCGTAGAAGAGGCTGGGAAGCGGATTGGTGCGGAAGTCGCTCCACCCCGCGCCCAGCCACTCGAACGCCGTGCGCTTCGGCAGGTTCCGGGCCTTTGCGTTCGGGCGGGGCAGGGGCGGGACGACCTTGGGGATTGCCGAGTCCGGGTCCATTCTTATCTCCCTCAACAGGCCGACTTGGCGGCGCGGTAGGTCGTGCCGCCGTGGTCGGGCGCTTGCAGATGCGGCACGCAGGCGGGCTGCGACGCCAGCGAAACGTAGACCAGGTGCACGTTCGCGGCCGCCACGACCAGCGCGATTGCGATCGCGACTGCGATCCAGAACCCGCGCGACGCGAAGCGCGAGCGGGTTTCGGCGCGCCCGGTCATTCCGCCTCGGGCAGGATGTCGAGCAGGTAGATCGCCAGGATCTTGGCCTGCGCCTCGCTCAACCGCCCCTCCCATGCCGGCATCCAGCCCTGTCGGCCGTCATGGATGGTGCGGAACACCGATTGCGGGTCGCCGCCGTAGATCCAGAATTCGTCGGTCAGGTTCGGCGCGCCAAGCGCGTTCATGCCGGTGCCGTCATCGGCATGGCAACTGGCGCAATTGTCGGCGTAAAGCATCGCGCCCTCTTCCATGACCGCCGGTTCGGGTTCGGCCAGACCGCCCAGCGCGCGCACGTATTCGCCCACGGTGCGGATCTCGTCGCGCGACAGGATGCCCATCTCGCCGAAGGCCAACATCTGCGAAACCAGCGTTTCGGGATGGCCGGCGTTGATACCCACGCGGATCGCCTCCAGCACCGCCTGGTCGTCCCCTCCCCAAAGCCAGGCATCGTCGATCAGGTTGGGAAAGCCCGGACCGCCGATTCCCGCGATCCCGTGGCAGGCCGAGCAATTGTCGCCCCAGAGCGTGGGCGCGCTGGCGCGGACCACGTCCATCAGCGCCTGCTCGGACCGGATCTCGTCCAGCGAGGCGACGGTCAGATGCGCCTCCCAGTGCTCGCGGTAGCGCTCGCCGGCCGCCAACTCTCCCTCGACGAGTTCCTGCTGGTTCACACCCAGGACACCCTTGGTGTAGGTGTCGACCAGCGGCCATGCGGGCAGCAGGATCCACATGATCAGCGCCCAGACATGGGTGATGCCGATAGCCCACCAGACGGCACGCGGCACGCGGGTGTTCAGTTCCTTGATGCCGTTCCAGTCGTGGCCGGTGGTCTTGTGCCCGGTCAGTTCGTCGCGTTCGTCCTCTACCGACATGGGCCGTCCTCGTCATCCAGCACGCTTTTGGCCGCGTGTTCGAACCGCTTCCCGTTCGCGGGCCAGAAGGCGTAGAGCACGGCAACCGAGAACATCGCGATCAGGTAGAAAAGGCCGAAGGTCTTGGCGAAGGCGACAAGGGTCTCGTGGCTGAACTCCATGGTCATTCCTCCTGAAGCGTCGGAACGGTGTCAGTGATGTCGACGAGCTGCCCCAGCACCTGCAGGTAGGCGACCATCGCGTCCATCTCGGTCGGAACGCCGGCCAAGTCGTCGAAGTTGCGCACGGTGGTTTCCTCACCGTAGCGCTCGATCAGACCGCCGACGCGGGATCCATCCGGCATCGCCTGGGCAAGCGCGTCGCTGACCGCGTTCTCGATCATCTCGTCGGTATAGGGCACGCCGACGCGCCGCAGCGTTTCAAGCCGCTCGGGCAGGTGCGACAG
>NZ_FNPF01000031.1 GCF_900107235.1 Citreimonas salinaria
AGGGTGCTGAAATCGGGGACGGACCAGTTCAACCCCGCCAGCCGCAGCAGGCTGGCCACCATGCCCGCGGTCTGCCGCAAGGGCAGCTTGAAAAGCACCTTGATCGAGAGGCAGAACTGGATCGCGGCATCGGAGAAGACGGGAGGGCGGCCGAGCCGACCTTCATGCGGCGCCAGCCAGGCCATTTCCTTGTCTACCCAGATCAGCATCGAGCCGCGCTTGCGCAACGCGGCGTTATGGCTGGACCAGTTCGTCGTGCGGTAGCGGGCGGGAGGAGGCTTGCTCATGCGACCCGTCTAACCGCATGGATTCGCGATGTGAATCGCCCGCAGTCAGAGTTACGCAACAACGCCTCG
Organism: Citreimonas salinaria; assembly: GCF_900107235.1. GTDB lineage: Bacteria > Pseudomonadota > Alphaproteobacteria > Rhodobacterales > Rhodobacteraceae > Citreimonas > Citreimonas salinaria. The sequence goes on from NZ_FNPF01000031.1 coordinate 357, forward strand.
GTCATGACATAAGGCTGGCCGTTCGGCGCGACAAAGGAAGGCCCATTCTCTGGAATTTCCCCGATCAGTGAGACCGTCCGTTCTGGCAAGCAAACAAAGCGGGCACGGTAGACGAACTTCGTTCCCGGCAGCCACCATTCGCGCGTGGCAGCGTTCCAGCCCTCGCCTGTCAACGCCATTGTCTCTCCCGGACCGGCGCCGGTCCCCAGCATGAACACGATCTTTCGCAGCGTTTCCCTGTTAGGATCTCGAAGGCCGATTTTTTCGGGTTGCGCCGCCGAAGCCAGCAGGCGTTCGGCTTCTTCGGGAGATAGCCAGCGGACTCGGCGTGTATCCTCGATTCTCTCTCGGCGCTTCCCAAGAGCGAAGTTCTGCACCGCGCGGATGGGAACTCGAAGCTGACGGCGCACCGTTTCGGGTTTGGCGTCTGGATAGAGTGCGCCAGCGGCTCGCTCGACAGCCAATGCATCGACATCCCGAACCTGGATCTCGGGCCCGAAATACATGACGATCTTGGGGAGAAACCGTTCTTCTCCTCCCGCGCCGATGTAAAGACGGGCTGCCTCGGCAAATGTGACTGCATCCGCCGCAGGCTGCTGCTTGGCGCTTGCTTCCCAGGCTTCCCGATAAAGTTCCCGTGCAGTCTGTATAGCAAGGTCGCGCAGCCCTCGATCTGCAAGACCCAGCTTCTTTCTGATGCGGCGACCGCTAACTCGGAAGTCAACGGACCAGTCCCCGGAACTGTGACTCCACGTCGGATGCCACGTCTCCTTACGTGCCAAGGAACACCTCCACGAATAAGTTTCGCGGGTAATCTTGGCCATTTTCAAAATTCCGAAATTCCAGCAGAATTGGTGACCCGTGGGGCCACTTCCAGGAAGTAAATATGCACAGCGTAGCGCGCGTCTCGGCGCAGACATCTCCGACGCGCCGAACTTCGTGGACTGCCAAGTCCGGAGCGTTTACGCTCCGGTGTCATGGACAGCTTCCGCGACAAGATGCGCCTCTGCCGCCCGGATGTCGTCCGGCGACAGGAAGCAAACGCCGAGAAGAGAGCCTTGGCTCGTGAACTCCTCGGTCGCAGGTGGAACGCGGGCATGTCGGACCTCGAGGTGGCCGAGGCATCCGGAATGGACCTGGAGACAGTGCGCCGCCTCGAATCCCTCGCCGGGCAGCTTCCCTCTTCGGACGACGTAGCGCGCTACCGATCGGCCTGCGGCGCTTCCTGACAACGATCGGGAGACCGTGCGCGCAAAGCTTCGCTAAAGAGACGTGGCGCAGCAGCCGGCATGTGAACTGCGCGAAGCGCGGCGGCAGTATCCCTCTGTTCTCAGCTGCACCCTTCCTGAACCGGCCGGTAGACTTCCTGTTCCATCCCCTTCATGTCAATCGGCACGCAATCTTGGCCCCCTATCTGGGCCCATAAGTCGTCCCCCTCGCGGTTGCACGGATAGCTGGCCCGATGCGGTGTAGCCTTCATTCAGCGCAACCGGATCGGGCTTTGGTGTAAAGAGGCGGGCGTGTGGAGCCCCCGTGACTTGCACCGTCGGGCCCCTCAATCATAACGAGAGTCTGCCACGCGATCGGGCCGTTGTATCCGGTCGCGTTGTGAGGTCCGCGGGGAAACAAAGGCGTCCCGGACGGTCGGGGCGTGGCTACGTAAATCTCTGCCAGCGCTTTTTCGTCGCGAGGGATCGACCCATCTATCGTCTAAGCCGCCTGCCGGCCTGACCCAACAATGAAAGCATCATGTCTCCGAAGTATCCTCACGTCCACGTTCAGCTCACGGGTAAAGACGGATCAGCTCCTGCGATCGTCTCGCGATGCCGTCGCGCTGCGCGGCGAGCCGGGGTTCCCGAACCTGAACGCGATGAGTTCATGCGAGTCGCGTTGTCCGGGAGCTACGACCACGTGATCACCACTGCGTTACTCTGGTTCGAATGCTCCTGATGAGTCACACCTTCATCTTCCGGAGGAGACGATGGACCCAACGGGAGAAAGTTCGAACCAGATTTTCGCAGAATTTGAGGCTTGGACGCACAGCGTATCCGCGATTTCCCCGCCTGAGGAGCAGTAGCGGAACTCCCTATGGAAAACTTCCGACCGCCCAAAATTTTCGGGGGCGTCCGCAACCGGTCGTGGTCGGCGACGCGGGACCTCCCCGCAGTTTGGTGCCCGTGCGTTTCCGTATCCTACGTGCCGCTCTTGGAGAGAAGCTCGCGGCTGCCGGGTAGCATCGCGGCCGCCGTCCGGGGCTCTTCGCTTCCGGTCACGGGAAGTCGAAAATCGAGGACAGCTAATGGTTCGGACATCGACGCATGAAATGACCCAAGAGGAACTTGCTTCCGAAGTCGAGATACTGCGGGCGACACTCGACCGGGTAGGGATCTCTCCGACAGCTGAAGACATTCTTCATGCAGACCGAGAGCAAGTTCCGGCTTGGCTCGCAGAAGTCTTGGCGACGAAAGCACAGCAGCGCTCCGGTTTCCGGCAGCGCTTGTTGGAAGTCCGACCCGACCTGAGGGTCTTTAGAAACCGGCCCGCATGGCAAAGGGGGCTGATCCGTCTCGTGTGGCGTATCCTGGGGGTCTTCGGCATTCACGGCTGGGCGCCGCGCCGTGAGCGAGAGGTGCGGGAAAGGACGAAAGTAACGACCGGCGGCAGCACTCCGCCTGATGGCAAATGATCCATGAGCCGTGAGAGCAAGTTCCTCGCGCGCATTCTCCGCCACGAGCCCGGGTTGATCGGCCTTCGGCTCGACAGAGCGGGATGGGCGAGGATCGACGAGCTTTTGCGCATGCTCAAGAAATCGGGCCGGACCATGACCCGAGAGCAGCTTGAGGAAATCGTGAGGGTCAACGACAAGAAGCGGTTCACGATCCGTGGCGGCAAGATCCGTGCCGCACAGGGTCATTCCATTGATGTTGATCTCGAGCTGCCAGCCGCCATACCCCCTGACATCCTGTATCACGGAACTGCCGCTCAGAACCTCGACGACATTTTCGCAGTCGGTTTGCATCCGGGAGGTCGCCGCCAAGTGCATCTCTCCGGAAATGCAGAAACCGCGGTCCGTGTAGGACGACGACATGGAAAGCCGGTTGTTCTTCGCGTCGATGCTGGCGCAATGCACGCGGACGGACATGCATTCTTCAGGGCAGACAATGGCGTCTGGCTTACAGACAATGTTCCGCCCACCTACCTCGGTTTCGGCTAATGTGACGTGTGCTGAACGCCGGAACTTGGTCACGCGCAACTTGGACAACTTTCGATCGCGGCCGTGAAGCGCCAGTCAAAGCAAATGCCTTGCCGGGTCAGCCGTTGGCATATCCGGGTGCTTTATCAAGCGGAGTTGCTTGTCACTGCGAAGCCACATGAACCATCCTCACCGAACGGATCTGCGCGCGTGCGGTCGCCGTCGGGGCGGCGCTTGGGCCTCCCCCGCCATGGCCGCGGCGGTGGCTGCTGCGGAGCGCAAGGGCCGCCGGGACCTGCACCGTTAGGCCCCCGGTGATAACGAAAGTCTGCAACCCACTTTGGCCGCACAACCCACGCCTCAGGGACAGTGAGGTTGGTTGCGCCCTTTCTCATGTCGAGGCGTGTAGCCCGATCGGGCCGTTGTATCCGATCGCGCTGTGAGGTCCGCGGGGAAACGATGACGTCGCAGACGGTCGTGGCGTGGCTACGAGAATCTCTGCCAGCATTTTTCCGTCGCGAGGGATCGACCCATCTATCGTCTAAGCCGCCTGCCGGCCCGACCGAACAAGGAAAGCAACATGTCTCCCAAGTATCCTCACGTCCATGTTCAGATCACTGGTAGAGACGGATCAGCTCCTGCGATCGTCTCGCGATGCCGTCGCGCTGCGCGGCGCGCCGGGATTCCCGAGCCTGAACGCGATGAGTTCATGCGAGTCGCGTTGTCCGGGAGCTACGACAACGTGATCACCACTGCATTACGCTGGTTCAAATGCTCCTGATGAGTCACACCTTCATCTTCTGGATGAGGCGATGGGGCAAAAACGGCCCGAACTGCGGAGTGCGACTGAATACCTGTTCGCCGCACTTACTGGTTCAGAAGCATCCTTCGGCGGAGGGTTACTAAGCAGCGTTGCGGCGGCAAACGGCTCTGTTCATCAGCTACGCGGCTGGGGTGCAGTTGCTCTCGGCCCGCTTTGGCCGTTCGAGCACCGCGCGGCGAAGGTCCGCATCCACCCGGTCCCGAACCGTTTTTGCGCACGCAGCGTTGGGCTCGTCGTCATGAACGGTCCAGAGCCGCCGTTCACCGGCGGCCCAGGCGAAGCCGGATCGCCGCGAGTCCGCTTCCTGCGCTTCTTCCTGCGCTTCGTGCCGTGTGGCAGGCCGGGCCTGCCACCACGACGGCTTTGCGCTGCGGCCCGGCCCCTGTGTCAATCGTCTATCCGGCAAACACCGTCGAATTCGAGAGCCAGATCGGGCCCGAAGGCAGTTGAGGGCGTATGGTAGCCCGCGGCCACTTCTTCGGACCCGATGCGCTGCGCGATCATGAAGGCGGTCTGCGCGGTCAACGCATAGGGCTCCGGCGTCTCCATCAGGCTGGCCACGCGAACGCCCCCAGCATTCCATCCCTCGCCCAGTAGGCAGCAGCGCCCGCTTTGCCGGTCCCCGGCCGAAGGGCCATGCTCCATCCGGTCCACCAGCCGCGACAGCAGGCGCTGCACGGGTGCCGAACCCAAGGCAGGTCGAAGGCGCCGAGGCACGCGGGAAACGAGGCGCAGCTGGGGGGACGCTTCGAAGAGCACGTCGATCTCCTGAGCGCCGGTGGAATACCATGCTGTCGCAACGTCGCCCCAACTGACCCCGACAGTCTCTACCGGACCTTGGCCGAAGTCGCTTCGGCTGCGCTGCGGCCGATCGAGTTCCACGATCTCGCCGCCGCGTCGTGCCATCGTTCCCTTCCCCAGCGCCTCCAGCGCGGTGCGGGCGGTGCCCCGGCTCGCTTGACCAAGACCAGCGATGGAGAGCCGCAGTCGGTGAAGTCCGGGCTGACGCCTCTTGAGATGGGCCGCGAGGCAATCGCTCGGCACGACGTCAAAGCCTGCGCCCGGCAGCAAGACGATGCCTGCCTGCCGGGCCGCCGCATCCTGCGCGGCGATGCGCTCGAAGACCGCGATCTCTCCGGTGATGTCGACGTAGTGAGTGCCTGCTTCGAGGCAGGCTGCAATAAACGGATCAGCGGTCTTGGAGAAAGGGCCGGCACAGTTCAGCAAGACCTTCACGTCCTTCAAGCGGCGGCGCAGCGCGGCCGCATCGGCAAGGTCGAACGCGGCCCAAGGCATCTCCAGGCGCATGGCGAGCGCCCTGACTTTGTCCTGGTTGCGCCCCGCCAGCGTCGGCGGCGGCGAGGACTGCGATGCAATGGCAGCCGCATGTTCGGCAACAAGGGTCCCAGTGTATCCCGTCGCCCCGTAGATCATCAGGTCGATCATGTTCTCTCTTCCTCATTGGATCGGCGCGCCGGTCGACCTCGCGGGTGAAACTCTACTGCGGACATTCCGAGTCTGCGAGGCGATCTCCCGGGTCGCAGCTTCAAGCTGACATTGCCCAGATTGCGGCTTGGCATTGGGCAGATTAGAAACTCTTAACATCGCTGGGAGACATCCATGGACCAGTCCGATCAAGAACTCGATCGACTTAACGCGCTGCTGCATGCGCTGCCCGCCGAGAACATGCCCATGGCGCTCAGCGAACTGGATGGCTACATAGTCGGTGTTCTTGCCTGTCCGGAGATGATCCCGCCCTCGGAGTGGTTGCCTCAAGTCTGGGGTGAGACGGGAGAGGCGGAATTTCCCGATCAACAATCCGCCGAGGAGACCGTTGGTGCGGTGATGGCGCATTACAACTCGGTCGTTGAGGCGATAACCGGCTCGCTTTGGGTCGAACCGATCTACTAGGTTGATCCCAATAGTGACGAAGTCATGTGGGAGCCATGGGTCGATGGCTTCACGCGCGCCATGCGGCTGCGACCGGATGCTTGGAGCCGCCTGCTCGATCAGGCCGACGAAGAGACGCGGGCAACGATGATCTTCCTGATGGCGCTTCAGGATATCTACACCGGCCAGAGCAAGTTCACGGACGACGAGATCGACGAGATCGACCTTGAAGCTCCGGATCTGATCCCGAACTGCGTCGCCACGATACTCCATCAGTCCCGGCCCGAGCTTTCCTTGCGGGAGCCCGCAAATCTCCCCGACATGCCGTTCAAGGCCGGTCCTCGGCCAGGGCGGAATGATCCATGCTCCTGTGGGTCGGGCCGCAAATACAAGCATTGCTGCGGCCGGCACTGACCGATCGGCCCAAGCTTCTCCCGGCCCGGAGCCGCCGTTCATCAGCGGCAGCATGCTGCGGCAGCTTCCCGGAAGCGGCCTTTCGTGCCGGTGTGCAGCATGATCCGATCTCCGAAGGCCGGCGGTGCGGGCTTTGCCACCGTTCCTTGCGCGCCCAGGAAAACTGATGTCTGCGCATCGTCAGGTTGGGCGAGGCCTCTGAGCGTATTGAAATGCAAGCTTTCATGACACCCTGCGCCGCGATACGGTCAGAGAGATAAGATTGAACCAGGCGCTCCTATAGCGGAGATGCTGGAGGAGATAATGGAGAACGCGCCAGGCGAAAGACTCGGGACCGCAGTTCCGGAGAGCGAGCAGCGGCAGGCGTTTCTCCTCAGGCTTTCCGACGCCCTGCGCGCAGAGCCAAATGCGGACGCCATCGCCGAGCGCGCGCTCCGCATGCTCTCCGACCAACTCCAGCTCGACCGCTGTTATGTCGGTATCTATCGGCTGGCCGAGGACCGGGGCGAATTCCCGCATCAGGTGGGCAACGACAGGGTCGCTCCGATGCCAGAGGCCGTCCGCTTGTCCGATTTCCCCGAGGCCTTCAAGGTTGCGTTCGACCGGACGCTGGTGATCGAGGACGTCGCGGAGACTGAAGGCCTTTCCGATGCCGACAGGCGAAGCTTTGCGGGGCTCGGTCTGCGCGCGCTCGTCGCCGCAACCTTGCGTGAAGGCGAGAACAATCCGCTCTGGGCCATTGTCGCGGTCTCGGCGCAAGCCCGGCGCTGGACGCGGGGCGAAATCGCGTTGATCGAAGAGGTGACCGAACGCACCTGGACAGCCATGGAGCGCGCCGGCACCGAGGCGGCACTGCGCGAGAGCGAGGCGCGCTTCCGCGCTCTGGTCAGCTCGACCTCCGATTTCGTCTTTCGCGTGAGCCCGGACTGGAGCGAGATACACGCGCTCGGGGGTCGAGGCTTCATGACGGACACGCACGAGCCGCGTCGGGACTGGATGGACAGCTACATCCCGGCCGAGGACCAGCCGCTGGTCGCGGCGGCGGTCCGCGCAGCGATCGTCGCCGAAAAGCAATTCGACCTGGAGCACCGGGTGCGGCAGATCGACGGCAGCGTCGGCTGGGTCCGGTCGCGTGCCGTGCCGCTTTTCGACGATCAGAACAAGTTGCAGGAATGGTTCGGTGCTGCCAGCGACATTAACCCTCGCAAGCGCGCAGAAGAGCACCAGAACATGCTCATGTCCGAACTCGACCACCGGGTGAAGAACACCCTTTCCGTGGTGCAGGCAATCGCCCGTCAAAGCCTCGGGCGCGGGCAGGAAGTCGGGCCCGACGCGGCGAACAAGCTGGTCGGCCGGATCAACGCGCTGGCGAAGTCACATTCGCTATTGGCAAGTAGCCGCTGGGAAGGCGCGCGGTTGCGAGACCTCGTGGAGAGCGCTGTTGCGCCCTATTGCGGAGAGAGGCCTGACTGCTTCGAAGCTGATGGGCCGGATGTGAAAGTGACCGCGAAGGCCGCGCAAGCTCTGACCCTCGCGCTTTATGAACTCGCCACCAACGCCGCCAAGTATGGCGCGCTATCCCGCGACGAAGGAAGCGTCACGGCAAAATGGCACCTATCCGGTGATGGAGACGATGGCCTGTTGGTCTTCGTCTGGCAGGAAGAGGGCGGGCCTCCGATCGAGACAGCGCCGAGCCGCAAGGGGTTCGGCTCGCGTTTGATCGAACTGACGCTGACTCACGACCTTGGCGGCGAGGTGAAGCAGGAATTCGCGCGTGACGGACTGCAAGCGGTCATGGAGCTGCCACTGACGTGCCTGCAATCCCACGGTGGATGGCACGCCTCGAGCCTCGGCCAGAAAGAAGAGCGTGTCTCGGGCGATCCCACGACGCTCCGCGGCAAGACGGTCCTCATCGTCGAAGACGAGCACTTGGTCGGTCTGGAGATCGCAGAGGTGCTCCATACCGCCGGTTGCTCGGTGACGGGACCAGTCGGGTCGTTGCAGGACGCCCTGCGGATCGCTGTGTCGGATGACGTCGAGGTTGCGGTTCTCGACATCAACCTCAATGGCGAGTTCGTCTGGCCAGTCGCGCGCGGTCTGAAAGCGCGCGGCATCCCCTTTATTTTCACGACCGGCTACGCGGAGACGATGGCGCCGCCGCCTGAGTTGAAGGAAGCTGCGCGGACAGAGAAGCCCATCGACCCGGATCGGCTGGTTGTCACCCTCGCCGCAGCCATGGCGCAAGGCGCCGGTGCGGCATCCAGAACCTGAGCTCTTCCTTGCGCGCCGTGCGCGAGTGCGTCTTCCGGTCGACCGCGTCTGCCGCGTGAATGCTTCAACGTTCATCAGTGTCGCCGTGGGAAAGGGTTCGAAGCGGACGTGCGCTGCCGCGGCAGGCGGTTAGGCCGCCGCCGCTCGGCGTCACCGAAGCTCCCGAGTAACCTGCCATTGGCGCGCCGGATGGCTCAGATCGCATCCCGATCGCATGCATCATCCATGTCGAGGCAGAGCTTCGTCCCGGATTCCGATGAAGACCAGGACGGCTCCGCGCCGAATTGGCTTGCCAAGCCCTCGATGAGCCTGATTCCGGTGCCTGAACCTCGTGGAGCGGCGTGCGGGTCGGCTGGCAGTCCCTTGCCGTTGTCGCTGAGGCACAAGCGCAGGCGGTCTTCGACTGTGGCAAGGGATACGAAGATCGTGCCGCCCTCGCCATCGAAGGCGTGCTTGAGGCTGTTGGTGACGAACTCGTTGGCGATCAGCCCCATCGGGACGGCGGCGTCAGGACCGAGATCGACGTTGGCGATGTCGCACTCGAACCTGATCCCGCCGGCCTCGGACTCGTGCAGACGGCAGAGGTTTCCGACCAGCTGCGAGAGGAACGGCCGCATTGGCAGCATGTCCGCGCCGCCCGCCTTGTAGAGTTGCTCGTGCACCAGGCGTAGCGTCTCGATGCGCTCGCCGACCCCGCCCAGTTCTTCGCGTGCTTCCTCGGAGCGGGCATGCCTTGCCCGCACCCGAACCATGCTGGTGATGATGCCGATGTGGTTCTTGACCCGATGTTGCAACTCTCGAAGCAGGCGCTCGTTGGCTTGAAGAGCCTGCTTGAGGCTGTGCGTCTTGTGCAACCGGTCGACGACCGGACCGAGGATGATCGCGTAGGTCCGCAGGAATTCGATGTCGTCGTCGCCGAAATCACGCTGCTCGCGGCTGTCGACCTGCAACAATCCGTAGGCCTTGCCCGCCGGAAGGAAGATCGGAACGTTCACCAAGGACACCACGCCGTTGTCGATCAGGAAATCGGCGAACTCGAACCGCGTTTCTTCCCGGACGTTGCGCGAGACCACAGGCTCTCCATGCTTGAGCGCGTAGGTTTCGGAAGACCGATCCGAGAACGGCAGGCGCTTACCAGTGATCTCCTCCTGCCAGCCTACGCCGGCCTTGACCAGGGCTGCCTTGCCACCCTCTTCAATCTCCAGGATCTTTGCGAGATCAGTGTCGAGCGCGTCCGAGACAAGGCGGCACGCCTCGTGCAGCACCTCGTCGAGGTCGTCGCTCCGCAGGGCGAAATGGCCAAAATCGGCAAGCATTTTCTGCCGGGCTCTCATCTGTTCCAGGTTCGGCACGCGGCCTCCTTTCCAGGGTCCCAAAGGGGACTTTCAAAGGCAGTTTAGCCCCAGATGCCCGGCGCCTGCCACCACTCAGTCTGGCAAGGGTTGCTGGCTTGTTCCGCGATCGGCCTGCCCATGCTGAACGGTTGCGCTGTTCCCGTGAGTTTTGTCAGCTATCTCGCCTCGGCCAATCCTGTTTGGCGAGGGCATGATCCCTTCCGGAAACCAGCGCGGTCGCACGCCTCGGCGTCCTCGGAACACCTGCAAAGGCGGCACGTTGCCATAGCAGACAGGATCAATGAATGCCGGAAATGACAAAAGCCAAAGATGATCGCGATACCCTCTTCCGGCGTCAGAAGCTGCTCGCAGACTTCGGCGATTTCGCGCTTCAGTCGGACGATCTGACCACGGTGCTGACCGAGGCCTGCCGGCTCATCGCGGAGGCCCTGAGCGTGCGGCGCGCCAAGGTGCTCGAGATCGACGAAGGCGGCCAATCCCTCTTCGTCCGCGTCGGCGTAGGCTGGAGCCCCGACATCGTGGGAAGCATGCACATTCCCATGGGAAAGAATTCCTCGGAATCCTTCGCGATCAAGGTGGGCAAGCCCGTCATCTCGCGCAACATCCATGAGGAGACTCGTTTCGGGGTTCCCGATTTCATGAAGGAAGAAGGTGTGGTGGCGCTGGCCAATGTGCCCATCTTCCTGCCCGGCAAGCGGGCTTACGGCCTTTTGCAGGTCGATCACACCGAACCGAGGGATTTCGACGAGGCCGACACCGAGTTCCTGCGGACCTATGCCGCCATCCTCGGACCCGTTATCGACCGGGTCTTCAAGCTTGACGATCTGCGGGAATCCGAGCAGCGCTTTCGGCTCACGGTGGAGACCGCGACGGACTACGCGATCTTCACGACCGATCGCGAAAACCGCATCACGGACTGGCTGCCTGGCGCTGCCGCCGTGTTCGGGTGGGATGCCGAGGAAGCAGTGGGCAAGGACGCATCCATTCTTTACACACCAGAAGACCGGGAAGCGGGAGTGCCCGAGGACGAGCTCGAGACGGCGCGCAAGACGGGGAGCGCTCCCGATGTGCGCGAGCATTTGCGCAAGGACGGCTCGCGCGTCTTCATTGAAGGCGTGGTGCGGCCTCTCTACGACGGCAAGGCCAGTCCCCAGGGTTTTCTGAAGATCGGCCAGGATGCGTCCGAGCGGCGCGAGTCCGACCGGTGCTTGCGCGACAGCGAGGAGCGGTATCGCTCCCTGGCATCGTTGGTGCCGGCTCTTCTGTGGCAGGCCGACGCAACCGCGACCGGGTTCGCACTCAGCCCAAGCTGGCTCGACTACACCGGCCAAAGTTCCGCGGAAACCCAAGCCGGCGGATGGCTTGCCGCCGTTCATCCCGACGACCGCTCGACCACAGAGGGTCTCTTCGCCAAGGCCTATAGCGCTGGAGAAGCCTTCGTTCATCAGCACAGGATTCGGAGCAAGAACGGCGACTACCGCTGGTTCCTGATCCGCCACCTTCCCTGGCGAGACGATCAGGGGCGGATCGTGCGCTGGTTCGGCGCCGCCACCGACATTCACGAACTCCACGAGCTACAGGAGCGTCAGGCGATCATGGTCGCTGAGCTCCAGCATCGCACGCGCAACCTCATCGGCGTGGTGCGCTCGATCGCCAATCAGACGATGGCGCGAACGGGACCGACCGAGGCGTTCCGCCGGCAATTCAACGATCGCCTCGGCGCGCTTTCCCGCATCCAGGGGCTGCTCTCGCGTGCAGATCAGGAGCCGATTACATTCGGCGCACTTGTCGATGTCGAGCTCGAAGCCGTAGGTGCCGCGGAGGACCCGAGAGTGACCTTGAAGGGTCCGTCGGTTCGCATCCGCCCGGCCATTGTTCAGACCCTCGCATTGGCGATCCATGAGCTTGCGGCCAACGCTCGAAACCACGGCGCGCTCTCCTCCGGCGGAGGCACGCTCGACGTGACCTGGCAGCTACGGGGAGACGGGGGCGAACGCCGTCTCGTCATCGAGTGGCGCGAAGATGACCTCGCCCGGGGCGAGGAAGCGAGAGCCCTTGCGGACGGAGGCTACGGACAACAACTGATCGAACGAGCACTGCCCCACACTCTTGGCGCCGAGACGCGCTTCGATCTCGCGTCGGACCGGCTCAGGTGCACGATCGATCTGCCACTCGACTGGCCGACAGAACCAACGGGACAATGAACTTGGCACAGGTGACCCTGAACAGACGGACAGTCCTCCTCGTGGAGGACGACTTCCTCATCGCAATGGACGTAGCAGCCAGCCTGGAGGAGGATGGTGCGCGAGTAGTCGGCCCCGCCGCTACAGTCTCCGTCGCCTTGGACCTGATATCACAAACGGAGTCCCTCGACGCCGCCATTCTTGACATCAATCTCAGAGGAACGACCTCCTACGCGATAGCAGATGTCCTTCGTGACCGGGGCGTGCCGATCGTCTTCGTGACCGGCTATGACAAAAGCATCGTTCCCGATCATTACGCGGACGTTCCGATCTGCCAAAAGCCTTTCGATCTCGCCCGATGTTCCGCACTTCTGTTCGAATGAGGGTGGAGCGATCGACGGGCAGGACAGCCTGATCCGCCTGGCCGGGTTCCCTGCACGGCGGCAAGATGCTCGGCCACGACCTTGAAATACTGGAGGCGATCGTCGCGAACAACGACAACCTCGGTTGCGGCGCCACCATCAGCGTCCATGGAGGCGAAGAAGCCACCACCGCCTTGACCGATGATGGCATCGAGGAACTGAAGGACATGCTCACCGACGTGCGAGGCGAGCGCGATAGAAGACGGGGGCGCTCCGTGACGCCGGAACGACCATGCCAATAATTCGTGTGAGTCTCCCAGTGGCGGCGGTGCCGGGTCAAACTGGCTGGCTCCCCCCTTGTTCCAATACGGCTCACAGCAGTGGCGAAATTCAAGACTGTCCCATGCGCCTTCGGCGAGCAATTTCA
>NZ_FNPF01000035.1 GCF_900107235.1 Citreimonas salinaria
AGATCTCTCTCGGCTTCGCGTGCTGGTCGCGAACCTGCGACGGCGCAAGCTTCGTGTCTTCGGCGTTCAGGGCGGCGGACAGCTGTCGGAGGATGCCCTTCAGGAACTGGGCCTCATCGCGGTCCCGGCAGGCAAGGATGCGCCGCTGCCGAACGATAATCGAGGGCACCGCCGGTCCCGCGCCGAAAGCCTCGGCAGCAGGAACAAGGTGGTCCACGCGCCGGTCCGTTCTGGACAGATGATCGTCAGCGAGCATGGTGATCTGACGGTGATCGGCTCCGTCGCCTCCGGCGCCGAAGTGGTCGCGAGCGGCTCGATCCACGTCTACGGGGCCCTGCGCGGGCGCGCGATGGCCGGCGCGCATGGCGATGAATCCGCGCGCATTTTCTGTCGGTGCCTCGAAGCGGAGCTGGTGGCGATCGCAGGCCTCTACCAGACGAGCGAGACGCTCGAGGACGCGGCCCGCGAGCGATGCACGCATGTATACCTTGAAGACGACCGACTGCGCATGGAGGTAATCGGATGACGATCGAACTGAAGGAAAAGCCGCCCCTCGGCCGGGTCATCGTGATCACGTCGGGAAAAGGCGGGGTCGGCAAGACCACGTCCGCGGCCGCAATCTCGGCGGGCTTGGCCAAACAGGGGTTTCGCACCGTCGTGATCGACTTCGATGTCGGCCTGCGCAACCTGGACATGACGATGGGCTGTGAGCGCCGTGTCGTCTTTGACTTCATCAACGTCATCCAGGGCGATGCACGGCTGAAACAGGCCATGATCCGGGACAAGCGGCTCGACAATTTGTTCATCCTGCCGACCTCGCAGACGCGGGACAAGAATGCGCTGACGAAGGAGGGCGTCGAGAAGGTTCTCGACGACCTCAAGCAGGAGTTCGACTACATCGTCTGCGACAGCCCGGCGGGAATTGAGCACGGTGCCCAGATGGCGATGTTTTTCGCCGACGAGGCCGTTGTCGTGACCAACCCCGAGGTGTCGTCTGTTAGGGACAGCGACCGTGTTCTGGGACTGCTCAGCAGCCAGACCAAGCGGGCCGAGACCGCGGATGCGGAACCAGTCAAGGCGCAGGTCCTGCTGACGCGTCACGACCCCGCGCGCGTGCGAAGCGGCGAAATGATGACCGTCGAGGACGTGCTGGAGATCCTCGCGGTGCCGCTTCTGGGCGTCATCCCCGAGAGCCCGGCAATCCTGCGCGCCTCGAACATCGGCACGCCCGTCGTCCTCGACGAACCGTCCGTCGCGAGGCGGGCCTACGAAGATGCCGTCAGGCGCCTTACCGGGACCGAAGTCGAAATGCGGATCGAGGGGGAGCATCGTCCCAAGCTGTTTCAACGGCTCTTCGGGCGTGCGTCATGAGCCTGTTCAGCTTTGCTCGCAAGGCGCGCCGCCCCAGAAGCGCACAGACCGCCAAGGACCGGCTGCAGATTCTCCTTGCCCATGAGCGCAGTGGCGGCGGTGTCGAAAAGACCGACTACCTGCCGTTGCTGCAACGCGACATCGTGGCCGCGATCCGGAAATACGTCGCGATCACGGAGAACGATGTCGAAATCCGCATGGAGCGCGGAGACCAGATGTCGAGCCTGGAGATCAACATCGAAATGCCTCGCGGGGCCCCGCGGTAGCTCGCGCGGCCCCGCGGTAGGCAGGCTGAAGCCAGCAGCCGCGATCCCGCGCAGGGCACCAAGCCGCGTGGCGGCGCGGTATCAGACCAGTGGCGGACTTCCAGCGCCATGACGCGCGCCCAGCTCACGTCGTGGCTGGCGCGAGCTGCGCGACCATACCGCGGGGCTAGCATGGCGACGAACCTGCCAAGCGTCGCGCCATCCCGGGTTTCCTCGCGACAAGCCGTAATCTACTCTGCTTGCAGAACAGGAGGTCCGATGGCCAAGCTTCTGCCCCGTCCGCCGTACTCATATCGCGAAGATCCGGCGGTCCCGGCGTTCGACGACGCAGGTCCTGTCGCGATTATGGACGGCGACTGTGCGTTGTGTTCCTGGGGCGCGCGCACGATCGCGCGGCTAGACCGGCAGGGCGAGTTTCGCATCTGCCCCTTGCAGTCCTCGACCGGAACCGCGCTTGCGAGGCATTATGGGCTGGAGCCGCGTGATCCCGAGACATGGCTCTTCATCGATCAGGGGCAGGCCTGGTCGGGGATGGAGGCCATCATCCGGATCGGCGAGCGGTTGGGCAAGGTTGGGCGCCTCGCCAGCCCGATGCGGGTCTTGCCCAAAGGCTTGCGCGAATGGCTGTACCGGCGGATCGCGCACAATCGCTACCGGTTCGGCCGTAGCGACATGTGCGCACTGCCGGACCCGGAATTGCGGCGCCGACTGCTGACCTGAAGGATCAGCCTTACGTATGAACCGCGCTGTTTTTCGGCAGTTATAGCCTCTCGAGAAAATTCCGGACGGCCAAGACGTGCCGTGGCGGCTGCGGCGATCCGCGGCCGGCGACGACTGTCTACCTTGACCCGCAACCTGCGCGCGAGGTGGCGCGGCATGTGATTGTCAATCGTTGCTACCCACGGCCGATCTGCGGCATGCTCGCCTCTACAGAGGAGAGGCTCGATGGCGAACCGCCGTGCACTGGCCCTGTTCGACGAAAGGATGCTGCTGCACCGACCGCAGGTCGAGGATCCATTTCAGCCGGGTCGGCTGGAGCGCCGCGTGCGCGAGATCCTGAACGGGCTGGAAGTGAAGTGGAATTTCCCTGAACGGCCTGAACGGCTCGTGGCCATTCGCGACCTCTTGGACGCAGAGCCCATTGCCGGGCTGGTGCGCGGCACAGGCCGGAGCGCAAGCCGCGAGCAATTGGCGCGTGTGCATACGTTCGGGTACCTCGACAGCATCGACAGATGGCGCGGTCGAAGCGCTTGGCTGGACGTCGACACGACCGCCGTGTCGCCCGGAAGTGTCGAGGCTGCCGAGATTGCTGCGGGCACGGCCATCGCTGCCGTCGAGGCTGTGGCAAGCGGTAGCACCGATAGCGCCTTCGCGCTCGTGCGGCCCCCAGGGCATCATGCTGAATCCGTCCGGGCGCGGGGGTCTTGCCTGTTCAACAACGTCGCCGTCGCCGCGGCGCATGCGCAGGCTGAACTCAATTTCCCCCGGATATTGATCGTCGATTGGGACGCGCATCACGGCAACGGAACACAGGAGATATTCTGGGCCAGCCCGGACGTCCTGTTCTTCGACATTCATCGCGCCGCACCGTTCTATCCAGGCTCAGGTTTGCTTGGTGACGTCGGCGCTGGGCTCGGCGAGGGCACGACGGTGAACGTGCCGATTCCGGCCGGCGCCGGAGACGCAGCCTTCCTCAAGGCGATGCGAGAGGTGCTCCGGCCGGCTGCCGACTGGTTCAAGCCCGATCTTGTCCTCGTTTCGGCAGGGTTCGACGCGCACCAAGCCGACTTCGCGCTGAATGTCAGCCACGAGGGGTTCGCCGCGATGACCGGCATCGTCCAAGAGATCGCCGACAGGCACTGTGAAGGTCGCCTCGTGCTGGTTCTGGAGGGCGGCTATCAACTGGAGGCGCTGTCGCGCAGCGTCCATACTGTACTGCGCGTCCTGACCGGCGAAACGCCCGCGGAAGTCAGAGAACCCGGTCTTGCCGAGGTCGAAGACGCCGCCGCATTCCATTTGCCGGCCTTCAGTGACGATGCCTGAAAGGCTGCAAGGAGAAGGCCTCAGCTCCGCAATGTCACCGCTCACATGAGCTAGAGCCCGACACGCCCCAGCAAGTTCCGCACGTTTGACACGTGCCACAAGCCATCGCGCCGAGTGCTGATCCCGCGAGCGTTCAACTCGGCGGCCATCGCCCGCAGAGACGTATGTCCGGCAGCCCTGATCTCCGCGACCACCGGCGCCAGCTCCTGCGCGAAAGCATCTGCATTGCCCCTAACGGCCTCACGCAGGGCCACGCCACCTTTGCCTGCGCGCCTCAGCGCTGCGGCGCCATTCGGGTTGCCAAGTGTCACGCCGCGCGCCTTCGCCGCCGCCAGCGCCTCTTTCGTCCGGCGCGAGATCGCCTCGCGTTCCTGCTGGGCAACGAGCGCCATGATGCCGACGGTCAGGTTGTTGGCCTCCGGCATGTCGCAGGCGACGAAGCGAACGCTACTCGCCTGCAGGGTCAGCAGGAAGGCGGCGTTGCGGGAGAGACGGTCCAGCTTGGCGATGACCAGCGTGGCCCCGGTGATCCGAGCAAGGTTGAGCGCCTTGTCGAGTTCGGGCCGGTTGTCGCGCTTGCCGCTCTCGGTTTCGGTGAAGCGGGCCAGGATGGTGGCGCCGGTCGTGGCGGCGAAGGCGTCGATAGCGGTGCGTTGCGCCTCGAGCCCCAACCCGGACCTTCCCTGCCGCGCAGTGGAGACCCGCTCGTAGGCGACGAGGCGGAGCGGTGGGGTCGGGTTCGCCATGTACACACCTGCGCAACGTTGGTTTGGCAGTTTTTTACATTCCGTCAGAGGCTTAGTGTAGCTTCAAAGGCGCTCGTCCAGTTCGATCCGACGGATTTCTGGCTCTGCGGAGTCGCGGCGACGCGCCGTGTGGCCCTGGTCGATCGGGCTTTCCTGACGCTCGCCGTTCTCGTCGGTGTAGACCGCAACGAGCTCGATCCTCGTGATCGGATCGTGCTGCGCGTCCATCGACATGTCGAGGCGGGTCCGGGCCACCGGTGTCAGGCCGAGCTCGGTCATGTAGCGGCCCATCACCTCCATCTGCTTGTTGGCGACCGTGAGCCAGGGCGATTGCTGAACGTAGCCGCTGGGCGCCTTGATCAGGGTCGGCGTTCGCGAGAGATGCTCCTCGGCCTCCACCCAGCGGCCATAGGCCTGGCAATAAGCGGCGAGTGCCGCGCGGTCGGCCAGCGTGAGCAGGCCGGCCTCGTGCAGCGGTGTCGCCAGCCTGCGCCATTCCTTCTGTGCCACCGGGGACAGGTGCGGTGGGCAGCGTGGGAGCGCGGCAAGCCGGGTGCGTGCAAGCGTTCCTGCCTGCGGCGTCGGTTTGCGGCCCCGCATCACAGGTCCCGGTCCCCTTCCGCAGGGGCGGCGAGGCGCGGCGACGGCGGATCGGCAGGACATCCAATCCGGCCGCTGCGTTCGGCGATCTGGTCGAGCATCCGTTTCAGCGCATCCTTTGACCCGTTGGCTTTCTCGGCGTGCGCGGCGGGCGGCGCGGCCTTCGGCGTGTCGAACCAGCCGGCCTGGGTCTTGAGATAGAAGATGGCGCAGGTCGTGTCGCCGGCGCGTGCCTTCTGCAGCAGCCCGTTCGCCACATGCGCGATCGCCTTGGCCTTGCCCCTTTTGTAGCGCGCAGAAACCTCGTCGTCGCGCGCGCAGATGGCGCGGAAGGTGTTGCGGGCGATGCCGAGATAGTCGGCGATCTGGTCCTGGTTCAGCAATGCCGCCAGCGTCTCGACCTCGCGCACCTGGTCGGGATCGAGCGTGATCTGCGGTCGTCCCATGGTCATCCGCCTCCGTGGCCATAGCGTGCGAACAGGCGCCGCAGCATGTAGCCGCGCACGAGAGAGACGAGGGTGAACACGGTCCCGATCAACAGGTGCCGGTCCATCGGCAATCGCAGGCCCAGGACCGGGAACAGGGTCATCTGGGTCAGAAGCGCGACGATGAACCCGATGGTGACGTTTGCTACGGCTTCGGCCAAGGAGAGCAGGCGCGACTGCATTTGCGTCCCCCTCATTCGAACCAGGCAAACGGATCGTCTGCCTCTTGAAAGTATGTCGCAGAGACCCGGCTGCGGGCGGAGGGCGTGAGGCCGAATTCGGCCGCGTAGCGCACCATGTCCGCCATCGCCTTGTTGGCGGTACCGACGAGCGGGTTCTGGATCGCGTTGCCGCTCTGGGTGCGGATGACGAGGCCCGCGGTCACCGCATCCCGGGCAGCCATGACCCTGAGCGCCCGCTCTGCAGCGACCCATCGACCATAGGCTTGGGCGTATGCCGCCAAGGTCCCGCGATCGAGCGCGGACAGGATACCTGCCTTTGCCATCTCGTCGGTGACCCGCTTCCATTCAGCGAGCGCCTCATCGCTCAGGTGCTCGGGCGCATCCGGAACGGCGGGCTCGATCGTCGGCTCGACCGGGTTCAGGCGATGCGCTCGGGCGGTGCCTGCGAGCACCTTCAGCCGGGTCGGCTTCGGCTTTGGGCCGCGCGGTGCCATCATCCGCTATCCTTCATCGACCCGACCCCCGGTCGGAATTGTGGCCGCGTATGCGTGTGCCTTCCCCGCCGGTTTCCCCATCGAACGCTCCGGACTTTGCCCCCCCCCCGGGCGCCGGCGACGACTGCAAAGGTCTCCCCGCTCTCGGCATGGAAGGCCTCTTGCTCCGTGAAGGCCTGCCATCGCTCCACGGCCACGTCGACGTAGGCCGGGTCGAGTTCGAGCGCGTAGCACACCCGCCCGGTGCTTTCTGCCGCAATGATAGTGGTGCCCGATCCGCAGAACGGCTCGTAGACGGCCTGACTGGGGCTGGAGTTGTTCAGCATTGGCCGGCGCATGCACTCGACGGGCTTTTGGGTGCCGTGCACGGTCGCGGCGTCCTGGTCCCGGTTCGGGATGGTCCAGAGCGTGGATTGCTTGCGATCACCCGACCAGTGCCCAGTGCCGCGGACAGCGTACCAAGCCGGCTCGTGCTGCCAGTGGTAGTGCCCGCGGCTGAGGACCAGGCGTTCCTTGGCCCAGATGATCTGGGAGCGGATGTCGAAGCCGGTGGCGATCAAGCTCTCGGCGACAGTCGTGGCGTGCAGCGCACCGTGCCAGACATAGGCCACGTCGCCGGGGAACAGCGCCCAGGCCTCCCGCCAATCGGCGCGATCGTCGTTCGCGACCTTGCCTGTCCGCTTGGTCTTGACCGCCCCGGTCTCGTTACGCCAGGCCGGGTCGTAGTTCACGCCATAGGGTGGGTCGGTGACCATGAGATGGGGACGCACGCCGTCCAGCAGCCGGCCCACGTCATCGGCGTTGGTCGCATCTCCACAAAGAAGCCGGTGGTTGCCAAGCACCCAGAGATCCCCCGGTCGGCTCACCGGATTGGCCGGTGGCTCAGGTGTCGCCTCTTCCCGCGGGTCGGCGGCGCCGTGGTTCAGGAGGGCGTCCAGTTCGGCGCCGTCGAAGCCCAGCTCGCCGAGATCGATCCCCAGCTCGCCCAGATCGGCCAGCTCGAGCCCCAGCAGCTCCTTGTCCCAGCCCGCCTGCTCGGCCAGTCGGTTGTCGGCCAGAAGGTAGGCCCGCTTCTGTGCTTCCGTCAGGTGCCCCAGTTCGATCACCGGCACCCTGACCAGACCCAGCTTCCGGGCCGCCAGGACCCGGCCGTGCCCGGCAATGATCCCGTTACCGCCGTCCACCAGCACCGGATTGTTGAACCCGAACTCGCGGATCGAGCCGGCGATCAGCGCCACCTGCGCGTCGCTGTGCGTCCGCGCGTTGTTGGAATAGGGGATCAGGTCAGCGATCGGGCATTGTCGGATCTCGACCACTTGCCTGTTAGCCAGTTTTGTCACGCTGCCCCCGCCTCGCAATTTCTCGTGTCTGAGTGCTGCCTTGCGCCGAGCATATCAGGCCGCTCAAGTCCATGTAATCATGACAGTTTCCGAAGATTGACGACAGGAGCCGACAGGACGCCACAAGTATGGCAAAGCAACCTGGCGTCGATTGGCCCGAGGTTAGCGCGGCGGGAAGGGTGCAAATCCGACCAGCGGGCGGCAGCGGTGACAAACGTGACAGTTTCCCCGTAATCCCACGTATAGGGAGAACGAAACCGCCTATACGGTGGATAGTCTGTCTTTTGTCACTTTTGTCACGCCTGGTGTTTTCCACCTGACACAAAGCACCCGAAGGAAGCTCAGTCTCGGGCAATGCTCCAGCTTTCTTGAACGAAACTGTCAGATGACGGCAGCCAGCCCAGAGTGGTCATGGCGCGAGACGGCGGGGCTGGTAAGAGCGGACCTTCGGGCAGGGTCAGTCAAGTGGTCGATGTGCGGGACGAAACGGTCCCTTGCTGCGCCTTACACGAGGGTCTGTTCTCGCAAGATATACTTGGCCGGAGCGCTGCGAGAGCGAGTTCACCACGCGCGACGAAGGACCATGAAGAAACCGAGCGACATCTTGGGCCTCCTTCGGCGAGTCGTGGTATCTCCTCAGGTTCCACAGTAGTCTCCCGTCAAGGGAGGGCGCGCTTATGATGGAAGCGGTGGGGCGGAAGAAGGCGCGTTGGCTTTTCGGAGCGCGGGGCGCGAAGGAGTTCGTGGGGAAGACGCGCCCGCAGGAGGACTTGGTGACTTCGGCGGTGTTTGGATCGGTGATGCTCCTGTCCATTGCCGATCGGCGCGCGGCGGTAGACGTCTTGCTCGGCCCGGACGCCTGGAAGACTGCGAGTTTCGATCTGGCGCAGGACATCGAGATCCACCTTTGGCCCAGATTGAAGGGGACCGATGACAGACCGGTCGAGCCAGACGTGCTGCTGACATGCGGCGGCCGGACGCTCGTCGTTGAGGTCAAGTGGCACGCGAACCTCTCGGAGCGTCAGATCGACAAGCAGATCGAGGTGGTGCGGCGGGCGGGTCGGTATGGCGAGGTCGTCGCATCCGTCATGCTTGGAAACGCGGTCGTAGAGACTGTCATAGCGGGCCTGCCCTGCGTCGCGCGGACTTGGCGGGACGTGTCTGGCGCGGTGCAGAGCCACCCAGGAACCGGACCCGGCCTCGGGCGGTGGTTGCGGCAAGTCGACGCGTTTCTTCAGGAAACCGACATGGGCCGGATCTACAGGGGCCTGCCTGAACTGCGGCATGCTGAACGCGCCGCATACCGGTTCGAGAAGCCCGGCCACCCGCCCTGGCTTGCCCGACCGCTGCCAACTGCTGTCCCGACGCATTACTCCTTCGGAGAGACGACATGATCAACGACCAAACCATCGCGCAAGGCCGCAACCTTTTTGTCGCGGCCGACAATATTCGCCGAGCCTCGGCCGATCTGGACGCGCTTTGGGAGAGCATGTTCGAGGCGTTGGAAGATGAGGAATTCGGCGCCGGCGTGGCGACGGAGCCAAAGAAGAGGGATAGTTCGTACTCAACCGACTGGATCTCTCCGATCTACGAGCAGACGTTCGAGATCCGGAAACCGTCCAAGAAGGACAGCTCGCCGGGAAAGGTGATCTCAACGATCAGCGTCGCGATCCGCCTATGCGGTAATTCCGACGTCTCCGACGAGCCGGTGTTCCCCTGGTCTGATCAAGCCGCCCTCATCATCGCTTGGCACCCGTTTGACGATGAATGGGGCGCCGAGGACTTCGAGGTCGACAAGGCATTGTTGCGTAACTCACGCCTAAGGCGTGACTTCCCCTTTCCCCGCTGATGTCATGCCACGCGAACGATCTCGGCGGTGCCGAGGGCTGAGAAGC
>NZ_FNPF01000002.1 GCF_900107235.1 Citreimonas salinaria
AATGATCTCATAGTCAGACATAAGCACGTGCTTAGGCATATGCCTAAGCCTCCATGGTTATGCCCGAGTGTCCGGTCGAAACGGGGGCCAGTTCACACCGCCAGGTTTCGGGCTTCCCTTGAGACACCTGAATTAATCAAAGCGGATACGCCGGTGCGTCTGAAGGAGTGCATGTCCCATTCGTCCGCGTTCAAGTCCAAGTTCTTCCGCGCGTGTTCGAGAGCCTTTCCTAGATAGTGTGTGAGGGTCTTGTCATAGCCGCCTCTGAGCAAGCGAGGGAATAGTATGCCACGGTTTTCTGGGCATGACGGCTCGGTCACCAGAGCGCGGCGTACGGTGGCTCTGAGCAAGTCACAGTCCGCTTCCCCGACAAGCATGACCGTCCGGTTTCCCGCTTCGGTCTTGGCCCCGGTGATGTTCAAGCGGATGTGGTCGCCTCGGTCGTCAATGTCGCTCAGCGAAAGCCCCGCGATTTCCCCGAGGCGACAGGCGGTCACCCACAGCAACCGAACTGTGACTATCATTTCATGCTGGTACTTGAGCCGGTTGTTCCCCTTGATGAAGGCAATTAGGGCCTCGGCTTCGTCTCGGGTGACAGGGCGTAGGTTCTTCTTTCTCGGGTCTGCCTTCTTCTTCTGCCCCGCAAGACGGCGAAGAAGCGACGAGAAGGGGTTCTTCATGTCGCCATCGACAAGCCCCCAGTGTTCTAGGATGCGCCAGTAGGACGCGAGGCAGATTTGATGGGTGGCTAGGCTGCGATCCGACAGCGGTTCCCCTGTGCGGTGGGAGGGTGTCGCGCGAAGGTGATCCATGTAGGCGAGTGCAACCGAACGGTTGATCGTCGTGACCGGGGCATTCCCGGTGAAAGCCGCGAACCGCTCCAGGATGTAATTGTACCGCTGCCGCGTCGTGTTCTTGATGCCGTCGCTTTCGGAGAGCCATCGGTGGGCCGTAGAGCGCACCGTAGGTTGGTTCTGGAAGCCCGAAGTTTTCGGCGTCGAAGCCTTGGGTTCATCCGTCGCGAAAAGTCCCTCGCGAATTTCCGAAAGCTTCTCGTTTCTGAGCGCCAGCGCCTCGCCTAGATCGGCCGTCCCGAGGCTCCGAACGATCTCTTTCTTGCCTACCAATTCCTGGAGTTCTGACGGCACAGAGTAGCGCAATGCATACGTGCTGCCGCGCTTGAAAATGCCCTTCGGAAGTATGCGATTCATGGCTCATTTTCCCTTACATGAGGGAGGGTAAGCCATTGAAAACTAAAGGCTATGGTGGGCGACCCAGGAATCGAACCTGGCGTGCGTCTCCGCGAGGGAGTTACAGTCCCCTGCCACACCTTGCGGCCTGTCGCCCACCGGCACCGTTGGTTCCGGTGTGAGCGCGTGATTACTAGGGCGGTTTTGCCCCGTCAACCCGGAAATGCCTTGCCCTTGCGCCGGCGTGCATGCGATGGCCGAAGGCTACGGACAGGGGTATGTAGCATGGCGAAAAAGCCGAAATGGGTGGTCGAGAAGGAGCGCGAGGCCAAGGCCGAGGAGGCGCGCACCGTCTGGCTTTTCGGCCTGCACGCGGTGCGCGACGCGCTCGTCAACCCGCGCCGCGAACGCCTGCGCCTGATCGTGACGCCGAACGCTGCCGAGAAGCTGTCCGACGCCATCGAGCAGAGCGGCATGGAGCCCGAGATCCACGACCCGCGCAGCTTCAAGGCGCCGCTCGATCCCGGCTCGGTACACCAGGGCGCAGCACTCGAGGTGGTGCCGCTAGACTGGGGGCGGGTCGAGGACGTGGCGCAGGGCGGGCCGGGCGCGAGGCTGGTGCTGCTCGACCGGGTGACCGACCCGCACAACGTGGGCGCGATCCTGCGCTCGGCCGAGGTGCTCGGCGCGCAGGCGGTGATCGGTCCGCGCCACCACGCCGCCCCCGAGACAGGCGCGCTGGCCAAGACCGCGAGCGGCGCGCTGGAACGCCAGCCCTACCTGCGGGTGCGCAACCTGTCGGACACGATCCTCGAGCTGCGCGACATGGGCTGGCTGGTGCTGGGGCTGGACGGTACGGCGGAGACCACGATCGAGGCCGCGCTCGACGGCAGACGCGACCGCCCCGTCGCGCTGGTGCTGGGCGCGGAAGGGCCGGGCCTGCGGCCGCGCACGAAGGAAAGCTGCGACGCGCTGGTCGGGATCGCGGCGGCGGGCGCGTTCGGGTCGCTCAACGTGTCGAACGCGGCGGCGGTCGCGCTCTATGCAAGCCTGCCGCGCGTGCAGGCGCCCTGAGCCTAGGCTTTGCTCTGGCCATCGCGGCCGGGCTGGCTTATCTGGCGCGGTGACGAAACGGAGGCCACATGGCGGATTACGAGACCCCGGGACCGGTCGAGGAGAACTGGCGCGACGCTATCTCCTCGGTCGAGGAGATCATCGACGACGCGCGGTCCGGGCGCATGTTCATCCTGGTCGACCACGAGGACCGCGAGAACGAGGGCGACCTGGTGATCCCGGCGCAATGGGCCACCCCGGACGCGGTGAACTTCATGGCGTTGTATGGTCGCGGGCTGATCTGCCTTGCGATGACCGGCGACCGGATCGGCGATCTGGGGCTGCAGCTCATGTCGACGAACAATTCCAGCCGGCATGAAACCGCGTTCACCACCTCTATCGAGGCGCGCGAGGGCGTGACCACCGGCATTTCCGCCGCCGACCGGGCGCGCACGATCCAGGTGGCGATCGATGCCAGCAAGGGCGCGGCCGACATCGCCACGCCGGGCCACGTCTTTCCGCTGCGCGCCAAGGCGGGCGGCGTGCTGGTGCGCGCCGGCCATACCGAGGCCGCCGTCGACGTGGCGCGGCTGGCGGGGCTGAACCCCTCGGGCGTGATCTGCGAGATCATGAACGACGACGGCACCATGGCGCGGCTGCCCGAATTGGTGGCCTTCGCGCAGCGGCACGGGCTGAAGATCGGCACGATCAGCGACCTGATCGCCTACCGCCGGCGCAACGACAACCTGGTGAAGGTCCGCACCGAACAGACGATCACCTCGGAGTTCGGCGGCGAATGGGCGTTACGCGTGTATGTCGACGAGACACATGGCGACGAGCATGTCGTGCTGACCAAGGGCGACATTTCCGGCCCCGAGCCGGTGCTGGTGCGGATGCACGCGATGGACCCGATGCTGGACGTGATCGGCACCGGCCCGAAGGGTCGCGCGCACGAGTTCCAGCACGCGATGGAGGCCGTCGCCGCCGAGGGGCGCGGCGTCGTCGTGCTGCTGCGCGACACCTCAATGAAGATGGACGTGGGCGAAGAGGTTTCGCCCCGCACGCTGCGGCAATACGGGCTGGGGGCGCAGATCCTGTCCTCGCTCGGGCTGTCGAAACTCACGCTGCTGACGAACTCGCCCACGCCGAAGGTGGTCGGGCTGGAGGCCTACGGGCTGGAGATCGTCGGCACCCGCAAGATATCGGAGCTTGGCTGATGGCCGGATCGGAAGAATACCACACCCTGCCGCGGCCCGAGTTCGACCGGCCGGTCAAGCTGCTGATCGTGGTCGCGCCCTACTACAAGGACATCGCCGACCAGCTTCTGGCCGGCGCGCGCGCCGAGATCGAGGCTGCGGGCGCGTCGCACCAGACGGTCGAGGTGCCCGGCGCGCTCGAAATCCCCACGGCGATCGGCATCGCCGGGCGGATGAGCGACTTCGACGGCTACGTGGCGCTGGGCTGCGTGATCCGCGGCGAGACCACGCATTACGAGACCGTGTGCAACGACAGCTCGCGCGGGCTGACCCTGCTGGGGCTGCAGGGGCTGTGCATCGGCAACGGCATTTTGACGGTGGAGAACCGCCAGCAGGCCGACGCGCGCGCGCGGCTGGACGGCCAGAACAAGGGCGGCGGGGCTGCGGCGGCCGCGCTGCACCTGGTGGCGCTGGCGCGGCACTGGGGCGGCCAGCGCGCGGGCGTGGGCTTCGTCGCCGGAGACGCGTCATGACCGAGCTTTCCGGGAACCAGAAACGCAAGATGCGCAGCGCCGCGCGGCTTTATGCGGTGCAGGCGCTGTTCCAGATGGAGCAGTCGGATGCCAGCGTCGACGCCGTGCGGCGCGAGTTCCTCGACTTCCGCTTCGGCGCGACGACGCCCGAGGGCGACGAGATGGCCGAGGGCGACGTGGACCTCTTCACCGAGGTGACCGAGCAGGCGATCAACTGGCAGGCGAAGATCGACCAGATGACCGACCGCGCGCTGGTGGCCAAGTGGCCGATCGACCGGATCGACACCACGCTGCGGGCGCTGTTCCGCGCGGGCGGGGCCGAGCTGGTGGCGCTGGACACGCCGCCCAAGGTGGTGATCGCGGAATATGTCTCGGTCGCCGAGGCGTTCTATCCGGAGGGGCGCGAGCCGCGCTTCGTCAACGCGGTTCTGGACCACATGGCGCGCGAGGCGAAGCCGGAGGCGTTCTAGGGGTGCCAAAACACGGTGTCCCACGGTGGGACATCCTTCTGCCTTATAGAAATCAATGGCTTGCAGAGACGGTTTTACCTTTCGGTAACGATCCGCCGTCGCGCGGGCGCGTCGCGCGCCTGCGTCTTCTGTCTCTAAAATTCGGGGGAGAAACCGCAAAGCGGCGGGGTCGGAGCGCCCTCGTCCCTTGTCGTCGCGTTGGGCGAAGGGGCGGAGCCGCCTTGACACTCGTCGTCGCGTCGGGGGACGCTGTCCCCTTTGGGCCCGACTTCTTACACGGCGCGCGACGAGCTCGAAGATAATAGCGGCGGGAACCGCGCCAACCGTGTGGGTCGTGCATTCCCGAGGACCTGTATGTACAGGTGGGCGCCAGGTAGCGAGACCAGGGCCTCGCCAGAGCCAGCTCCCTCGGATTTGCTTAAGGCCACCGGAATGTACCCGTTCACGAGAAGGGCAGAACCCGCCTGAGCGCAGAGGTAAGCCTGTGCCCGCCCGCTGACAAGAGGGGCCGGAAGAAAGCGTTCGCCGTGTTGGGACGCGCCGTGCTTCGTCAGCTTTCGGGGGTCGTGAACCCGTAGCGTTCGAGCTCGTCCGGCACGAGGATGTAGATCTCGTCCGGCGGGGTGCCGAGGCCGTGGCGCATGACCATCGGGTCGATTCCCATCTCGTCGAGGTAATCCATCACCTCGGCTTGGCTGATCTGGATGTCCTCGACCGCAACGAAGGCGGGCAGCAGGACGTTGCGGCCGTAGAAGTGCTGGTGCACGCCGACCGAGGCGTCGGGATGGACCTGCCGCGTGACCCCGCCGGCCAGCAGGTAGGGGCAGGCCGACAGGCAGTATTCGCCCGACAGCATCCGGGTCGCGATGCCCAGGCGGCGCAGGGCGCGGCCCAGCACCAGCGCCTCGGACACGGTGCCGCCGGGGCTTTGCAGGATCAGCGTCTCGATGGGCGGGTCGGCCTCGGCCAGAAGGTCGGCGATGCGCGCGGCGTCGCCCTCGGCGATCTCGCCCTCGAGCCGCCAGGTCGGGCCGTCCTCGGGCGTGAGGACCAGCCGGTCGGGCAGGTTGCCGGGGTCGCGGGCGGGCAGCACGGCGGGCCGGTCGCGGCGCGGGGCGTAGGTGCGGCGCTGGTCGCCGGGGCGGACGGGTTCGGTCAGGCCGGGCGCGTCGGGGCCGAAATCGGGAATGCCGATCCGGCCCAGCCGCATGTCGCCCAGGATCAGGAAGGCGGCGATGCCGAGCTGGAAGATCAGCACGCCCATCAGCGTGCGGGCTATGGCGTTGCGCGGCATCTACTCGGCCGCGTCGTGCACGCGTGGCGGCCCCGTGCGGGCGGGGGCGTCGCGCGGGAGGGGGGCCATCGCGCCCTCCATCTCGCGCATCGCGTGCAGGGCGGCGCGCAGTTCGGCCAGGGTCATCGTGTCCTCGACCCCGGTGCCCTCGCGGCCATGGCGGATGGCGGACCGGGTGATCGCGACGATGAAGACCAGCACCGCCGGCAGCAGGTCGATCGCGATGGCGCCCGCCCAGGAGGGCACGAAGTTGCGCGCGTAGACGATCACGGCGTCGGCGGCCGAGAGGGGCGTGTAGTCGATCTCGGGCGCGGGTTGCAGGGCGATGACCTGTTGCGCGGCCTGTTCCAGCGTGGCCGCGCGCTGCACCAGCACCTCGAGCACCGAGCCGATGGTGGCGGACTGGCTGTCGCGCGCCGCGTCGGTGCTGGCGTCGAGTTCGGGCAGGACCACCGATTGCGACAGGTCCTGCGCCGCGCGCTGCACCAGCGGGGCGACGGACAATTGCCGCAGTTCGCTGATGATGCCCTGGAGGCGCACGGCGGCCTCGGAGAACTCGACCGAGCGGGCCTCGACCGGGCCCGGCTCGACCGTGAGCGAGCGCATGCGCGACAGGATCTGGTTGCCCTCGTCGAAGGCGTTTTCCACCAGCGGGGTCTGGGCGGCGATCTGCGCCTCAAGCGTGGCAAGTTCGTCGGATTTCTGCCGCAGCACGCGGAAGACCGCGCCGCGCCCGGCGAGGCCCGAGAGCGAGCCCTGCGCCTCCTGCTCGGACAGGTCCTCGAAGCTTTGGCGCACGCGGGCGACGTCGCGTTCCAGCGCCTGCGCGGACAGGGCGACCTCGTGCGCGCGCTCGAGGCTGGCCTGGTAGTCCTGCACCGTCTCGGCGAGGTGCTGTTCGACGGCGGCCGACCCGGCCAGCGCCGCGGCGTTCAGCCAGGACGACATGGCGACGATGGCGAGGCTGCCTAGGCCCATCGCGGCGAACAGCCCGGTGCGCGCGGCGGCCGTGCGGACCGAGGGGAAGAGCCGCATCATGTAGGACCAGAACACGAAGATGCCGACCGAGACGGCGGTGGAATAGGCGATGGCGGCGAAGACCGACATGGCGCCGTTCTCGTCCAGCAGCGAGGACACCCCGAGATAGGTGTAGATGCCCGAGGCCACCGCCAGCACGCCGAGCGCCGTGCCGGTGAAGGTGTCGAGCCAACCGAGATGATCCTCGAGCTCGCGCGCGGCGCGGACGTTGCGGGCCTCGGCCCGGATGATCCGGTGGTCGCCGTCCCGCCCCTGGTCGTGCGCGTGGTCGGTGTCGAAATCCTGCGGCATGGCGGTCTCCGTCGATGCCCGACGACGCTAGTCGCGCCGATTGCGGAAGGAAAGCGGGGTTGCGTTTGTTCACGGCTTGTTCATATTCGGGGCATGATCGACCCGACCGACAGATCCCCGATGGCAGAGATGAAGCCGGGCCAGCTTCTGGCGCGGGGCGTGTGCCGCCACCTGGCCAGCCTGGGCTTCTCGGTGGTCGAGGAGTTCTGTCCCGAGCGCGGCAAGCGGCTGGACGTCATGGCGCTGGGCCCCAAGGGGGCGCTGTGGGTGATCGAGTGCAAGTCGAGCGTCGCCGACTTCACCTCGGACGCGAAGTGGGAAGGCTACCTAGAATGGGGCGACCGGTACTTCTGGGCGGTGGACCAGGATTTCCCGACCGAGCGCCTGCCGGACGAGACCGGTCTGATCATCGCCGACGCCTACGACGCCGAGATCCTGCGCATGGGACCCGAGACGAAGCTGACGGGCGCGCGGCGCAACGCGGTGATCCGGCGCTTCGCGCAGCACGCGGCGCGGCGCCTGCACGGAATGCGCGATCCGGGCGCGGTGCTGGGGGACGTGTAGCTAGCGGCGCGGCTTGGACCTGGGCTTGACGCGCCGGGCGGCCTGGATTGCGGCGCGGAGTTCGTCGACGATCTCCTCGGCTTCCTCGGGGTCGAAATCCATCGGGATCTCGATGCCGTTGTCGGCGCTCACGAAAAGCCGCACCTGGCCCATGTCGGTCGGCCCGATCTGGAGGTTGGCCTCGATGTCGCGTTCGTCGTTGATGCCCATGGCGCAAGCCTTCCGCTGTCTGGCAGGCCAAAGCGATTAGCGCCGCGTCGCGCGATTTGCAAGCGGGGCGGGGCGGAGTCGCGCAAGGAGGCGGATTTCTGTCTTGCAATCGATCCGGCCTCTTTGTATTCGGCGCGTGCGTGCCGCCTTAGCTCAGTAGGTTAGAGCGCTAGATTGTGGATCTAGAGGTCCCCCGTTCGAGCCGGGGAGGCGGTACCATCATCCCCACCGCAACTGACCCGCCCCGACGGGGTTGCTACCCGCCGGACGCGGCCGCGCGGCGCAGGCGGGCGCTTTGGCGGTGGTGGCGCAGCCAGCGGACGGCCTCGGCGAGCGAATAGGTCAACAGCATCTTGGTCTCGTCGGTGACGCTGCGGGCGTCGGACAGGATCTGGAACATGCGCATCGTGCCGAAGGCGGATTCGGAGCCGACCACGATCGCCCGCGGGGTCGTCCTGCGCGACCGGTTGCGCGAGCCCTGGTGCACCCAGGCCTTCACGGTCTCGGTGCCGATTTGGTCGAAGTCGCAGGCGCGCATGTCGTGGATGACCGGCGTCAGGCTGGCCTCGGGACCCAGGCCGTAGAGCCAGTCGAGAAAGGTCTGGTGCGTCTCGAGCCCGAGCGCGCGCGGCTGGCGGATGTAGAACATGCCGTGCAGCTGGCGGACCTCGAAGGTTTCCAGGGTGGCGACGAGCGTCGACCGCGCGCAGGCAGTGTGGTTGGGATGATACGCCATGCGATCAACGAGACCCGGTTCCTCTCCAATAAGTTGTGCCAGTATGGGGGATGCCGGGAACGAGTCAAGGCGAGCCCCCGGGCGCGTCGGCCGGCGCGGGCGTGACCGCGATCGTCTGGCGCAGCGCGCCGGTGGCGCGGTCGAAAATCAGGATGCGGTTGTCCGCGGTGACTACGGCATACCAGTCCGGGCCTTGGGTGAAGGCGGTGGCGGTGGTGCCGTCGGGCAGGGCGATGCGCTCTGGCAAGGGGGCGCGGGCGTTGCTATAGCGGTGCCAGACCAGCGCGGTGAGCGTCACCGTCGCGCCGATCATCACCACCATCAGGACCGTCACCAGCCGGCGCAGCAGCCGCAGCGCGGGCGGTTCGGGAAGCTCGCCTTCGCCGGGCCGGAGTGAAGACATGGACCGGATCCTTCACGTCACCATCGCGGCCGCGCCGCCGCCGCGCCTTGATAAGGCGCTGGCGCGCGATGTGCCAGAGGACGCGGCGCTGTCGCGCACGCGCCTGGCGCGGCTGATCGCCGAGGGTGCGGTCACGCGCGGCGACGAGGTGCTGAGCGATCCCAAGGCGCGCGTCGAGGAAGGCGACGAGATCGCCATCGCCGTGCCCGCCCCGCAGGACTACCACGTCGAGGCGCAGGCCATCGCACTGGACATCCGGCACGAGGACGACGACCTGATCGTGGTAAACAAGCCCGCCGGCATGGTGGTGCATCCCGCGCCCGGTTCGCCCGACGGGACTCTGGTCAACGCGCTGCTGCACCATTTCGGCGGGAACCTGTCCGGCGTCGGCGGCGAGAAGCGCCCCGGCATCGTGCACCGGATCGACAAGGACACGACGGGCCTGCTGGTGGTGGCCAAGTCCGACCGTGCGCATCACGCGCTGGCCGCGCAGTTCGCCGACCACTCGGTGCGCCGGGCTTACCTGGCGGTGGTGCACGGGGTGCCGGACCAGGCCGATCCGCGGCTGCTGGGCACGCGCGGCGTGTCGATCGAGAGCGGGGCGATCACCATCACCTCGGGGCTGGCGCGGCACCGCACCGACCGGCAGCGGCAGGCAGTCTATTTCGACGGGCACGGGCGCCACGCGATCACGCGGGCGCGGGTGCTGGAGCGGTTCGGCATGCCGCCCGCCGCGGCACTGGTCGAATGCCGGCTGCAGACCGGGCGCACGCACCAGATCCGGGTGCACATGGCGCATGCGGGTCACGCGCTGATCGGTGATCCGGTCTATGGCGGGAGGCGCAAGCTGTCGGTCAAGGCGCTGGGGCTGGACGCGCTGGCGGTGGCGCAGGGCTTTTCCCGGCAGGCGCTGCACGCGGCCGATCTGGGCTTCGACCATCCGGCCGATGGCGCGCCGATGGCGTTCCGCGCCGACCCGCCCGAGGACCTGGCCGCGCTGATAGAGGCGCTGCGCGGCGCCGGGTGACGGGCGCCCGCCGGAGCGCCGCGTGACGTTACACCTGCGCACAGGGCTGTGATGGCGGGCGATGCAACCTTACGCGCGTGGATTTCTTCTTTAAGTGAACGGTAACAGGATGCTGGCAGCGTCTGCGAATCGGGCTTCGACTTGCTTGAATCGTGCGCGGCCGGCGACTATCTGGAATGTTAAGCCCGATAACATCGGGCCGTGATGGAGGGACGTGTCGTGAGCAACTATGCCAATCTGCCGGCGCCGTCGCCGGAGGCCGGCCTCAGCCGCTACCTGTCGGAGATCCGGCGCTTCCCGCTGCTGGAGCCGGAAGAGGAATACATGCTGGCCAAGCGCTGGGTCGAGGATGGCGATACCGAGGCCGCGCACCGGATGGTGACCTCGCACCTGCGTCTGGCCGCGAAGATCGCAATGGGCTACCGCGGCTACGGGTTGCCGCAGGCCGAAGTTATTTCCGAGGCGAACGTGGGCCTGATGCAGGCGGTCAAGCGCTTCGATCCCGAGAAGGGGTTCCGGCTGGCGACCTACGCGATGTGGTGGATCCGCGCATCGATCCAGGAATACATCCTGCGGTCGTGGAGCCTGGTGAAGCTGGGGACCACGTCGGCGCAGAAGAAGCTGTTCTTCAACCTGCGCAAGGCCAAGTCGCGCATCGGCGCTCTTGAAGAGGGCGACCTGCGTCCCGAGCATGTCGAGAAGATCGCGACCGATCTCGGCGTGTCCACCGACGAGGTGATCTCGATGAACCGGCGGCTGTCGGGCGGCGACGCGTCGCTGAACGCCACCGTCGGGTCCGAGGGCGAAGGCTCGATGCAGTGGCAGGACTGGCTCGAGGATGAGAGTGCCGACCAGGCAGAGGATTATGCCGAGCGGAACGAACTGGAATCGCGCCGCGCGCTGCTGCTCGAGGCGATGAGCGTCCTGAACGACCGCGAGAAGGACATTCTGACGCAGCGGCGCCTGTCCGAGAAGCCGGTGACGCTCGAGGACCTGTCATCGGTCTACGACGTCAGCCGCGAGCGCATCCGCCAGATCGAGGTGCGCGCCTTCGAGAAGCTTCAGAAGAAGATGCGCGACCTGGCCAAGCAGCAGGGCATGATGAACGCCTGATCTTGCACGCCATGCGTCCTCGCTGATACCGCTATCGGCGGATCAGGGAGGACGGACATGGAACACGTGAGATGGGGCATTCTGGGCGCGGCGAAGCTGGCGCGCACGACGATGGCGCAGGCCTTCCAGGTGGCGGAGGGCGGCACTTTCGACGCGCTGGCGACCCGCGACCGGCAGAAGGCCGCGCCGTTCCTGTCGATGGCCCCGGGATTGCGGGTGCACGACAGCTATGACGCGCTGCTGGCGGATCCGGAGATCGACGCGATCTACATCCCGCTGCCGAACCACATGCACGTCGACTGGACGCTCCGCGCGCTGGATGCGGGCAAGCATGTGCTGGTAGAGAAGCCGCTGGGGCTGTGCGTCGCCGATTACGACAAGGTCATCGCCGCCCGCGACCGCTCGGGGCTGACGGTGGTCGAGGCGTTCATGATCCCGCACCACCCGCAATGGCAGAAGGCGCGCGATCTGTATCGCGACGGCGCGATCGGCAAGCTCGTCAACGTCACCGCCAGCTTCAGCTTCGACAACCGCGACGAGACGTCGAACATCCGCAACCGGGTCGATACCGGCGGCGGGGCGATCCCGGACATCGGCGTCTACATTTTCGGCTCGGTGCGGCTGGTGACGGGGGAAGAGCCCGAGGAGATCCTCGATTCCCGCATCCGGCGCGAGAATGGCGTCGACGTCTGGGCGCATGTCACCGCGCGGTTCCCGTCGTTCCACTACGCGGGCATGGTCTCGATGCGAGCGGCGCCGTGGCAGGAGGTGACCTTCCACGGCGAGGGCGGCGTGATCCGCCTGTCGGCGCCGTTCAACCCGCGGGTCTTCGGCGAGGCGCGGGTGATGTTGTCGCGCGTGGATCACCGCGGCGGCGGGTCCGAGGTGACCGAGTGGCGCTATCCGAAGGCCGACCACTACGTGACGCAGGTCGAGGCGTTCAACCGCTGCGTGCTGGAGGGGGCCGAGGTGACGGTGCCGCTGGAATTCGGCCGCGGCACGCAGGACATGATCGACCGGGTCTACGCCGCCGAACGGGCGGTGTGACGGCGACACGGCGCTCGCCCTGCGGGCGTCGCCCCGCCCGCCGTCCCGCCGGGCGCGCGTCTCAGAGGTCGGCGATCTCGATGACGACCTTGCCGGTCGAGCGGCGGTCCCGCAGCAGGGCAAGGCCGGCCTCGACCTGGTCGAAGGGCAGCGCGTGGCTGACATGCGGGCGGATGCGGCCCTGGCGGTGCCAGTCGATCAGGATGCGCAGCGAGTTGGTCAGCACCTCGGGCCGGAAGGCGAGGTAGCCGCCCCAGTAGAGGCCCATCACGGTCAGGTTCTTGACCAGCAGGTGGTTGGCCTTGATCCGCGGCACCTCGCCCGAGGCGAAACCGATGGTGAGGATCCGCGCCTCGGGGCGGCAGGCGCGGAAGGCGGCGTCGAACTGCGCGCCGCCCACCGGATCGTAGACCACGTCGGCGCCGCCCAGCTGCAGCACGGCGTCGCGGATGTCGGTGTCGGTCGCGTCGATCAGGTGGTCGGCGCCGGCCTCGTGGGCGGCGCGCAGCTTGTCGCGGCCGCGCGCGCAGGCGATCACGCGCGCGCCCATCAGCTTGCCGATCTCGACCGCGGTGAGGCCCACGCCGCCGGCGGCGCCGAGCACCAGCAGCGTCTCGCCCGAGACGAGGTGCGCGCGGTGGTCCAGCGCGACGTGGCTGGTGCCGTAGGCGATCTGGAAGGCGGCCGCGTCGCGCCAGCCCATCGTGTCGGGCAGCGCCACCGCGCGGTCGGCGGGAAAGCAGCCGTATTCCGCAAGCCCCCCGCGGCCGCCGAAGACCGCCACGCGCTGGCCGGGCTGGAAACCGGCGACGTCGGCGCCCACCGCATCGACCAGACCCGCCACCTCCATCCCCGGCACGAAGGGCAGGGCGGGGGTGTCCTGGTATTCACCCTTCTGCATCAGCAGGTCCGCGAAGTTCAGCCCGCAGGCGGCGATCCGCAGGCGGATCTCGTCCGGGGCGGGCGGGGGCACGGGCATCTCCGTCAGCCCGAGCGGTGCGTCGAAGGATGTGACCTGGTAGGCGCGCATGGCGGACTCCGCATCTCGTGTCGCGGCATCTGCGCAAATCGCCCGGCAGGTGTCAAACCGCACCCTGCCGGACGAGCCGCCGGGGCGATCGGTGCCGTAACGTCCCGCTTGGAAAATGAGTTTCTTTTTAAGTTGATACTGCATTCGGAGGCGATACCTTGGGTTGATCTGGATGCAGATGCCGGTCTATCAATGGACGATCTTTCCCCGGCGAGGTGGCCCGTGTCGCGTGCCCTTTCTCTTGTTCCGAGGCGACGGGGTGCTAACGTCGGTGAAATTTACACGAGGAAATGATTCATGGCGCATCCGGTCGATGTTCATGTAGGCAAGAAAATCAGGCAGCGGCGCTGGTTGATCGGCATGACACAGCAGCAATTGGCGGGCAGGGTCGGGATCAAGTTCCAGCAGATCCAGAAATACGAAACCGGCGCCAACCGCGTGTCGGCGTCGCGCCTTTGGGACATCGCCGAGGCGCTGGATGCGCCGGTCAGCGCCTTCTTCGAGGGGATCGAGGAGGCCGAGAACGCCAAGGCCGTCCACGGCCAGGACAACGTGCCGGCCGACATCCTGGCCGACAAGGAGGCGCTGGACCTGGTGCGGTCGTACTACGCGATCCCCGAGAACCAGCGCCGGCGCCTGTTCGAACTGGCACGGGTGCTGTCGGACGTGGCTTGAGCCCGTCGCGCCGCCGGGCTAGCCCTTGCGCGTGAAGCGCAAGGAGTGACCGCCCTTGCGCGCCTGGCGCGAGGAGTGACCGATGGCCGTGACGCAGCCGACCCTTCGGGCCGAACTGGCCGAGACAGCGCATGCGCTGGCCGACGCCGCGGGCCAAGCGATCCTTCCCTATTTCCGCACCGCCGCGCTGGCGATCGAGGACAAGGGTGCCGCCCTGTTCGACCCCGTGACCGCGGCCGACCGCGCCGCCGAGCGCGCCATGCGCGAGGTGCTGGCGCGGCGCCGGCCGCAGGACGCGATCCTGGGCGAGGAATTCGGCCTCACCGATGGCGACAGCGGCCTGACGTGGGTGCTCGACCCGATCGACGGCACGCGCGGCTTCATGTCCGGAACGCCGACCTGGGGCGTGCTGATTGCCGTGGGCGGGGCGGAGGGGCCCGAATTCGGCATCATCGACCAACCCTACACGCAGGAGCGGTTCTGGGGCGGGTTCGGCGCGGCGGGCTGGAGCGGTCCGCATGGCGGCGGCGCGCTTGCGACGCGGCCGACGCCCGCGCTGGCCGATGCCGTCCTGTTCACGACCTTTCCCGAGATCGGCTCTGCAGACGAGCGCGCCGCCTTCGTCCGGGTGGCGGACAGCGTGAAGCTGGTCCGCTACGGCATGGATTGCTACGCCTACGCGCTGCTGGCCGCGGGCCAGATCGACGTGGTGATCGAGGCGGGGCTTCAGGCCTACGACATCCAGGCACCCCTTGCCGTGATCAAGGCGGCCGGCGGTATCGTCACCGACTGGCGCGGCAGCCCGGTCGCCCAGGGCGGTCGGGTCATCGCCGCCGCCAATGCAGGCCTGCACGCGCAGGCGCTGGCGCTGCTGAATGCAACATAGGCATCCCGCCGCCGAAGCTGGCGGGACCCCGCCGATCATTGGCACACTGTGCGGTTGATCGATTGCGTAGGGAATTAATCGATGGTTGAGCGGGTGGCATGAGCCATGGGCCATGACGGAGCCATGAGGATCCGGACGGCCGCAGATCATCGAAGGAGAAAACCGGTGCGATATCTTGTGCTGGCCACGTCGCTGCTATGCACGGCCTGTGTGCCCGTGCCCGTCACCATCACGTACGGCGAACCGCCGGAGCCGATCCAGACCGTCAGCCGCAACGCGCCGGTCGAGACGACGGCGCTGAACGCCTACCGGACCGAGGCGGGCGTTCACCCCGTGGTGCAGTCCGAGGTGCTGAACCGGGTCGCGCAGGCCCACGCGCTGGACATGGCGCGGAACAACTTCTTCGCGCATCGCGGCTCGGACGGCAGCCGGATCGGGCAGCGGGCCGAGCGCGCAGGCTTCAACTACTGCTCGATCGCCGAAAACCTCGCCATGGGGCAGACTTCGTTGGCGCAGACATTGGCCAGCTGGCGCGTCTCGCCCGGGCACTACCGCAACATGATCTCGCCCAAGCACACGCGCTACGGCCTCGCGCGGGCCGAGGGCGACATCTGGGTACTGGTTCTGGGCCGGCGCGGTTGCTAGGCCTCATCCCTTCAGGCGGCGGCCCAGGACCCAGGTGCCGGCGACGGCGCGGTCGTCGCCCAGCATGATCGTCGGGAACAGCGCCTCCCAGATATCCTCGGCGCGCGCGGTCGCCTGCGCGATCGCGGGGGTCGAGGCGAGGTCGAGCACGACGAAATCCGCCTCGCGCCCCGGTTCGAGCCCGCCGACGCGGTCGGCCATGTGCATCGTCCGCGCCGAGCCTTCGGTCGCCAGCCACAGCAATTGCGCGGGGTGGGGCGGCGTGCCGCGCAGCTGCCCGATCTCGTAGGCCGCCGCCATCGTCCGCAGCATCGAGAAGGACGAGCCGCCCCCGGTATCGGTCGCCAGCCCGATCCGCTGGCCCTCGGCCGTCAGCCCCGCCAGGTCGAACAGCCCCGAGCCGATGAAGGTGTTCGAGGTCGGGCAATGGACCAGCGCGGCGCCGGCCTCGCGCAGGCGGTCACGCTCGCGCGGCTCGAGGTGGATGGCGTGGCCGTAGAGGCCGCGTTCCCCCAGCAGGCCGAAGCGCTCGTAGGTGTCGAGGTAGTCGCGCGCCTCGGGGAACAGCGACTTGACCCAGGCGATCTCGTCCGTCTGTTCCGAAAGGTGGGTCTGCATCAGGCAGCCGGGGTTCTCGGCCCACAGCGCGCCCATCGCCTCGAGCTGTTCGGGCGTCGAGGTGGGCGAGAAGCGCGGCGTGATGACGTAGTCGGCGCGCCCGCGTCCGTGCCACCGCGCCAGCAGCGCCGCCGAATCGTCGTAGGCCGATCGCGCGGTGTCGCGCAGGCCCTCGGGAGCGTTGCGGTCCATGCAGGTCTTGCCGGCGGCCACGCGCATGCCGCGCGCCTCGGCGGCGGCGAAGAACGCGTCGACCGAGGCGGGGTGGATCGTGCAGAAGCTGCAGACCGTGGTGGTGCCGTGCTCGATCAGCAGGTCGAGATAGCGCGCGGCCACGTCGGCGGCGTAGGCCGGATCGGCAAAGCGCATCTCCTCGGGGAAGGTGTAGGTCTCCAGCCAGTCGATCAGCCGCTTGCCCCAGCTGGCGATGATGCCGGTCTGCGGGTAATGCGCGTGCGCGTCGACGAACCCGGGCAGGATCAGCCCCGCGCCGTGATGCTCGACGCGGGCACCCGGATGCTCGGCGCGCAGCGTATCGGCGGGCCCCGCCGCGACGATGTGGCCATCGCGGACGGCGATGGCGCCGTGGCGCTCGTGGCGCGCGGCGGACGGGCCGTCGCGCAGCGCGTCGCCGTCGAACCGGATCGTCTGGCCCAGGTGCAGGATGGTTTCGGTCAAGAGCTCTCTCCGGTTCGGACGCGTCACATTAGGCGCGTGCACCGCGGGCCACAACGCCCCGGCGAATGTGGTTTTACCTCGCGCCGCACTGCCCTAGAATCCCGCGGAGGCAGCGGCAAGCAGATGGAGGGCGGTGATGCTGGAAGAGCCGGAAGTACTGGCGCCCGATCCCGATCCCGACGACGCCTACGCGCTTGACATCAAGTCCGTGCAGCAGGTCCGGCAGGCGGTCGAGGAGGGCGACCGCGAACAGCTGATCGCGCTGATGGAGCCGTTGCATCCGGCTGACATCGCCGACCTTCTCGAACAGATCGAGCCCGGCGACCGCCGGCGCTTCGTCGCACTGTACGGCCGCGAGTTCGACGGCGACATCCTGTCCGAGCTCGACGAGACGATCCGCGAGGAAATGATCGGCCTGCTCAGCCCGCAGGTTCTGGCCGAGGCGGTGCGCGATCTCGACAGCGACGACGTGGTCGACCTTCTGGAAGACCTCGACCCCGAGCAGCGCGACGCGATCCTGGGCGCGCTCGGCGCCAGCGACCGCGCGGCGGTGCAGCAATCGCTGACCTACCCGGAATACTCGGCCGGTCGCCTGATGCAGCGCGAGGTCGTCATGGCTCCCGAGCACTGGACCGTGGGCGAGGCGATCGACTACCTGCGCGCCAGCGACGACCTGCCCGAACAGTTCTACCACATCTTCCTGGTCGACCCGAAGCTGCGCCCGGTAGGCAAGGTCGCACTCGGCAAGCTCATGGGGTCCAGCCGCGCCGTCGCACTGCGCACCATCGCCTCGGACGATTTCCGCATCATCCCCGTCCTGCAGGACGAGGGCGACGTGGCCTACGCGTTCAACCAGTACCACCTGATCTCGGCCCCCGTGGTGGACGAGACCGAGCGTCTGGTCGGCGTCATCACCATCGACGACGCGATGGCCGTGCTGGAGGAAGAGAACGAGGAGGACATCCTGCGCCTGGCCGGCGTCAGCGAAGAGGCGAGCCTGTCGGACACCGTGCTGGAAACGCTGCGCGGCCGGGCGACCTGGCTTTTCGTGAACCTGCTGACGGCGATCTTCGCGTCCTTCGTCATCAGCCTGTTCTCGGACACGATCGACAGCATGGTGGCACTTGCGGTGCTGATGCCGATCGTCGCGTCGATGGGCGGCAATGCCGGCACGCAGACCATGACCGTGGCCGTGCGCTCGATCGCGACCCGCGACCTGACCGGCAGCAACGCGCTGCGCATCGTGCGGCGCGAGATCGTCGTGGGCGCACTGAACGGGGCCTTGTTCGGCTTCATCATGGCGCTGGTGGCGGGGGTCTGGTTCGGCGTGCCGATGCTGGCGGTCGTGATCGGAAGCGCCATGCTTCTGACCCAGATCGCGGCGGCCTTCGGCGGAATCGCGATCCCGCTGATCCTCGAACGCCTCAAGATCGACCCGGCGCTGGCATCGGGGCCCTTCGTGACCACGGTCACGGACGTGGTGGGCTTCTTCGCCTTCCTCGGGCTGGCGGCGGCGGTGCTGCTGTAGATGTCTATAGAGGATCGCAAGTCCGCGGCGCGCAAGGCCGCGCTGGCGCGCCGCAAGGCGGCGTTCGAGTCGGCGCCGCCCGATGCGTGGGCCGTGCTCGACCAGGTGCTGGCGCGGCACCGCGGCGCCTGCGTGTCCGGTTTCCTGCCGATCCGGACCGAGATCGACCCGCGCCCCGCGATGGCCAAGGCCGCGCGCCACGGCCCGGTCTGCGTGCCGGTGATCGAGGGGCCCGGCCTGCCGCTGCGCTTCGCGCGCTGGACGCCCGACGCGACGCTCGTGCCGGGCCCGTTCGGCGCCGCGACCCCGGCCGAGCCGGAGTTCCTGGAGCCCCGCGTGCTGATCGTGCCGCTGCTGGCCTTCGACCGCGCGGGCAACCGGCTGGGCTATGGCGGCGGCTACTACGACCGGACGCTGGCGGCCCTACGGGCGCGCGGGTCGCGCACCGCCATCGGCTTCGCCTTCGCCGCGCAGGAGGCAGAGGGCCTGCCGCTGGAGCCGACCGACCAGCCGCTGGACCTGATCGTGACCGAGGCCGAGATCATCTCGCCCGAGGCTTTCGCTTCGTCGTCGTGATGGATTGTTGACGGCACGCCCGGCCGGGCGCACCGTGGGCGGCAGATTCCTGGGAAAGCCACCGCCGTGCCTCTTCGCCTCATCGCCGCTTTCGCGCTTCTGATGTCACTCGCCGCCTGCGCCTCGCTCAGCGAGAAGGAGTGCCTGGCGGGCAACTGGGAAGAGATTGGCCAGCGGGACGGCCGGGCCGGCCGCACCGCCGATTTCATCGTCAATCACGCCAAGGCCTGCGCCGACACCGGCGTGACCCCCGACCGCGCCGCGTGGGAGCGCGGGCGCCAGGCGGGTCTGACCGCCTATTGCACGCCGCTCAACGCCTACGAGGTCGGCCGGTCGGGCGCGCGGCTGTCGCCGGTCTGCCCCGCGGCGCGACTGCCCGTCCTCGAGCAGGCGAACGCCAGGGGGCGCCGCTATCACCACCTGACCGAGGAGATCCGCGACCTTCGGCGCGAGGCGGACGACATCCGTGCGCGCATCGTCGCAGCCGACGACCCGGCGACGCGCGGTGCCCTGCTGTCGCGGCTGAACCTGCTCGATCTGCGCCGCCACATGCTCGAGACGCGGCGCAACGCGGTGGCGCGGTTCTGACGGGCGGCCGGGCGAAACCCGGAAGCGGGAGCGACATGGCGGCTTGATCCGGCCTCTGTTGACGCCTTCGTGCCGATCTGCTTTTGCAATTCCGTTACTATCGAACTCGTCCTGCCTGTTGTCGGGGTTCCCGGAATGGCCCTTCCAGACTACCCTCCCGTGCAAGCGAGGACCCTGTCGCGCACGCTCGCGGCACGCGTTCCGCACAAGGCGCTGAGGGATCGGTGGAACCGGTTGCGCTTCGGGCCCGGCGCGCCTCTGAGCGACGAATGCATCTTCGTCTCTCCCCTCGACGTGCGGCATGTCTACCAGTCCGACGGTTCCGCAGCGCCCTCTTACCAACGCAGACACAGCGGTCTGGTCGTCGGCGGCGACTGGGACCAGTCGCGCAAGCCGCTTCCCGAAACGCGTGCCGCGCGCGTCATCCACGATCGTTTCGTGCGCGGGATGAGCTGGGCGGAAACGGGGATCGTGGACTACCATCTCGCCATCATCGCGCAGAAGGGCGTATCCGAGGGGTTGCGCACGTCGCAGGACATCTTCGCCCGGTACGAAGCCCTTGACCGCGTCTACGAGGAAGCCCTCCGCACCGGACGGCTTCGCGCGCGTCAAGAACTGCCAGAACGCTTCCGGCGGGAGCACGGTGGCATCTTCTTTCATATCGCGCGGGACGGCGAACCTCTCCGCTCGGGCGGCGGCAGGCATCGTTTCGCGATCGCGCGCCTCCTCGGGCTTGCCACCGTGCCGGCGCAACTGGGCGTCATCCACCTCGACGCCGTGCGCGCCGGGCATCTGGAGCGTCTGCGCGACCCCGGTTGACCGAATACGGGCCTGCCGCACGGTCAGGGCGTGGGGGGGCGGGACGGCGCGGCATGTGCCGGGCGGCCGGCCTCGGGTCGGGCGCCACGTCGTCTGCGCGTCCCGCGGATCTCGCCGGATGCGGCGGCGCAACCGAAAAGCACGAACCGGGCGGCCAGGGGCGAGGCAGCGCCCCCAGTTGCCGTCAGCCCAGCGCGCGCCAACCGATGTCGCGGCGGTAGAACCCGTCGGGCCAGTCCACGCGTTCGGCCAGCGCATAGGCGCGGTCGCGCGCCTCGGCCAGGGTCGCACCCCGGGCAGTGGCGTTGAGCACCCGGCCGCCGGCCGACACGATCCGGCCCTCCTGCCGGGCCGTGCCGGCGTGGAACATCTGGTGAAAGCTGTCCTCGGGCAGGCTTTCCAGCCCGCCGATCGTGGTGCCGGTGTCGTAGGCGCCGGGATAGCCCGCGGCGGCCATGACCACCGTCATGGCGTGGTCGTCGGCCCAGGTCACCTGCGCCTCGGCCAGCCGCCCCTCGGCGCAGGCATGGATCAGGTCCAGCGCCTGGCCGCCCAGCCGCATCATCAGCACCTGGCATTCGGGGTCGCCGAAGCGGGCGTTGTACTCCACCAGCCGTGGCGCGCCCTCCTCGATCATCAGGCCCACGTAGAGCACCCCGGAATAGGGCGTGCCGCGGCGGACCATCTCGGCCATGGTCGGGCGCACGATCTCGTCCAGCGCGCGTCGCGTGACCGCGTCGTCCATGATCGGGGCGGGGGAATAGGCACCCATGCCGCCG
Source organism: Citreimonas salinaria (assembly GCF_900107235.1). Classification (GTDB taxonomy): domain Bacteria; phylum Pseudomonadota; class Alphaproteobacteria; order Rhodobacterales; family Rhodobacteraceae; genus Citreimonas; species Citreimonas salinaria. Next base: position 20,988 of record NZ_FNPF01000002.1, read on the forward strand.
GTATTCGGCCCGGTGTCGCCTTCGCCCACCCGCTTGTGGTCCTGCGCGGTGCCGAAGGGCAGGCAGGTCTCGCCGTCGACCAGCACGAAGAAAGATGCCTCCTCGCCGGTCATCATCTCCTCGATCACCACCTCGGCGCCGGCCGCGCCAAAGCTGCCGCCGAACATGTCGTCGATGGCCTCCAGCGCCTCGTCCTCGGTTCGGGCGAGGATCACGCCCTTGCCGGCGGCCAGCCCGTCGGCCTTGACCACGATCGGCGCGCCCTGGTCGCGCACGTGCGCCTTGGCGGCCTCGGCATCGGTGAAGTGGCCGTAGCGGGCCGTGGGCGCGTCCACCGCGTCGCAGATTTCCTTGGTGAAGGCCTTGGACGCCTCGAGCCGCGCGGCGGCGGCCGAAGGGCCGAAGACCGGGAAGCCCGCGCCGCGCAGCACGTCGGCCACGCCCGCGGCCAATGGCGCCTCGGGGCCGATGATCACGAGGTCGATGGCGTTCTCGCCCGCGAACTCGGCCACCGCGCCCCCGTCCAGGATGTTCAGGTCGGCGCATTCCGCGATCAGCGCGATCCCGGCATTTCCCGGCGCCACGATCAGCTTGTCGCACTTGGGGTTCTGCAGCGCGGCCCAGGCAAGGCTGTGTTCGCGCCCGCCGCCGCCGAGGATGAGGATGTTCATGGACCGCGCCTCCGTTGCTTGGCCCGCCTCATAGCCAGCGCGCGCGGGCAAGGGAAGGTCAGTATCCCAGGCCTTGCAATGGAGCGCCCGAAAGCACCGCTTCGTAGATGTCGCGGGTGCGGGCGGCCTTGGCGTCCCAGATGAACCCGTCTTCGGCGAAGCGGCGTGCCGTCTCCGCGCGCGCTGCCATGCCGGCGCGGTCGTCGGCGGCGTCCAGCATCGCTTGGGCGAAGCCGTCGACCAGCGTGTCCAGCGGCGCCATCGGCACCGTGATGCCGCGACCCTGATCGGCCAGCCAACCGGGCGCGCCGTAATCGGTGACGATGCTGTCCATGCCGCTGGCCATCGCCTCGATCACCACGCCCGCGCCCAGTTCGCGGATCGAGGGAAAGACGAAGGCATCGCAGTTGCGCATCCAGTTCGCCACGCCCGCCTGATCGGTGCGGCCGTGCAGGGTGACGCAATCCTGAAGCCCGTGCTCGGCGATCAGCGCCTCGATCCGCGGGCGTTCGGGGCCGTCGCCGAGGATTACGAGCCTGTGCGCCCGCAGGGCAGGGTGGCGGGCGAACGCCAGCACCGGAAGCTCGGGCAGCTTGTAGGGCACGAGGCGTCCTGCGAACAGGAATCGCAGCCGGCCCTGCGGGTCGCGCGCCCCGGCCGGCGCGGCGCCGCCGGCGTGGAACAGGTCGGCGTCGAAGCCGATCTCGGGGAAGGGCACGATCCGCGCATCCTCGACCCAGGCAAGGTCTGTGCGGGTGTGCTCGAACGCGCACAGCACGGCCGCCGCGCTGTCGTAGGTCGAGCGGGCATAGGGCAGCACGCGGTAGAGGCCGCGCAGCGCGCGCAGGCGCTCGCGCTCGCGCGCCTGTTCGGCGGCGAAGGCGCGGGGCCAGTCGAGATTGCCGTTGAGCGGCCCCAGCACGAAGGGCACCGGCAGGCGCCGCGCGATCCAGCTGGGCATGGTCGGCGTCATCGGCGTCATCCGGTGGACAAGGTCGAACCGGCCCGCGTGCAGGGCGGCGCGGAAATGCTGCCAGGCCGCACGCTCGAAGGCGAGGTAGGGCAGGTAGCCCATCGCCATCGAGGTCGACCAAGCCACCTGATCGCCGCCGCGCAGGCGCGTGGCCAGCCGGTGCATCGGCGCCGCGATCCACTCATTGTCGAGGTAGACCACCTCCATCGGCGGGCCCGCCGCCTCGACGTTCGGGCGGTTGCGCACATGCGTGGCGACGGTGACGTCGCAGACGCGCGACAACGCGCGGGCGTACTTGTAGCCCACGACCGGCAGCGACGGCCATTCGGGGTTGAAATCGTCCGCCAGCAGCAGCACCCGCGGCCGCCTGTCGACTGTCCCTGCCTGCACGCCCGCGCCTCCTTGCCCGTGCCCCGTGATTAGGCCGCGTGCGGCGCCCTTGTCCACGCCGGGTGCTTTCGGCCCGTCGCTTGGTTCGCTAGTGTGGCGCAAAACGGGCAGGGAGTGCGGGCGATGGACCTGATCGACGACGCGGGCGCGGGCAACACGCCGGAATTTTCGGTCTCGGAACTGTCCGGCGCCGTCAAGCGCATCATCGAGGGCGAATTCGGCCATGTCCGCGTGCGGGCCGAGGTTGGGCGGGTGTCGCGGCCGCGTTCGGGGCACGTGTACCTCGACCTCAAGGACGACCGCAGCGTGATCTCGGGCGTCATGTGGAAGGGCGTCGCCGCGCGTCAGGAGACGCCGGTCGAGGAGGGCATGGAGGTCATCGCCACCGGCCGCCTGACCACCTTCCCCGGCCAGTCGAAATACCAGATCGTCATCGAAGACATCCGCCCCGCCGGCATGGGCGCGCTGATGGCGATGCTGGAAAAGCGCCGCGCCGCGTTGCAGGCCGAGGGGCTGTTCGACCCCGCGCGCAAGCGCAAGCTGCCCTACCTTCCGGAAGTGATCGGCGTCGTGACCTCGCCCTCGGGCGCGGTGATCCGCGACATCCTGCACCGGCTGCGCGACCGGTTCCCGCGCAAGGTGCTGATCTGGCCGGTGGCGGTGCAGGGTGCGGCTTGCGCGCCCGAGGTCGCCCGCGCCATTGAGGGCTTCAATCGCCTGACGCCCGGTGGCGCGCTGCCCCGGCCGGACCTGCTGATCGTCGCCCGCGGCGGCGGCTCGGTCGAGGATCTGTGGGGCTTCAACGAGGAGATCGTCGTGCGCGCCGCGGCGGCCAGCGCGATCCCGCTGATCTCGGCCGTGGGGCACGAGACGGACACCACGCTGATCGACCACGCCGCCGACCGGCGCGCGCCGACGCCCTCGGCCGCGGCCGAGATGGCGGTGCCGGTGCGGCTGGAACTGGCGGCCTGGGTCGGCGACGTGCAGGCCCGCATGGCCCGCGCGATGGGCCACCGGGCCGACGCGCGGCGCCAGCGCCTGCGCGACCTGTCGCGCGCGCTGCCGCGGGCGGACGAATTGCTGCAGAACCCGCGCCAGCGGCTGGACGTGCTGGCCGACCGCCTGCCCGCTGCGCTGTCGCGCGGCGTGGACCGCCGGCGCCTGCGGCTGAGCGAGTGCGGCACCCTGCGCCCCGGCCTGCTGACCCGCGCCATCGCGTCCGAGCGCGCGCGCCTGAACGACCGCGCGCACCGGCTGTCGCCTTGCCTGTCGCGGCTGATCGCGAACCGCCGGCAAGCCTTCGCGCAGCAGGCAGCGCGGCTTCGCCCGCAGGTCTTGGCGCGCGACGTGGCGCAGCACCGGGCCAAGCTGGACGACCTGTCGCGCTGCCTCGACGAGGCGCAGGCCGCCCGGCTGGCCGAGGCGCGCCGCAAGCTCGACGCGCTGGACCGCCTGCGCGAGACGCTGGGCTACCGCGAGACGCTGCGCCGCGGCTACGCGGTGGTGCGCGGCGACGGCGGCGTGGTGACGAACAAGGAAGCGGCCGAGAACGCCACTGCGCTGGAGATCGAGTTCCACGACGGCCGGCTGAAGATCGGCGGCAGCGCGCCGAAGCGTGGACCCGCCAAGGCGCCCAAGCCCGAACAGGGTTCGCTGTTCTGAACACGCGCGGCCCGATGCGGCCGCGCTTTTCTTTTGCGCGGCACTCGCCTAAGCTTTCGACACTTGCGTCAAGCCCGGGAGGGAAGCCGATGGCCGACACGGAAAAACCGCTTCTGATCAAGCGTTACGCCAGCCGCCGGCTCTACAACACCGAGACGTCGGACTACGTCACGCTCGAGGATATCGCCGGCTTCATTCGCGACGGGCGCGAGGTCAAGATCGTCGACCTGAAGTCGGGCGACGACCTGACCCGCCAGTATCTTCTCCAGATCGTCGCCGAGCATGAAAGCAAGGGCGAATCCGTCCTGCCGATCAACGTGCTGACTGATCTCGTGCGCAGCTACACCACCGCGCAGACCAGCATGGTGCCGCAATTCCTGGCCGCCTCGTTCGAGGCGTTCCGCGACAGCCAGAGCAAGTGGGTCGAGAACATGAGCGCCATCAATCCGATGGCCAAGGTCCCCGGCTTTGACGCGATGCAGGCGCAGCAGGCGGCGTTCCTCAAGGCGATGACCGGCGGCGGCATGGGCACGGGCATGGGCGCGAACTGGTCCGGTCCGGGCGGCGGCCCCGGCAGCGACGAGGCCGGCGACGACGACGACGACCTGGACGCGATCAAGCGCCAGCTGCACGAGCTTCAGACGCGCCTGTCGAAGATGAACCGCTAGGGCGGCGGCCGCTCAGACCCCCAGCCGGTCGCGCATCGCGAACCAGCTCATCGCCAGCACCAGCAGCGGGTTGCGCAGCGATGCGCCGCCGGGGAAGGCGGGCGCGGGCAGGGCGGCGAAGGTATCGAACCCCTCGGACCGGCCGCGCACGGCCTCGGCCATCAGGCGGCCCGCCTGCGTGGCGTTGCCCACCCCGTGACCGGAATAGCCCGAGGCCGACAGCACGTGCTTCGATATCCGCGCCAGATGCGGCATGCGCTTGCGGGTGATCGCCAGCGTGCCGCCCCAGGCATGGGTCAGCGGCACGTCGGCCAGATGCGGGAAGACGCGCAGCAGCGGCTTGCGCACGGTGGCGCGGATGTCGCGCGGGAAGGTGTAGCCATAGCTCTCGCCGCCGCCGAACAGCAGGCGCTTGTCATGGCTGAGCCGGAAGTAGTTCACCACGAACCTGTCGTCGGCCACGCCGACGTCCCGCGTCAGAACCTCGGCCGCGCGGTCGCCCAGCGGCTCGGTCGCGACGACGAAGTTGTTGATCGGCATGACCTTTGCGCCCACCTGCGGCGCGAGCCCGCCCATGTAGCCGTTGCAGGCCAGGATCGCGTGGTCCGCGCGCACGCTGCCCTGCGCGGTGCGCAGGGTCACGCCGTCCTCGTCGTCGATCGACAGCACTTCCGCGCCTTCATGGATCACGGCACCCGCGCCCGACGCCGCGCGCGCGAGGCCAAGCGCGAAGGCCAGCGGGTGCAGATGCGCGGCACCCATGTCGAGGATCCCGCCCCGGTAGGCCGGGCTGGGGCAGAGGGCATGGAACGCCTCGCGGTCCAGCACTTCGAGCGGGTAGCCGTAGTGCCGGTCCATGTGGCCGGCATAGCGATGCAACTCGTCCACCGAGCCGGCGCTTTCGCCGGCCCAGGCGATGCCGTCCCTGATATGGCACTCGATCCCGTGGCGCGACACCAGATCGCGCACCAGCGCCTTGGCCCCCTGGCCGAGGTCCCAGAACTTTCGCGCATCGTCGCGTCCGACCATTTTCTCGAGCGTCACCTGGTCCTGCCGCTGACCCGAGCCCAGCTGCCCGCCGTTGCGCCCCGAGGCGCCGAACCCCACGCGCTGCGCCTCCAGCAACACCACGGACAGGCCCGCCTCGGCCAGGTGCAGCGCCGCCGACAGGCCGGTATAGCCGCCGCCAACGACACACACGTCGGCGCGAACGTCGCCCTCGAGCGGAGCGAAGGGCGGCAACGGATCGACCGTCGCGGCATACCAGCTGTCGGGATAGGCGCCGCGCGCGTCGTTGGCATAAAGCAGGTTCATTCGCGGCTCCTGGTGTTTCCCTGGTCAAGTATCCTTGGCGGCCCGGCGCGGAACGCCCCGGGCCGTGTCCGGGGGGCGAAACGCCCCCGGGGGCCTGCGTGCCCCGAATGCAAGCGTTCCCGCACGCCCGCGGGGCGCTTAGCCGGATCACGCCGCCGGCTCATGCGCTGCGTCACACGTTCAGCAGCAGATGCTCGCGCTCCCACGGGCTGATCACCTGCAGGAATTCCTCGTACTCGGACCGTTTCACGATGGAATAGACGCGCGCGAACTCCGGGCCCAGGATGTCGTGCAGGTCCTTGGCGGCGTCGAACATGTCCAGCGCCTGGCCCAGGACGCGCGGGATGTCGCCTTCGCCCTCGTAGGCATCGCCGCGGAACTGCTTGGACGGGCGCACCTCCTGCATCATCCCGAGGTAGCCGCAGGCCAGCGACGCGGCGATCCCCAGGTAGGGGTTGCAATCCATCCCCGCCAGCCGGTTCTCGACCCGGCGCGACTGCGTGTCCGACAGCGGGATGCGGATCCCCGTCGTGCGGTTGTCGCGGCCCCATTCGAGGTTGATCGGCGCCGCGTGGTCGCGCACGTAGCGGCGGTACGAGTTCACGTAGGGCGCCAGCACCGCGATCGCCGCCGGCATGTGCTTCTGCAAGCCGCCGATGAAGTGGTAGAACGCGTCCGTCTCGCCGCCCTGCGGACCCGAGAACAGGTTCTGGCCCGTCTCCAGGTCCAGCACCGAGTGGTGGATGTGCATCGCACTACCCGGCTCGTCGGCGATCGGCTTGGCCATGAAGGTGGCGAAGCAGTTGTGCCGCAGCGCCGCCTCGCGGATCAGGCGCTTGAAGAAGAACACCTCGTCGGCCAGCCGCACCGGGTCGCCGTGGCGCAGGTTGATCTCGAGCTGGCCGGCGCCGCCTTCCTGCGTGATGCCGTCGATCTCGAAGCCCTGCGCCTCGGCGAAGTCGTAGATGTCGTCGATCACGGGACCGAATTCGTCCACCGCGGTCATCGAATAGGCCTGCCGCGCCGCCGCCGGACGGCCCGACCGGCCGGTCATCGGCTCGATGTCCTTGGCCGGGTCGAGGTTGCGGGCGATCAGGAAGAACTCCATCTCGGGCGCGACCACCGGCTTCCAGCCCTGCGCCTTGTAGAGGTCGCAGACCCGCCGCAGGATGTTGCGCGGTGCGCAGGAGACGGGACGGTCCTTGCGGTCGAAGGCGTCGTGGATCACCTGCAGCGTCCAGTCGCCGGTCCAGGGGGCCGCGGTCGCCGTGCTCATGTCCGGACGCAGGATCATGTCCCGCTCGATGAAGCCCTCTTCGCCGGCGGCCTCGCCCCAGTCGCCGGTGATCGTCTGGAAGAAGATCGAATCCGGCAGGTGGAAATGCTTCAGGCGCGCGAACTTGGACGCCGGCACCGCCTTGCCGCGCGCGATGCCCGGCAGGTCCGAGATGATGCACTCGACCTCGTCCAGCCGGCGCCCTTCGAGGTAGCGCTGCGCCGCCTCGGGCAGGCGCGAGATCCATTCGTCGCTCATGCGATGCGCCTTTCGCGGAAGAAGGTGGCGAACTGGTGCGCCAGGGCGGCGTCGTCCAGGGGCGCGCCCACCGTGTCGCGCGCCTGTTCCAGCTGCGCGTCGGGCACCACGCCCTTGCCGCGCGTCTCGATCAGCCCCAGAACGAAGGCGTCGTCGAATTCCGGATGCGGCTGCACGCTGTAGGCCTTGCGCGGGTAAAGCAGCGCCGCATGGGTGCAGAAAACGCTGCTGGCGACGGTCTGCGCGCCCTCGGGCGCCTGCGTCACCTGGTCCTGGTGCCACGCCTGAACTGTGCGCGGGCCGTCCGGGAAGTGGTAGACCTGCGGCCCGACGGACCAGCCGCCGGGGAACTTCTCGACCTTGCCGCCCATCGCCTGCGCGATGATCTGGTGGCCAAAGCACACGCCTACGATCGGGCGGTCGGCTTCGAACGCGTCGCGGATGAACTGTTCCAGCGGCGGGATCCACGGGTGATCCTCGTAGGCGCCGTGGCGCGAGCCGGTGATCAGCCAGCCATCTGCCGCCTCGGGGCTGTCGGGAAACTCGCCGTCGACCACCGACCAGGTTGTGAAGGAAAAGCCCTCCCCGGCCATCAGGCGGCGGAACATGGCGCCGTAATCGCCGTGTTCGGGTTCGAGGTCGGGTGGCGTGTGGCCGGTCTTGAGGATACCGATATGCATGAAACACCAGGTTTTCGGGTTTGTCAGACCGTGTCGAGGTAGATCTCGGTCTGTTCGGGCTGCGTCAGCTCGCCCATGTACAGCTTTTCCTGCCGCTTCGTCAGCACCATGTTGCGGATCAGCATGTCGGGAAAGATCCGTTTCATCAGGTCCGACTTCTCGAACGCGTCGATCGCGTCGCCCCATTCGGTCGGGATGCGCGGCAGGTCCAGCGCGTAGGCGTTGCCGGTCACCGGCTCGGGCGGCGCGATCTCGTCCTCGATCCCGGTCAGCGCGGCGCCCAGCATGGCGGCCAGCGCCAGGTAGGGGTTCACGTCGCCGCCCGCCACCCGATGCTCGATCCGTCGCGCGGCCGGCGCGCCGGCGGGCACGCGAATGGCCACGGTGCGGTTCTCGTAGGCCCAGCTGATGCCGGACGGCGCGTGCGCCTCGGGGACCAGCCGGTCATAGGAGTTCAGGTGCGGCGCGAAAATCAGCGTGCTGTCGTGCATCGCCCGCAGGCAGCCGGCGATGGCGTGATGCAGCGCCGCGGTGCCGCGCGCGCCGCCGTCGTCGAAGATGTTCTGCCCCGCCGCGTCCAGCACCGAGAAATGCGCGTGCATCCCCGAGCCCGAGTAATCCTCATAGGGTTTCGCCATGAAACTCGCGGCGAAGCCGTGTCGCCGGGCGAGCCCCTTGACCAGCCACTTGAACAGCCACGCGTCGTCGGCCGCGCGCAGCACGTTGTCGGTGTGCACCAGGTTGATCTCGAACTGCCCCAGCCCCGCCTCGGAAATCGCGGTGTCGGCGGGAATGTCCATCGCCTCGCAGGCCTCGTAGAGCTCGGTGAAGAACTGGTCGAAGGCATCGAGCGCGCGGATCGACAGGATCTCGGCCGCCTTGCGGCGCTTGCCCGAGCGGGGCGAGACCGGCACCTGCAGCGTGCGCGTGGAATCGTCGATCAGGAAGAATTCCAGCTCGACCGCGACGACCGGTGTCAGACCGCGGGCGCGGTAGCGTTGCGCGACGCTCGCCAGCGCGTGGCGCGGATCGCCGTCGAAGGGGCGGCCGTCCTCGTGGTACATCCAGATCGGCAGCAGCGCCGAGGGCGCCTCGAGCCAGGGCATCGGCACGAAGCCGCGGTCGGTCGGGCGCAGCACCCCGTCGCGGTCGCCGGTCTCGAACACCAGCGGGCTGTCGTCGATGTCCTCGCCCCAGATGTCCAGGTTCAGCGCCGACATCGGAAAGCGGGTGCCTTCGGTAACGACCTTCTCGGCATAACGCGAGGGCACGCGCTTGCCGCGCGGCACGCCGTTGAGGTCGCAGGCGGCGGCACGGATCGTGCGCACCTCGGGATGGGTTCGCAGCCAGTCGAGCGAAGGAGCGGGCATGGGGGCCTCGTGTCAGATTTGATCAAATTCGTAACCCGCCGTCCCCCGCGTTGGCAAGGGGGGCCGTCGATCGCCGCCGTTCCGGATTCCGAACCGCCCGGCGCGGCTCAGCGGATCAGGTTGGGCCGAAACCGGACCTTGGGGCGCACGGAGGACGGCAGATGCCGGTTCAGCCGCCGGTTCACCAGCCCGAACAGCCCGATGATGCCCAGCGTCAGCAGGATGAAATATCCCGCGAGGATCGGGTAGGGCACGAACGGGTTGAACGTCTTGTCCGCGAAATAGCTGGCGTAATAGAGCGCGTCCCCGCGCTGCTGCCACGCCGGGAAGCCCGAGAAGAACACCAGCGTCGTGGCGTGGAACAGGAAGATCGCCTCGTTCGTGTAGGCGGGCCAGGCGAGCCGCAGCATGGTGGGCCAGGTGATCTTGCGGAACTTGGCCCAGCCGTGAAAGCCGTAGGCATCCGCCGCCTCGGTGTCGCCCCGGGGGATCGATTGCAGCGCGCCGTGGAAGATCTCGCCGGAATAGGCGGCGGTGTTGAGGAACAGCACGACCAGCGCGCCCGCCCAGGCGGTGGTGAACGGGTCGAAGACGGGCGAGACCGACTTCAGCGACAGGAAGGCGAAATAGGCGAAGAAGAACTGGATGAACAGCGGCGAGCCGCGGAACACGAAGATGAACCACGTCGACAGCGTGCGCGCCACCGGGTTCGACGACGCCTTGCCCAACGCCACGGTGGTCGCCAGGAAGAACCCGGCCGACAGCGCCAGCACGCCGAAATACACGTTCCAGATCAGCCCCGAGCCGATCAGCACGAATTGCTGGCACAGCGTGAAATCACTGCGCGGCAGCAGCCGTTCGCCGATGCCGATCGACCGAAGCCCGTAATCCGCGATCGTCTCCCAGCAGCTCACGAGACACCCCGCCCGACGGAACGCGCCGCGCCCGCCGTTTCATCGGTGCGGGAACGAGCGACGAAAGCCGTCCCCGGACGACGCGGGCAAGGCCCCCGTTCCTGAATCGCCGCCACCGGGCGACGGGGCCCCGGGCCCCGAACCACGTCCGCCATCAGGCCGCCTTTCTCTGCGCTTCGCCGGCCGCCGTCGCCTGGCCGCGGCTCAGCCGGGCCATGACGCGGTCCAGCACGATCTCGGACACCCGCGTGAACACCAGGTAGAACACCAGCAGCGCCAGGAAGTACCAGACCCGCCAGTCGCCGTGCGGGTAGTCGGTGAAGCGCGGCGTCTTGGCGCCGCCCAGTTCGCGCGCCCAGAACACGATGTCCTCGATCCCCAGCAGGAACAGCAGCGGCGTGGCCTTGATCAGCACCATCCAAAGGTTCGACAGGCCGGGCAGGGCGTAGACCCACATCTGCGGCACCACGATGCGGCGGAACGCCTGCCGCCGGGTCAGGCCATAGGCCTCGGCGGTCTCGATCTGCGCGCGCGGCACCGCGCGCATCGCGCCGTACAGCACGTTCGCCGCGAAGGCGCCGAAGACGATCGCGAAGGTCAGCACCGCCACGCCGAAGCCATAGAGCTCGTGCACCCATTGCGGCGCGTTGCCTAGCGGCAGCTTCGCCGCGTCGCAGACGACGAAGTCGTTGCCCTGCCGCACCGGCTGGTCCCAGTCCGGGCACAGCACCTGGTGGCGCGTCCACTCGAACGCCTGGTCCAGCGCGATCACGAAGAACAGGAAGAACGCGATGTCGGGCACGCCGCGCACGATCGCGATATAGCCCTTGCCCAGCCACGACACCGGCGGGATGCGCGAGCGCGCGGCCATGGCACCGCCGAAGCCGAAGGCCATCGCCGCCGGCGCGGTGATCGCCAGCAACAGCAGCACGGTCCCGAACGAGACATAAAAGGCCATGTGCTTGCCCGTGGTCAGGTAGCACAGATACCAGGCGATGCCGTCGAGCGTGGCGGGATCAGAGCAGAAGGAAAAGATGTCTCGGATCTCCCGGTCGCGGGCGCCGCGCTGCCGCGCCGCCCGCATGAAGGGGAAGGGCGGGCCGCGGCCCGCCGTTCCGGATCAGAACTTCGGCGAATCCTCGCCCAGCCACTCGGCGATCAGCTCGTTGAGCGTGCCGTCGTCCTTCATGGACTGGATCGCGGCGTCGAACTGCGCGCGCAGCTCGGGGTCGCTTTCGCGGAACGCCATGCCGATGCCGCCGCCCAGCGGCACGTCCTCGCCCACGAACACCATGTCCGACGAATCCTCGACCACCGGGATCAGGAAGTCCTTGTCGGCCATGATCGCGTCGGCCTCGCCCGTGGTCACGGCGGCGACGGCCTCGTCGGGGTTGGGGAACTCGACCAGGGTCGCGCCCTCCATGCCCGACACGTGCTGGGCCTGGATCGTGCCGGTCTGCGCCGCGATCACCGCGGTCTCGAGGTCCACGTCCTCGCTCATCGCGGCGAAGGACGAGGGCGACGGCGGCGTGTAGTTCTGGGTGAAGTCGACGACCTCCTCACGCTCGGGCGTGATCGACATGCCGGCGATGATGGCGTCGTAGTTGCCGCTGACCAGGTTCGGGATGATCGAATCCCAGTCGTTGGTGACCCATTCGCAGGTCAGCTCGGCGCGCTCGCACAGCTCGTCGCCGAGCACGCGCTCGAAGCCCGCGACCTCGCCCGAATCGTCGAGGTAGTTGTACGGAGGGTAGGCGCCTTCGGTGCCCAGCCGCACGGTGTCCTGCGCGAAGGCCATGCCGGCGGACAAGGCCAGCGCCGTCGTGCCGAGGATAAGCGTCTTCATCGGAAATCTCCCTGAGTTTCTTGCGGCACCCGTCTCCGGACACCGGACTGCGCCGGAAGGTCCGGCAAATCGCCGTCGATGGCAAGGGGGCCGTGCGGTCACGCGCTCCGGCTCAGGCGGGCATCGTCGCCGAAAGGAAGCCCTGCAGCCGCTCGGATTGCGGCGCGCCGAACAGCCGCTCGGGGGGGCCTTCCTCCTCGATCAGGCCCTGGTGCAGGAACACCACGTGGTCGGACACGTCCGCCGCCATGCGCATGTCGTGGGTGACGATCAGCATGGTGCGGCCTTCGTCGGCCAGCGCCTTGATGACGCGCACCACCTCCTGTTCAAGCTCGGGATCCAGCGCGCTGGTCGGTTCGTCGAACAGCAGCGCCTGCGGCTCCATGCACAGGGCGCGGGCAATCGCGGCGCGCTGCTGCTGACCGCCCGACAGTTGCGCGGGCCAGGCATCGGCCTTGTCGCCGATGCCCACCTTCTCGAGATACCCGCGCGCCGCATGCTCGACCTCGGCGCGGTCGCGCCCCAGCACGGTCAGCGGTGCCTCCATCACGTTCTGAAGGATGGTCATGTGCGACCACAGGTTGAACTGCTGGAACACCATCGACAGGTTCGTGCGGATGCGCAGCACCTGCTTGCCGTCGGCCGGCCGGCGGTTGTGGCCTTCGCCCCGCCAGCGCACGGGCTCGCCCTGGAACAGGATCTCGCCCTGCTGGCTGTCTTCCAGCAGGTTGCAGCAGCGCAGCAGGGTGGACTTGCCCGACCCCGACGAACCGATCAGCGAAACGACCGTGCCCGCCGGCGCGGTGATGTCGACGCCTTTCAGGACTTCGAGCGCGCCGTAGGCCTTGTGCAGGTTGCGGATCTCGATGACGGGCGGCTGGTCTGCGGTCTGCTCGGGCATGCGGGTCCTTTCGGCGGTTCGGGGCAAACTGCCGCAAAACACCGCCCCTGTGCAATCCGCAAAGCCGTGAACGCGCGCGTTGTCAGCCAGCGCCCTCGACGCGCTGGCGGGCCAGCGCGCTGTCGCGATCGTTGATCCCGAGGAAATTCGACACCATCCGCAGGATCGAGTCCTCGTGCGCGTCGCGCTCGCCATCGGCCAGCGCGATCTGCCACAGCGCCTCGATCACGCCGATGCGCGCCTCGTGGGGGACAGCGTCCTTGATCGCGCGGGTGAAGCGCACCGTGTCCGGGGCCTCGGCCTCGAGCCGCTCGGCCTCGCCCCGCAGCTTCGAGGCCTCGAAGGGCGACATGCCGTAGCGCTGCGCCGCGATGCGGTCGATCCAGGCGCGTTCGGCGTTGTCGTAATCCCCGTCCGAGCGGGCGACGCGCACCAGCAATGCAGTCAGCGCCAGCCGCGCGTCCTCGTCGGGCATGGGGTCGGGTTCGGGCGCCGTCAGGCGATTGAGGAAGTCTGCGAACATGGACTCCATGTAGGCGCTGCGGCAGCGATCGGCAAACGGCAGGATGCGGCCTGGGCGATCAAATCCTAACGAGGTATGAATCCGTCTCTGCAACCCATTGAAATTCCTGGGGCGCCCTGATGTCCCACCGTGGGACACCGCATCGGGCCGCCATTCAGGATCGGGTCAGCGCCGCGAAGAACGGGTCCAGCTGCGCCGCCGCCTCGGCCAGGCCGAAGGGCGGGTTCACCACGAACATCCCCGAGCCGACCATGCGGTGCCCCTCGCGGACCGGGGGAAAGCGCACCTCGTGCCGCAGGGCGGCCGGGTGGTCGCGTGCCAGCGCCCGCAGCATCGGCGGATGCACCGGGTCGCGCAGGATCGGGTACCAAAGCATGACGATGCCCACGTTCCAGGCGCGGGTGATCCGGCCGATATGGCGGGGCAGGTCGGCATAGTCCTGCTTGATCTCCCAGCTGGGGTCGATCAGCAGCAGGCCCCGGCGCGGGGTGGGCGGGCACAGGCTGTGCGCCAGGTCCAGCCCGTCGGCCCGGTGGACGCGCACGTTGGGCGCCTTCAGCGCGGCCTCCAGGGCGGCATGCTCGGCCGGGTGAAGCTCGGCCAGGTGGATGCGGTCGGTGTCGCGCAGCAGGTGCCGCGCGATCATGGGAGAGCCGGGATAGGCCGAGGGCCCGTGCGCCGCCTGCACCGCCGCCAGCGCGCTTGCATAGGGATGGTCGGCGCCGAACCAGTGCTCGGCCCGCGCGACGCCGCCCTCGGCCTCGCCCGTGCGCCGCGCCTCGGCGCTGTCGAGGTCATAGAGCCCGCGGCCCGCATGGCTTTCGATGTAGCTCAGCGGCTTGTCCTTGCGGGTCAGGTAATCCAGCGCCGAGGCCAGAAGCGCGTGCTTGTGCACGTCCGCCAGGTTTCCCGCGTGATAGGCGTGCTGGTAGGACAGCATCGCCGGTCACGGCCCCGTGGGGGCCGCGCGCCTCGGGGCGGGGGCTGATGCGTCGGACTGAGCCACGGCGGAACAGTAGGCGGGCCGCCGCCGGGCATCAAGCGGGCCCGTGCGGATCGTGTGGAGCACGAGCATCGGCATTCAGAAAAGCACGACCATCGCCGTCAGCCCTGCAAGCCCGGCCACGCCGACGGCAAGCTGCGGCGGGCGCAGCCGCTCGAAATAGAGCGGAGCCTCGGCGCGCCGCGCGGCCACCGGGTCGATGGCGGCCATGAGCAGCAGCGCCACCAGGATCAGCGGCAACGCCCAGGCAGCGGGCAGCAGAAGGGCGACGAAGCCGGCGGAGAACAGTCCGGCGAAGGCCGCCATCTGCGGCCCCGTGGCGCCGCCGGGGGTGCGGAAGCTGAGGCCCCGCCTCACGCCCGAGAAAAACAGCAGCAGCGCCGCGCCCCAAAGCTGCGCGCCCAGCACCGCCGCCCCGGCAAGGAACGGCGCGGCAAGCGCGACGACGAAGGCCGCGGGAAAGGGCAGCATCGCGCCGTAGGCGAGAAACGCGTCCATCGGCGGGATGCGCGAGCCTTCGTGCAGGTTGAGGTCACGGCGCGCGGTCATGGTCTGCGAACGGCGACGCCGTCGCCGGAGTTCCGGATTTCCGACGCCCCGGTCAGACCAGCCGCGACGATTCCTTGGCCGCGCGCACGAAGTCGCGGAACAGCGGGTGCGGATCGAACGGCTTCGACTTCAGCTCGGGGTGGAACTGCACGCCGATGAACCAGGGATGATCCGGCCATTCCACGATCTCGGGCAGGCGGCCGTCGGGCGACATGCCCGAGAAGCACAAGCCTGCTTCCTCGAGCTTGTCGCGGTACTTGATGTCGACCTCGTAGCGGTGCCGGTGGCGTTCGTCGATCGTGGTCGTGCCGTAGACCTCGGCCACGCGCGATCCGGTCTGAAGCACCGCGTCGTAGGCACCCAGCCGCATCGTGCCGCCCTTGGCGTCGTCGGGCCGGCGGTTGACCTTCTCGTTGCCCTGCACCCATTCTCGGAGGTGATAGACGACCGGCTCGAAGCGCTTCTCTCCGGCTTCGTGGTCGAACTCCTCCGAACCCGCCTTGGCGACGCCGGCGACGTTGCGCGCCGCCTCGATCACCGCCATCTGCATGCCGAGGCAGATGCCCAGGTAGGGCACCTTGTGCTCGCGCGCGAACTGCGCCGCCTTGATCTTGCCTTCGGTGCCGCGTTCGCCGAAGCCGCCGGGCACCAGGATCGCGTCGAACTTCTCGAGGTGCGGAGCGGGGTCTTCGCGGTCGAAGAGCTCGGCATCGACCCATTCGACGCGCACCTTGACCCGGTTGGCGAGCCCGCCATGGGTCAGCGCCTCGGCGATGGATTTGTAGGCGTCCTCTAGCTGGGTGTACTTGCCGACGATGGCCACGGTCACGTCGCCCTCGGGGTTGTGGATGCGGTCGACCACGTCCTCCCACTTGGACAGGTTGGGTTTGGGCGCGGGGGTGATCTGGAACGCGTCCAGCACCGCCTGGTCCAGCCCTTCGCGGTGGTAGGCCAGCGGCGCCTCGTAGATCGAGGCCAGGTCGAGTGCAGCGATCACGCTGTCGGGGCGCACGTTGCAGAACAGCGCCAGCTTCTCGCGTTCCTTCTGCGGGATCGGCCCTTCGGAGCGGCAGACGAGGATGTCGGGCGCGATGCCGATGCTGCGCAGCTCCTTCACGCTGTGCTGCGTGGGCTTGGTCTTGAGCTCGCCAGATGCCTTCACGAAGGGCAGCAGCGTAAGGTGCATGAAGATGCACTGGCCGCGCGGTTTGTCCTGCGAAAACTGGCGGATCGCCTCGAAGAACGGCAGACCCTCGATGTCGCCGACCGTGCCGCCGATCTCGCACAGCATGAAGTCGACCTCGTCCTCGCCGATCGAGATGAAATCCTTGATCTCGTCGGTGACGTGGGGAATGACCTGGATCGTCTTGCCCAGATAGTCGCCCCGGCGCTCCTTTTCGAGCACGTTGGTGTAGATCCGGCCCGAACTGACGGAATCCGTGCGCCGCGCGGGCACGCCGGTAAAGCGCTCGTAATGGCCCAGGTCCAGGTCGGTCTCGGCGCCGTCGTCGGTGACGAAGACCTCGCCGTGCTCGAAGGGCGACATCGTGCCGGGATCGACGTTCAGGTAGGGGTCGAGCTTGCGCAACCGGACGGAGAAACCCCGCGCCTGCAGAAGCGAGCCCAGGGCCGCCGAGGCCAACCCCTTGCCAAGCGAGGACACAACACCACCGGTTATGAATATGAAGCGTGCCATTTGGGCGAACCCCGTGATTTTTAAGGATAATCGGACCTGAAATCAGGCCACCCGCCGCCCGGTTGGCGGCAGCATCACGGGATTTGATCCGTAGAGGATTCGGACAATGTTGTCCAGCCGGCCGCAAGATGCTGTTGCGGCCGCCGGTTGTATCCCGAGGGGTTGTGACTAGTCGGCGCGCGGCACCAGCGGTGCGTCCGGATCGACGTCCGAAGGCGGTGGCAGAAGCGCGTCGGTGTCCAGCGCGTCGGGCTCGGCAGTGTCGGCGAGGGGCGCCTGACCGCCCACGCGGTCCATGACCGACGTGCCGTCCGCGTCGCGCGCCGCTAGGATCGTCAGCGCCAGCGAGATCGCCATGAAGGCGATGCCGAACAGCCACGTCAGCTTGGTCAGGGCGGTCGCCCCCGCGCGCTGGCCTGCCGGGCCGCCGCCTCCGCCCATTCCCAGACCGCCGCCTTCCGAGCGCTGCAGCAGCACCACGCCCACGAGTGCGAGCGCGAGAAGGAGAAGCACGATGAGAAGGACGTTTTCCATGAGGACCTGCGGTGCGAAGGGCGTTGGCGCGGTGTCTATGCCAAGCGCGCAGGCCGCGCAACCGTGTGCGGCGCTTTCGGCGGCGCCTTGGGGCAGGCGGATGGGCGGACCGCGGACGCGAGCGCGTTTCGCGGGTTTCGCGCGCCGTGCCGCACCGCTATAGGGGGCACGTTTGGACCGGCATGAAAGGGTGGTCGCATGGCTAACGTGGTCGTCGTGGGCGCGCAATGGGGCGACGAGGGCAAGGGCAAGATCGTCGACTGGCTGTCGAGCCGGGCGGACGTGATCTGCCGCTTCCAGGGCGGGCACAATGCCGGCCACACGCTGGTGATCGACGGGACGGTCTACAAGCTGAACGCGCTGCCCTCGGGCGTGGTGCGGACGGGCAAGCTGTCGGTGATCGGCAACGGCGTGGTGCTGGACCCGTGGCACCTGATCTCGGAGATCGAGGCGATCCGCGCGAAGGGCGTCGAGATCACGCCCGAGACGCTGATGATCGCTGAGAACACGCCGCTGATCCTGCCTATACACGGCGAGCTGGACCGTGCGCGTGAAGGGGCGGCCTCGGCCGGGACCAAGATCGGCACCACCGGCCGCGGCATCGGCCCGGCCTATGAGGACAAGGTCGGCCGGCGCGCGGTGCGCGTGGCGGACCTGGCGGACGAGGCGACGCTGGAGGCGCGGATCGACCGCGCGCTGCAGCACCACGACCCGCTGCGCCGGGGCCTCGGGATCGAGCCGGTGGACCGCGACGCGCTGCTGGCAGGGCTGAAGGAGATAGCCGCGCAGATCCTGCCCTATGCCGGTCCGGTCTGGAAGGTGCTCAACGAGCGCCGCCGCGCCGGCCACCGCATCCTGTTCGAGGGCGCGCAGGGCGCGCTGCTGGACATCGACTTCGGCACCTATCCCTTCGTCACCTCGTCCAACGTGATCGCCGGGCAGGCCGCCACCGGAACCGGTGTCGGGCCGGACGCGATCGATTTCACCCTGGGCATCGTCAAGGCCTACACGACCCGCGTGGGCGAGGGGCCGTTCCCGACCGAGCTGCACGATGCCGACGGCGAACGGCTGGGGACGCGCGGGCGTGAATTCGGCACGGTGACCGGCCGCAAGCGCCGCTGCGGCTGGTTCGACGCGGTGCTGGTGCGCCAGACCTGCGCGACCAGCGGCGTGAAGGGCATCGCGCTGACCAAGCTGGACGTGCTGGACGGGTTCGAGCGGCTGAAGATCTGCGTCGGCTACGACCTAGACGGGAAGCGTCTGGATTACCTGCCCTTCGCCGCCGACGAGCAGGCCCGCTGCACCCCCGTCTACGAAGAGATGGAAGGCTGGAGCGAATCCACCGAGGGCGCGCGCTCCTGGGCGGATCTTCCCGGCGCGGCGATCAAGTATGTTCGGCGGGTCGAGGAGCTGATCGGCTGTCCCGTGGCGCTGCTGTCCACCTCGCCCGAGCGCGACGACACGATCCTTGTCACCGATCCCTTTGCGGACTAGCTGGCAAGCCATGGCATTGGGATACAAGGCACGCAAACGCTGGGCGCTGGTCGTCCTGCTGGTCGGCCTGCCGGTCTACGTGGTGGCGGCGGTTACGGTGATGACGTGGCTGGACCGGCCGCCGATCTGGCTCGAACTGCTGGTCTACATCGCCTTGGGCGTCCTCTGGGCGCTTCCCTTCCGCTTCGTTTTCCGAGGCGTGGGGCAGCCCGATCCCGACACGCGCCGCGACGAAGACTGACAGTATAGCCAACGGCCTTCCGATGCCGTCTCAGCTTGCCTGGCGAGCCTTGGGTTGGAACCCGATGCGTTCGGAGGCCGTGAACCGGCCGCCGCGCGTCTTCTCGATCTTTCCGTCCCGCAGCAGGCGGCCGAAGCTGCGCAGCCGCTCCTCGCGCGTGGCGGTGCCGTCCTCGACGCGCTGAAGGACGGTCATCAGTTGCGGGCGCGAGAACTGGTCGCGCCCCTCGACGAAGGCCATGTACGCGGCCGCCGCCTCGAGAAGGTCAGGCAGCTGCGTGGCGCCGACCGAGGCCGCATAATCGGCAAATCCGCTCCCCGCATCGTCCTGGGGGTCGGAGCCGGGAAGCGGCCCGATGTCGTCGGCGATGCTGACGCGGCGCGGGCGCACCGGCTGGGAGGGCGCGTCGTCCACATGCTGTTGCGCCGCCAGCTGCAGCGGCGCCGCCGCGGGTTCGGCCGACGGCCGCTCCGTGCGGATCGTGCGTAGCACCTTCGGACGGCGGGGACGCACCACCTTTGCGAGGTCTTCGCGATAGCGCGCCGTCTCGGCGTCGGTGTCGTCTGGTTGCAGCGCCCGGTCCGCCCGCGTTGCGGCGACCGCGGCGCGCAGATGGGCGATGGCGCTGCGCCGGCGGTTGCCCTCGGGCTCGTCGAGTTGCGAATCCGTCTGCGCCAGAAGCCGCGACGCATCAGTGTCACCCACCAAGTTTTCGGTCAGCATGGCACGCGCGGGGCTTGCCAGGCGCACGGCCTTGCGCGCGCCGGCGGATGCCCGGGCGAGGAAATTGTCATCGGCCCCGTCGTGTTCGTCACTGCGGGTATCTTCGGAAGGCTCGCTGGCGTGCTCGGCGTCGATGTTTTCCTCGGAAGGCTCTCCGTCCTCCTCGGGCAGGATCGGATTGTCGAGCCGGAACGGAGTCTTGGCGGGGGTTGTGCCGGTCGAGGCCTGAAGCTCGGCGCGCACGGCCGCCAGCTCCCGGGCAAGATCCTCTTCTTCCTCGGCGGGCAGGCTGCTTTCCGCGCGAAGCCGGTCGGAGAGCGCGCCCAGAAGAGGCGGGCGCGCGTGATCGTGCGGCTCCTCCGCCTGCGTAAGGTCGGCCGCCTCGGACAAGGCGTCCCCGGCGTCGTCGCATTCGGTCTCGGCGCGGGCATCCGCGGCCCAGGCATCGCTTTCCAACTGCGCGCCGTCCGCGGCGAACGCGTGGCGGTCTTTGGGATCCTCTGGCGTCACGTCTTCGCGGACGGGGACGGCTTTGCCGTCTTCCGCAGCGCCTTCCACGGAGGCGCCTGCACCACCGTTCGCGATCGTGTCGTCGCCACGCTCGCCCCGGACGGGCGCGGCCGTATCGTCAGGTTGCGCGCCAGTGCTTTCGGTGCCATGCGCATCGGCCGTGTCGGCTTGCACGGGCTCAGGCACCTCGGATTCAGTCGGTCGCGCGTCCGGGGAAGGCCGGTCTTGCGGCGCGCTCCCGGTGCTGGCCTCGGGAATGCTATCAGCCACGGCGGCTTCGGAAACATCCGGCTCGGCCGAAGCCGTGGAGGTCGGATCAACGGCCGTGCGCCCGAGCTCGGGCGTCCATGCATCGACGCTCTGTGGCCAGGACGCCGTCAGGCATTCGCCATCGTCCGACCGCTGCGCGGCAGTGGTGTCGTCGCAGTCGAAGGTGGCGGGGGCCCCTTCGGAGACGGGGCTGGCAGTCTCCCCGGACGACGCGCCGATCGGGGCGTCCGACGCAGTGTCGCACGGTCCCGTGGCCGCGTCCGGCGCGGACAAGGAATGGCCGTCGTCTTCGTGCCGGGCGCTGTCCGATGCCGCGCTCTGCGCGTGGGCGACGGCCTGTTCGGCGCTGGCATAGGGGGCGCAGCCAAGGTCCTGCGCCGCATCCTCGCCAGATACTTGCGCGACGTGGGCATGTGCCGTGTGATGGGCATCCGCGGCGGCGGCGTGACCCTCGGGATCAGCGGCTTCGCGAGGTGGCGCACCGACCACGGCGCGGATACGCGCCAGTTTCGCGGCGATCGGATCGTCCGCTTCCTCCGCGCTTGGCGCGGCAGCGTCGGCCGGCTCTTCGCAGGGGGTGGCCAGTGGATCGGCCGGCGGCAAATCCGTTTCGTCCGAACCTGCGTCGTCCGAACCATCCTCGCAACCATCCTCGCATTCGGCCGCGACACTATCGCTGCGCGGCGGCGCGTCGCCGTCGCCGGCGCTGTCTGCGCTGCCGTGGCCTGCAGGCCCGGCCGGCACCGCGCCGGCAGCGCTCACCGCATCCGCGGGCAGGGCCGCCTGCCTGGTCGGGGCCGCGCGCACCGTCAGGTGCCCGTCGCGCAGATCGGACGCCAGTTGGCGGCGCAGCATCTCCTCGGCCAGGTCCGGATCGAAACGCGGTGGCTCGGCTCCGAAAAAGCGGTCGGTCTTGACCACGTGGCGGAAGAAGTGCGTGGCATCCTTCACGGCGCCCAACGGATCCTCGAACCCCTCCGCCGTGCAGGAGAAGGTGCCGTACTTGACCGTCAGGATCTTGCTTGAGCCGCCCATGAGCTGCCTTTTAATGCGAGGTCAGGCAACGTTTACCACGACTGCCACGTCGAAAGCTGACCGATTCCTTGTTCCGAAGCGTATCATTTGATGGCCGGATTGTGTTCTGTATCGGCATCCGCGATTAACGCGCCATGAAAGCGCCAATTGTATCCAGCGCGGCGCCGGTCCTTCTGGTCGGCGGCGGACCCACCGACCCGGACGCGTTGCGCGCCGCGCTGGACGACTGTCCGGTGCGCGTGGCCGCCGACAGCGGTGCGCTCGCTCTGCTGGCGATGGACGTGATCCCCGACGCAGTGATCGGGGACATGGACTCGTTGCCGGACCTTGGCCTGGCTCGGATGCCGGCGCGGCTGGTGCACCGGATCGCCGAGCAGGATAGCACGGATTTCGACAAGGCGCTGCGCAACATTGATGCGCCGCTGGTGTTCGCGCACGGCTTTCTCGGCGCGCGGCTGGACCACCAGCTTGCAGTGCTGAGCGTGCTGGCGCGGCGGCCCGAGCGGCGCTGCATCCTGGTGGGACGGCCCGACGTGGCGGTCCTGGCGCCGCCGGCGCTGGCGTTGGACTTGCAGGCGGGCACGCGAGTCTCGTTGTTTCCCATGGCGCGGGTGACGGGGCAATCGGAGGGGCTGCGCTGGCCGATCGACGGCCTGGTCCTTGCCCCCGACGGCGTGATCGGCACCTCGAACGAGGTTTCAGGGCCGGTTCGGCTGGAATTCGACGCGCCGGGCATGGTTCTGATCCTGCCGGCGACGGAGTTGCCGGCCCTGCAGGCGGCGCTGGGCGATCAGACTCTGGGATGGCCCGCACGGGTTTGATGAGGGTCGGTGTCGGCTCTCGCCCTCCCTGCGGGATGGCATCGCCCGCCCGCCGACCCGCAGGCCGCGCAAGTCATGGCAGGATCGACAGCCAGAACCACGCGGTAAGGACCGACAAGGCCGTGGCGACCAGCACGCTGGACGCCGCCACGCGACGCGCGCGGCCGTACATGTTGGCGAAGACGTACGAATTGATGCCCGGCGCCATCGCGGCCGTGATCACGGCCGAACGGAAGGCGTCGCGCGACAGGCTCGTCAGGGTGCCCAGCGTCCAGGTGATCGTCGGGTGCATGATCAGCGTGACGACGCAGATGAACGCAATGATCCGTCCGTCGCCCTGGGGGCGGTACCGGTAGAGCACGCCGCCCATGCCGAACAGCGCCGCGGGCAGGGCGGTGCGCACGATCATGTCGATCGCGTCCGTCACCGGCACGGGCAGGGCGAGGCCGGTCAGGTTCGCGGCCAGCCCCAGGAGGATGCCGATCACCAGCGCGTTGCGGAACATCGCGCGCGCCACGGTGCCGGGCAGTTCCCGCGCCGGGCGCCCGCGGGCGCGGACGATCTCCATCGCGGTGATGCCGATGCCGTAGCAGAAGGGTGAATGCATCGCGATGATGATGTAGTTCGCCTGAAGCGAATCCGGGCCGTAGGCGCGTTCGGTCAGCGCGAGGCCCATCATCAGCGAGTTGGCGAAGAGGCAGCAGAAGCCGATGGCGACGCTGTCCTCCCAGTCGCGGCCGAAGAGATACCGCGCGCCCAGGAGCCCGACTGCAAAGCCGGCGGCCGAGCCGGTGTAGAAGCTGAACAGGATCGCCCAGTCGAAGTCGCCGCCCGGGTCGAGCGTCCAGATCGCGCGGAACAGCAGGATGGGGATCGCGAAGTTCTGCGTGAAGGCCATCAGCCCGTCGATCGTGTCCTCGCCCAGCAGGCCGCGCCAGACGGTCGCGTAGCCGGCGCCGATCACCAGGAAGACCGGCAGGATGACGTCGATCAGCGCCTGCATGTCGCGCAAGCGCAAGGCAGCAGGCGGGGGCCCCTCGCGGGTATGCTTTCAGGCCGAAGAGGCGCGGCGGCGGAGCGCTCAGAGCGCATAGCGAACGACCAGCCCGTCATGGGCGGGGGTGACATGGTCCGGCGTTTCCGCCTCGACCGTCGCGTAGTCGAGGTCGATGTGCATGTTGGTCAGGATGGCGCGGCGGGGCGCGGCGCGGGCGATCCATTCGAGCGCCAGGTCCAGGTGCGCATGGGTCGGATGCGGCTTGCGGCGCAGGGCGTCCAGGATCCAGCAGTCAAGGTCCTGCAGGTGGTCCCATGCCTCGTCGGGGATGGTGATGACGTCCGGCAGGTAGGCGAGGTCGCGGATGCGGAAGCCGAGCGCGTCAATGCTGCCGTGGTTGACCTTGAACGGCGTCAGCATGACGGCGCCGCCGGCGCCGTCGATCGTGACCGGCCCGTCGATCGTGTGCAGGTCGAGGATCGGCGGGTAGGGCGAATCCGCGGGCTGGATAAACGCGTAGCCGAAGCGCGAGATCAGGTCGTTCTGCGTGTCGCCGTCGGCCCAGACACGCAGGCGACGCTTCATGTTGAAGACGATCTGGCGCAGGTCGTCCAGCCCGTGCACGTGGTCGGCATGGCTGTGCGTCCAGATCACCGCGTCGAGCTCGCCCACTCCCGCATCCAGCAGCTGCTGGCGCATGTCGGGTGTGGTGTCGATCAGCACGCGGGTGGTGCCCGCGTCGCCTTCCTGCTCGACCAGGAGCGAACAGCGCCGCCGAGTGTTCCGCGGATCCTCCGGGTCGCATTCGCCCCAGTGGCCGCCCAGCCGCGGCACGCCGCCCGACGATCCGCAGCCCAGGATGGTGAAGCGCAGCTCGGTCATGCGGGAGCCCACGCGGCGGCCTTCGAGAACAGCCGGTCGAAGTTCGCCTCGGTTGCGGCGGCGAAGTCCTCGTAGGTCAGGCCGAAGGCCTCGGCGCCGACCTTGGCGGTGTGCACGGTGTAGGCGGGCTCGTTGCGCTTGCCGCGATGGGGCGGCGGCGCGAGGTACGGGCTGTCTGTCTCGACCAGGATACGGTTGAGCGGTGCGGCGGAGAAGATCGCGCGCAGCTCCTTCGACTTCGGGAAGGCGGCGATGCCGGACATCGACAGGTAGAAGCCCATGTCCAGCGCGGCGCGCGCCAGGGCTTCGCCGGAGGAGAAGCAGTGCATCACGCAGCTGTAGGGCCTGGCTTCGTAGCCTTCGCGCAGGATGCGGGCCATGTCGTCGTCGGCGTCGCGGGCGTGGATGATGAGCGGCAGGCCGGTCTCCTGCGCCGCCTCGATGTGGATGCGCAGGCTTTGCCGCTGCACCTCGGCCGTGTCGGCGGTGTAGTGGTAGTCGAGCCCGGTCTCGCCGATGCCTACCATCTTGGGGTGCTTGGCCAGCGCGACGAGCTGGTCGGCGGTTGCCATCGGCTCCTCGGCCGCGGACATGGGATGCGTGCCGGCGGCGTAGAAGACGGGTTCGTTGGCTTCGGCGATGGCGCGCACGGCGGGTTCGTTGCGCAGGCGGGTGCAGATGGTGACCATGCGGTGCACGCCGGCCTCGCGCGCGCGGGCGACGACTTCGGAGCGCGTGTCGTCGAAGTCCGGAAAGTCCAGGTGGCAGTGGCTGTCGGTGATGGTCTTCATGGGCGCCTCTCTTGTCTTGGCGAGGTATCGGCGCCGGCGAACGGGGTCAAGGCGCGGCCGGATGGACGCGACCGGGCGGGATAGGTTCCCGGAACGACGGCATCTGAGCACGGGAATTCACGCCACCCTACGGAATCAAGATGCTTCGTCGGTGGCCTTTGGCGCGGATTGAGGTGGATTCGGCGCAGAGATTCGCGGGATTCCTCGTGCTCCGGAAAGATCGCCTAGGCTCAGCTTCAGATTTTTCGGGATTTCACGGTACGAATTGCAGCGAGGGGGGCCTCGCAAGATGTAGTGTAAGATCCCTACCGGCCATCGAGATCTGCTAAAGCACCTTAAAAGACCGTTAAGTTCCGCGTATTTGCCCTCAGGTAGATCAGCGTTGACCTGTGTCACTGCGGCAAAAACTTGTTGCGTGGGATGAATTCCCATGGCATCCCTATGTACACGATGAGGGACGGTTTAAGGGGCAACAAAGACCCCGATGCAGAACTCCCAACGATAACAAAGGCAGGCATCATACAGGCCCGCCCTTCATCGTGACAAAGGATCCGGCGCGCGGGCGAGCAGACATCCCCCCAGGTGGCGCGTGCGATCGGACATACCCGCCGGAAGCGGGTCGGGCGGCGGGTCGATCGGTGGCAGCAGATCGACCCGCCGCTTTCCGTTTCACGGGGGGCGCATGAAGGGACCGCAGGGACAGTGGGCCGCAGGCTGAAGTTCAGAGGCGAAGGCACCCACAAGGTGGACGGCAAGGGCCGAGTTTCCATCCCGGCGGGCTTTCGTCGCGTGCTCGAGGCCGGCGATCCCGACTGGGTCGAGGGGAAGTGCCCCAACTTCGTGATCGTCTACGGCGACCATCGCCGCAAATACCTTCAGTGCTACACGGTCGAGGCCATCGAAGAGGTCGACGAGCAGATCGCGGCCATGCCGCGCGGCTCGCAGCGCCGGCGCGTGCTGGAGAAGCTGTTCAGCGGGCAGTCAGTGCAATCCTCGGTAGACGAAAGCGGGCGCATCGTCCTGCCGGTCAAGCTGCGCGGCAAAATCGACCTGTCGAACGAGGCGTATTTCATCGCGTCGGGCGACACGTTCGAGATCTGGAACCCCGCCACCTACGAGGCCGAGGAACAGGCCCGGACCGAGGCGTTCCTCGACGACCTGCCGGACGATTTCGATCCGCTGATGCTGCTCGACCCCGGAGTCGAGGTCTAGGCCGTGGCGGGCGCGCCGCATGTCCCCGTCCTGCTGGCGCCGCTCCTGCGCGCCGTGGCGCCTGTCTCGGGCACGTGGATCGACGGCACGCTGGGCGCGGGCGGCTACACGCGCGGCCTGCTCGAGGCGGGTGCGGACCATGTCATCGGCATCGACCGCGATCCTTCGGCGCTCGAACTCGCGCGCGAAAGACTGGGGTCGCTGGCCGAGCGCGTGACCTTCCACAAGGGCAACTTCGCGCAGATGGACCAGGCGACCGGCACGCCGGTCGACGGCGTGGTGCTGGACCTCGGCGTATCCTCTATGCAGCTGGACCGGCCCGAGCGCGGCTTCTCGTTCTTGCGCGACGGGCCGCTCGACATGCGCATGGGTGATGCCGGCCCGACCGCCGCGGACATCGTCAACGAGGCGCCCGAGGCCGAACTGGCGAACATTCTCTATCATTTCGGCGAGGAGCGCGCCTCGCGCCGCATCGCCAAGGCCATCGTGCGGGCGCGCGCTGAATCGCCCATCACCGGCACCCTGCGCCTGGCCGAGATCGTCGAGCGATGCCTTCCGCGCCCCAAGCCCGGCCAAAGCCGCGCCGCCACCCGCAGCTTTCAGGCCTTGCGCATAGCGGTGAACGCCGAATACGAGGCGTTGTGGCAGGGGCTGATGGCGGCGGAACGCGCGCTGAAGCCCGGCGGGCTGCTGGCGGTGGTGACGTTCCATTCGGTCGAGGACCGCATGGTCAAGCGCTTCTTTCAGGAGCACGGCGCGAAGAAGGAACGCGTCAACCGCTACGCCGCCACCGAAGACACCGCGCCCACGGACGACCCGTTCGTGCCGCTGACCCGCAAGGCCGTGGGCCCGGATGCCGACGAGACCCGCGACAACCCGCGCGCCCGGTCCGCCAAGCTGCGGGTGGCGCGGCGCACAGACGCCCCGGCGCGCGCCATCGACGCGCGCGCCCTTTCAATGCCGGACCTTCCGAAAGGACGTTAGGGAATGCGCACTCTGCTGTTCCTTCTCACCGCGATCGCCGTCATCGGCTCGGGCTTCTGGGCCTACCGCGAGAACTATGCGACACAGGCGCAGCTGGACCGCGTCGCCGGTCTGCAGCGCCAGATCGGCGCCGCGCGCGAACGGCTGGCGGTGCTCGAGGCCGAGTGGGCCTATCTCAACCGTCCCGACCGCCTGCGCGACCTGGCCGAGCTGAACTTCGACCGGCTGGGGCTGATGCCGCTCCGGGCCGAGCAATTCTCGGACCCGCGCGAACTGCGCCGCGTCGCACCCGCGATGCTCGACCAGATCGACATCACCGACAGCATCGAAGTCTCCAGCGCAGGAGCCAACCAGCCATGACCCGGATCCCGCTGCGCCCGCTGGCCCGCATCCTGGAAGCCCGTCAGAAGGGCGAGAACCCCGACGCCATCGAGCGCGAGAACCGCCGCCTGCGCCACGAGGACATGCGCGATCGCGCCCGCATCCGTGCCGAGGGCCGCCTGCTGGTGCTGGGCGTCATGTTCTTCTGCGCCTTCGGCCTGGTGGGCGCTCGCATGGGCATCCTGGCCGCCTCCGAGGCCGAGGAGCCGCGCGCGCAGGCGACCGGCGCGTCGATCATTGCCACCCGCGCCGATATCGTCGACCGGCACGGCCGGGTGCTCGCCAAGAACATGGAGACGCACTCTCTTTACGCACATCCCCACCAGATGATCGAACCCGAGCGCGCCGCGGCCGAACTGGCGCAGATCTTCCCCGACCTGTCGCATGAGCGCCTGCTGAAGGACTTCACCGGCAAGCGCACCTTCGTCTGGGTCAAGCGCAAGCTCAGCCCCGAGCAGATGCAGGCCGTCCACGACCTGGGCGAACCCGGCCTGCTGTTCGGCCCACGCGAGATGCGGCTTTACCCCAACGGCGCGCTGGCCGCGCATGTTCTGGGCGGCGCGGGCTACGGCATCGAGGGCGTGCATTCGGCCGAGGTGGTCGGCCGCGCCGGAATCGAGCGGTTCTTCGACGAGGAATTGCGCGACCCCGCGCGCGAGGGCGCGCCTCTGGAGTTGGCGCTGGATCTGACGGTGCAAGCCGCATCGGAACGCGTGCTCGAGGCGGGCATGTCGCTGATGAACGCCAAGGGCGCCGCCAGCGTGTTGATGGATGCCCATACCGGCGAGGTGATCAGCCTGGTCTCGCTGCCCGATTTCGACCCAAACAGCCGCCCCGCAGCGCCGGTCGCGGGCAGTCCGGGCGACAGCCCGCTGTTCAACCGCGCGGTGCAGGGGGTCTACGAGCTTGGCTCGACCTTCAAGATTTTCGCCGCCGCGCAGGCGATGGACCTAGGCCTTGTGACGTCTGAAACTGTCATCGACACGCGGCCGCCCTTCCGGGTCGGCGGGCACGGGATCGGCGAGTTCGAGAACAAGAACTACGGCGAGTTGTCGGTTGCCGACATCATCATCAAGTCGTCGAACCGGGGCACCGGGCGCCTGGCCCTGGCAATCGGGACCGAGCGGCAGCAGGCCTTCCTCAAGCGGCTGGGCTTCTTCGACCCCGTGCCGTTCGAGATGGTCGAGGCCCCCGGCGGCAAGCCGCTTCTGCCAGCGCGCTGGACCGACCTCAGCTCGGTCACGATCTCCTATGGGCACGGGCTGTCCAGCTCACCGCTGCACCTGGCGGCAGGTTACGCGGCGATCGCCAACGGCGGCTTTGCCGTCAAGCCCACCCTGCTGCGCCAGGACGCTCCGCAGCGGGGCGAACGAGTGCTCGGCGCGGAAAGCGCCAAGGCGGCGCAGCGCATGCTGCGCGCCGTGGTGACCCGGGGCACCGCGTCGATGGGCGACGTGCCGGGCTACCACGTCGCCGGCAAGACCGGCACTGCGGACAAGCCGCGCGAGAACGGCGGCGGCTACTACGACGACAAGGTGATCAACACCTTCGCCGCGATGTTCCCGGCCCACGAGCCGCGCTACGTGCTGATCGTCACGCTGGACGAGCCGGTCGAGACCTCGGGCGAGAAACCGCGCCGCACGGCCGGCTGGACCGCAGTGCCGGTGGCCGCCGAGATGATCGCGCGCATCGCGCCGTTGCTGGACCTGCGGCCGGACTATGGCCCCGGCCTCGATGCCGCGCCCGAGACAATGGTGCTGTCGTCCAACTGACCGGTGCCGAAAGGCCCCGCGCGGACGCCGATGCGCAGCCTTCGGCCGTCAAGGCCAAGTCGCCTCTGGCGAGCGGCGGGCCGCTCGCGTATCTGGGGGCAAACGAACCGATTGGGGGCGCGACATGGGGCAGCGGGCGAAAAGCCTGGCGCAGCTGGGATTGACGGCGCGCGGCGGACGCGAGGCGCAGGTGACGGGTCTTGCCGTCGACAGCCGCGACGTGGTCGACGGGTGCCTCTTCGCGGCGATGCCAGGCACGCGCATCCACGGCGCCACCTTCATCGACGCCGCCTTGCGCAACGGCGCGGGCGCCATCCTGACCGACGCGGAGGGCGCACGCATCGCCGAGGCCGCGCTGGACGCTTCTGACGCAGCCCTGATCGTCGCCGCCGACCCGCGCTCGACCCTCGCCTGCACTGCGGCGCTGTGGTTCGGCGCGCAGCCGGAAAGCATGGTCGCGGTGACCGGCACCAACGGCAAGACCTCGGTCGCCAGCTTCACCCGCCAGATCTGGCAAGAGCTGGGCCTGCGCGCCGTCAACATCGGCACGACGGGCGTCGAGGGCGACTGGCAGACCCCGCTGCGCCACACCACGCCCGAGCCGATCACCCTGCACCGCGTGCTGGCCGGCGCGGCCGAGGCCGGCATCAGCCACGCCGCGATGGAGGCGTCCTCGCACGGGCTTGACCAGCGCAGGCTGGATGGCGTGACCCTGCGGGCGGCGGGCTTCACCAACATCACGCAGGACCACCTGGACTATCACCCGGACTTCGAAACCTATTTCGCGGCGAAGGCCGCGCTGTTCTCGCGCGTGCTGCCCGAGGACGGGACGGCGGTGATCAACATCGACGACCCGCGCGGCGTCGACATGCTGGCGATCGCCAAGGCGCGCGGGCAGGATGTCATCACTGTCGGGCGGCAGGCCGCGGACCTGTGCCTCGAGGCGCAGCGCTTCGACGCGACCGGGCAGGAGATCCGGCTGAGCTGGCACGGGCGCGCCCGGCAGGAGCGGCTGGAGTTGATCGGCGGCTTTCAGGCCGAGAACGTGCTGCTGGCCGCCGGCCTTGTCATCGCGTGCGGAGCCGAGGCCGACGACGTCTTCGACATGCTGCCGATGCTGGGCACGGTGCGCGGCCGGATGCAGCTGGCCGCGACGCGCGACAACGGCGCCGCCGCCTTCGTCGACTATGCCCATACGCCGGATGCGGTGGCCAAGGCCTGTGCAGCGCTGCGCCCGCATGTGATGGGGCGCCTCGTGGCCATCGTCGGCGCCGGCGGCGACCGCGATACCGGCAAGCGCCCGCTGATGGGGCGCGCTGCGGCGCAGGAGGCCGACATGGTGATTGTCACCGACGACAATCCCCGATCCGAGGACCCGGCCGCCATCCGTGCCGCCGTACTGGCCGGCGCGCGGGACAGCGGTTCGGCGAAAGTCCTCGAGGTTGGCGACCGGGCCGAGGCGATCCTGCGCGGCGTCGACGCGCTGGGGCCGGGGGACGCGCTGCTGATCTGCGGCAAGGGTCACGAGACGGGGCAGATCGTCGGCGACACGGTCTATCCGTTCGACGACGCCGAACAGGCTAGCGTCGTGGTGTCGGCGCTGGACGGGCGGAGATCATGACGGAAGAGTGTGGGATGAGCGGACACGCGACGCTCTGGACGTCGGCCGACGCGGCGGCTGCCACGGGCGGACGGGCAACCGCCGCCTGGAGCGCCACGGGTGTATCGATCGACACGCGTACAATCGAGCCCGGCGACCTGTTCGTGGCGCTGACCTCGGCGCGCGACGGGCACGATTTCGTGGTGGACGCGCTGGCCAAGGGAGCCGCGGCCGCCCTTGTCAGCCGCGTCCCCGACGGTCTGCCCGACGACGCGCCGCTGCTGGTCGTGGACGACGTGCAGCGCGGGCTCGAGGCGCTTGGCCGGGCAGGGCGCGCGCGCTTCACCGGCCGAGTCGTGGCGGTCACCGGGTCCGTCGGCAAGACCTCGACCAAAGAGATGCTGCGCACGTTACTTGGCGCGCTGGGCCGCGTGCACGCCGCCGAGAAAAGCTACAACAACCACTGGGGCGTGCCGCTGACGCTGGCGCGGATGCCGGCGGACGCGGATTTCGCCGTGATCGAGATCGGCATGAACGCGCCCGGAGAGATCGCGCCCCTGTCGCGCCTCGCGCGGCCGCACGTAGCGGTGGTGACCATCGTGGCGCCCGCGCATCTCGCTGCCTTCGACGACCTGAGCGGCATCGCGCACGAGAAGGCGGCGATCTTCGACGGTCTGGAACCCGGCGGCACCGCCGTGCTCCGCGGCGATCTCGAGGTCAGCGACGTCCTGCGTGCGCGGGCGCAGGAGAAGGCCGCCAGCGTCGTGGATTTCGGCGAGGCGGAAGGTCAGGCCTACCGCATGCTCGAAGCCCGCATCGGTGACGACTGCACGGTGGTCACCGGTTTGGCGCCGGGCGACAAGAGGCTGTTCAAGGTCATGGTGCCGGGCCGGCATTTCGCGGTAAACGCCATGGGCGTGCTGGCGGTGGCCGATGCGCTGGATCTCGACCCGGCGCTTGCGGTCACGGCCTTGGGCCAGTGGCGCGCGGGCGCGGGCCGCGGTGCGCGCGAAGTGATCCATCTCGATCCGGTGGCGACGGATCTCAGTCTCGAGCTGATCGACGATGCATACAATTCCAACCCCGCCTCGCTTGCCGCCTCGCTGGAAGTGCTGGCCGCGGCGCGGACGCGCGATGGGCTGGGCAAGAAGGACCGCGGCCGCCGGATTGCCTACCTGGGCGACATGAAGGAACTCGGCGCGACCGAGGGGGCGCTGCACGCGGGCGTCGCCGACCTGCCGGCGATGCGCGACATCGACGTGGTGCATTGTATCGGTCCGCTGATGCGCCACCTGTGGGAAGCGCTGCCCGAGCGCAAGCGCGGGCGGTGCTGCGACTCTGCGGCCGAGGCCTCCACCGGGCTGGCAAGCGAGCTTGACGCCGGCGACGTGGTGCTGGTCAAGGGCTCTCAATCGGTCGGGCTGGCGCGCGTGGTTGACGCCATCCGGAAAATGGGACACGCCCCGGCGGGCGGCGATCTTTAGGAATCTGCGATGCTCTACTGGCTCACCGAACTGAGCGACGGCGGCGGGGTGTTCAACCTTTTTCGCTACATTACCTTCCGCGCGGGCGCCGCATTCATGACAGCGCTGATCTTCGGATTCCTGTTCGGCCTGCCGCTGATCAACGCGCTGCGTCGCACGCAGGGCAAGGGCCAGCCAATCCGCGCCGACGGACCCGAGGGGCACATCATCAAGGCAGGCACGCCCACGATGGGCGGTCTGCTGATCATCGGCGCGGTGCTGACCTCGACGCTGCTCTGGGCGCGGCTGGACAATCCTTTCATCTGGATCGTGCTGTTCGTCACGCTGTCCTACGCGCTGATCGGCTTCGCCGACGACTACGCCAAGGTCAGCAAGCAGAACGTCGACGGCGTATCGGGCAAGATCCGTCTGGCGATCGGCTTCGGCGTCGCGCTGATCGCCGCGCTTTGGTCGGCCTGGGTCCACCCGGACGAGCTGACGAACGCGCTGGCGCTGCCGTTCTACAAGGACACGCTGCTGTACATGGGCGCGTTGTTCGTGCCCTTCGCGATGATCGTGATCGTGGGGGCGGCGAACGCCGTCAACCTAACCGACGGGCTTGACGGGCTGGCGATCATGCCGGTGATGATCGCGACCGCGACGCTGGGGGTCATCGCCTATGCGGTGGGGCGCGTCGACTTCACCGAATACCTCGAAGTCCACTACGTTCCCGGCACCGGCGAGATTCTCGTCTTCGCCGCCGGCGTCGTGGGGGGCGGGTTGGGCTTCCTGTGGTACAATGCGCCGCCGGCCGCCGTGTTCATGGGTGACACCGGGTCACTGGCCCTGGGCGGCGCGCTGGGCGCCATCGCCGTCGCCACCAAGCACGAGCTTGTGCTGGGCATCGTCGGCGGGCTTTTCGTGGTCGAGGCGCTGAGCGTGATCATCCAGGTGCTCTACTTCAAGCGCACCGGCAAGCGCGTGTTCCTGATGGCGCCGATCCACCACCACTACGAGAAGAAGGGCTGGGCCGAGCCGCAGATCGTCATCCGGTTCTGGATCATCTCGCTGATCCTCGCGATCATCGGTCTGGCCACATTGAAGGTCCGCTGAGCGGCGGCTTGCGCGGGCCGATCGGGCGCGCTACGCGATGGGCTGCGCCGGGACGATCCGGCGCGGCAAGTGGAGACGCGCGATGATCCCAGTCAGGGGCTTCGAGGACCAGACTGTCGCCGTTCTGGGCATGGGCCGGTCCGGCCTTGCGACGGCGAGGGCACTGGAGGCGGGCGGCACTCACGTGGTCGTCTGGGACGACACGCCGCAAACCCGCGAACGCGCCGAGGCCGAGGGTTTTGCCTGTCGCGACCTGCGTGATCCGACCGCGTTCGAGGACGTGGCCTGCCTGGTCGTCTCGCCCGGCATCCCGCATCTTTACCCGCAGCCGAACGCCGCCGTGGCCGCCGCGCTCGAGGCCGGGGTGCCGG
This sequence comes from Citreimonas salinaria, assembly GCF_900107235.1. Lineage (GTDB taxonomy): Bacteria > Pseudomonadota > Alphaproteobacteria > Rhodobacterales > Rhodobacteraceae > Citreimonas > Citreimonas salinaria. Next base: position 54,876 of record NZ_FNPF01000002.1, read on the forward strand.
TAGACAACGACATCGGGCTGTTCTTCCGGTCGCTGGCGACGGACGACTGGGACGGCTTCGACCGCGCGCCGCGGGTGGTGGCGGTGACCGGCTCGAACGGAAAATCCACGACGTCGGCACTGATCGACCACGTCCTGCGCGCCGCCGGGCGCGAATGCCAGCTTGCGGGCAATATCGGCCGCGGCGCGCTGGACATCGACCCGCCGGGCGACGGGGGCGTCGTGGTGCTGGAACTGTCCAGCTATCAGACCGAACTTGCCCGCGCTCTGACGCCGGATGTCGCGGTGTTCACCAACCTGACGCCCGACCACCTGGACCGCCACGCCGGAATGGGCGGCTACTTCGCCGCGAAGCGCCGCCTTTTCGCCGAGGGTGGACCCGACCGAGCCGTGATCGGCGTGGACGAGATCGAGGGGCGCTACATGGCGGGCCAGCTCGCCGAGGGGCGGGCCGACGACCGCGTGATCCGGGTCGCGAGCGGCTGCAAGCTGACCGGGCCGGGCTGGCTCGTCTACGCGCGCAAGGGGTTCCTGACCGAGTGGCGCAAGGGCCGGCAGGTCGCCTCGATCGACCTGCGCGACATCAAGGGGCTGCCCGGCGCGCACAACCACCAGAACGCCTGTTCCGCCTTCGGCGCGCTGCGGGCGCTGGGCCTGGGTCCGCGCGAGATCGAGACCGGGCTGCGCAGCTTCGAAGGTCTGCCCCATCGCAGCCAGCTGGTCGGCGAACGGGGCGGCGTGCGCTTCGTCAACGACAGCAAGGCGACCAACGTGGACGCGGCGCTACAGGCGCTGCGGGCCTTTCCGCGCATCCGCTGGGTCTGCGGCGGGCTGATGAAGGATGGCGGGCTGGCCGGCCTGCATCCCGCGCTGGATCACGTGGCAAAGGCCTATGTCATCGGTCGCGAGCCCGAGGTCTTCGCCCGCGATCTTCCGGGCACCGAAGCCGTGCTCTGCGGCGACATGGCCACGGCCGTCGCGCAGGCCGCGGCCGAGGCCGAGCCGGGCGACGTGGTGCTGCTGGCGCCCGCCGCAGCCAGCTTCGATCAGTATGACAATTTCGAGGCGCGCGGCGCGGACTTCATCGCGCAGGTGCGTGCGGTGCTGGGCTAGGCGCTCGGGCCCGAGATGGCACGGCCGGCCGCCACGCCCGAGCTCCAGGCCCACTGGAAATTGTACCCGCCAAGCCAGCCGGTCACGTCGACCGCCTCGCCGATCGCGTACAATCCACGCAGGTGGCGTGTCATCATTGTGCGGGAATCCAGCCCCTTTGTATCGATTCCGCCCAGCGTCACCTCGGCGGTGCGATACCCTTCGGTCCCGGTGGGGCGCAGCCGCCAGTGGTGCAGGTTCTCGGCGATTGTATCGATACGAGCATCCGAAAGGTCGGCCAGGTTGCCCGTCAGGTCGATCTGGCCCCCGAGGTGCGCGACCAGCCGCGCGGGCAGGTGCTGCGACAGCGCGGTGGTGACGGCGCGGCGGCCCGACTGCGCCCGCGCCTCGCGCAGGTCCTGTGTCGCGTCCTGGCCGGGCAAAAGGTCGATCACCACGTCCTCGCCCTCGCGCCAGTAGCTGGACATCTGCAACACGGCCGGGCCGGACAGCCCGCGATGCGTGAACAGCATCGCCTCCTCGAAGCTCTGGCGATCATTGCCGACGCGCGCCGGGACAGCCGTTCCCGACAGGTCGGCGAAGCGGCCCGCGTCAAAGGTGAAGGGCACCAACGCCGGGCGCGTCTCGGTCAGTGACAGGCCGAACAGCCGCGCGAGGTCGAAGGCAAGGCCGCTCGCCCCCATCTTCGGGATCGATTTGCCGCCCGTTGCGAGGATCAGGTTCTCGGCGGCGATGTGGTGAACCTTCCCGCCGCGCGTCACGCGGCAGGTAAACCGTCCGTCGGCATGGCTGACGGCGCCGACTTCCGTCTCGAGCCACAGGCGCGCGCCGGCCTTCTCGGCCTCGGACAGAAGCATCGCCACGATCTGCGTGGCCTTGCCATCGCAGAACAGCTGGCCCAGCGTCTTCTCGTGCCAGGCGATGCCGTACCGGTCGACCAGTTCGATGAAATCCCACTGCGTGTAGCGCGCCAGCGCAGACTTGTGGAAATGCGGATTGCCGCCCAGGAAGCGGTCGGCATCGGTGTAGAGGTTGGTGAAGTTGCACCGCCCGCCGCCCGATATGCGGATCTTCTCGCCCGGGGCACGGGCGTGGTCGACCACCAGCGTGTCCGGTCCCGCATGTGCCGCGCACATCAGTCCAGCCGCGCCGGCCCCCAGTATGAGCGTTCTGACCTGCATGCCGGGCAGATGCCTCCGCGCGCAGCGAAAGGCAAGGGTCCGCGCAAAGTCGACATTAATCCCTTTTTTCTGGCTCCGCGAAGTCAACTCGTCTACCTTGTCCGCAGACCCGGAGAACGGGCGATCGAGGCAGTGAGCAGATCACCATGACGGAAATGGTCTATGGCGCGGTTCCCGCGCGCGATGTCGAACCCGTGCTGCCGAAATGGTGGCGCACGGTCGACCGGTGGAGCCTGTCGTGCGTCCTGATGCTGTTCAGCATCGGGCTGCTGCTGGGGCTGGCGGCCTCGCCGCCGCTGGCCGAGCGCAACGGTCTGGATCCTTTCTACTACGTGCAGCGGCAAGCTGTGTTCGGCGGCGCGGCTCTGGTGGCGATGCTGGTCACGTCGATGATGCGGCCGCAACTGGTGCGCCGGCTGGCAGTGATCGGCTTCGGCGCCGCGTTCATCGCGCTGGCGCTGCTGCCGTTCTTCGGCACAGATTTCGGCAAGGGTGCGGTGCGCTGGTACGGGATGGGCTTCGCCTCGGTGCAGCCGTCGGAATTTCTCAAGCCCGCCTTCGTCATCATGGCCGCCTGGCTGATGGCCGCGGCGCAGGATCTGGGCGGGCCTCCGGGGCGGCTTTACTCGTTCATCATCATGGTGCTGATCGTCGCGATGCTGGCGATGCAGCCCGATTTCGGGCAGGCTGCGCTGGTGCTGTTCGGCTGGTCGGTCATGTGGTTCGTCGGCGGTGCGTCGATGCTGCTGCTGATCGTGCTGGCGCTTATGGTCGTGCTGGCGGGCACCCTGGCCTACAACAATTCGGAACACTTCGCCCGCCGCATCGACGGCTTCCTGTCGCCCGACGTCGATCCGACCACGCAGTTGGGTTTCGCCACCAACGCCATCCGCGAGGGCGGTTTCTTCGGCGTCGGTGTGGGCGAGGGGCAGGTGAAATGGTCGCTGCCCGACGCGCATACCGACTTCATCATCGCGGTCGCGGCCGAGGAGTACGGCCTCGTGATGGTCGGCGTGATCATCGCGCTTTACGCCACCGTCGCGATCCGGTCGCTGGTGCGGCTGATGCGCGAGCGCGATCCCTTCATCCGGCTGGCGGGCACGGGGCTCGCCTGCATGTTCGCGGTGCAGGCGCTGATCAACATGGGCGTCGCCGTGCGGCTGCTGCCCGCCAAGGGCATGACGCTGCCCTTCGTCAGCTACGGCGGCTCGTCCCTGATCGCGGGAGGCATCGCGGTCGGCATGCTGCTGGCCTTCACGCGCAACCGCCCGCAGGGCGAGATCGGCGACATCCTGCGCGGACGCGTGCGGTGATCGCGGCGCGATCGGGCGCTTGCCCGTCATTCGGGACAATTCGGGCGGCGACCTGCCGGTCATCCTTGCGTCGATTGCCGCTCCGGGCGCGCTGCGTTAGGGCGGCGCGCATCGCAGGATACGGAGAAGAGTGATGGCGCAGGGCAGGCCCTTGCTCGTGATGGCTGCCGGCGGCACCGGCGGGCACATGTTTCCCGCCCAGGCCCTGGCCGAGGTCATGCTCGACCGCGGGTGGCGGGTGAAGCTGTCGACCGATGCGCGCGGTGCGCGCTACACCGGCGGCTTTCCCGACGCGGTCGAGATCGAGACCGTGGCCTCGGCCACCTTCGCGCGCGGCGGGGCCGCCGCCCGCGCGCTGGTGCCGCTGCGCATCGCGGGCGGGGCGCTGTCGGCCATGCGCGGATTCCGGCGCGACAGACCGGCGGTGGTGGTAGGCTTCGGTGGCTATCCGTCGATCCCGGCATTGTCGGCCGCCACGCTGATGAAGCTGCCGAGCATGATCCACGAACAGAACGGAGTGCTCGGCCGCGTGAACAGGATTTTCGCGCCGCGCGTCACCCGCGTCGCCTGCGGCACCTGGCCGACCGAGCTGCCCCCGGGCGTCTCGGCCGAGCACGTGGGAAACCCGGTGCGTGCAGCCGTGCTGGAGCGCGCCGCCGCACCCTACATCCCGCCGGGCGATTACCCGATGCAGATCCTCGTCATCGGCGGCAGCCAGGGCGCGCGCATCCTGTCGGACATGGTGCCGCCGGCTGTCGCGGCGCTGCCGCCGGCGCTGCTGCAGCACCTGCGCGTGTCCCAGCAGGCGCGCGAGGAGGACGTGGACCGGGTCCGCGACTTCTACGAGGCCCGCGGCATCGAGGCCGACATCCGCACCTTCTTCGACGACGTGCCCGCCCGGATGAGCGAGGCGCAGCTTGTAATCGCGCGATCCGGCGCGTCGACCGTGGCCGACCTGTCGGTGATCGGCCGGCCCTCGGTGCTGATCCCCTATGCCGCCGCCCTCCGCGACGAGCAGAGCGTGAACGCCCAGGGGCTGGTCGATGCGGGGGGCGCGATCCGGATTCCCGAAAGCCAGCTTTCGCCCGAGACCCTCGCCGATGCGATCCTTGCGGTGTTCGACAATCCGCGGGGCGCGGAACAGATGGCGCGGGCAGCGCTTGGTGTCGGGCGTCCCGACGCGGCCGCGCATCTTGCCGACCTGATAGAAAAACTGAAGAAAGGGGCAGGCAATGAAGGACCTGGTCAATGAGCGGGCGATCTGCATGACGGGGGCGACCAAGCTTCCGGTGAATGCCGGGCCGATCCATTTTGTGGGCATCGGCGGCATCGGCATGTCCGGCATCGCGGAAGTGCTGCTGAACCACGGCTACACGGTCCAAGGTTCGGACCTGAAGGCCAGCAAGATCACGCAGCGCCTGGTCGATCTGGGCGCGACCGTGTTCGAGGGCCAGCGCGCCGAAAACCTCGCCGGCGCGCAGGTCGTGGTGATCTCGTCCGCGATCAAGCCCGGCAACCCCGAGCTGGACGAGGCCCGCGCCCGCGGCCTGCCGGTGGTGCGCCGCGCCGAGATGCTGGCCGAGCTGATGCGCCTCAAATCGAACGTCGCGGTCGCCGGCACGCACGGCAAGACGACCACCACGACGATGGTGGCCACACTGCTGGAGCGCGGCGGCTTCGATCCGACGGTGATCAACGGCGGCATCATCCACGCCTACGGCAGCAACGCGCGGATGGGGCAGGGCGAGTGGATGGTGGTCGAGGCTGACGAGTCCGACGGCACCTTCAACCGCCTTCCCGCCACCATCGCCATCGTGACCAACATCGACCCCGAGCACATGGATCACTGGGGCAGCATCGAAAGGCTGCGGCAGGGCTTCTACGAGTTCGTGTCGAACATCCCGTTCTACGGCCTGGCCGTGTGCTGCACCGATCACGCCGAGGTGCAGGCGCTGGTGGGGCGCGTGACCGACCGCCGCGTGGTGACCTACGGATTCAACGCGCAGGCCGACGTGCGGGCGGTGAACCTGCGGTACGAGGCGGGCTCGGCACTGTTCGACGTGGCCTTCCGCGACACCGGCGAGACCGCGACCGGGTTCCGCCTGCCGATGCCTGGGGATCACAACGTCAGCAATGCGCTGTCGGCGATCGCGATCGCGCGGCACCTGGGCATGAGCGCCGAGGAGATCCGCGAGGCGCTGGCCGCGTTCGCGGGCGTCAACCGGCGCTTCACGAAGGTGGGCGAGGTGGACGGCGTGGTCATCATCGACGATTACGGGCATCACCCCGTCGAGATCGCGGCCGTGCTCAAGGCCGCGCGGCAGGCCACCGAAGGCCGCGTCATCGCGGTTCACCAGCCCCACCGATTCACCCGGCTGCACCACCATTTCGAGGAATTCTGCTCGTGTTTCAACGAGGCGGACGTGGTGGCCATCTCGGACGTCTACGCCGCCGGAGAGGACCCGATCGACGGGGCCACGCGTGACGACCTGGTGGCGGGCCTGGTGCGGCACGGCCACCGGCAGGCGCGGGCCCTGCGGGGGGAGGACGACCTGACCGCGCTGGTTCGAGAGGTCGCCCGGCCGGGCGACATGGTGGTCTGCCTGGGCGCGGGCACGATCAGCGCCTGGGCCAATGCCCTGCCCGAAAAGCTGCGCGCATGACGGGCGTCGGCGGGGTGTCCCACGGTGGGACATCTCGCCGCCCTAACGAAGTCAACGGCTTGCAGAGACGGATTCATGAATCGTCAACGATTGGCCCGGATCCCGGCGCCGCGCTTGCCCTTGGGCCGCGCGCCGCGTAGCACCCCGGCATGAGCGACCTTCCCACACCCCGCGGCCGCCTGAAGGCCGACCAGCCCCTCTCGGACCTGACATGGCTTCGTGTCGGCGGGCCGGCCGAATGGCTGTTCAAGCCCGAGGACGCGGACGATCTGGCCGGTTTCCTGCGCGACCTCGACCCCGCGATCCCGGTCTTTCCGATGGGGGTCGGGTCGAACCTGATCGTCCGCGACGGCGGCATCCGGGGCGTGGTGATCCGCATGGGGCGCGGCTTCAACGCGATCGAGATCGGGCAGGATGAGCAGGGGCGGGGCACCGTCACGGCCGGCGCGGCGGCACTGGACGCGCACGTGGCGCGCAAGGCGGCCGATGCCGGGCTGGATCTGACCTTCCTGCGCACGATCCCGGGCGCCATCGGCGGCGCGGTGCGGATGAACGCGGGCTGCTATGGCTCCTACGTGGCCGATCACCTGGTCGAGGCGCAGGCGGTCACGCGGGCGGGCGAGCAAGTGACGCTGACGCCCGACGACCTGCAATTCGCCTATCGCCACAGCACGCTGCCCGAGGGCTGGGTGATCACGCAGGCCACCTTTCGCGCCGAGGCGGGCGAGCCGGACGCGCTTCGGGCGAAGATGGACGAGCAGGTCGCGAGGCGCGACGAGTCGCAGCCGACGAAGGAGCGCACCGCCGGCTCGACCTTCCGGAACCCGGCCGGGTTTTCCTCGACCGGCAGGGCGGACGACACGCACGAGTTGAAGGCGTGGAAGGTCATCGACGACGCGGGCCTGCGCGGTGCCACGCGCGGCGCGGCGCAGATGAGCCCCAAGCACCCGAACTTCCTGGTGAACATGGGTGGCGCGAGCGCCGCCGACTTGGAAGGACTGGGCGAGGAGGTGCGAAAAAAGGTTTTCCAGCACAGCGGATTGACGCTAGAGTGGGAAGTGATCCGCATCGGTGATCCCGGTCCGGAGACACCAAATACAAACGGCGCGGCGAAGGCGTAAACGCACAACCACGCGCTGAACGATAAAAACAGGCCGCAACGAGCAGGTTGCACCGAACAAGACAAGGCGGACATGATTCGCCGATAATGACGGGGCGTAGACCCCGCTAACCGTGGCTGTCCCTGCAGGATGGCCCGAGGCAAAAAGGCGTGGGCATGTCGGGCAGGACATCCCTCAAGGTGGCGGTTCTCAAGGGCGGGCCCTCGGCCGAGCGCGAGGTGTCGCTGTCGTCGGGGCGCGAATGCGCCAAGGCGCTGCGCGAGGCCGGCCATGACGTGACCGAGATCGACGCGGGCCCGGACCTAGCCGCGCGGCTGGCCGAGCTGCGCCCCGACGTGGCGTTCAACGCGCTGCACGGCCGGCGGGGCGAGGATGGCGTGGTCCAGGGTCTGCTGGAATGGCTGCGCATCCCCTACACGCATTCGGGCGTGCTCGCCTCGGCGCTGGCGATGGACAAGGCGCGCACCAAGGACATCTACCGCGCCGCCGGCCTGCCGGTGGTCGATCACGTGATCGCCGCGCGCGACGCGGTGCGCGAGGGCCACGTGATGGACCCGCCCTACGTGGTGAAGCCCAACAACGAAGGTTCGTCCGTCGGCGTCTACCTGGTGCGCGAGGCGTCCGACGGGCCGCCCGCGCTGGCCGACACGATGCCCGACACCGTCATGGTCGAGGCCTTCGTGCCCGGCCGCGAGCTGACGACCACGGTGATGGGCGCCTCGGACGGCCAGCCCGCACGCGCGCTGGGGGTCACGGACATCCTGACCGACGGCTGGTACGATTACGACGCCAAGTATGCCGAGGGCGGCTCGCGCCATGTCTGTCCGGCCGAGATTCCCGCCGACATCGCCGCCCTGTGCGAGGCGCATGCCATCGCCGCCCACGAAGCCCTGGGCTGCCGCGGCGTGACGCGCACCGATTTCCGCTGGGACGAGACGCGCGGGCGCGAGGGCCTGGTGCTGCTGGAGACGAACACCCAGCCGGGGATGACTCCGACCTCGCTGTCGCCGGAACAGGCGCGGCACGCCGGGCTGTCGTTTTCCGCGTTCTGCGACTGGATGGTGAGGGACGCGTCATGCGATCGCTGAGGCGCGACCGGTTCGACCCGGCGCCGACGGTGTGGCGCTACCGGCTGGAACGGCTGATGCTGACGCCGCTGTTCCGGGTCACGCTGCGGGTGGGGCTGCCCTTCGCGCTGGTCTTCAGCGCGGCCAGCCTGTGGGTCTCGGTCCCCGAGAACCGCGCGGCCGTCTCGCTGATGGTGGCCGACCTGCGCGCCCAGATCGAAAGCCGGCCGGAATTGCAGGTCAAGCTGATGGCGATCGACGGCGCCACCGATGCCGTGGCCGAGGAGATCCGCGCCACGCTGTCGCTGGACCTGCCGGTCAGTTCGCTCGAGATGGACATGGCGCGCCTGCACGCGATGGTCGAGGCGATGGACCCTGTCCAGAAGGCCGAGCTGCGCATCCGCCAGGGCGGCGTGCTGCAGGTCGACATCGTCGAGCGGGTGCCGGCGATCCTGTGGCGCAGCGAGGACAAGCTGGAGCTGCTGGACGTGGGCGGCGCGCGCGTCGGCCCCGCCGGGCCGCGCCATCTTTATCCCGACCTTCCGGTGATCGCGGGCGAGGGCGCCAAGGCGCACGTCGCCGAGGCGCTGGATCTGTACGCCACGATCGGCCCGCTCAAGCCGCGCCTGCGCGGGTTCGAGCGGATGGGCGACCGGCGCTGGGACGTGGTGCTGGATCGCGGGCAGCGCATCCTGCTGCCGGACAGCGGCGCGCAGCGCGCGCTGGAACGCGCCATCGCCATGGACCAGGCCGAGCGCGTTCTCGCGCAGGAGGTCGTCGCCATCGACCTGCGGCTGGGCCGCCGCCCGACGCTGCGGCTGACGCCGCCGGCGGCGCTGACGCTGTGGCAGGTGAAACAAGAACAAGCCGAAAAAGGGGCACAGGAATGATCGAGCTCTACGAATCCCAGCGCGCCATGCGCAACATGCGGCGCGCGGCGATGCAGCGGGGGGTGGTGGCGATCCTCGACGTGGGCTCTTCCAAGATCGCGTGCCTGGTGCTGCGCTTCGACGGGTCGGAACCGATCAGCGACGACGGGATCGGCTCGCTGGCGGGGCAGAGCGGCTTCCGGGTGATCGGGGCGGCAACCACGCGGTCGCGCGGGGTGCGCTTCGGCGAGATCAGGACCATGGCCGAGACCGAGCGCGCGATCCGCACCGCGGTGCAGGCGGCGCAGAAGATGGCCGGCATCCGGGTCGATCACGTGATCGCCTGCTTCTCGGGCGCCGAGCCGCGCAGCTACGGACTGGCGGGCGAGGTCGACGTGGCGGCATCGACGGTGGACGAGCAGGACGTGGCGCGCGTGCTGTCGGCCTGCGACATGCCCGATTTCGGGCACGGCCGCGAGGTGCTGCACGCCCAGCCGGTGAACTTCGCACTGGACCACCGCAGCGGGCTTTCCGACCCGCGCGGGCAGATCGGCAACCGCCTCAGCTGCGACATGCACATGCTGACGGTCGAGGCGCAGACGATCCAGAACCTCGCGCATTGCGTCAAGCGCTGCGACCTGGAACTGGCCGGCGTCGCCTCGTCGGCTTACGCCTCCGGCATCTCGGCGCTGGTCGAGGACGAGCAGGAGCTGGGCTCGGCCTGCATCGACATGGGCGGCGGGGCCACGGGCGTGTCGATCTTCATCAAGAAGCACATGATCTACGCCGATAGCGTGCGCATGGGCGGCGACCACGTGACCAGCGACATTTCCATGGGCCTGCAGGTGCCGATGGCCACCGCCGAGCGGATCAAGACATTCTACGGCGGCGTCGTCGCCACCGGCATGGACGACCGCGAGATGATCGAGACCGGCGGCGAGACCGGCGACTGGGAGCACGACCGCCGCACCGTGAGCCGGACCGAGCTGATCGGCATCATGCGCCCGCGGGTCGAGGAGATCCTCGAGGAGGTCCGCTCGCGCCTCGATGCGGCGGATTTCGACCACCTGCCGGCGCGCCAGATCGTGCTGACGGGCGGGGCAAGCCAGATCCCCGGCCTCGACGGGCTGGCGGCCAAGATCCTGGGCCAGCAGGTGCGCCTGGGCCGGCCGCTGCGGGTGCACGGGTTGCCGCAGGCCGCCACCGGGCCCGGTTTCGCCAGCGCCGTGGGTCTGTGCCTGTTCGCGGCGCATCCGCAGGACGAATGGTGGGACTTCGAATTGCCCGCCGACCGCTACCCCGCGCGGTCGCTGCGCCGGGCGGTGAAGTGGTTCCGCGAGAACTGGTGACCGCAAGATGTACACAACTCGGCAAAAGAACGCGTATTCGGGCCACTTTTCGGCCAGATTTGGTATAAGTTTTGTGTTTTTTGAGTGACTATCGGCGCTTCGGGCTGTAAGGATGGCCCTTAAAGGCAAAGGGATCGGCCGAACCAAGGGCCGGCCAAGACACAGGCGGACGGATCCATGACACTGAACCTTTCCATGCCCGGCAACGAAGAGCTCAAGCCACGGATCACCGTGTTCGGCGTGGGCGGAGCGGGTGGCAACGCCGTCGACAACATGATCGAGAAGCTTCTCGACGGCGTCGATTTCGTGGTGGCCAACACCGACGCGCAGGCGCTGAGCAACAGCCAGAGCCAGTCGCGCATCCAGCTTGGCGTCAAGGTGACCGAGGGGCTGGGCGCGGGCGCGCGTCCCACCGTCGGCGCCGCGGCGGCCGAGGAAAGCATCGAGCAGATCGTCGATCACCTGGCCGGCGCGCACATGTGCTTCATCACCGCCGGCATGGGCGGTGGCACCGGCACGGGGGCGGCCCCGATCATCGCGCAGGCCGCGCGCGAGCTGGGCGTGCTGACCGTGGGCGTGGTGACCAAGCCCTTCCAGTTCGAGGGCGCCAAGCGCATGAAGCAGGCCGAGGCCGGCATCGAGGCGCTGCAGAAGGTGGTCGACACGCTGATCATCATCCCCAACCAGAACCTGTTCCGGCTGGCGAACGAGCGCACCACCTTCACCGAGGCGTTCAGCATGGCCGACGACGTGCTGTACCAGGGCGTCAAGGGCGTGACCGACCTGATGGTCCGTCCGGGCCTGATCAACCTCGACTTCGCCGACGTGCGCGCGGTGATGGACGAGATGGGCAAGGCGATGATGGGCACCGGCGAGGCCGAGGGCGAAGAGCGCGCGGTTCAGGCCGCCGAGAAGGCCATCGCCAACCCGCTGCTGGACGAGATCAGCCTACGCGGCGCCAAGGGCGTTCTCATCAACATCACCGGCGGCAGCGATCTGACGCTGTTCGAGCTGGACGAGGCGGCCAACCGCATCCGCGACGAGGTCGATCCCGACGCCAACATCATCGTGGGCAGCACGCTCGACGACAGCATGCAGGGCATGATGCGCGTCTCGGTCGTGGCCACGGGCATCGACGCGTCGGAAGACGTGGGCGAGACCCCGGTGCCGCGCCGCCGCATGGCGCAGCCGCTGCCCGGCGCGACGGTGGAGGAGCAACCCGCCCCCGCAGCGGCGGCCGAGCCCGCCCCCGCCTACAAGCCCGCCGCCCGCTTCGAGGACGAGGAGCCGTCGCTGTTCGAGGGCTTCGAGCCCGAGGCCGCCAGCGCGCAGCCCGATTTCGACTCCTTCGGCGAGGAAACCCACGCCGGCCACGCCTCGGACGAGGACGCGCTGCCCGAGCCGGTCTACCAGCCGCGCCGCCAGTCCGCCCCCGCGCCCGCGATGGAGCCCGAGCCCGAGAACTTCGTGGCGCCCCGCGCCGCCGCGCCCGGAACGCCGTCGCCCGAGACGATGGCGCGCCTGCGCGAAGCGACCCAGCGCGGCCGTCCCGAGGCCTCGCCGCGCCCCGATGCGGCGCGCCCGCAGCCCGTGCGCCGCATCGGGGCGCATCAGACCGAACAGCCCGAGCCCGCCGAGCGCGGTTCGCGCTTCAGCGTCAACTCGCTGATCGGCCGGATGACCGGGCACGGCAACGGTCAGGGTCACGCGCAGCACGGCCATGCTCAGCAGCACGGCCACGGCCACGGCGACGTCCCGCCGCAGCCGGCGCGCCGCAGCCAGCCGCCGGTCCAGGCCCAGCGGCCGGCCGCAGCACCCGCCCCGGCGCCCCGGCAGGAACACGATCCCGAGCAGGAAAAGATCGACATCCCGGCCTTCCTGCGACGCCAGGCCAACTGACCCGGCTCACGCTTGATGGATCGGCGCCCTTCTTCGGAAGGGCGCATTTTTCTTTGTTTTCAGGGGCTTGCGCGCCGGAGGACGGGGATCGGCAGGGCGGCGCCCATCGCCGCGTCGGGATGTTTCACTTGGTTGCAATGTTTGATTTGAGCCCCGGCCGCCGCTTCCGTATCTCCGGCACAGGTCATGCTAGGGATCGCGCCGACAGTGCGCGCCGGCGTGTTCCGGGGGAAGAAACCGAGGACAGACGATGCAGACGACGATCCGATCCGCCGCGACCTTCACGGGCACGGGCCTCCATTCGGGGCGGCCCGCATCGGTCGTGCTGCGTGCGGCCCCCGCCGGCCACGGAATCGTCTTCCGCCGCACCGACATCGCGCTGGGCGACACGCGGGTTCCGGCGTGCTGGGACTTGGTGGACCAGTCGCCGCTGTGCACGCGCATCGTCAACCGCGCCGGCGTCTCGGTCTCGACGATCGAGCACCTGATGGCCGCGCTGGCCGGCTGCGGCGTCCACAACGCCCTCGTCGAGATCGACGGCCCCGAGGTCCCCATCCTCGACGGGTCGAGCGCGCCCTTCGTGCGCGGCATCCTGGCGAGCGGCGTCCGTCGCCTCGCGCAGCCGATCGACGTGATCGAGATCCTGTCCCCGGTGACGGTCGAGACCGCGTCGGGCTGGGCGCGGCTGTCGCCGTCCGAGGGCATGACCATGGCCTTCCACATCGATTTCGCCGACGTGGCGATCGGCCGGCAGACCCGCCGGATCGACCTCGCCAACGGGGCCTTCGTGCGCGAGCTGTGCGACAGCCGCACCTTCTGCCGCCGCGCCGAGGTCGAGGCGATGCAGGCCAATGGCCTGGCGCTCGGCGGCATCGCGGGAGAGAACGCGGTGGTCTTCGACGGCGCGCAGGTGGAAAGCGGCGCGGGCCTGCGCCACGCGGACGAGCCGGTGCGCCACAAGATGCTGGACGCGCTGGGCGACCTGTCGCTGGCCGGCGCGCCGATCCTGGGGCATTACGACGGCCACAAGGCCGGCCACGCGATGACCAACGCGCTGCTGCGCCGGCTGTTCGACACGCCGCGTGCCTGGCGGATGCGTCCCTGCGACGCGGCGACCGCGGCCCGGCTGCCCGGCGCGGGCGTCGGTCAGGACGCGATCCCCGCCGTCGCCTGAGGCGCGCGGCGAAATCCCTCCAAAGGCGTTTTGCACCGGATTTTTCTGTGCTAGAGCCAGAGCCGAGGGCCGCCTTGCGGCCGGCAGGGTAACAGCGGGACGGACAGGCATGGCAGCGGGCAGATCGCGCAGCACGTGGATCGTGGCAGCCCTTGCGACGCTCGCCGTCGCGGGGTGCGACGAACTTCAGGATCGTGAGACCGGGCCCGGTGGCGCGCCGCTCGAGACCTTCACCGCGCAACAGATCTTCGAGCGCGGCGAGTACGAGCTTGCGCAGAAGGACGAGGAGGACGCCGCGTTCTACTTCTCGGAAGTCGAGCGGCTTTACCCGTATTCCGAACTGGCCAAGCGCGCGCTGATCATGCAGGCCTATGCCCATCACGAGGACCGCGCCTACGAGGAAAGCCGTTCGGCCGCGCAGCGCTACATCGATTTCTATCCCGCCGATGACGACGCCGCCTATGCGCAGTACCTGCTGGCGCTCAGCTACTACGACCAGATCGAGGAGGTGGGCCGCGACCAGGGGCTGACCTTCCAGGCGCTGCAATCGCTGCGCGCGGTGATCGAGCGCTATCCCGACAGCGAATACGCACGCTCGGCGATGCTGAAATTCGACCTCGCCTTCGACCACCTGGCGGGCAAGGAGATGGAGGTCGGGCGCTACTACCTCAAGGGCAAGCACTACGGCGCGGCGATCAACCGCTTCCGCACCGTGGTCGAGGATTTCCAGACCACCACCCACACCCCCGAGGCGCTGCACCGGCTGGTGGAAGGCTACCTGTCGCTGGGCCTCGTCGAAGAGGCGCAGACGGCTGGTGCGATCCTCGGCTACAACTACCAGTCGAGCGAGTGGTACGAGGCCAGCTATGCCCTGTTGACGGGGCAGGGGCTCGAGCCGCGGGTTTTCGAAGGCTCGTGGCTGGGCGCGATCTACCGGCAGACGATCCGGGGCGAATGGCTGTGAGGCGCGGGATCGTGCATTGCGTGAACCTTGGGCGGCGGGGCCTGGCGGCCCGGCCGGCATCGGGACATGCTGCGCGCGCTTGAAATCCGGGACATGCTGATCATTGACCGGCTGGAGCTTGCCTTCCGGCCCGGTCTCAACGTGCTGACCGGCGAGACGGGCGCGGGCAAGTCGATCCTGCTCGACTCCCTGGGCTTCGTGCTGGGCTGGCGCGGTCGCGCCGACCTGGTGCGCCAGGGCGCCGATCAGGGCGAGGTGACGGCGGTCTTCGACCTTTCCCCCGGCCACGCCGCGCGCGCCGTGCTGGCGGATGCCGGCCTGCCCGAGGCCGACGAGCTGATCCTGCGCCGCGTCAACACCGCCGACGGACGCAAGACCGGCTGGGTCAACGACCGCCGCGCCTCGGGCGAGGTGCTGCGACGGCTGTCGGACACTTTGGTCGAATTGCACGGCCAGCACGACGACCGGGGCCTGCTGGACCCGCGCGGCCACCGCGCGATCCTCGACCTTTACGGCGATCTCGACGACGCGCTGCGGGCTACCCGCGCGGCGTGGCGCGCGCGCTCGGATGCGCGGCGCGCGCTGGACGAGGCCGAGGCGCAACTGGCCGCCGTGCGCGAGGAAGAGGATTTCCTGCGCCACGCGGTGGCCGAGCTGGAAAAGCTCGCCCCCGAGGCCGGCGAGGAGGACGCGCTGGACGCCCGCCGCCGCGCCATGCAGGCCGCCGAGAAGATCCGCGAGGACATCGCCCGCGCCGGTCAGGCGCTTGGCCCCGACGGGGCCGAGGGCGCGATGGCAGACGCGCTACGCTGGCTGGACGGGGCCGCCGACCGCGCCGACGGCCGGCTGGACGAGCCCGTCGCGGCGCTGGCCCGCGCGATGTCGGAACTGGACGAGGCCGCGCGCGGCGTCGCCGATTGCCTCGACGCGCTGGAATTCGATCCCTCCGAGCTGGAGGACACCGAGGAGCGGCTGTTCGCGATCCGCGGGCTGGCGCGCAAGCACCACGTTCTGGCCGACGAGCTGCCCGAGCTGGCGACGACCCTGTCGGAACGCCTCGCCGCGCTCGACGCGGGCGAGGCGCGGCTGGGCGCGCTGCGCCGGGGCGTGAGCGAGGCGGACGCCGCCTACGACGCCGCGGCCGAAGCGCTGGGAGAGGCGCGCGCCGCCGCCGCGACGCGGCTGGACCGCGCCGTGTCGGCGGAACTGGCGCCGCTGAAGATGGACCGCGCGGTCTTCACCACGCGGCTGGAACCCGCCACGCCGGGCCCCGAGGGGCGCGAGAGCGTCACCTTCACGGTGGCGACCAACCCCGGCGCGCCGGCCGGGCCGCTGAACAAGATCGCGTCGGGGGGCGAGCTGTCGCGCTTCCTCCTAGCGCTGAAGGTGTGCCTGAGCCAGGAACGCGACGCCGGGGTTACGATGATCTTCGACGAGATCGACCGCGGCGTGGGTGGTGCGACCGCCGACGCGGTGGGGCGCCGGCTGCAGGCGCTGGCCGGCGACGGGCAGGTGCTGGTGGTCACGCATTCGCCGCAGGTGGCCGCGCTTGGGGCGCATCACTGGCGGGTCGAGAAGCGGGTCGACGGAGAGGTTACGACCTCGACCGTGGTGCCGCTGGGAACCCCCGACCGCGAGGGCGAGATCGCGCGCATGCTGTCGGGCGACACCGTCACCGACGAGGCCCGCGCCGCGGCGCGCAAGCTGCTGGCTGGGTAAACCCTTCGGGCAGGTGCCGCGCCTCCGGCGGGTATGTTTCCGAACAGAAGAAGCGGGGCTGCGCGGGCGGCGTCAGGCGTCCGGCACCAGCTTGCCGGGGTTGAGCAGGTTCATCGGGTCGAGCGCCTGCTTCAAGCTGCCCATGATGGTCCAGCCGTGCCCGTGCTCGGCCTGCATGTAGCGCCGCTTGCCGATCCCCACGCCGTGCTCGCCCGTGCAGGTGCCGCCCAGCCGCAGGGCGCGTTCGGCCATACGGTGCGACAGGGCGAGTGCCGCGTCGCGCTCGGCCGGCTGGTCGGGGTCGATCAGCAGGATCGCGTGGAAGTTGCCGTCGCCGACGTGGCCCAAGATCGGGCCGGGGATCGGGCTGGCGGCGATGTCGGCCTGCGTCTCCTCGACCGCCGTGGCCAGCCGCGAGATCGGCACGCAGATGTCGGTGACCACCGCGCGCGCGCCGGGCCGCAGGGCCAGCACCGCGTAGTATGCGTTGTGCCGCATCGCCCACAGGGCATTGCGTTCCTCGGGGCGCGAGGACCACTCGAAAGCCGATCCGCCGTGGTCGGCGACGATCTCGGCGAAGCGGGCGGCGTCCTGCGCCACGCCGTCGGGACTGCCGTGGAATTCGACCAGCAGGTGCGGCGCCTCGGCCATGTCCATGCCGGCATAGGCGTTGAAGGCGCGCGCGGTGGCGGCGTCGACGAACTCGATCCGCGCCATCGGCAGGCCCATCTGGATCGTGTCGATCACCGCGTTCACCGCGTCCTCGATCCGGGGGAAAGCGCAGATGCCGGCGCTGGTCGCCTCGGGGATGCCGTGCAGCTTCAGCGTCAGTTCCGTCACCAGCCCCAGCGTGCCCTCCGAGCCGATCATCAGCGCGGTCAGGTCGTAGCCTGCGGCGGTCTTGCGCGCGCGCGACCCGGTGCGGATCGTGCGGCCGTCGGCCAGCACCACCTGCATGCCCAGCACGTTGTCGCGCATCGAGCCGTAGCGCACCGTCGTGGTCCCCGACGCGCGTGTCATCGCCATCCCGCCCAGCGAGGCATTGGCGCCGGGATCGACGGGGAAGAACAGGCCGGTGGCGCGCAGTTCCTCGTTCAGGGCCTGGCGCGTGACGCCGGGCTGCACGGTCACGTCCATGTCGGCGGGGCGGATTTCCAGCACCTTGTTCATGCGCGAGAAGTCAACGACGATACCGCCAGACACCGCCAGCCCGTGCCCTTCGAGCGAGGTGCCGGCGCCCCAGCCGATCACGGGGCAGCGGTGATCGGCGCAGATCTGCATGATCCGGGCGACTTCCTCGGCCGTTTCGGGGTAGGCGACCGCTTCGGGCGGGCAGGTGGGGAAATGGGATTCGGAGCGGCCGTGCTGTTCCAGATCGGACTTGGCTCGGCTCAGCCGTTCGCCTAGGACTTGGCCGAGCGCCCGGGCCGCGTGAGGAACTAGCATGTCATGACTCCGGTGGTACTTCGCGTCAGCTTACCCGGTGCGGGCTGGGGTGCAAAGTCACGCAAAACGGCTAGGGCGGGATGCTGAGTCTTCTCGGCCACCAGGTGCGGCAGGCGGCCGAGCAATGCGGCCGCGGCTGGCAATTGCTGCGCACGGAAGGGCCGGGACAGATCCAGTTCTGGTTCATCGCATTGCTGGTGGGCATCGCGGCGGGTTTCGCCGCGATCCTGTTCCGCGGCGCGATCGAGCTGCTCCAGACCACCGTCTATGGCACCCCCGACGTGGGCACGCTGCACAGCTATGCCGCGACGCTGCCGTGGTACTGGATCCTGGCGGTGCCGGCGCTGGGAGGCATCGCGGTGGGGCTGATCGTGCACTTCTTCACCCCCGACGGGCGGGTGCGGGCGGTCGCCGACGTGGTCGAGGGTGCCGCGCTGAACGACGGGCGTGTCGACAACCGCGCCGGGCTGGCCTCGGCCGCGTGTTCCTGGATCACGCTGTCGACGGGCGGGTCCACGGGGCGCGAGGGGCCGGTGGTGCACATCGCCGCGATGATATCGACCTGGGTGGCCAACACGCTGCGCGTCGACGGCGTGACCGGGCGCGACCTGCTGGGATGCGCGGTGGCGGCGGCGGTCTCGGCCAGCTTCAATGCGCCGATCGCCGGCGCGCTCTTCGCGCTCGAGGTCATCCTGCGGCATTTCGCGCTGCACGCCTTCGCGCCGATCGTGGTGGCGAGCGCGGCCGGCACGGTCATCAACCGCCTGACCTACGGCGACGTGACCGAGTTCGTGCTGCCCGGCACCACCACGGTCGAGTTCTACCTCGAACTGCCGGCCTTCTTCCTGCTGGGGCTGGTCTGCGGACTGGTCGCGGTGGTCACCATGCGCGCGATCTTCTGGGCCGACGACACCGGCACCGTGGTCCAGCGCCGCCTGTCGATGCCCTACTGGCTGCGCCCGGCGCTGGCGGGGCTGATCCTCGGCGCCATCGCCATCGCCTTTCCGCACATAATGGGCGTCGGCTACGAGACCACGTCGCGCGCGCTGACCGGCGACCTTCTGCTGCACGAGGCGATCGTCTTCACCATCGTCAAGGTTGCCGCTGTGGCCATCACCATGGCCGGCCGGATGGGCGGCGGCGTGTTCTCGCCCTCGCTGATGATCGGGGCGCTGACGGGGCTGGCCTTCGGGCACATCGCCACCGGCGTTTTCCCCGAGGTGTCTTCGGTCTTCACCCTCTACGCGCTGGCGGGCATGGGCGCGGTGGCCGCCGCCGTGCTGGGCGCGCCGATCTCGACCACGCTGATCGTGTTTGAACTGACCGGCGACTGGCAGACGGGTTTGGCGGTCATGGTGTCGGTGTCGATGTCGACGGCGCTGGCCTCGCGGCTGGTGAACCGCAGCTTCTTCCTGACCCAGTTGATGCGGCGCAATGTGCACCTGGCGGCGGGGCCGCAGGCCTATCTGCTTGCGATGTTCCGGGTTCAGGGCGTCATGCGGCGGCCCGACCATCCGAACGCCGCCGACGAGGAGGCGCTGCACCGGATGATCGAGCAGGGGCTTTACATCCAAGCCGAGGCGACGCTGGAAACCGCGCTGCCGCGCTTCGAGAAGTCGGGCGTGGCATACATGCCGGTCGTCACGCTGGACGGCGAGGACGGCGCGCCGGTGCTGCAGGGCGCGCTGTTCCACGTGGACGCGCTGAAGGCCTACAACCGCGCGCTGGCCGCCACCGCCAAGGAAGAACACAGCTGAGGCGAGAGCCTCAGACCTGTTCGACCGTCACGCCGTCCTGCTGGTAGAAGGCCAGGTGGTCGCCGATGCTCGCCGCGTCGTCCTTGGGCCGTTCGTAGCTCCACACCGCGTTCGGGTAGGTCCGCGACTTCGACATGATCGAGAAGTAGCTTGCGTCGCCCTTGAACGGGCAATGAGTGCTGTGGTCCGTGCGGTCCAGGAACGCCATCGCCACGTCCTCGCGCGGGAAGTAGATCACCGGCTCGTGCCCGTCCTCGCGCAACTCCATCGCGCGGGCGGATTCGGCGATCACGGCGCCGCCGGCGCGGACCACCCAGGTGCCCTGGGCGGGTTTGATCGAGATGATGCTCATGGCTGCTCCAAATGGTCTGTCCCGCACGGAATGGCCGGGAGTCTGAATGTCCCTCAGATAGCCCGGCAGGCCCGCTTTAGCCAGTCTTGCGCGGGACCGTCCAGCAGCGGGCCGATCTCGGCGGCGACGCGGGCGTGGTAGGCGTTCAGCCAGTTGCGCTCCTCGGCGGTCAGCGCGTCCGCGTCGATGAGCCGCCGGTCGATCGGCACCAGCGTCAGCGTCTCGAATTGCAGCATCGCGGGCACGGTCTGACCGGGTAGGGCGGGCGCGGCCTCGACGGCGACGAGGTTCTCGATCCGGATGCCGAAGGCGCCCTCGCGGTAGAAGCCCGGCTCGTTCGACACGATCATCCCGGGTTCGAGCGGCACCGTCCCGGTGCGCGCGATGCGCTGCGGGCCTTCATGCACCGACAGGTAGGATCCCACGCCGTGGCCGGTGCCGTGGCCGAAATCGAGGCCCGCCTGCCACAGCGTTGCGCGGGCAAAGGGATCGATGTCGCGCCCGGCGAGGCCCACGGGAAAGCGCAGACGCGACACCGCGATCATGCCCTTCAGCACGCGGGTGAAGGCGTCGATCTCCTCGGCCCCCGGTTCGCCCACGGCCATCGTGCGGGTGATGTCGGTGGTGCCGTCGCGGTACTGCCCGCCGCTGTCCACCAACAGCAGCTCGCCCGCGCGCAGCGGGCGGTCGGTCGCCTCGCTGACGCGGTAATGCACGATCGCGGCGTTGGGCCCGCTGCCCGAGATCGTTTCGAACGAGATGTCTTCGAGGCAGCCGGTCGCCACGCGCTCGGCCTCCAGCCGCTTCACCACGGCAATCTCGGTCAGATCGCCCGGCGCCTCGGCGTCGAGCCAGGCCAGAAAGCGCGCCATCGCCGCCCCATCGCGCCGATGCGCGGCGCGCGCGCCGTCGAGTTCCGCGGCGTTCTTGCGCGCCTTCGGCAGCAGGCAGGGATCCGGCGCCTCGACCGGCGTCGCGGTCAGCGCTTCGGCCACTGCCACGGGGCACGAGGCCGGGTCGATCCGCACCGGGGCGTCCAGCGCGGCCAGCGCGGGCAGGAACTCGCCCACCGGGCGCACCGTGACGCGGGGGCCGAGATGTGCCGTCGGATCGTCGCCCAGCCCCGACAGCTTGGCTTCGTCGATGAACAGCGACACGCGCGCATCGGCGTGGAGCACCGCGAAGGCATGCGGCACCGGGTTTCGCACGATGTCGCTGCCCCGGATGTTCAGCAGCCAGGCGATGGAATCGGGCAGGGTGATGACGCAGGCCC
Organism: Citreimonas salinaria; assembly: GCF_900107235.1. Lineage (GTDB taxonomy): Bacteria > Pseudomonadota > Alphaproteobacteria > Rhodobacterales > Rhodobacteraceae > Citreimonas > Citreimonas salinaria. The sequence goes on from NZ_FNPF01000002.1 coordinate 76,135, forward strand.
TCGCGGGCGCGATGGCGGCGGCAACGCGCGCGATCTTGTCCGCGTGCGGCTCTCCCGCAAGCTCGACGGGCTGCGCCATGACCGGACCGCAGGGCGGCGCCGGCTGGTCTTGCCAGACCCGGTCGACCAGGTTGGCGCAGGGCACCAGTGTCGCGTCGCCCGCGCCGGTTTCCAGCGCGCGCTTCTGGTCGAGGGTGAGCAGCCAGGGATCGAATCCCACGCGGCCCGCGCCAAGCGCGCCGCGGATCCATTCGGCCAGCCCGGTGGCGGGCCAGTCGACGCGCTCGAACACCTCGGCCACCTGCGCGCGGGCCTGCACGGTGTAGCGCCCGTCGACGAAGATCGCCGCGCGCTCGCGCAGCGCCACGCACCAGCCGGCCGAGCCGGTGAACCCGGTCAGCCACGCCAGCCGGTCGTCGCGCGGGGCGACGTACTCGCCCTGGTGCGCATCGGCGCGGGGCACGATGAAGCCGTCCAGCCCCTCGGCCGCCAGCGCCACGCGCAACGCGGCAAGCCGCTCGACGCCCTGCTCGGGTGACGACTTGACTGCGAAATCCTGAAACATTCCGTCCCTCGCCTGCCGGCCGGGCACGCTGGCCCGGTCTTCTGGATTCTCTGTCGTGAAAGCAGGGGCATGAACCCCGCCCGCTAAGACGCCCGCTTGATCCCCGCGAACCGCGCCCGCGCCCGCGGGTCGCTGTCGAAGAGCGACGCCAGCTGCTCGGTCATCGCACCGGCCAACTGCTCGACATCGGTGATCGTCACCGCGCGGTTGTAGTAGCGCGTCACGTCGTGGCCGATGCCGATGGCCAGCAATTCCACCTGCTTCTTGCGCTCGACCATGGCGATCACGTCGCGCAGGTGCTTTTCCAGGTAATTCGCCGGGTTCACCGACAGCGTCGAATCGTCCACCGGCGCGCCGTCCGAGATCACCATCAGGATGCGCCGCGCCTCGGGGCGTCCGACCATGCGGCGGTGCGCCCATTCCAGCGCCTCGCCGTCGATGTTCTCCTTCAGCAGGCCCTCTTTCATCATCAGGCCCAGGTTGTCGCGCGTGCGCCGCCAGGGCGCGTCGGCCTGCTTGTAGACGATGTGGCGCAGGTCGTTGAGGCGACCGGGCTGCTGTTCGCGCCCGGCATTGAGCCACGCCTCGCGCGCCTGCCCACCCTTCCACGCGCGGGTGGTGAAGCCCAGGATCTCGACCTTGACGCTGCACCGCTCGAGCGTGCGCGCCAGCACGTCGGCGCAGATCGCCGCGATGCTGATCGGCCGCCCGCGCATCGAGCCGGAATTGTCCAGCAGCAGCGTCACCACCGTGTCGCGGAACTCCATGTCCTTCTCGACCTTGAAGGACAGCGGCGTGGTCGGGTTGGCCACGACGCGCGCCAGCCGTCCCGCGTCCAGCACGCCCTCTTCCTTGTCGAACTCCCAGGACCGGTTCTGCTGCGCCTGCAGGCGGCGCTGCAGCTTGTTTGCCAGCCGGCCCACCGCGCCCTTCAGCGGTTCCAGCTGCTGGTCGAGATACGCCCGCAGGCGCTCCAGCTCGACCGGCTCGGCCAGGTCCTCGGCGGCGACCTCCTCGTCGAACTCGGTGGTATAGACCGTGTAGGCGGGATCGGCCTCGGAAACCGGGGCGGGCGCGGGCGGTTCGTGCGGGGCCTCGCCCTCGGGCATCTCGGTTTCCTGGCCCTCTTCCTGGTCGGCCATCTCGTCCATGTCGACCTGGGCCTGGGACGCGTCCTGCGTGTCCTCCTGGCTCTGCTCGGCGCTGGCCTCGGCATCCTCGGACGTCTCGTCGTCGTCGCCGGTGCTGTCGGGCTGCTCCTCGTCCTGCTGGCTCTCCTCGCTGCCCTCGTCGTCGGATTCGTCGTCGAGTTCGTCGGGATCGTCGCCCAGCTGGTCGCCATAGCCGAGATCGGTGATCATCCGCCGTGCGAACCTGGCAAAGGCGGCCTGGTCGCTCAGCGTGTCCTCGAGCCCGGCCAGCGTCTGCCCGGCCTGGCCTTCCAGCCGGTCGCGCCACAGGTTCAGCACGTTGGCCGCGTCTGGCGGCAGGTCGCGCCCGGTGGCGAGGTTGCGGATCAGGTAGGCGGCGGCGGCGGGCAGCGGCGCCTCGGCCACGTCGCGGATCTGGCCATAGCCCTTGCGCGCCGCGTCGTGCCCGATCTTGGCGTCGATGTTGCCGGCGGTGCCGGGCATGTCGCGCGCGCCCATCGCCTCGCAGCGGGCGGTTTCCATCGCTTCGTAGAGCTCGCGCGCTATGTCGCCCGGCGGGGCATAGCGGGCATGGGTGTTCGCGTCGTGGTAGCGGCGGTGCAGCGCCAGCGCGTCGGCGGTGCCGCGCGCCAGCAGCACCTCGTCGCGGGTCATCCGGCGCGACACCTGCGGCAGGCGCATGGCGTCGCCGGACACACCCGACGGGTCGACGGTGTAGCTGACCGAAAGCTCGGGGTCGTCGGCCATGACCTTGGTGGCTTCGGCCAGCGCCTTCTTGAACGGATCGGCGGGGTTGTCGGAATTCTGCGCCATGGTCGGTCCATTCCTAGGGTTGGACCGAACCTAGACCCTCGCGCGGGCGAACGCCAGTGGGGGCGGGGGCCGTTCAGCCCCAGACCGTCAACCCTGGCCGACCGGGTTCACCCCAGGATCAGCTGGTCGCACATGGTGATCTCGCGCCGCGCGACCGAGGCCGCCATGCGCGCGCGGACGACGTCCTGGGTGGAATACGACATCCGGAACAGCCGCGCCTGGGCGTTCTTCGCGCCCAGCCGGTAGCTCGACAGCCGCGAGGGCGCAACCCCGCTGCCCGGCGTCACCGCGTCCAGCAGGTCGGCGAACATCTCACGCCGCGCGGCGGACGTCTCGGCATCGCCGCCGGTGCGGACCGCGTGTTCCGCGGCCGCCGCGTAGCGGCCGAGGCAGGTGGCGAAGGCCTTAGCCCGTTCGCCCGTGTCGAGCGGCATGGCAAGGGCCGGGGCGGCGCAGAGCACCGCGAGAACGAGGAGAGAGGAACGAAGCGGTTTCATGCGGCCGAGCATTCCGCAGAACCGCTTAGAAATGGTTAAAGCCCGAGCGCGCAGCCGTTAACGGAATGGCACGTGTGGTATGTGAGCCCCTGCCGCCGCCCACATCTCGGGCGCTCAGGCCATCGACAGGCGCGCGGCGCTTTCGGGCAGTTCCTCGTCGAAGCAGCGCTGGTAGAACTCCGCCACGGTCTGGCGCTCGAGTTCGTCGCACTTGTTGAGGAACGACACCCGGAAGGCATAGCCCACGTCGCGGAAGATCTCGGCGTTCTGCGCCCAAGCGATCACCGTGCGCGGCGACATCACGGTCGACAACTCGCCGTTCATGAAGGCGCGGCGGCTGAAATCGGCCACGGTCACCATCTGGCGCACCGTGCGGCGGCCCTTCTCGGTGTTGTAGTGCGGCGCCTTCGACAGCACGATCGAGGTCTCGGCGTCGATCGACAGGTAGTTCAGCGTGGCGACCAGTGACCAGCGGTCCATCTGGCCCTGGTTGATCTGCTGCGTGCCGTGATAAAGCCCCGTCGTATCGCCCAGGCCGACCGTGTTGGCGGTGGCGAAGATGCGGAAGTACGGGTGCGGGGTCAGCACCTCGTTCTGGTCCAGCAGCGTCAGCTTGCCGTCGGTCTCCAGCACGCGCTGGATCACGAACATCACGTCGGCGCGGCCGGCATCGTATTCGTCGAACACGATCGCTGCCGGGTTGCGCAGCGCCCAGGGCAGGATGCCTTCCTGGAACTCGGTGACCTGCACGCCCTTGCGCAGCTTGATCGCGTCCTTGCCGATCAGGTCGATCCGGCTGATGTGGCTGTCGAGGTTCACGCGCACGGTGGGCCAGTTCAGCCGGGCCGCGACCTGCTCGATATGGGTCGACTTGCCGGTGCCGTGATACCCCTGGATCATCACGCGGCGGTTGTTGCGGAAGCCCGCGAGGATCGCCAGCGTCGTGTCGGGGTCGAACTTGTAGGTGCTGTCGATATCGGGCACGCGGTCGGTGCGATCGGGGAAGCCGTGCACGATCATGTCGGTGTCGACGCCGAAGACTTCGCGGACAGAGAGTTCCTCGGTCGGTTTCGCGTTGATGTCGATCGCACCGTTCGCCATGGTCATCGTGTCCTTCGTCGCGTCCTCGGTTTGGCACCTCTGGTGCAACATATCGCCGGCAGGGGCAAGGGGAAGCGCGTGGGGCCCGCATGACGCCGCTGGACGAGATCGAGGCCATGATCGCCCGCGTCGCCATGGGCGACCGACGGGCATTCCGCGCGCTCTACGACCGGACGTCGGTGAAACTTTTCGGCGTCGCGCTGCGTGTGTCCGGCAACGAGGCGGCGGCCGAGGAAGTCCTGCAGGAGGTGTTCCTGAAGGTCTGGGACAATGCCGGCCGCTACCGCTCCAACGGATATTCGCCGATGACCTGGCTGATCACCATCGCGCGCAACGCGGCCGTGGACCGCCTGCGCCGGGCCCGCGCCTCGGGCGACCACGCCCCGGTGTCCGAGGCGGACGACCTGTTCGACCCCGGCCCCGACCCCGAGGCGCTGGCCGTCGCCCGCGACGAGACGCGCGCGCTGGATGCCTGCCTTGCCGAACTGCCCGCCACGCGCGCGGCGATGGTGCGCGGCGCGTATCTCGATGGGCTGACCTATGCCGACATCGCCCGTGTCTCGGGCGTCAAGCTGAACACCGTGCGGACCTGGCTGCGCCGCAGCCTGATGCAGCTGAGGGAGTGTCTGAGCCGATGAGCGCCGACGACGACACCGACTTGCCGGGCGGCTGGGAAGCCGCGGCCGCCGAATACGTGCTGGGCCTGCTGTCCGAGGACGAGGCGCAGGGCTTCGAGGCGCGGATGCGCGAGGACCCGGACCTGGAACAGGACGTCGCCGCCTGGCGCGACCACTTCGCCACGCTGACCGATCCGGTCGCCGCGCAGGCGCCGCCGCCGCGGGTCTGGGGGCGGATCGAATCCGATCTTTTCAAGCCCGCGCGCAAGCCGATATGGCGCCAGCTTCTGCCCTACGGCGTCGGCGCCGTATTAGGGGCCACGCTGGCCTGGGCGGTGTTCGTCAGCGGCGTTCTGGTGCCGCAGGAGGTCGATTTCCGCGCCGCGCTGGAACCGGTCGAGGGCACGCTGGCGCTGACCGCGCGGTTCGATGCGCAAAGCGGCGTGCTGGCGGTCGACCTCGCCCAGGGCGACGTGCCCGCGGATCGCGCGCTGGAGCTGTGGCTGATCGCCGGCGAGGGCGTGGCCCCGGTCTCGCTGGGGCTGCTCGACGCCTCGGGCGGTGCGGTGCGCAGCCTGCGGCCCCTGCTGGCCGAGCGCGTGCCCGGCGCCACGCTCGCCGTGTCCGAGGAGCCGCCCGGCGGCTCGCCCACCGGCGCGCCGACCGGCCCGGTGCGCGCGGCGGGCCAGCTGATAGCGACCTGAGGCGGGCATAGACCCGCCTCACGCACGCGTGATCGAAAAAAGCGCGCCCGCCGAAACTGCCCGCGCGAAACCTGCGTGTCTGCCCGTGATCCCGCCGCTGGTGGCGGGGCAAAATCAGGAGACACCGTGACCCGGACCAAGACACTCCTCGCCGCGACCGCCATGATCGTCGCCGGTGCAGCCCATGCGCAGATGCAGAACCCCTTGGTCGGCGGCGCCGAGATGTTCGCCGACCGCACGATCGTCGAGAACGCCGTGAACTCGGCCGACCACGAGACGCTGGTCGCCGCCGTGCAGCAGGCCGGCCTCGTCGACACGCTGAACGGCGAGGGGCCTTTCACCGTCTTCGCGCCCACCGACGCGGCGTTCGACAACATCTCGGACGACAGCCTCGCCGCGCTGATGATGGACCGCAACAAGGCGCAACTGGCGCAGATCCTGACCTGCCACGTGGTCGCCACCAGCGCGATGTCCGACGCCATCGCCGGCATGATCGCCGATGACGGCGGCATGCACGCGATCCCCACCGTCGGCGGCTGCACGCTTCAGGCCAAGATGGTCGGCAACGCCATCGTGCTGGTCGACGAGAACGGCCGCGAGGCCGAGGTCACCATCGCCGACGTGCGCCAGTCCAACGGCGTCATCCACGTGATCGACCGCGTCCTGCTGCCCAGGCAGTAACCCCCCGGCGGCGTGGCCGGAACCCCGGGCCGCGCCGCTTTCCCGATCACACGCGTCTTCGCGTGATCGTGTAACCCCGCGGCCTTGTCGCGGAGGGGCCGGGGGCGCATCTTTCCGCAAACGAAGGAGCACGCCATGAACCGCCGACACTTCCTTTTCTCGACGGCCGCCCTGTCGCTTGCGGCCTTCGCGCCGTTCGGCCTGGGCCGCTGGGGCGCGGCCGAGGCCGCCGAGGGCGACTTTCCCGTCACCCGGACCGAGGACGAGTGGAAGTCCATGCTGTCCGACCTCGAATACAAGGTCATGCGCCAGGAAGGTACCGAGCGCGCCTTCTCCTCGCCGCTGCACGACCTCAAGACGCCCGGCACCTATGTCTGCCGGGGCTGCGACCAGGCGCTCTATTCCTCCGAGCACAAGTTCGACAGCGGCACCGGCTGGCCCAGCTTCTGGCAGGCCATCGACGACAAGGCCGTCGAGACCAAGCCCGACCGCACGCTGTTCATGACCCGGACCGAGTGCCACTGTTCGAACTGCGGCTCGCACCTGGGCCACATCTTCGAGGACGGACCCGAGCCCACCGGCTTGCGCCACTGCATCAACGGCGTCAGCCTGGTCTTCCGCGAGGCCTGATGCCGCGACACTTCGATCGGGCAGGGCCGCGCCGCAGGGCGCGGCCCTTTTCGTGCGCCCCGTACCCCGCATCGACGTGCTTGGCGCTGGCGGATGTCGGGCCTAGAATGGCCGCATGAGCCTCTCCTTCGACCGCCTCGTCGAGCGTCAGATCCAGAAGGCCCTTGCCGAGGGCCGCCTGAGCGGTCTTGCGGGCGAGGGCAAGCCGCTGCCCGACCGCTCGGGCGAGGCGCATCTCGACATGGCGACCGCCGTCGTCACGCGCATCATGGCCGAGGCCGGGGCGCTGCCCGAAGAGTTCAAGATCAAGAAGCTGCTCGAGGCCGCGCGCCACCGCTTCCAGCAGGCGGAAGGCCCCGAGGAAAGGCGCCTCGCGATGGCGCTGATCGCCGATCTCGAGCAGCGCCACAACATCGCGGTCGAAGCCCGCCGGCGCTTCATGGCCCCCTGAAGCGCGCGCGCCGCGCAGCCCCTCCGGAACGCGAAAGGCCGCGCCCGACGGCGCGGCCTTGTCCTGCCCGGGGCGCAGGCCCTCACTTGAAGCTGCGGCTGTCCTTCAGCTGGTCCCAGGCCCAGACCACCTGCTGCAGCTGGTCCTCCTGGCTGCGGTCGCCGCCGTTGATGTCCGGGTGCAGGACCTTGATCAGCGCCTTGTAGGACCGGCGGATCTCGGCCTTGCTCCAATCGTCCTCGGCCTCGAGGATCTCCAGCGCCTTGCGCTCGGTCGGGGGCAGGCGGCGGCCGCCGGCCTTCTTGCGGCCCGGGTTGCGCGTCGCGTTGTCGCCCAGCACCTGGTGCGGGTCCTCGATCCCCAGCCGCGCCCAGGCCTTCGCCTCGGGGTCGCGCCAGTCCTTGGTGCGCCGGTCCCAGACCTTGTCGGCGGTCGCCTGCGCGTTCATCTCGGCCTCGGTCTTGCCGTCGAAGAAGCTCCACTGCGAGTTGTATTCGCGCACGTGGTCCTTGCAGAACCAGAAGAAGTCATCCAGCACGTCCGGCGCCTTGGGCGCTCGGAACTTGCCGGGCTCCTGACAGCCCTCATGGTCGCAGACGCGCGTCGACGTCTCCTGTTCCCCGGACATGCCGCGCCGGCCACGCGGATTCTTCTTCTTGGCCGACTTGATGGACATGTCGAAACCGAAGGGGTCTGGTCTGCTCATGGGCTCACCTCTTTTCGACTCGGACGCCGGAGTTTAGACTATGGGTCCGGGTTTTACAGGGGGCAGTGGGAAAAATGTCGAAGCTTGAGACGATCGAGACCCGCCTGCGCGAGGCCTTCGACCCGCGCGAGCTGGAAGTGCGGGACGACAGCGAACGCCATCGCGGCCACGCGGGCTACCAGGAAGGCGGCGAAAGCCATTACCACGTCGTCATCCGGTCGGACCGGTTCGACGGTCAAAGCCGCATCGCGCGACACCGCGCGGTGCATTCGGCGCTGGGCGCCGATCTCGTTGCCAGCATCCACGCGCTGTCGCTCGACCTCGGGACCTGAGGCCGGCCGCGCGGGAGCGGGGGCGTCCCGCCACGGCGTCGGCGAACATGCGCCGGTCGGGGCGCCGCCGCGTCCGCCGCGGCGTTTCAGTCGTCTTCGCGCCGGCGCTCGCGGCGGTCGCGCGTCAGCCGGGGGTCGTTCGGGTGCGTCTCGAGCGCGTGGCCCTGCGGCGGACCGGCGAACAGCTTGCGTACCGGGGCGGCGATCGCCGGATCCTCGCGCGGGGGGGCGAAGCGCGGCTTGCGGCGCGGACCGTCGCGCGTGGCCGTCAGCCTGGCCTTCGGGCGCGACTCGGCCTCGGCTCCGGATGCGTCGCGATCCGCATCCCCGTGGCCTTCGTCCCGACCCGTATCGCTGCCCTCAATGGGCTCTACCTGCACGTCCTCTTGCGGTTCGTCCGCAAACTGCTCGGCCGGCACCGGGTGGGCCGCATGCGCGGCGGCCGGCTGCGCCTGCACCAACGGCGTTACCGGAGCCGCGGGCCGGACCGCCTGCTCGGCGCCCGTGCTGCGGCGGAACACCAGCAAGTGCCGCCACACCGTCTGCGTATGCGTCAGGCCCGCCCGTTCTTCCGAGGGCAGGGCGTCGGTGCGCTGGTACTCCCAGCCCTTCGCCGCCATCTCGTTGATCACCCGTTCCACCGCCGCGGCAAAGCGGGCCTCCGGCGTCTTCAGTCCGCGCTCCTTCTCGCCACGTTCCGGCGCGGGGACGATCTTGTATTCGTAGCTCATGGAATCCTCTCCCCCGTCATGATGCGGGGGGACCGGTGGGTGGCAAGCCTGTCACGGTCGGCCCGTGCGACGCCGTGGCGTCGGGCCGTACCGGTGCGGCGATGGGTACCGCGACTGCGGAACAGGCGGAAAGTCAGGGAAGAGCGCCCTCAGCGGCGCCGGTTGAGCGGGTCGGACCGGCGATGCGCGATGCGCTTGTCGATGGCGCGCGCCTCGGCCCGCAGCAGGACGACACCGGCGCCCGCGACGGCCAGCGCGATCAGGGGGACGGCGAATTCGAACAAGCTCATGTTTCGGCCTTTCTCATCATGCCGAGAATATAGTGCGCGACCGCGTGCAATACCAGTCCCGTCAGACCCCACCACAGCGTCGATACGCCCATCGACACCGCGTCGGCGGTCAACGGCCGAAGCACAGCGAAACCGATCAGCCCCAGCCCGATCGCGTTCAGGAACCCCGAGAACAGTTTCACCCGCTCGTTGTGGACGACGATGTCGTCTCGCAGCCGGCTCATCGGCCAGCGCCCGGCGCAAAAATCAACGAAAGGTAAAACTGTCTCTGCAACCCATTGATCTTGCTGGGGCGCCCCGGTGTCCCACCGTGGGACACGGGTTACAGCCCCAGCTTCGCGGTGACGATCTCGTTCACCGCCTTGGGGTTGGCCTTGCCGCCCGTGGCCTTCATCACCTGGCCCACGAACCAGCCTGCCAGCTTCGGATTCTGCTTCGCCTTCTCCACCTGGTCGGGGTTGGCCGCGACGATCTCGTCCACCGCGGACTCGATCGCGCCGGTGTCGGTGACCTGCTTCATGCCGCGCTCTTCCACGATCGCCTCGGGATCGCCGCCCTCGGTGTAGACGATCTCGAACAGGTCCTTGGCGATCTTGCCGCTGATCGCGTCGGACTTGATCAGCCGCACGATGGCGCCCAGCTGCGCCGGGCTGACCGGGCTGTCCTCAATGCTCCGGTCGTCCTTTTTCAGGCGGCCGAACAGCTCGTTGATCACCCAGTTGGCCACCAGCTTGCCGTCGCCGCCTTCGGCCACGGCGCGCTCGAACCACGCGGCGCTGCCCAACTCGGCCGTCAGGACCGAGGCGTCGTATTCCGACAGGCCGAACGCCTTCACGAAGCGCGCCTTCTTCTCGTCGGGAAGCTCGGGCAGGTTCGCCGCGATGTCGTCGACCCAGGCCTGCTCGATCTCGAGCGGCAGAAGGTCGGGATCGGGAAAATAGCGGTAATCGTGCGCCTCTTCCTTCGAGCGCATGGACCGTGTCTCGCCCTTGTCGGGATCATACAGGCGGGTTTCCTGGACCACGTTTTCGCCCGCTTCCAGCAGCGCGATCTGGCGGCGCGCCTCGTACTCGATCGCCTGCTGGATGAACCGCATCGAGTTCATGTTCTTGATCTCGCAGCGCGTGCCGAGATGGCTGAAATCCTGCGTCTCCTGGTACTTCTCGTACTGCCCCGGACGGCAGACCGACACGTTCACGTCCGCGCGCAGATTGCCGTTCTGCATGTTGCCGTCGCAGGTGCCGAGATAGCGAAGGATCTGGCGCATCTTGGCGACATAGGCTGCGGCCTCTTCGGGACCGCGGATGTCTGGCCGGCTGACGATCTCCATCAGCGCGACGCCGGTGCGGTTGAGGTCGACGAAGGACATGTTCGGGTCCATGTCGTGGATCGACTTGCCGGCGTCCTGCTCGACGTGGATCCGCTCGATCCGCACCACGCGGGCGATGCCGGGCTCCATGTCGACGACGATCTCGCCCTCGCCCACGAGCGGGTGGTAGAGTTGGCTGATCTGGTAGCCCTGCGGCAGGTCGGGGTAGAAATAGTTCTTGCGGTCGAAGGCGCTGACCAGGTTGATCTTCGCCTTCAGCCCCAGCCCGGTGCGCACCGCCTGCTCAATGCAGAATTCGTTGATGACGGGCAGCATGCCGGGCATTGCCGAATCCACGAACGAGACGTTCGAGTTCGGCTCGGCCCCAAATTGCGTGGACGCGCCCGAGAACAGCTTGGCCTTGCTGGCGACCTGGGCGTGGACTTCCATGCCGATCACCAGTTCCCAGTCGTGCTTTGCCCCGGCGATCACCTTGGGCTTGGGCGTCTCGAAGGTCAGGTCCAGCATGGTGCGCTCCTCGGGCGGTCGTTTTCGGGGGTTCTAGGCCAGCGGCGGGGGCCGGGCAAGTGGCCGAAGTGTCGGCTTGCACAGGCTTCGGCTTTGGGCGACGCTGCGCCGTCATGATCCCGCGTTCGATCCTTTCCCTGCCGGTCGTCCTGTCGCTGTGCGTCGCCGGCGGCGCCTCGACAGCCCAGCCGGCCCCGCCGGTCACGCCGGAGACCCTGTCGGTGGCCGATCAGGTCGAGGGCGCGGTCACGACGTCCACGGCCGCAGTGGCCGAGTCGCTTCGACCGGTGCCGCGGCCCTTCGTCATACCGCCTGCGCGATGGGACGAAACCGGCGCGCCGCACAGCTGGACGATGGCCGCCCTGCAGGCGTTGCGCGGCCATGCGCGCGCGCTGCCGGCCATGGTGCCCGCGGACATCAACGCCTGGTGCCCCGGCTATCGCAGCGCCGGGCTTGCGGGGCGCGAGGCGTTCTGGGTCGGGCTGATCTCTTCGCTCGCCTGGCACGAAAGCACGCACCGCCCGAACGCCGTGGGCGGGGGCGGGCAGTGGTTCGGGCTGGTGCAGATCTTCCCGCCGACCGCGCGGCTTTACGATTGCCGCGCCCAGAGCGGCGAGGCGCTGAAGGACCCCGAGCGCAACCTGTCCTGCGCGCTGCGGATCATGGCGCGCACGGTTCCCCGTGACGGCGTCGTCAGCGCCGGCATGCGGGGCGTCGCGGCGGATTGGGGTCCGTTCCATTCCTCGCGCAAGCGCGACGACATGCGCGACTGGCTGCGCCGGCAGCCCTATTGTCGCGGGCTGGCGCGTTCGCTGCGTCCGCAATTGCGACCGTTCGAGCCTCAGGCACCGATGGTGGAGACGATGGAGGTTCGGACCCCTCCGGCGCAGCCCTGAGCAAGGGTCTCCTTACTTGGCGGGACTGGAAACAGGTCCGATGCGCGCCGGGAGGCGTCCGGCTCGCCTAGTACGCCTTCAGCCAGCTGGGCCGCCGCGTCGCATCCACCAGCGAGACCGCCGGCGCCTTGTCGCCGCCAAGCGCCAGCGTCGCGCGGCGCAGGATCTCGATCCCGTCCTCGGACCGCGCGGGCAGGGCCGAGGGCGAGATCGGTTCGCCGACCGTCACCCGGTAGGGCTGGCGTGCCTTGTTCAGCGTCTCGTGGAACAGGGTGATGTCGCGCAACGTCGGGTGGATCAGGTCGAACAGGTAGAACAGGACCGAGTTGCGCGCCCGGATGTGGATCGGGATCACCGGCAGGTCGAACTTGCGCGCGATCATCGCGGCCGAGGGCATCCAGGGCCGTTCGTGCAGGCTCAGCCCCTCGCGCTTGGCCAGGCGGCCGGCGGGGAAGATCACGCCCAGGCGGCCTTCCTCGACGGCGCGGCGGGTATAGGCCATCGTCTCGCGCGTCTTGGCGTGGGTGCGCTTTTCGGGGCGCCATTCGACCGGCGCGATCATCGTTCCCATCTGCGGCAGGACGCGCAGGATGTCGTGGTTCGCGAAATAGTAGGCCTCGGGCCGCACCTGGCGCAGCAGGTGGTGCAGGATGATGCCGTCGGCGATGCCGCTTGGGTGGTTCGCGACCACCAGTGCCGCGCCGCGCCTTGGAAGGTGGTGCAGTCCAGATATTTCGACATCGCCGGCCAGCATGTCGCCCATGGTGCGCATGATCTCGGGGGCGGGCATGTCGCGAACCGCCTGCCCGATGGCCAGCGTCTTCTCGTAGCCCAGCGTCCGGTTGAGGATCGACCGCGCGACGCCGACGCCGGCCCTGTTCGAGAATAGCCATGGCGCGCGTTCTGCGATAAGCGGGTCGATGCGATCTTTCATTCGGTCACCCTGAACATCACTTAGAAACGCGTGCGTGACGGTTCCGGTTCCAGCTTAACACGCTGGACGGCGGGGTCCAGCGCCCCCGGCGCGATGCGGCTGCCGGGCGTACGCCCGCCGATCTGTGGCAGCCGGCATTCAGCGCCCGCCCGCCACGTCCCAGAAGCGTCCGCGTCACGTAGGACGACCGGTCCGACAAAAGCCACAGGATCGCCTCGGCGTGTTTCTCCGCGGTTCCGGTCCGCGGCGGCGTCGGCCCGGGCAGCGCCCTCACGACAGGATGCGGCCGACCATCTCGGACGTATCGCGCGAGAGCCCGTCCTTCGCCGCGATGCGCTCCAGCTGCTCCTTCATCATTGCCTGCCGCCCGGTATCGTAGCGCCGCCAGGTCTGGAACGCGCTGCACATGCGCGCCGTGGTCTGCGGGTTCAGCGGGTCGAGGCGGAGCAGCCAGTCGGCGAGCAACCTGTAGCCCGCGCCGGTCTTGTGGTGGAAACCGGCATGGTTCATCGCCAGCGCGCCCAGCACGGCGCGGAAGCGGTTGGGGTTCTTCCAGTCGAAGGCGGGGTGCTGCGTGAGCGCCTTGGCCCGGTCGGGGGCCTCGGCCGGGTCGGCGGCGGCGATCTGAAGGCCGAACCACTTGTCCATCACCAGCCGGTCGCCCTGCCACTGGTCATGGAAGGCGTCCAGTTCGGCCCGCGCCTCGCCCGCGCGGATCAGGCACGTCAGCGCCGAGAGTTGCAGCGTCATGTTGTCGGCCGCCGCGAACTGCGCGCGCGCCGCGGCGCCGCCGTCCAGTCGCGTGCGCAAGGCCAGCACCGCGCCGCCCAGCGACCGCTTGCCGGATTGCTCGGCATCGGGCGCATAGGGCGCATCGACCTGCGCCTGCGCGGCAAGGTCGTCGAGCATCGGCTCGAACCGCTTCGCCATGGCGTCGGCCATCGCCTCGGTCGAGTTGCAGATCGCATCCGGGTCGGGAGTGACGCCCTTCTCGTGCAGCACCTGCGCCAGTTCCGCCTGCGTGGGCAGCCCCAGCATCAGCGCCCGGAACGCGGGGTCGAGCGTTTCGTCCCGCAGCACCCGTCCCAGCGCGTCGATCCAGGTCGCGTCGGGCTCGGCGCCGTCGCGGATCATCGCGATCAGCGCCTCGCGCGCGAGGCTGCGGGACGAGTCCCAGCGGTTGAAAGGGTCGGCGTCGTGCGCCAGCAGAAAGGCGCGCTCCTCAGCCGGCACGTCGCGCTCCAGCACGACCGGCGCCGAGAACCCGCGCAGGATCGAGGGGACGGGACGGGCGGAAAGCCCCTCGAAGGCAAAGCTCTGCTTGCCTTCTGTCATTTCGAGCATCCGGGTCGGCACCGCCTCGTCGCCGTTGGGCGACAGCAGGCCAACGGCGATCGGGATCACCTGCGGCGCCTTGTCGGGCTGCCCGGGCGTGGGCGGAGTGACCTGGGTGAAGGTCAGCGTGTAGGTGCCGTCGTCCCAGGCTTCCTCGACCGACAGGCGCGGGGTGCCGGCCTGCGAATACCAGCGCTTGAACTGCGATAGGTCGCGGCCGGTGGCGTCCTCGAAGACGCGCAGCCAATCCTCGATCGTGGCGGCGTCGCCGTCGTGGCGGTCGAAATAGAGATCCAGCGCCTTGGCATAGGCCTCGTCGCCCACCAGCCGCTTGAGCATGCCGATCACCTCGGCGCCCTTCTCGTAGACCGTCGCAGTGTAGAAGTTGTTGATCTCCTGGAAGCTTTCCGGCCGCACCGGGTGCGCCAGCGGGCCCTGGTCCTCGGGGAACTGGCGCGCGCGCAGCTGGGCCACGTCCTCGATCCGCTTCACCGCCGCGCTGCGCAGGTCCGACGTGAACTGCTGGTCGCGGAAGACGGTCAGCCCCTCCTTGAGGCACAGCTGGAACCAGTCGCGGCAGGTGATCCGGTTGCCGGTCCAGTTGTGGAAATACTCGTGTGCGATGATCGACTCGATCCGCTCGAAATTCGCGTCCGTCGCGGTCTCGGGGCTGGCGAGAACGGCGGCCGAGTTGAAGATGTTCAGCCCCTTGTTCTCCATCGCGCCCATGTTGAAATCGTCCACCGCGACGATGTTGAACACGTCGAGGTCGTATTCGCGGCCGTGGACCTCCTCGTCCCAGGTCATGGACTTTTTCAGCGCCTCCATCCCCCAGGCGCACTTGCCCTCGTCGCCCGGCCGCACCCAGATGTTCAGCGCGACCTCCTTGCCCGATCGGGTGGTGAACGTGTCCGGATGGTTGCGCAGGTCGCCGGTCACCAGGGCGAAGAGGTAGGCGGGCTTCGGCCAGGGGTCGTGCCATTCGGCCCAGCCGTCGCCGGACCCGGTCGGGTTGCCGTTCGACAGCAGCACGGGCAGGTCGGACTCGATGCGCACCGAGAAGGTGGCCATCACGTCGGGCCTGTCGGGGTAGTAGGTGATCTTGCGGAAACCCTCGGCCTCGCATTGCGTGCAATACATGCCGCCCGACATGTAGAGCCCTTCCAGCGCCGTGTTCGACGCCGGCGCGATCTCGACCTCGGCCTCCCAGGTGAAGGCGCCCTCGGGCACCGCACAGCGCAGGCCCTGCGGCGTGATCTCGGGCGTGACCTCGGCGCCGTCGATCGTGGCGCGGATCAGGCTCACGTCCTCGCCATGCAGGAAGAAGTCCTGCGCAGGTGCCGCGGGATCGGGGGCGAAGCGGATGCGCGAGAGTATGCGCGTTGCTTCGGGCGCCAATCGGAAGGTCAGCGAGACGTCCTCGACCCGCCAGCCGAAGGGCTTGTAATCGCTGAGGTACACGGTCTGCGGCGCGGCGTCCTTCATATCGTCTCCCGGGGCGTTTGACGGAACGGTTCGTGGTCCTAGAGTGTTATGCCGACGACAGGGCGGTCGCAATGGGCGGCCGCTGGAACCACCACAGGAGCGAACATGTCCCCTCCCGACACCAACACCGAGAAGCAGGCGAAGCGGCACAAGCCCGCGCTGGGCGGGATGTGGCTGGGCCTCGCCTTCGTCGCGTTGCTGTTCATCGGCTACGTCGTCTACGAAATCGTCAGTGGTGAGGAGCCAGAAGGCGCCGAAACGCAGATTCAGCCAGGCGTCGATACCGAAATCGTGCCGAGCGAGTGACCGCGCCCGCCGTGTACCGGTCACGGGACGCGCGTGGCCGGCCGGCCCGCCGCCGGATTTGGAACCTGCTATTCGGCGGCGCGAAGCGGCACTTTTGTCCGACTGGACGTCTCATCGTCGGCCCACACGATCTCGACCCCGCGAAGGCGGCGCGCCTCGCGCTCCAGCGCCCAGTCGCGCGCCAGCCGCGACGAGCGGCCCAGCGACATCCGCGCCAACAGCCGGGCGAAAGCCCGCACGTAGGTCCAGAACCAGACCCGCAGCGCCAGCATCGACGGGGTGAAGACCAGCGTCAGCACCGTCGCCACCCCCAGCCCGAAAACCACCGCCGTCGCCAGGTTCTTCCACCAAAGAGCGGTCGGGCTGTCGATCGAGTAGCCGCCCGCGAAGAAGTCGAGGCTTAGCCCGAACATCATCGGTGCAAGGCCGGCCATCGTGGTGATCGTGGTCAGCAGCACCGGGCGGATGCGATCCTCGGCGGTTCGAATGATCGCTTCTATCCTCGGCATGTAGCGTTCGTAATCCTGGTATGTGTCGATCAGGACGATGTTGTTGTTCACCACAATGCCCGCCAGCGCGACGATGCCGGTGCCGGTCATGATGATGCTGAAATACTGGTCCATCACCAGCATCCCGATCAGCACGCCCGTGGTGGACAGCACCACCGCCAGCAGCACCAGCACCGCGTTGTAGAAACTGTTGAACTGCGCCAGCAGGATTATGAACATCAGCCCAAGTGCCGCGGCAAAGGCCGACTGAAGGAACGCCTGCGATTCCGCCTGGTCCTCCTGGTCGCCGGTCCATTCCCAGTTGACGCCCGCGGGCAGGGGCCGGGTTTCAAGCCACTCCGTCAGCTGCGCGATCCGTTCGTTCGCCGTGACCGGCGTCAGCTGCGCCGTGCGGTCCGACAACGCCTGCGCGACCGTGTCCGCCGTGGCTTCTCCGGTCAGCGCGACAACCCGATAGCGCGTGCCGTCGGGGGCGCTCAAATTCCTGCCTTCTTCGCCGGTCACGCCCGCATCCAGAACGCGTAGCACGGCGCTTGCCTCCGAGGCATCCGCGTCGGCGGTCGAGAGGACGACGAGTCCCGGCGTGACATCCGCCTTGACGTCGAAATACCGCTTCTGGTCGATCCGGGTGATCTCGTCGAGCTTGGGCACAGGCGTGCGGGTGATGAAGTTCGACAGCGGCACCAGCCCGTTCTCGGTGCGCACGCGGAGCGTGTCGAGGGTCGACAGCAGGCGGTATTCCTCGGGCAGGCGGACACGGATCTCGATCTCGTCTTCGGCATTGGCGGGGGTGTAGCTGTCCAGCAGCACGCCGCGGGTGACCAGCTGCACCATCGCGCCGACGGTGGCCACGTTCGCACCGAAGCGGCCGGCCTTTACCACGTCGACGTCGATCTGCCAGTCGATCCCGGGCAGGGGGCGCGTGTCCTCGATCAGCGTCAGGCCCGGCGTCGCCCTGAAATGATCGTGGACTTGCGCGACCCCCTGCAGCAGCGCGTCGCGATCGTCGCCCTTCAGGCGCAGATGGATCGGCTTGCCGCTGCCCGGACCCATCGTCTGGGCGAGGATCTCGATCTCCACGCCGGGGATGCGGCTCAGGCGCGCGGTCAACTCGTCGATGATCGCGTCGCCGTCCAGCCGGTCGAGCGGCACGTCGTGGATCGCGGCATAGGCCGCCCGATCCTCCCACGGAACGGTCTCCAGCTGGATCTGGCCGATCGTGTCCTTGGGCGCCTGCGCTCCGCCGGTGTTGGCGTCGAGGCCGCCCTCGCCGGCGAAGGCGAACGCCGAGCTTACGCCGGGATGCGCCAGCACGATCGCCTCCGCCCGGCGCACCAGCGCGTCCTTTTCGGCCAGCGACAGGTTGCCCCGGGCGCGGACGTAGACGATGGCCTGCTCGGGTTCGCTGTCGACGAAGAACTCGACGCCGTTGTTGTTCTCGGCGAAGTAGCCGAACGTCGCGATGACGAAGGCGACCACGGCGGCGATCGTCATCAGCGGCATGATCGGGTTGCCGGCGATTGCACCGATCACCCTTCCGAAGGGCGTACGGCGGTACCGGCCGTCGATGCGCCGGGGGGCGCGCCGGATCGCTGCCGCGTCGAAGGCGATCGACGCCAGCACCGCGAACAGCGCGAAGACCAGCGCGCCGGGCAACCGGCCCAGCCAGCCCTCGGCCAGCGGCGCGAACAGGTAGGCCGGGTTCAGCACCATCATCGCGCCCATGAACAATCCCAGCAGCACCGCCGGCACCAGCGCCGCGCGCAGCCACCACGGCGTCGTGCCGCGCAACCCATCGGACGCCCGCCCGATCATGCGCGAGAACCGCCCGGTCACGCCGCCCATGACCGGCAGGTAGACCAGCGCCACCACCAGCGATGCCGACAGCACGAAGATCAGCGTGACCGGGAGCATGCCCATGAACTCGCCCGGCACCCCGGGCCAGAACAGCATCGGCAGGAACGCGCACAGCGTCGTCGCGGTGGACGAGACGACCGGCCAGAACATCCGCTTGGCGGCCTCGACATAAGCGGTCATCGGGCCCGAGCCCTCGGATATCCGCTTGTCGGCGTATTCGACCACCACGATCGCGCCGTCGACCAGCATGCCCACCGCCAGGATAAGGCCGAACATGACGATGTTGGACACGGTGATGCCCATCACCGCCAGCAGCACGAAGCACAGCAGGAACGATGTCGGGATCGCGAATCCGACCAGCAGCGCCGGTCGCGGTCCCAACGCTGCCAGAACCACGATCATCACCAGCGCGATGGCGGTCAGCACCGAACCCTCGAGCTGCGTGACCATGCTTTCGACCTGCCGGCTCTGGTCGTTCGAGGTGCCCACGTCCAGCACCGCGCGCAGGCCCGCCGGAAACCCGGCCTCGGCCTCGTCGACCACCGCGCGGACCTGCGCCACCGTGTCGATGATGTTGAAGCCCTTGCGCTTGACCACCTGCAGCGCGACCGTGCGCTCGCCGTTGAACCGAGCCGTGCCCTCTCGATCCTCGAACGTCACGTTGATCGTCGCCAGATCGCCCAGCGTGACCACCCGGTCGCCATTGATCTTCACGGGCAGGTCGTGGACGTCGCGGGCGTCGTCGAAGCTGCTGGGAATCTTGACCGAGAAGGCGCCGGTCTCGGTCTCGACCTCGCCGGCGGCGATCAGCTGGTTGTTGTTCTGAACGACGCTGATGAGTTCGTCGGCGGTAACGTTGTAGGACTCCAGCTTCAGCGGGTCGATCACCACCTCGAGCATCTCGTTGCGGTTGCCCGCGATCCCGGCCTCGAGCACCGCGTCCAGCGCCTCGACGCGGTCCTGCAGGTCCTTGGCGACGCGCGCCAGCGTGCGCTCGGGCAGCGGACCGGTCAGGTTCACGATGACGATGGGAAACTCCGAGAAGTTCAGCTCGTCGATCGAGTAGTCCTCGGCCCCCTCGGGAAACCGCGCCTCGGCATCGCTCATGCCCTGGCGGACGTCGGCCATGACCTGGCTCTTGTTCCAGCCGAACTCGAATTCCAGCGCCAGACCCGCGTAGCCCTCGGCCGCGGTGGCGGACATGCTCTTCAGCCCGTCGAGATCGGAAAGCTCGGCCTCCATGGGCTTGATCAGCAGCGTCTCGGCATCGGCGGCCGAGATGCCGGGGAAGGGCACCGACACGAACAGCGCCGGGATCTCGATGTCGGGCTCGCCCTCCTTGGGCAGCGAGACGTAGGAATAGCCGCCGGCGACCAGCGACAGCACGATGAAGGCCAGGATCATCCGCGCCCGCGCGGCGGCCCAGTCGACGATGCCGGTCACTGGATGACCTCCTCGAAGCTGGGTGCGACGGGAACGCCGTCCGTGACGTATTCCTGGCCCAGCGTGATCACGTCGACCTGCGCGGGCAAGCCCGCGACCAGCACGCCCGTCTGGGTGTCGCGCAGCAGCGTCACGGGCTGGAAAAGCGCGGTGTCGTTCTCGGCCACGGTGCGCACGCCCAGCGTGCCGTCGTCGTCAAGCGTCAGCGTCGATTGCGGCAGCAGGTGCGCCAGCGCGCCGTCTGCCTCGATGCCGATCTCAGCGGTCTGGCCGTCGCGGATCGCGAGGTCGGGATTGTCCACAGTCAGCTCGAGCCGGAACGTGCGCGTGACCGGATCGGCGCTGCGCGACACGAAGGTGACCTCGCCGCTCACGCTTGCGCCGCCGGTCAGGCGGGCGGTTGCAGGCGCGCCGCGATCCAGCCGCGCCACGTCCTGTTCGGGCACGAAGCCGACGATCTTGATCGGGTCCAGCTGAAGCACCGTGGCGCAGGCGGCGCCCGGCTGCATCAGCGCGCCCATCTCGGCGGTGTCGCTTTCCAGCAGACCGGCGAAGGGGGCCACGATGGACAGCCGCTCGATCTGGCGTTCGGCGGATGCGACGGCGGCCCTGGCCGATTCGATGCCGGCCAGCGCGTTCTCCTCGGCCGAGCGCGCGGATTCGATGGCGGCCTCGGCGGACTGCAGCTGCGCGCGGGCCGTTTCGACTTCGGCGCGCGCACCCTCGATCCGGCTGAGCGCGGATTGCTCGCCGGCCTTAGCACCCTCGATCTGACTGGTCGCGGTCTCGATGCCTGCGCGGGCATTCTCGAGCTGGCTGCGCGCGGCCTGCACGCCGGCGCGCGCCGATTCGATCTGGCTGTTGGCCGATTCCACGGCGGCGCGGGCGGCTTCGATCTGGCCCTTCGCGGCCTCTATCGCGGCCTCGGCGCCTTTCACGCCCGCCTTGGCGGTCTGCACCTGCGCCTTGGCGGCCTCGAAGGCGGCCTCGGCCCCGGCAAGCCGCACCTGCGAAGAGAACCCGTCTTCGGACAGGCGCTGGGCGGCATTGAGGTTGATCTCGGCCTCGCGCAGGCGCGCTTCGGCCTCGGCCAACCGCGCCTCGGCTTCCGGGCGGCGCGCCTCGGCCTCGGCAAGCGCGGCCTCGGAGGCGGGCACCCGCGCCTCGGCCTCGCGCCGCGCCGCTTCGGAGGCCGGCACGCGGGTTTCCGCCTCGCGCAGGCGGGCCTCGGCCTCGGGAACGCGGGCACGGGCTTCGACCAGGCGGGCCTCGGCGGCGGGAATGCCTGCGCGGGCCTCGGCCAGCGCGGCTTCGGCGGCGGGGATTCCGGCCTCGGCCTGGGCTATGGCGGCACGGGCTGCGGGACGTTGCGCCTGCGCCTGCAACATCTGCGCGCGCGACGCCGGCAGACGCGACTGCGCCTCGGCCAGCCGGGCCTGCGCCTCGAGCAGCGACACCTGCGACGTGCCGGGGTCAATCTCGCACAGAAGTTGGCCTTCGTCGACGAAGGCCCCCTTGCGCAGCGGTGGCGAAACGATCTTGCCGCTGGTCTCGGCACGCACCTCGACCTGGCGCAGAGCCTCGGTCTGGCCGCGCAGCACGATGCGGCTGTCGACCTCGCGCGCGACCGAGCGCATGGCCATCACCCGTACCGCGCCGTCGTACGGCGCGGCCTCGTCGGTGGGGCCGGTGTCGATCACTGCGTCCGCGACGGTGTCTTCTGCGGCGGGAATGGGCGCGGTCAGGCCGGCAACCTGCATCAGGCGCTCGCGCTCCAGCACCAGCCCGTAAAGCGCCGCACCAACGGCCACTGCCGTCACGATCGGAAAGATCCGCATCCTGTCATTCCATATTCGATGTCGCCGCACATCGCGCGGGGGAAATACGCACGTCCGGCGGGGCAATCGTCACCGCCGGAAGAAATTCTGAACTGTTCGGTTCAGATTACGCGAGGTTACGCGCCATCGCAAGCGGCAAGAGAGCGCGACGCACCGTTTCTGTGGTGCCAGACGCGCCTTGGCACCGGGTCTGGCCCACGCTAGAAGGGCCCGGAACGCAAGGGCAGGGGGCCAGGGTGAGCAATCCCGAGAGTTTCATCGACGAGGTGACCGAAGAGGTCCGCCGCGACCGCCTGTTCGGCTATATGCGGCGCTACGGCTGGATCGCGATCCTGATCGTCGTGCTGATCGTCGCGGGCGCGGCCTGGAACGAATGGTCCAAGGCGCGCGAGGCGGCGCAGGCGCAGGCCTTCGGCGACGCCATCCTGGCCGCGCTCGAGGCCGAGGAACCCGCCGAGCGCGCCGAGGCGCTCGACGCCATCGCGCCTCCGGGGCCGGGCGGCGCAGCGGTGCTGGGTCTTCTGCTCGCGGCCGAGGCGGGCCGTGCTGATGATGACGCCGCGGCGGTCGCGCGCCTTCAGACGGTGGCCGACAGCTCCGAGATCCCGCTGATCTATCGCCAGATCGCGCAGTACAAGGCGCTGTCGCGCGGCGCGGACGTGCTGCCCCCGGACGAGCGTCGCGCCGGCCTCGAGGCGCTGGCCGCACCCGGCCA
Source organism: Citreimonas salinaria (assembly GCF_900107235.1). Classification (GTDB taxonomy): domain Bacteria; phylum Pseudomonadota; class Alphaproteobacteria; order Rhodobacterales; family Rhodobacteraceae; genus Citreimonas; species Citreimonas salinaria. The sequence goes on from NZ_FNPF01000002.1 coordinate 98,559, forward strand.
GCCGCTGCGCCTGCTGGCCGAAGAGCAGCTAGCCCTGATCGAGATCGAGCAGGGCGACACCGACGCCGCGATCGAACGGTTGCGCCGCGCGATCGAGGATTCCGAGGCGACGGCAGGCTTGCGCCGTCGGGCGGCTCAGTTGATTGTTGCGCTGGGCGGAAGCCTGACACAAGGCGGCTGATCCGGTCCGGCCGCTCATGCCGCGGCAACGCCAGCGCGGCGGACGGACGGCGAGGCAGAGAAGGCGGCCGCTAAGGGCCGCGGGGCAGACAGGCGCCGCCGGTGGCGGTGCGACAGGGAAGGGATCATCATGGCGCGCACGGCAATTCTCGGCACGCTCGGCATGTTTGCACTGCTGGCGGCCTGCACCGAGCGCGAGCCGATCCTGCCCGGCGACCGGCTGGACGTGCGCGCGCTTTCGGCCGAGGGCGATCCGGCCGCGCAGCCCGCACCGCTTGGCCCGCGCCCGATCGCCTTGCCCGCGCCCGTCGCGAACGCAGCCTGGGCACAAAGCCCGGTGACGCCGGCCTTCCGCCCCGCGCACCCGGCCCTGGACGGCACGCTGTCGCTGGCCTGGTCCGTCGATATCGGCGCGGGCGATTCCCGCCGCAAGCGCCTAGGCGCCGATCCGGTCGTGGCCGGCGGCCGCATCTTCACCATGGATGCCGACCATACCGTGCGCGCCACCTCGACCGCCGGGGTGCCGCTGTGGCAGGCGACGCTGATCCCGCCGCGCGACGGCCCGCGGCAGGGCCAGGGGGGTGGTCTCGCCTTCGCGGACGGCACGCTCTACGCCTCGACCGGGTTCGGCACGCTGACCGCGCTCGACGCCGCCACCGGCGCGCGGCGCTGGCAGCAGGATCTGGACAACACCGCCACCGGCGCGCCCAGCGTCGCGGACGGGCTGGTCTACGTCACCAGCGGAGACCGCACCGGCTGGGCGGTCGAGACCGGGACCGGCCGCGTTCGCTGGCAGATGGACGAGGTCGGCGACGTGAACAACGTGGCCGGCGCGCCCGCACCCGCATTGGGCGACGACGTGGTGGTCTTCGCCTTCGGCGACGGCGGCCTGCGCGCAGCGTTCCGCCAGGGCGGCCTCCGGCGCTGGAGCGCCGACCTGCTGGGGCGGCGCAACGGCGTGGCGCGCGCCACCGTCGACGACGTGACGGGCGATCCGCTGATCGCGGGCGACACGGTCTATGCCGGAAACCATTCGGGGCGGCTGGTGGCGTTCAACCTTTTCGACGGTGAACGCCTCTGGACGCTGCGCGAGGGCGCGCTGGGTCCGGTCTGGCCGGCCGGGGATTCGGTCTTCTTCGTCTCCGACCGCAACGAGCTGATCCGCGCCGACGCGTCGACCGGCGCCATCCTGTGGCAGCGCGAGTTGCCGGGTTACAAGGTCGTGCGCGACCCCAGCCGGCGACGCGAAAGCGCCTATGTGAACCACGGCCCCGTGCTCGCCGGTGGGCGCCTGATGGTGGCTGGATCGGACGGCGTGCTCCGGGCCTTCGACCCGGTTAGCGGCGCGCTGGTCGGCCGGACCGCTATTCCCGACGGCGCGACGACGCGTCCTGTGGTGGCGGGCGGTACGCTCTACGTGGTCAACCGGCGCGGCCAGTTGCTCGCCTACCGCTAGAGACCGCGCGACGGCGCTTTCCCCCGCGCGGCGATTGCGGTATGTGGCCCGCCTGACCGGACCGGAGCGCGCGGCACCATGAGCTTTTCCCTTGCCATCGTCGGACGGCCCAACGTGGGCAAGTCGACGCTGTTCAACCGCCTCGTCGGGCGGCGTCTTGCGCTGGTCGACGACCAGCCCGGCGTCACCCGCGACCTGCGCGAGGGCGAGGCGAAGCTGGGCGACCTGCGATTCACCGTGATCGACACCGCCGGCCTCGAGGAAGAGACCGGCGACAGCCTGCCCGCGCGGATGCGCCGCCTGACCGAACGCGCGGTGGACATGGCCGACGTCTGCCTGTTCGTCATCGACGGCCGCGCCGGCGTGATGCCCGCCGACGAGGTCTTCGCCGAGATCCTGCGCAAGCGCGCCAAGCACGTGATCCTGGCCGTCAACAAGGCCGAAGGCTCGGCCGCCGAGCCGGGCGTGCTGGAATCCTATTCCCTCGGCCTCGGCGAGCCGCTGCGCATCTCGGCCGAGCACGGCGTGGGCATGGACGAGATCTATTCCGCCCTGCTGCCGCTGTCGGACGCCTTCGAGGCCCGCGCCGAGGAGGAAGCCCCGGAGGTCGAGGTTTCGCTGACCGAGGAAGAGGCCGAGGAAGGCGCCGACGCGGTGCCCGTGCCCACGGACGCGAAGCCCCTGCAGATCGCCATCGTGGGCCGGCCCAACGCGGGCAAGTCGACGCTGGTCAACACCATCCTGGGCGAGGAACGCATGCTGACCGGCCCCGAGGCCGGGATCACCCGCGACGCGATCTCGGTCAAGGTCGCGTGGGAGGGCGTGCCCATGCGCATCTTCGACACGGCCGGTATGCGCAAGCGCGCCCGCGTGCAGGAGAAGCTGGAAAAGCTGTCGGTCGCCGACGGCATCCGCGCCATCAAGTTCGCCGAGGTTGTGGTCGTCCTTCTGGACGCCGCGATCCCGTTCGAGACGCAGGACCTCAAGATCGCCGACCTGGCCGAGCGCGAGGGCCGCGCCGTCGTCGTCGCCGTCAACAAGTGGGACATCGAGGACGAGAAGCAGGACAAGATGCGCTGGCTGCGCGAGCAGTTCGAGCACGTGCTGCCGCAGTTGCGCGGCGCGCCTCTGGTCACGATCTCGGCCCGCACGGGCAAGGGGCTGGACAAACTGCAGCAGGCGGTGATGCAGGCGCACGCGGTCTGGAACCGTCGGGTATCCACCGGGCAGCTGAACCGCTGGCTCGAGGGCATGATCAGCCGCCATCCGCCCCCCGCGCCGCAGGGCCGCCGGATCAAGCTGCGCTACATGACGCAGGCCAAGACCCGGCCGCCCGGCTTCGTGGTGATGTGCAGCCACCCCGACAAGATCCCCGAAAGCTATTCGCGCTACCTGGTGAACGGCCTGCGCGAGGATTTCGACATGCCCGGCACGCCGATCCGCCTGTTCATGCGTGGACAGGGGAACAAGAACCCCTACAAGGGCCGCAAGAAAAGGAATGCCGGCGCGCTGAAGAAGCACCTGGGGAAACGCTCGGACTGAGTAGGCGCGCGCGGCAGCGCCACGATCGCGGCGGGCGGTTTCGCTTCTCCTGTTCAGGAAGCCCCCGGGGAGGCTCGCAGGGCCGTGGGGCAGCGACCCAATGCGACGCCGATGCCGCTCTACTCGGTATCGGTTCCGCGCAGCCCGAGGATCGCAAGGATCCCCAGCACGGCAAGCCCGACCACGGCGGCGTTGAACGGCTGCGAATTCGCAACGATCACCCCGACCAGCGCCCAGATTACCGTGACCCCGTATTCCGGGGCACGGTGCAGGGCGTATTGCGTCGCGATGGCGAGGACCAATGCAAGCCCCAGCGCCACCAGCGCCGCCGGTGTCTCTCCAAGCCAGCCGTAGCCCGCCAGCAAAAGGCCCAACGACACGCAGGACGCGGCCGTCAGCCAGCCGGCATAGATCGCCACCGGCGCCTGTTGCAGCCAGCGATCGGTGTCGCCCACGCGGAACAGCGACAGCAGCGCGCCCGCCAGCATGACCCAGATCAGCACCGTCGCCGCGACGGGTGACATTTGCGCGACCCACAGCCAGACCGACCCGATCACCAGCGACACGACCAGCGGCGCGCGCATCGGCGCCCAGTCGGGATCGTCCATGCGGCGGAACAGTCCGAACAGCGCGCTGGCGATCAGCCAGACGTAGATCAGCCCCCAGATCGAAAAGGCGTAGCCCGCAGGCTGAACCGGCGGGTCCTCCTGCGGGATCGGGAAGTCCGAGGGATCAAACCCGTTGAACCCCGAGGTCAGGATCGGCGCGACGGCGAACGCGATCGCCGCAAGCGCCAGCAGGATCGCCCAGATTCGGTTCATTCCAGCGTGCCTTCAGCCGTGATGCGGGTCTTGCCGCCCAACCACGGGTGCAACGCCTGCGGAAGCGCGACCGATCCGTCCGCCTGCTGACCGTTCTCGAGCACCGCGATCAGGCAGCGCCCCACCGCGAGGCCCGAGCCGTTCAGCGTGTGCAGGTATTCCGGCTTGCCGCCGCCGACGGGCTTGAACCGGGCGTTCATCCGCCGCGCCTGGAAATCGCCGCAGACCGAGACCGAGCTGATCTCGCGGTAGGTCTGCTGCCCCGGCAGCCAGACCTCGATGTCGTGGGTGCGCCGCGCGCCGAAGCCCATGTCGCCGGTGCACAGGACCACGGTCCGGTAGGCCAGGCCCAGCCGCTCGAGTATGCCCTGCGCGCAGGCGGTCATGCGGTCAAGCTCGTCCCGGCTGCGATCAGGGTGGGTGACCGAGACCATCTCGACCTTCTCGAACTGGTGCTGGCGCAGCATTCCGGCGGTGTCGCGCCCGGCGCTGCCGGCCTCGGAGCGGAAGCACTGGGTGTGCGCGACGTAGCGGCGGGGCAGGTAGCTTTCCTCGACGGTCAGGCCGTTGACGATGTTGGTCAGCGTCACCTCGGCGGTGGGCACCAACCACCAGCCGTTGGTGGTCTGGTAGCTGTCCTCGCCGAACTTGGGCAACTGTCCGGTGCCGCGCATCATCTCGTCTCGGACCAGCACCGGCGTCCAGGTCTCGGTCAGGCCGTTCTCGGTCGTGTGCACGTCCAGCATGAACTGCGCCAGCGCCCGGTGGACCCGCGCCACCGCGCCGGACAGCACCACGAAGCGCGAGCCGGAGAGCTTGGCCGCGGTCTCGAAGTCCATGCCGGACTGGACGGCGGCCAGCTCGAAATGTTCGCGCGGGGCGAAGTCGAACTTCGGCGGCGCGCCCCAGCGGTGGATCTCGACGTTATCGGATTCGTCGGCGCCGTCGGGGGTGTCGTCGTAGGGCAGGTTGGGGATGCCCATGAGCATCTCGGTCAGCTCGACATCCAGCGCCTTGGCGCGGTCCTGCATCTCGGCGACCTCGGCCTTCTTCTGGCCCACCAGCGCCCGCAGGCGCTCGAACTCGGCCTCGTCACCGGCGGCCTTGGCGGCGCCCACGTCCTTGGCGGCGGCCTTCTGGGCGGCCTGCGCGGTCTCGGCGGCGTGAATCGCGGCGCGGCGATCAGCGTCGATCTGGAGCAGCCGCGCCGACATGGCCTCGGCCCCGCGGCGGGCGAGGCCGGCGTCGAAGGCTTCGGGGTTGTCGCGAATGGCGCGGATGTCGTGCATGACGGGCTCCCGTTTGAGTCGGGTCGGTTATGCCCTATCGGGCGGTCGAGGTGTAGGGCTTCGGGCGCCGGGGATTGGCTGGCGCGGGTCGTCCGGACGGGGCACCACGTGATGTCCCACGGTGGGACATGTTTCCGCCGTAACGATTTCAATTACTTGCAGGGACGAATTTACCTTTTCTTAGGATACGGGCGGCCGGGCCCGCCGCGCCGCCGCCCGCAACGCCGGTCCGCGCCGATCGGGCGCACCGGGGCCGCTTGCATCCGCAGGGGGCGCCGCATAGGTTCCGCGAAATCCAGCGCGGGGGGTGCCCCGCCAGCCATTCATGTCAGGAGCATCCCATGGACAGCAGTACAATCGCGCAGTTCATCCCGCTGATCCTCATCTTCGCGATCATGTACTTTCTGCTGATCCGGCCGCAGCAGAAGAAGATGAAGGACCACCAGAAGATGGTCGAGAACCTGCGCCGCGGCGACCGCGTGGTCACGCAGGGCGGGATGATCGGCAAGGTCACCAAGGTCAAGGAAGACAACGAGCTCGAGATCGAGGTCGCCCCCGAGGTCCGCGTCACCGTCATCAAGTCCACCGTCGCGCAGGTCCTGTCGAAGACCGAACCGGCCAAGGGCTGAGCCCCCCATGCTGCAGATCGAAACCTGGAAACGCGTCCTCGTCTGGGCGGTCGTGGCGCTTGGGGTGATCCTGGCGCTGCCGAACCTGTTCTACGAACGCGTCGAGCGTTACAACGACGCCGAGGCCGCGATCGAACTGGGCGCCGACACCCCGGAAAACCGGGCCGCGGCGGAAGCCTGGCTCGATTTTCTGCCTTCGGGGCTGGTGAACCTGGGGCTCGATCTGCGGGGCGGCGCGCATCTGCTGGCCGAAGTCGAGCTTCAGGACGTCTACGAGACGCGGATGGAGTCGCTGTGGCCGCAGGTGCGCGACACGCTGCGCGAGGCGCGCGACGAGATCGGCACGATCCGCCTGCAGCCGTCCGAGCCGGGCGTGCTGCGGGTGCGCATCTCGCAACCCGAAGGCATGCCGCGCGCGGTGGAACTGGTGCGCGGGCTGTCGCAGCCGGTGGCGTCGGTGACCGCGGCGGGCGCGCAGAGCCTGGACGTCTCGGCCGAGGGCGACGAGTTGGTCGTCACCCTGTCCGAGGCCGAGCGCCGCGCCAGCGACGACCGCACCATGCAGCAGACGCTGGAGATCGTGCGCCGCCGCATCGACGAGGTCGGCACCCGCGAACCGACGATCCAGCGCCAGGGCGCCGACCGCATCCTGATCCAGGTGCCGGGCATCGGCTCGGCCGCCGAGTTGAAGGCGATCATCGGCACCACGGCGCAGCTGACCTTCCAGCCGGTCGTGTCGCGCACGTCCGATCCCGACCAGTCCGCAGGGGTGGGCAACGAGATCCTGCCCTCGCTCGACCAGGAGGGTGTGTACTACGTGCTGGAGACCGCGCCGGTCGTCACCGGCGAGGACCTGGTCGACGCGCAGCCCAGCTTCGACCAGAACGGCCGCCCTGCGGTGAACTTCCGCTTCAACCCCAGTGGCGCGCGCGCCTTCGGCGACTACACGGCCGAGAACATCGGCAACCCCTTCGCCATCGTTCTGGACGAGGAAGTCATCAGCGCCCCGGTCATCCAGAGCCACATTCCCGGCGGCTCGGGCATCATCACCGGCGATTTCACGGTCGAGGAATCGACCAACCTGGCGATCCTGCTGCGCGCGGGCGCGCTGCCGGCGGAGCTGACCTTCCTCGAGGAGCGCACCATCGGCCCCGAGCTGGGGCAGGACAGCATCGACGCGGGGCAGGTGGCCACGGTCGTGGCGTTCGTCGCCGTGCTGGTCTTCATGGGGTTGTCCTACGGTCTGTTCGGGCTGTTCGCCAACGTCGCGCTGATCCTCAACATCGCGCTGATTTTCGGCCTGCTGTCGCTGATCGGGGCCACGCTGACATTGCCCGGCATCGCCGGCATCGTGCTGACCGTCGGCATGGCGGTGGACGCCAACGTGCTGATCTTCGAGCGCATCCGCGAGGAAGTGGCCGAGGGGCGCAAGCCCGCCCGCGCGATCGAGCTTGGCTACGAGAAGGCGCTGAGCGCCATCGTCGACGCCAACCTGACGACGTTCATCACGGCGCTGATCCTCTACGTGATGGGCTCGGGGCCGGTGCGGGGCTTCGCGGTGACGCTGGGCTTCGGCATCCTGACCTCGGTCTTCACGGCGATCTTCGTCACGCGGCTGCTGATCGTGATGTGGTTCGAACGCCGCCGCCCCAAGACGATAGAGGTCTGAGATGCGCCTGAAACTGGTTCCCCAGCACACGAACTGGAATTTCTTCTCGAGGCCGGCGCTGTGGCTGGGCATCTCGGCCCTGCTGGTGCTGCTGTCGGTGGCCAGCTTCGCGGTGCGCGGGCTGAACTACGGCATCGACTTCCAGGGCGGCACGACGATCCGGACGCAATCGGCGCAGCCGGTGGACGTGGCGGCCTATCGCGCGGCGCTCGACGGTCTCGGGCTGGGCGACGTGGTGATCTCGGAGGTGTTCGACCCGTCCTTCGGGCCGGACCAGAACGTCGCCATGGTGCGCATCCAGGCCCAGGAGGGGCAGGAGGCGGTCACCGCCGACGTGATCGAGCAGGCGCGCGGCGCGCTGACGGAGGTGGCCGAGGACATCCGCTTCACCTCGGTCGAATCGGTGGGGCCGAAGGTGTCGGGCGAGCTGATCCAGACCGCGTTCATCGCCGTGGCGCTGGCGATCGCGGCGGTGCTTGTCTACATCTGGCTGCGCTTCGAATGGCAGTTCGCCCTGGGCGCGGTGGTGGCGCTGGCGCATGACGTGCTGGTGACGCTTGGCATCTTCTCTTTGCTGCAGATCCGGTTCGACCTGGCGATCATCGCGGCGCTGCTGACCATCGTGGGCTATTCGATCAACGACACGGTGGTGATCTTCGACCGGGTGCGCGAGAACCTGATCAAGTTCAAGACGCGGGACCTGAAGGACCTGTTGAACCTGTCGATCAACGAGACGCTGAGCCGGACCTTCATGACCTCGGCCACCACGCTGCTGGCGCTGATCGCGCTGATCGTGCTGGGCGGCGACGTGATCCGCGGCTTCGTCTTCGCGATGATCTGGGGCGTGCTCGTGGGCACGTATTCCACGGTGTTCGTCGCCTCGGCGATCCTGCTGCGGCTGGGGGTCAAGCGCGACTGGACCAAGCCCAGCGGCGACCAGACTGGCAACCAGTTCGGCGACGTAGACGCCTGAGGCGGCGCGGGGGCTGGTCCCGCGCCGGCCCCGGCCTTAAGTCTTGGGCGTGACAGCCGAGGAGGCCATCGTGCGCATCAACGAGATCACCTTCGACGACGCCCGGCCGATCGACGGCTACGGGCCGGGCTTCTTCCGTGTGGGCGGAGAGCTTCACGACGGCCCGCTGCTGGTCGCCGGCGGCGCGCCGAGGCCTTGGGCGGGGCTGGAGGACGACGCGGCGCTGCTGGACCTGGCGGGGCAGGTGGACGTGCTGTTCGTAGGCATGGGCGGCGACGTCGCCCACATCGCGCGGTCCCTGCGCGGGACGCTGGAGGGCGCGGGCCTCGGCGTCGAGGTCATGAGCTCTCCGGCGGCGTGCCGGACCTACAACGTGCTGCTGAGCGAGGGCCGGCGCGTGGCCCTTGCCGCGCTGCCGGTGTGAGCGTTGCGGGCGGGGCAGGGGCGCTGCCCCTCTTGCTCCTGCGGGGCGATGCGCCCCTGGGAACCTTGACCAAAGTGAAGGCGGCGGGCGGCCGATGGAGCTGAGGGCGCGGGACCTCGCGGTGGCACGCGGCGGCGTGCCGGTGCTTCAGGGCGTGGATTTCGCGCTGGCGCCGGGGCGCACGCTGGTGCTGCGCGGGCCGAACGGGTCGGGCAAGACGACACTGCTGCGCACGGTCGCCGGATTGCAGCCGCCGCTGGCGGGCGAAATCACCGGCGCGGGCGAGCGGATCGCCTACGCGGCGCACGCGGACGGGCTGAAGGCCACGCTGAGCGTGGACGAGAACCTGGCCTTCTGGGCGCGCGTCTTCGGCCGGGACGACATCGCCCGCGCCCGCGCCGCCTTTGCGCTGGACGAACTGCGCGACCGGCCGGCGGGCAGCCTGTCGGCGGGACAGAAGCGCCGGCTGGGACTGGCGCGGCTGATGGTCACCGGCCGCCCGGTCTGGGTGCTGGACGAGCCGACGGTGTCGCTGGACGCCGCGTCGGTCGCGCTGTTCGCGGACGCGGTGCGGGCGCATCTGGGCCAGGGCGGTGCTGCGCTGATCGCCACGCATATCGACCTTGGCCTCGACGCGGACGTGCTGGACGTGACGCCCTTCCGCGCCACGGCGCGCCTGTCGGCCAGCGACGAGGCATTCCTGTGATCGCGCTGCTGGCACGCGACCTGCGGCTGGCGGTGCGCGCCGGCGGGGGGTTCGGCCTTGGCCTTGCCTTCTTCCTGATCGTGACGGTGCTGGTGCCCTTCGGCGTGGGGCCGGAGGCGGCGATCCTGCGCGCCATCGCCCCCGGCATCCTGTGGGTCAGCGCGCTGCTGGCGTGCCTGCTGTCGCTGGACCGAATCTTTGCGCTGGACCACGAGGACGGCTCGCTCGACCTGCTGGCCACGGCGCCGTTGCCGATGGAGGGGGTCGCCTTCGTCAAGGCGGCGGCGCACTGGCTGACCACCGGGCTGCCGCTGGTGATGGCCGCCCCCGCGCTGGGGGTGCTGCTGCACCTGCCGCAGGCGGGCTATGGCTGGCTGCTGGTCAGCCTCGCGCTGGGGACGCCGGCGCTGTCGGTGATCGGCACCTTCGGCGCGGCGCTGACCGTGGGGATCAAGCGCGGCGGGCTGCTGCTGTCGCTGCTGGTGCTGCCGCTTTACGTGCCGACGCTGATCTTCGGCGCCGAGGTCGCGCGCCGCGGCGCCGAGGGGCTGCCGGTGCAGACGCCGCTGCTGATGCTGGCGGGGATCAGCCTGGGGGCGGTCGCGCTGCTGCCCTTCGCCTCGGCCGCGGTGCTGCGGATCAATCTGCGGTGAAGGGCTGTTGCGCGGGCCGGAAAAGTCGAGTGTAACGGAGCGGTAAGGGGACGCATTCACGCATGTCGATCTGGGAATACGCCAATCCGGTGAAGTTCATCCGCACCACCGACCGGTTGCTGCCGTGGCTGTGGGGGGTGGCGATCGCGTGCCTTGGCGCGGGCCTGATCTGGGGTTTCTTTTTCACGCCGGACGATTTCCGGCAGGGATCGACGGTCAAGATCATCTACCTGCACGTGCCGGCGGCGCTGATGGCGATCAACGCCTGGCTGATGATGCTGGTCGCGTCGCTGATCTGGATCGTGCGGCGCCACCATGTCAGCGCGCTGGCCGCCCGCGCCGCGGCGCCGGTGGGCGCCGTCATGACGGTGATCGCGCTGGCCACGGGCGCGATCTGGGGCCAGCCCATGTGGGGCACGTGGTGGGCCTGGGACCCGCGGCTGACGTCCTTCCTGATCCTGTTCCTGTTCTACCTGGGCTACATGGCCCTGTGGGAGGCGATCGAGAACGACGACACCGCGGCCGACCTGACCTCGATCCTGTGCCTGGTGGGGTCGGTCTTTGCGCTGCTGAGCCGCTACGCGGTGCTGTTCTGGAACCAGGGCCTGCACCAGGGCGCGTCGCTGTCCATGGACGCCGAGGAGAATGTGGCTGACGTGTTCTGGTATCCGCTGCTGGTCTGCATCGCCGGCTTCGTGGCGTTGTTCGTCGCGCTGGTCTTCCTGCGCACCCAGACCGAGATCCGCGCGCGGCGCACGCGCGCGCTGCGCCTGCGCGAGAGGATGGCCTGATGCCCGACCTCGGGTCATACGCGGTCTACGTGATCGGCGCCTACGCGGTGTCGTTGGGCCTGATCGGCGCGCTGGTCTGGGCCAGCGTGGCGCGCGCGCGCAAGGTCCGCGCGCAGCTGGAAGAGGTCGAGAGGAGGCCGCGCCATGGCTAGGATTTCGCCACTGATGATCCTGCCGCCCGCGCTCTTCGCCGCATTCGCGCTGGTGGCGTTCTTCGGGTTGGGGCGCGAGGGCAAGGACGACCTGCCCTCGATGCTGAAGGGGCAGCCCGCGCCCGCGCTGCCCGAGGCGTCGCTGCCGGGTTTTTCCGCCGTCGCGCCGGGCGTGCTGCGCGACGGCGAGGTGACGCTGGTGAACTTCTGGGCCAGCTGGTGCCCGCCCTGCCGGGCCGAGCATCCGCGCCTGCTGGAGATGGCCGCCGAGGGCATTCCCATCGTCGGCGTGAACTTCAAGGATTCCGAGGCCAACGCCCGCGCCTACCTGACCGAGGACGGCAACCCGTTCGTAGGCGTACCCTTCGACCCGCAGGGACGCACGGCGATCGACTGGGGCGTGACCGCCCCGCCCGAGACCTTCATCGTCGATGGTGACGGCACGGTGCTGTTCCGCTTCGCCGGCCCGCTGGTGGGCACGGATTACGAGCGCCGCTTCCTGCCCGCGCTGACCGAGGCGCTGGAGGCCGAGGCGCCGGCCTCCTGATCGCCTGGCAGAACTGATCGCCTTGTAGCGTCGAGCCACTCGCCCGTGCCTGAAGGGCAGGGCGGGGGATCGGCCGCGTGCACGGCTTTGCCGTGGCCGGCGGCGGATCGTTGCCCGGGAAAGCAATCGCCCGGGAAAAAAGGCCCCCTGCCTGAGCAGGGGGCCTTTCGTCGTTCCTTCGGCGGGCGGCCGGTCACTCGGCGGCGACGGGCCGCTTTGCGAGGTCGCGCAGCACGTAGTGCAGCACGCCGCCGTGCTCGACATATTCACGCTCGATCGCGGTGTCGATCCGGCACTTGAGGGTGATCTCCTTAGTCGTGCCGTCGGCGTAGGTGATCGTGCAGGGCGTGTCCTGCCCGGGCTTCACGTCCTCGAGGCCGGTGATGTCGACCGTTTCCTCCCCGGTCAGGCCCAGCGTCTTGCGGGTGTCGCCGCCGGTGAACTCGAACGGGATGACGCCCATGCCGACGAGGTTGCTGCGGTGGATGCGCTCGAACGACTCGGCGATGACCGCCTTGACGCCCAGCAGCGCGGTGCCCTTGGCCGCCCAGTCCCGGCTGGAGCCGGCGCCGTACTGCTCGCCGCCGAAGACCACCAGCGGGGTGCCCTGCTCCTGGTAGGCCATCGCCGCGTCGTAGATCGACATCTGGCTGCCGTCGGGGCCCTTGGTGTAGCCGCCCTCGACATTGTCCAGCATCTCGTTGCGGATGCGGATGTTGGCGAAGGTGCCGCGCATCATCACCTCGTGGTTGCCGCGGCGCGAGCCGTACGAGTTGAACTCGCGCGGGGAGACCTGGCGCTCGGTCAGGTACTTGCCGGCCGGCGTCTCCGACTTGAAGCTGCCCGCCGGGCTGATGTGGTCGGTGGTGATCATGTCGCCCAGAAGCGCCAGGATGCGCGCGCCCTGCACGTTGTCGATCGTGCCCGGCTCGGGGTCCATGTCCTGGAAGTAGGGCGGGTTCTGCACGTAGGTCGAGGTCGCCGGCCAGTCGTAGGTCTCGGCGTCGGTGGTCTCGACCGACTGCCACTTCTCGTCGCCCTTGAAGACGTCGGCGTACTTCTCCTGGAAGGCCTCGCGGGTGACGGTGCGCTCGACCAGATCGGCGATTTCCTTCTGGGTGGGCCAGATGTCCTTGAGGTACACGGGATTGCCGTCCTTGTCGGTGCCCAGCGGGTCCTTCGAGATGTCGACGTTCATGTCGCCGGCCAGCGCATAGGCCACCACCAGCGGCGGCGAGGCCAGGTAGTTGGCGCGCACGTCGGGCGAGATGCGCCCCTCGAAGTTGCGGTTGCCCGACAGGACCGAGGTGCCGATCAGGTCGTTGTCGGCGATGCACTGGCTGATCTCCTCGGCCAGCGGGCCCGAGTTGCCGATGCAGGTGGTGCAGCCGTAGCCCACGAGGTTGAAGCCGATGGCGTCCAGATCCTCCTGCAGGCCGGCGGCTTCCAGGTAGTGCGACACGACCTGGCTGCCGGGCGCGAGCGAGGTCTTGACCCACGGCTTGCGGTTCAGGCCCTTCTCGCGCGCCTTGCGGGCGACGAGGCCGGCGCCGATCATCACGTAGGGGTTCGACGTGTTGGTGCACGACGTGATCGAGGCGATCACGATCGAGCCGTCATGCAGCTGGTAATGGCCGTCCTTGGTCTTGACGAAGCCGCGGTTGTGGTGGCCCTCGTCGCCGGGGATGTCGACCGGCTCGGGCGCGCCGCCCTCGCCCTCCCAGCGGCCCTCGGCCACGACGTTGACGTCCTTCTTGTCGCGGATGCCCTTGACGTACTGGCCGAAGGCCTGCGCCGCGCGGTCGAGCGCGATGTAGTCTTGCGGGCGCTTGGGGCCGGAGATCGCCGGGACGATCGTGTTCATGTCCAGCTTGAGCGTGTCGGTGTAGACCGGCGCGTAGTCCGCGTCGCGCCACATGCCGTTGGCCTTGGCGTAGGCCTCGACCAGCGCCACGCGATCCTTGTCGCGGCCGGTCTGCGTGAGGTAGCGCAGCGTCTCGTCATCGATCGGGAAGAAGCCGCAGGTGGCGCCGTATTCCGGCGCCATGTTGGCGATCGTCGCGCGGTCGGCCAGCGGCAGGTGGTCGAGGCCTTCGCCGAAGAACTCGACGAACTTGCCGACGACGCCCTTCTCGCGCAGCATCTCGACGACCTTGAGCACGAGGTCGGTGCCGGTGGTGCCTTCCATCATGCGGCCGGTCAGCTCGAAGCCGACCACTTCGGGGATCAGCATCGAGATCGGCTGGCCCAGCATCGCGGCCTCGGCCTCGATCCCGCCGACGCCCCAGCCGAGCACGGCCGCGCCGTTGACCATGGTGGTGTGGCTGTCGGTGCCCACCAGCGTGTCCGGGTAGGCGACTTCCTCGCCGTTCTGGTCCACGTCGCTCCAGACGGTCTGGGCGAGGTATTCGAGGTTCACCTGGTGGCAGATGCCGGTGCCCGGCGGCACCACGCGGAAGTTGTTGAACGCGCCCTGGCCCCACTTGAGGAACTGGTAGCGCTCGAAGTTGCGCTCGTATTCGCGGTCGACGTTCATCTGGAAGGCGCGCGGGTTGCCGAACTCGTCGATCATCACGCTGTGGTCGATGACCAGGTCGACCGGGTTCAGCGGGTTGATCTTCTGCGCGTCGCCGCCCAGGGCCTTGATGCCGTCGCGCATCGCGGCCAGGTCGACCACCGCCGGCACGCCGGTGAAATCCTGCATCAGCACGCGGGCCGGGCGGTAGGCGAGTTCCCGGTCGCCCTTGCCGCCGTTCTTGGCCCAGGCGGCGAAGGCCTTGATGTCGTCGATGGTGACGGTCTTGCCGTCCTCGAACCGCAGCATGTTTTCCAGCACGACCTTCAACGCCGCCGGAAGCCGCGAGAAATCGCCAAGCCCCGCCTCCTGCGCGGCGGGAATGGAATAATAGGCGAGGGTCGAGCCGCCCGCCGAAAGCGTTCTGCGCGTGCCCGCGCTGTCGTGTCCGACCGTGATGGGCATGGATCTCTCCGTGTGGCTGATGCGTGTGATGGCTGCCTGCTATCTGCATCATGCCATGGGACCGATCAAGGGGGTGCAGCGAATTTGTATACCGTCGCACACAATTTCTGCCGCGGGCGCACGCGTCACGGCGTCTCGCAATTGGTTGATTGTTCATTCGCAGCATCGCCGGTTACATGGGGGCGTCCACCATCAGGGGTGCCTTGCCAGATGCGAACGCCGTTTGCCGCCATTTTCGTTCTCTGCCTTGGCGTTTCGCTGCTGCCGCCAGCCGCGCGGGCGCAGCAGGACCCGGTGGTGGTCGAGCTCTTCACCTCGCAGGGATGCGCGTCCTGTCCGCCGGCGGATGCCAACCTCGCGCGGCTGGCGGAACAGCACGACGAGGTGATCGCGCTGGCGCTGCACGTGGATTACTGGGACTACATCGGCTGGCCGGACCGCTTCGCGCAATCGGCCTTCACCAAGCGGCAGAAGGGCTATGCCCGCGCAGGCGGGTGGAAGACCATCTACACGCCGCAGGTGGTGGTCGACGGGCAGCATCACGCCGTGGGTTCGGCCCCCGACCAGGTTGCCGCGCTGGTCGCGCGCCACGCCGCCACGCCGGCGCCGGTGGAGCTGGAGATCGCGCGCGAGGGCGGCACGCTGGCGATCCGGGCCTCGGCCGCGGCCGGGCCGGTGGGGCCGGTGGACGTGCATGTCGTGCGCTACGCCGACAGCGTCGAGATGGAGATCTCAAGCGGCGAGAACGCCGGCAAGCGGCTGACCTATACGCATATCGTCGAGGAATGGGACGTCGCGGCACGCTGGGACGGAACCGGCGCATTCGACGCGTCCGTGCCGGTGGCGGGGCCTTCGGGCGTGGTGGTGCTGGTCCAGAAGGCCGATTACGGCCCCATACTGGCCGCTGTCCGCTTGCGCTGACGCCTCGCCTGGCGGCCGGGTTTCCAGCGGCGGTGAATCCAGAACCACTGGCCGGGATCGGCCTCGATCCGGGCCTCGAGCCGGCGCGTCGCGTCTTCCATCATGGCGCGCGGCTCGCCGTGGGGGATCGGCGCCTCGAACACCGCGTCGAAGGACATGCCGTCGGGCCGGCGGATGCCGAAGAACGGCACCATCAGAGCGTCGGTCCGCAGCGCGATCTCGGCCGCCGACAGCAGCGTGGGTGCGGGCTGGCCCAGGAAGTCGATCGGAACGCCCGCGCTGTCGTAGACGTCGAACAGCAGCACACCCATGCCGCCGTCGCGGATATGGCGCAGCAGGCCCATCGTCCCGCGCCGGCCCTGCTCGAAGACCGGGTCGGACAGGGCGTGCATGTTGGCGGCGTAATGCGCGTTGAAGAACGGGTTGGCCATCGGCCGGTAGAGCCCGCCGATCCGGTAGCCGCGCGCGACGAGGGCCGCGCGGGGGGCTTCGAAATTGCCGTAATGGCCGGTGACGAACAGGACGGGGCGGCCTTCGGCGCGGGCGGCCTCGACCGCCGGAAGGCCGTCGCCCCGGACGGGGGCGTCGCGCATGCGGGTCACCAGTCCGGCGGGATCGTAATTCTCGATCATGGTGCGGCCGGCATTGTCGGCCACCGCGCGGGCGATGCGGCGCTGGTCGTCCGGCGCCATGTCGGGCCAGACATGGGCGAGGTTCGCCATCGCGCGGTCCTGCCAGCCCAGCGCGGGGGAGAGCGCGCGCATCGTGCGGCCCATCAGCGCGAGCCGCGGGCGCAGCGGCAGCGCCAAGGCCGCGCGGATCAGCCCCCGGATCGCGAGATCGCTGGCGCGGTCACGCGCGGGGCTGCGGCGCGCGGCGGGCCGTTTCTTTTCGTCTGGTCGTGACACGCATCCACCCACAAGGCTGCGCCGTTCCTAGACGCCGTGCCACGGATCGACAAGCCGGCGGCCTGCGCCGGGCCGATCCTTGCCGGTCGGGGCCAGTGTCAGTCCTCGGCGTCTTCTTCGTCCGGGCGGCGCAGGGTGATCTCTCCGCTGTCGATCAGCTGCCGGATGACGGCGATGACGTCGGTCATCGCGCGTTCGCCCGTCTTCGTGCCGACCTTGCCCAGCGCGTCGGCGTCTTCCTGCAGGGTGGCGCCCATGCGTTTCGAGATGTTGGCCTTGATGAAGTCCACGGCGGCACGGTCCTCGTCGCTTTCGGCGGCGGCGAAGGCGGTGGACAGAACGTCGGCGGGCACGTCGCGGGTGATCTTGGGCACGTCTGCGGGCTTGATCCTGTTGGGGATGGTGGCGAAGGTGAAGATCGCCTTGCGCACGCGTTCCGCGAATTGCGCGTCGTCCTGTTCCAGCGCGCCCAGCAGCGTCTCGCGCGCCGCCGAGGTCGAGAAGTTCAGGATCTCGCCCAGCCGTTCGTCGGGCATGGCCTTGAAGGCGCGCGGCGGCTCGGCATCGAGCTGCGTGGCGATCGACAACCCGATGCGGTCGACGGCGTCGGGGGTGACGCCGGTGGTCATAGACACGGCGTAGCTGATCTGGCGGGCGCGGTCGCCGGGCAGCTTGGCCAGAACCTCGGCGGCGCGCGCGACGTCGATCTTCGACATCATCACCGCCGCCACCTGGATCGATTCGTTGCTGACGAGGTGGACCAGCTTCGCGACGTCGAGCGCGTTTATCCGCTTCCAGGGGTCGCCGATCTGGCGCACGCCGGCCTCCTTGCGCAGGCGGATGGCGGTCTGCGCGCTGATCTTGCCTTCGAGCGCGTCGAGCGCCCCGCCGATATGGCCCGGGAAGGACAGGCCGACGCCATCCAGTTCCTCGACGAATTCCTCGATCACCGCGTTCAGGGTGACGCGGTCGATGTAGCGCATCTTGCCCAGCAGCACGGTCAGTTCGGTCTGGTGTTCGTCGGGCAGCGAGGACAGCGGGATGTCCGCGCCCTCGTTCAGCATCACCTGGACGATGATCGCGGCCTTGGCCTTGCGCGACAGCAGGCTTGCGTCGCGGACGACGCCGGGGGCCGGCAGGGAGGCCGCGGCCGCGGCGGCGGTGAGGGCAGGCAGGCGGGTCATGGTGCGGGCAGCTCCGTCGGTGGGCGGCGCGGCCGGCATCCCGCGCCCCCGTCAGCGATAGGGCCAACTGGTTTCCGCACGGTTAAACCCGCCCGGGAAAGTCGGGTGGCAAGTGACGTGGATCGCTTGGAAAAACGCGCGGCATGGTCAGGGGAAGGCCGTCGCGGGAAGGACGCTCGAACGAAAGGGGGCGGCCCCTAGGCCGCCCCCGATCGATCGTCCGTGGCGCAGGATCAGCCGGACACCACCTTGCAGGTATTGGTCGCGGCGTCGTAGATCATGCCGTCGGTGCAGGACATGGCCTGCCGGTCATGGGCGTCGCACGCGGCGCTGGCCAGGGCGGGCACAAGCGTCAGGGCCGCGGCTGCGAAAAGCGTTCTGAGCATCGTCTGTCATCCTTTTTCCGGATGCGGGAATGGTAGCACCGGTTTACCTTGCGTCAAAACGTCTTTGCTGCGCGCGTCACGACTCTCCGAAGACGCGGGCGAAGATCGTGTCCACGTGCTTGGTGTGATAGCCGAGGTCGAACTTCTCGTTGATCTCGTCCTCGGACAGGGCGGCGCGGACCTCGGGGTCGGCCAGCAGCTCCTCGCGGAAGTCGGTGCGGTGGTCCCAGACCTTCATCGCGTTGCGCTGCACCAGGCGGTAGGCGTCCTCGCGGCTGACACCGGCCTGCGTCAGCGCCAGTAGCACGCGCTGCGACATGACGAGGCCGGGGAACTTGTTCATGTTGTCCAGCATGTTCTGCGGGTAGACCAGCAGCTTGTCGATCACGCCAGTGAGGCGATGCAGCGCGAAATCCAGCGTGATCGTGGTGTCGGGGCCGATGTTGCGCTCGACCGAGCTGTGCGAGATGTCGCGCTCGTGCCAGAGCGGCACGTTTTCCATCGCCGGGATCACCGCCATGCGCACCAGCCGCGCGAGGCCGGTCAGGTTCTCGGTGAGCACGGGGTTCTTCTTGTGCGGCATCGCGCTGGAACCCTTCTGCCCCATCGAGAAGAACTCGGCCGCTTCCAGCACCTCGGTGCGCTGCATGTGGCGGATCTCGGTCGCGACGTTCTCGACGCTCGACGCGATCACGCCCAGCGTGGCGAAGAAGGCGGCGTGGCGGTCGCGCGGGATGACCTGCGTGCTGATCGGCTCGGGGACGAGGCCCAGCTTGTCGCAGACGTGCTCCTCGACTGCGGGGTCGATGTTGGCGAAGGTGCCGACTGCGCCGCTGATGGCGCCGGTGGCGATCTCGGACCGCGCATCGCGCATGCGCGACAGGTTGCGGTCCATCTCGGCATAGAAGCGCGCGAAGGTCAGGCCCATCGTCGTGGGCTCGGCGTGGATGCCGTGGCTGCGGCCGATGCGGATGGTGTCCTTGTGCTCATACGCGCGGCGCTTGAGCGCGGCCAGCAGGCCCTCGAGGTCGGCGATCAGGATGTCGGCGGCGCGCACCAGCTGCACGTTGAACGTGGTGTCCAGCACGTCCGACGAGGTCATGCCCTGGTGGACGAAGCGCGCCTCGTCGGCGCCCACGATCTCGGCCAGGTGGGTGAGGAAGGCGATCACGTCGTGGCGGGTCTCGGCCTCGATCTCGTCGATGCGGGCGACGTCGAATTCCACGTCCCTGGCCTTCCAGACGGCCTCGGCGTTCGCTTTCGGGATGACGCCCAGGGCGGCCTGCGCGTCGCAGGCATGGGCCTCGATCTCGAACCAGATGCGGAACTTGGTCTCGGGGCTCCAGATGGCGGTCATCTCGGGGCGGGAATAGCGGGGGATCATCGGCGGGGCCTTTTCGCAGCGTCAAGGGTCGCCTGCCTCATAGGGCGCGCGGCGCGTGCGGACAAGCGATTGCGGGGCCCGGCGGGGCGTGGCATCACCGCGCCATGAGCGACACCGGGCAGGGCAGGCGGCTGGCCGATTTCATCGGATCATGGCGGCTGGAGCGTCAGATCCGTCACGGCGACGGGTCGGTGGCGCGCTTCGATGGCCGCGCCGAGTGGCGCGCCGAAGGCGGTGGCGCGCTCTGCCTCGAGACCGGCACGTTGACGCTGCCCGACGGCGTCGCGGTGCAGGCCGAGCGGCGGTATCTCTGGGACGAGGCCCTGCAGGTGCGGTTCCAGGACGGGCGGTTCTTCCACGCGGTGCCGCCGCTGGGCGGCCGGGTCGCGCACGACTGCCCGCCAGACCGCTACGAGGCGACCTACGATTTCGCCGAATGGCCGCGCTGGCGCTGCACCTGGCGGGTGCGGGGGCCGCGCAAGGATTACGCGATGCACGGGCTCTACGCGCCCGAAGGGTAAGCGGCCGGAAAGCATGGCGGATTCGGGGCGCACGGCGCGGTATACCGATGTATTCGCGTAACAGACTGATAGTGCTTGATAAATCGTCTTTACTTTGGCGCGGCCGTCTTTACGTTGGCGGCAAAGGAAAGGGACGCGATGCCGCCGATCCAGGACCACCCGCTGCGCTACCAGTTGGCGAACGAGCTGCACGCAAGGCCCTTTCCGTCGCTGCAGGTGCCGTGCCGCGCGGTCTACCTCGCGATCAAGAAGGCGCGGGCCGCGGCGGCGCGGGACCGGGCGCTGGACCTGCGCCACCTGACCGACCTGCTGGACCGCTACGGCGCTGCGCATCCGCAGCCCGGAGCCACGCATTACTCGGGGCGGATCGGCAAGCACCTGTTGAAATGGGAGCAGCACACCGAGTTCGTGACCTACACGGTTTTCCTGCAGGGCTCGGGCGAGCGCGCCTTCGATCCAAAGGACTTCGACGTCTTTCCCGACGCGTGGCTGGACGAGGCGCCCGGCGTGCGCGTGACCTCGGCGCTGCTGCGGGTGATCCCGCGCCCGGATGACGCGGCGATCGGCGAGGCGGTGCAGGACTGGTTCGTGCCCGAGAGCGTGGCGGTCAGCCGGGTCATCGACGACGACGCCGTGGTGGCGGGCGATTTCCGCATAGACCCGGCGGGGCACCAGCGCTTCGCCGTCTTCGCCAGCGCGGGCATCGGCGCGCGGCGCGTGGGGCGCATCGTCCAGCGCCTGTGCGAGATCGAGACCTACAAGGCGATGTCGATGCTCGGCTTTTCCCGCGTCAGGCAGATCGGCCCCCGGATGGGCGAGATCGACGCCGAACTGACCCGCCTGATGGAGGCGATGACCCAGCGCGAGGGCCCCGAGGAGGAGACGCTGAAGGCGCTGCTGAGCGTGTCGGCCGAGCTTGAGAGCCTTTCGGCGCAGGTGTCCTTCCGCATGGGGGCGACCGGCGCCTACGAGGCGATCGTCGGGCAGCGGATCTCGGTCCTGCGCGAGGAGCGGTTCGAGGGCCGGCAGATCTTCGCCGAGTTCATGATGCGCCGCTTCGATCCGGCGATGCGAACGGTGAAATCGGCGCGGGCGCGGCTGGAGACGATGGCCGAACGCGCCACGCGCGCCGCCGACCTGCTGCGCACGCGGGTCGAGGTCGGGCGCGCGGCGCAGAACCAGCAATTGCTGGAAAGCATGAACCGGCGCGCCGAGTTGCAGTTGCAGTTGCAGAAGACGGTCGAGGGGCTCTCGGTGGTGGCGATCAGCTATTACGCCGTGTCGCTGGCTGGATACCTGCTTTATCCGCTGGCGGATGTCGTCGGTGTCTCGAAGGGAGCGCTGATCGCGGCGGTGACGCTGCCGGTCGTCGCGCTGGTGTGGTTCATGATCCGCCGCATCCGGCACGCGATGGAGAAGGCCGGGCCGGATATTTGACCGGCGGCCGCGGCTGCGGCGCCCGCCGGTCAGTCATTTGCTCGAAGCCAGGGCTTGCACATCCCGGGAAGGCGCGCGGTCACTCGGCAGGCTGGGCGAAGAGGCGCGCACCGGATGCCCGCCCCAGCGCCGCATGGGTCAGCAGTGCGCCCACGGCGATCGCGCCCAGCGCCAGGATCGCGGCGAGCGACAGGGTGGGGACGCCCGCTAGGCCCGCGCCCACGGTGCAGCCGCCCGCCAGCACGCCGCCCACGCCCATCAGCGCGCCGCCGGTCAGGTAGCGGCCGGTTTCGCGCGGCTCGGAGAAGCTCTGCCAGGCGAAGCTGCGGAAGACCAGTGACGACAGCAGGCTGCCCGCCAGCGCGCCGCCGATGAGACCGACGCCGAAACCGGCCGGGATCGAGGACGAGGCGACCGTCCAGAACAGCGTGTCCGCCCAGGGCGAGGTGAAGCTGAGGCTTTCCAGCGCGATCGGGTCGAAGTCGTCGTAGAGGACCAGCCCGGTGCCGACCCAGGCCAGCGGCACCAGCGCGCCGATCGCGGCACCGCCCAGCAGCGCGCGGACGCGGTTGCCCGACCGAAGCGCCAGCGCCAGCGCGCCCAGCGCGATCAGCGCGGCCCAGACCGGCGCGCCGCCGGGCAGCGACGCCAGCGAGA
The DNA here is from genome assembly GCF_900107235.1 of Citreimonas salinaria. Taxonomy (GTDB): domain Bacteria; phylum Pseudomonadota; class Alphaproteobacteria; order Rhodobacterales; family Rhodobacteraceae; genus Citreimonas; species Citreimonas salinaria. Next base: position 120,769 of record NZ_FNPF01000002.1, read on the forward strand.
CGCCGTCGCCCATCGGCAGGGTCCAGGCGCCCAGGTTGGTGCGCAGCGGCGCGAGCACGCCCTTGAGCGTGGCATGCGCGGCGATGGCGAAGACCAGAAGCACGGCCAGCGCACGCAGGTTGCCGGTGCCGGTCAGGATCGTCAGGCGCGACGCGCAGCCACGCGCCAGCACCATGCCGGCGCCGAACAGCAGGCCGCCCGCCGCAATCGCCACGACGGGAAGGCCCGAGGCCATGAAGCGGTGGTCGGCGAAGTCGATCCAGCCGGCGATGGCCGCGGCCTGCGTGCCCAGCACGGCGGTGGCCAGCGCGGTCATCCAGACGCCCAGCGCCTGCCGCCGGTCCGTGCCGACCAGCGAGCGGCGAAAGCAGAAGCCTGTGCGCTCGGCCAGGACGCCGAAGGCGAGGCCCAGCAGCGCGGCGAAGACGACCGCCGCCTGCGGCGCGGTCAGGCTGGTGATGCCGAGGGATTCATACATTACTGGTGCTCCCGCATTCGATTACCGCTGTGACATGGCGCGGCGTTGCCGTTGGGGCAAGGCCGGCAGGGGCAGGGCGGCCGTGCGGGCGCGAAACAGGGTTCCGCCGCAGCAGCGGGGGCGAAAACGCCCGTTTCGCGGGTTCGCGAACCGGAGGGCCGGCTGTTCGGGCAGGGCCGGGAAGGACGACGCACGTCCTTTTTCGCGCCGGCGCGGCCCTGCCGATGGGATGTGTGCCTCGCGCGCTGGGCGGCTAGCGCCCGCGGATCCTCGGGTCGAGGGCGTCGCGCAGGCCGTCGCCCAGGTAGTTGACGCTCAGCACGGTCAGCGAGATCGCGATGCCGGGCAGGAGCACGCGCTCGGGGAACTGCTCCATCCGGGTGACGGCGTCGGCCAGCATCTTGCCCCAGGTGGGGAAGTCGGACGGAAAGCCCACGCCCAGGAAGGACAGCGCGCTTTCGGTGATGATCGCCGTGGCCAGCCCCAGCGCCGCCGAGACCATGATCGGCGACAGCACGTTCGGCAGCAGGTGGCGCGAGATGATCCGGCGGCTGGTGGTGCCGATGGATCGCGCGGCCAGCACGAATTCGCGCTCCTTGATGGCCAGGATGTCGCCGCGCACGATGCGCGCGGTGGGCATCCACGATGTCACCGCGATCACCGTCACGATCAGGATGAACATGCCGCCCTCGGGGCCGAAGCCCGCGCGAAGCGGCTGGCGGAACAGGGTCACGGCGACGAGCAGCAGCGGCAGGATCGGCAGCGACAGGAACAGGTCGGTCATCCGCATCAGCGGGCCGTCGAGACGCTTGAAGTAGCCCGCGATGACGCCGATCGCGGTGCCGATCACCAGGCTGAGGATCATCGCCGCCCAACCGACGGCCATCGAGGCCCGCCCGCCGGCGATCATCTGCGCCAGTTGGTCGCGGCCCAGCTGGTCCGACCCCAGCGGCTTGGCCCAGCTGACCTTGGCGCCGGAATCCCACAGCGCGGTGTAGATCGGGCGCATGTCCTTGTTGCGGATGTCGATCTGCTGCGGGTCGGCCGTCCAGATGAACGGGCCGATCAGCACGGCGAGCGTGATGAACAGCAGGAATCCCGCGCCGAACATGGCGCCCTTGTGCTTGCGCAGCTGGTCCCAGACGTCGCGCCACTGGCTGCGCGGGGGGCGCGAGGGCTCGCGGTCGCGCAGGGCCTCGATGGCGACTTCGTCGGTGGCGGGGGACGCGACGACGGGTTCAGTCATAGCGGATCCTCGGGTCGAGCACGCCGTAGAGGATGTCGGCGATCAGGTTGAACAGCACGATCAGCACGGCGAAGAAGAAGGTGACGGTCATGACCATCGGCAGGTCGTTGGCGAAGAGCGCGGTGATCAGCAGCTGGCCGATCCCGTTCACCTTGAAGACCTGCTCGGTGATGATCGCGCCGCCGAAGATCGCGGGAACGCCCAGCGCGATCACGGTCACCACCGGGATCATCGAGTTGCGCAGCACGTGGACCATCACGGTGACGATCTCGGACAGGCCCTTGGCGCGGGCGGTGCGGACGTAGTCCTGGTTGAGGTTGTCCAGCATCGAGGCGCGCATGTAGCGCGACAGCTGAGCGGTGATCTGCAGCGCCAGCACCATCACCGGCATGATCATCTGCTGAAGCTGCACCTTGAAGCTTGCCCAGTCGGTCACGACGTGGGTCGTGTCGTAGATCGACGGGAACCAGCCCAGCTGGACCGAGAAGATCACGATCAGCAGCGGGCCGGTGAAGAACGGCGGCACTGAGAAGCCGATCATCGTCACGAAGGTGCCGGCCTGGTCGAAGACGGAGTATTGCCGGTAGGCCGAGTAGATCCCGATCGGTAGCGCGATCAGGATACCCACGATGTAGGCGATGCCGACCACGGTGAGCGTCTGCGGGATGCGCTGGATGATGATGTCCATCACCGGGCTGCGGGTCTGCCACGAGATCACGCGCAGCTGGCCGTCGTAGAGGTTCGTGTCTGGCAGCCAGCCCAGAAGCCAGCTTTCGCGGGTCAGCCAGTCGATCAGGACCTGCGGCTCGATCCACAGGATCTGGACCAGCCACTTCCAGTACTGGACCAGCGGAGGCTGGCCGAGGCCAAGCGCCTCGCGCATTTTCTGCTTCACTTCCGGGGGCACGGTCAGGGGGACCTGCGCCATCGGGTCGCCGGGGGCGAGCTGCAGCAGCATGAAGATGACGAAGCTGATGAACAGCAGCGTCGGAATCGACAGGATCAGACGTCGTGTCGCGTAAGTCAGCATCGCACGCCCCGGTTCTTGCGTGGTGGTTCAAGCGACCTTTATGCAACGAGGGGCGGGGATCAACCCGCCCCTCGCGAAAGGCGCACGAAACGCGGCGGGATTGCCCGCCGCTGCCTGTGGATCACTCCTCGCGGTACCAGTCCGCGACGTTCCACAGCTCGGAATCCCACACGTTCAGGACGACGCCGCCCAGCGTGTTGGATTTCGCCGACAGGCGGCCGCGGTGCACCAGCGGGATCATCCCGCCTTGCTCGTACACCATGCGGTTGAGCTCGCGGCCGATCCGGTAGCGCTCTTCCAGGTCGGCGGTCTGGGTCAGCTCTTCATGCAGCGCGTCGTATTCCTCGCTGCAGAAGCGGCTGATGTTCTCGCCCTGCCACTGGGTCTCGGGGCGCGGAGCCTTGTCGCACAGCGCGTTGCCGAAATAGACCTGCGGGTCGGTGCCGTTGTACGTGTTGGCGTACATCTCGACGTCGGCGTAGAACTTCTGGAACGTGTCCGGGCTGCCCGGGTCGCCGCCGAAGAACACCGAGGAATCGATGTTGCGCAGCTCGACTTCCATGCCGATCTGCTCCCACCAATCCTTGATCAGCGCCTGGAAGTCCTGGCGCACCGCGTTGGTCGAGGTCTGGTAAACGATCGACAGCGGCGTGCCTTCGTGTTCGCGGACGCCGTCGCCGTCGGTGTCGACGATGCCGGCCTCATCCAGCAGCGCCTTGGCGCCCTCGATGTCCTGCGTGTCGCAGCCCTCGACGTCGATGGCGTAGGGTTCGGGCGCGGGAACCCAGGAACAGGTCACGCGGCCGGCCTGGCCATAGCCGATCTCGACCAGAAGCGGCCGGTCGATGGCCATGGACATGGCCTTGTAGACCGCCGGTTCCTGCAGGAACGGGTGCGGGCGGATGACCGAACGCTCGTCCGGCCCAAGGCTCGGGTCCGGGTTGGTGTTGTTGAGCATGATGCGCTCCATCAGCGGCCCGAAGCCCGCGACGGCCTCGCCCTGGCCGCCCTCTTCCATGCGCGCGATCACGTCGGGCGCAAGCTGCAGGTTCCAGGCGTAGTCGAACTCGCCCGTCTCCATCACGGCGGTGCCGGCGGCCGCGGCGTCGCCGCCACCCTTCAGGGTCGCGGTCGCGAAGGCGGGCTTGTTCGGGTCGCGGAAATTCTCGTTGGCCTTCAGCGAGATCACGTCGTTGGGCCGGAACTCGGTGACGACGAAGGGCCCGGTGCCGATCGGGTTGAAGTTCGCTTCGGTGCAGGTCGAGGCCGCGGCGCCGAGGCACTCGGCGAACTGCGCCGCCTGCAGGATCGGGCTTTCACCGCCGACGAAGGGCCCGTAGGGGTTCGGCGTGGGTTCGTTGAAGGTGACCACGACCGTGTGCTCGTCCGGCGTCTCGACCGACTTGACGGTCTCGAACTTGGTCAGCTGTGCGCAGCCGCCCTTGGGGTCGGTGCAGTACTCGTAGGTGAACCGCACGTCTTCCGACGTGAAGGGCGTGCCGTCCGACCAGGTGATGCCGGGCGTGATGTTCCAGGTGATCTGGGTCATGTCCTCGGACACGCCGCCGTTGTCGACGGTGGGGATCTCCTCGACCAGCCACGGGACCAGGGTGCCGGTCTCGTCGTAGCGCGCCAGCGGCTCGATCACCATCGACGCGGCCTCGATGTCCTTGGTGCCGCCCGACAGGAACGGGTTCATGATCGACGGGGCCTGCCAGTAGATGATGCGCACCTCGCCGTCGCTGGCACGCTGCGCCTGGGCCATCGGCGCCAGCGCCACGGCCGCCGCGGCGCCGAGCATCAGGGTTCTCAATCTCATGTCGCTCTCCATGTTGGACGGGCCGGTTTGACATCCGGCCCTCTTGCTTGGGCGCGGCCCGGTAGTCGGGCATCCGGCCGCCTCTTGGTGTTGTCGGACTCGCCCGCGTCGCGCCGATCCCGGCCCGGACCGGCGGTCCTGCCGTCATCGAAACCACCGCAGAGCGAAATTGCAAGCCTTGCCTTGCGTCGCCCGCCCGGATGTTTGACACCCCCGATCCGCTGCGGCTAGCGTCGGCGGCGACCACAGGGATACAGCCACATGCTCGATGCCGCGCCGCGAGGCCCCATTGCCCAGATCGACCGCCTGCGCGTCGAGTTCGAGACCAAGGACGGCCGCGTCGTCGGCGTCGAGGACGTGTCGTTCGACATCAACGCCGGAGAGACCGTCTGCGTGGTGGGCGAATCCGGGTCCGGCAAATCCGTGTCCTCGCTGTCGCTGATGCGGCTGATCGAATACGGCGGCGGCGACATCGCCGGCGGCCGTATGCTGTTCGACCGCAAGACCGGCGAAGAGCTGGACCTGACCACGGCCGACCAGTCGCTGATGCGCACCATCCGCGGCAACGAGATCGGCATGATCTTTCAGGAGCCGATGACCGCGCTCAACCCGACCTTCACGGTCGGCAAGCAGCTGACCGAGGGGCTGCGCGTGCATCGCGGCCTGTCGCGCAAGCAGGCCGAGGCGCGCGCGCTGGAGTTGCTGCGCGAGGTGCGCATCCCCGAGCCCGAGCGCCGCTTGCAGCAATACCCGCACGAATTGTCGGGCGGCATGCGCCAGCGCGTGGTGATCGCCATGGCGATGGCGTGCAAGCCGCGGCTGCTGATCGCGGACGAGCCGACCACCGCGCTGGACGTCACCATCCAGGCCGAGATCCTGGCCCTGATGGACCGCCTCAAGCGCGAGACCGGCACCGCCGTGATGTTCATCACCCACGACATGGCGGTGGTCGCGCAGATGGCCGACCGCGTGGTGGTCATGTTCCGCGGCAAGAAGGTCGAGGAAGGCCCCGTCGAGCAGATCTTCGAGGCGCCGCAGCATCCCTACACGCAGGCGCTTCTGGCGGCGGTCCCGAAGCTGGGCGAGATGACCGGCAAGGATTATCCCGAGCCGATGAAGCTGTTCGGCCGCACGGACCAGAAGATCGAGCCGATCCCCGGCCGGAACGAGCCGCTGCTGACCGTCAAGAACCTGACCACACGCTTCCCGGTGCGCGGCGGCTTCTTCCGGCGCCACATCGCCAACGTGCACGCGGTCGAGGACGTGTCCTTCACGCTCAACAAGGGCCAGACGCTCAGCCTCGTGGGCGAATCGGGCTGCGGCAAGTCCAGCGCCGGCCGGTCGCTGCTGCGGCTGGTGGAGCCGACCTCCGGGACGATCGACCTCGACGGCACCGACGTCATGGCGCTGTCGCCGCGCGGGTTGCGCGATGCGCGGCGCGAGATGCAGATGATCTTCCAGGACCCGTTCGCCTCGCTCAACCCGCAGATGCAGCTGGCCGACCAGGTGGCCGAGCCGATCCACAACTACCGCACCGCGCGCGGGTCCGAGGTCATGGACCGCGTCGCGGGCCTGTTCGACCGGGTCGAGCTGCCGCGCAGCTTCATGCGCCGCTTCCCGCACGAATTGTCCGGCGGCCAGCGCCAGCGAATCGCCATCGCCCGCGCGCTCGCGCTCAACCCCAAGTTGATCGTCGCGGACGAGGCCGTCTCGGCACTCGACGTCAGCGTACAGGCGCAGGTTCTGAACCTGATGATGGAGCTGCAGGCCGAGCTTGAACTGTCCTACGTTTTCATCAGCCACGACATGGCCGTGGTCGAGCGGGTCAGCCACAACGTGGGCGTGATGTACCTGGGCCGGATCGTCGAGATCGGCCCGCGCCGCGCCGTGTTCGAGGACCCGCAGCACGCCTACACGCAGGCGCTGATGAAGGCCGTGCCAATCGCCGATCCGCGCCGGCGCAAGACCGAGAAGGACCTGAACTTCAAGCCGATCCCGTCGCCGATCCACCCGGTGGACTATCAGGCGGCGCCGTCCGACTATGCCGAGGTCAGCCCGGGTCATTTCGTCCTGACCACCGACAGCGGGTACTGAGACCGGCCCGGCAGGGCGACCTGACGCGCTGCCCCTCGTTCTCCTGCGGGGCAGGTCACGCGGTCTACTTCTGAATCAAAGAAGGGCACGGCGATGCGGCGCTGGATCGGGCGGATAGCCAAGGCCCTGGGCGCGCTGGTCGTTGTGCTGGTGCTGGCCGGCTGCGCCGCGCAGCTGTGGTTCTCGCGCCCCGGCGACCTGCCGCCGCCCGCGCCCGGCGCGCTGCGGGTGACCAGCCACAACGTGCATTACATCCTGCTGGGGCAGGAGGCCGGGCCGTGGTCGCGCGGCGACTGGGAGCGGCGCAAGATCGCGCTGGACGCCGCGTTCAAGGATCTGAAGGCCGACATCGTCGCCTTCCAGGAGATGGAGAGCTTCCGGCGCGGCTCGGACGGCGCGGTGAACCTGGCGCGCGACTGGCTGCTGGAACGCAATCCCGGCTGGCGCGCCGCGGCAAGCGGCGACTGGCGGGCCTTCCCCTCGACCCAGCCGATCCTCTACCGCGCCGACCGGCTGAGCCTGCGCGACCAGGGCTGGTTCTTCTTTTCCGAGACGCCCGACGTCATCTACTCGCCCACCTTCGACGGGTCCTACCCGGCGTTCACGTCCTGGGCCGAGTTCGCAGATGCCGACGGGCGCGTCTTCCGCGTCTACAACCTGCACACCGACTGGGCGAGCGGCGGCAACCGCCTGCGCTCGGCCGCGCTGGTGCGGGATCGCATCGCGCCGATGATCGCGGATGGGATGCCGGTGATCGTGCTGGGCGACTTCAACGCGCTGCACGGCGCGCCGACGATGCGCCGCATCGCCGAGGCCGGCGTCACCTTTCCGCGCGTGCCGGGCGCCACGATGCATTTCGACCGCGGCCTGCATCTGTTCGGCGCGATCGACCATATCGGCCTGTCGCCCGGCATCGACCTGCTGGGCGGCCCCTTCGTGATGCAGCGCCGCTACGACGGAGTCTGGCCGTCGGACCATCACCCGGTGGTGGTCGACATCGCGCTACGCTGACCTTGTGCCGGGCGGGGTGGGGCGCCTAAGGTGCCGCCGACCAGACCCATACCGGCAGGAGTTCCCCATGGCCAGACGGCTTTCCCCGCGCGACATCCTCGACCGGCTGGTCGAGTTTCCCACCGTCTCGCGCGACAGCAACCTGGGCCTGATCAACTGGGTCGAGGATTACCTGACCGACCACGGCATCGTCTGCCACCGCCACTGGAACGAGGCGCGCGACAAGGCGGCGCTGTTCGCCCATGTGGGCCCCGAGGTCGAGGGCGGCGTCGTGCTGTCGGGCCACACCGACGTGGTGCCGGTCGACGGCCAGGCCTGGACGACCGAGCCCTTCACCGTGACCGAGCGTGACGGCAAACTGTTCGGCCGCGGCACGACCGACATGAAGGGCTTCGATGCGCTGGCGATCTGGGCGATGGTCGAGGCGCGGCACTGCGGCGTCTCGCGCCCGCTGCAGATCGCGCTGTCCTACGACGAGGAAGTCGGCTGCACCGGCGCGCCGCCGCTGATCGAATCGATGGCCGCGCTGCCGCGCGCTTCGGACGTGCTGGTCGGAGAGCCGACGTCGATGCGCGTCGTCACCGGCCACAAGGGCGGCGTCACCTGGTGGGTGCATGTCCACGGGTTCGAGGTGCATTCCTCGATCCTCGACCGCGGCGTGTCGGCGATCATGTGGGGCGCGAAGCTGATCGACTGGGCCAACCAGGTGAACGACGAACAGGCCGCGGCCGACCCTGTCGGCATGGCGGGCCTGTTCGATCCGCCCTACACCAACGCGCATGTGGGCCAGATCCACGGCGGCACGGCGCACAACATCACCGCCAAGGATTGCGAATTCGGGCTGGGCTTCCGCGTCGTCCCCGGCGAGACGCTGGACCAGTGGCGCCAGCGCGCCACGGCCAAGGCCGACGAGCTGACGCAGGCGATGCAGGCGATCCGCCCCGAGGCGCGCATAGAGATGACCGAGAAGTTCGCGCTTCCGCCGCTCGCCCCGACCGAGAACAACGGCGCCGAGGCGCTGGCGCGTCAGCTGACGGGCGACAATTCCGACAACCATGTCAGCTACGGCTCGGAGGCCAGCCATTTCCAGGCCGCCGGCTACGACTCCGTGGTCTGCGGACCGGGCGACATCGCCGTCGCGCACCAGCCCGACGAGTACATCACCGTCGCGCAGTTCGAGGAAGGCCGCCGCTTCATGGAATCGCTGCTGGAGCGGCTCAAGTAGCCGCCCCGCCGGCTGAGCGACGCCGGAACCCGCCGGTCCTCCGGCGGGCGCGGCCGATGCCGGGCCCGGACCTCCGGATGCGGGCGCGGGCAGACCGTCCCGCACCGCCTTGCAGACGCGCCGCGCCGGTGTATCACTGACGCAATCATTCCACGGGAGAGTATCCATGCCGGTCAAGAACCGCTTCGCCGAACTGCACGACGAGATCACCGCCTGGCGGCGGGATCTTCACCAGCACCCAGAGATCCTGTTCGAGACGCACCGGACCTCGGCCCTGGTGGCGGAAAAGCTGCAAGAATTCGGCTGCGACGAGGTGGTAACCGGCATCGGCCGCACCGGCGTGGTGGGCGTCATCAAGGGGCGCGAAAGCGCTTCGGGCAAGGTGATCGGACTGCGCGCCGACATGGACGCGCTGCCCATCCACGAGGCGACGGGCGTTCCGCATGCTTCCAAGACCGACGGCGCGATGCATGCCTGCGGCCATGACGGCCACACCGCCATGCTGCTGGGCGCCGCGCGCTACCTGTCCGAGACGCGCAATTTCGACGGCACGGTGGTGGTGATCTTCCAGCCCGCCGAGGAAGGCGGCGGCGGCGGCAAGGAGATGTGCGACGACGACCTCATGGGCCGCTGGGGCATTCAGGAAGTCTACGGCATGCACAACTGGCCTGGCCGCCCGGTCGGCAGTTTCGCCATCCGCGAGGGCGCGTTCTTCGCCGCGACCGACCAGTTCGACATCCACCTGACCGGCAAGGGCGGCCACGCCGCCAAGCCGCAGGAGACCGTGGACACGACCGTCATGGCCAGCCAGCTGGTGCTGGCGATGCAGACCATCGCCTCGCGCAACGCCGACCCGGTGGACCAGGTGGTGGTGTCGGTGACAGCGTTCGAGACCTCGTCCAAGGCCTTCAACGTGATCCCGCAGCGGGTGCACCTGCGCGGCACCGTGCGCACCATGAGCCGCGAAATGCGCGACCTGGCCGAGCGTCGGATCAAGGAACTGGCCGCCGGCATCACCACCGCCTTCGGCGGCACCGCCGAGGTGCTGTACCACCGCGGCTACCCGGTGATGGCCAACCACCCCGAGCAGACCGAGTTCGCCCGCGACGTGGCCCGCGCCGTTTCGGGCGACTGCGACGAGGCGCCGCTGGTCATGGGCGGCGAGGATTTCGCCTTCATGCTCGAGGAACGCCCGGGCGCCTACATCCTGGTGGGCAACGGCGACACGGCCGCGGTGCACCACCCGGAATACGACTTCTCCGACGAGGCGATCCCGGCGGGCTGTTCGTGGTGGGCCGAGGTCGTCGAGCGCCGGATGCCGCTCGCCGGCTGAGCCGGGTCGGTCGGGCAGAGCGCGGCGTCCGGCCGCGCCCGGAACGCGAGGGGTCCTGCGGGGTTGGTGCCGCGAAAGCACGCATCCCGGAGGATCCTCATGGCCGACAGGCTTCCCACCGTAATCGTGACGGGCGCCGCGCGCGGGATCGGGCGCGGCATCGTCCAGCATCTCGAGGCGCAGGGCTGGCGCGTCGCGGCGCTCGACCTGCATTTCGACGATGACGGTCCGGGTCGGCAGGTGCGCTGCGACGTGTCCGACGAATCGGCGGTGCGGGCGGCCTTCGGCGCGCTCGCTGACATGCTGGAAGGCGGGCTGGACCTGCTGGTCAACAATGCCGGGATCGCCGATCCGGAAACCGGCCCGGTCGAGGAACTTGCGCTGGAAGAGTGGAACCGCCGGCTGGCGGTGAACCTGACGGGACCGTTCCTGATGGCCAAGCACGCCGTGCCGCACCTGCGCGCCGCGCGCGGCGCGATCGTGAACATCTCCTCGACCCGCGCGATGATGAGCGAGCCCGACAGCGAGGCCTACGCCGCCAGCAAGGGCGGCATCAGCGCCCTGACCCACGCGCTGGCCGTGTCGCTGGGCCCCGAGGTGCGGGTGAATGCGGTGGCTCCCGGCTGGATCTGGAAGGGCGACCCGTCCGAACTGAGCGAGACCGACCACGCCCAGCATCCCGTCGGCCGCGCCGGCACGCCTCGGGACATCGCCGAGGCGGTGCATCACCTTGCCCGCGCCGGCTTCACCACCGGTCAGGTGCTGACGGTCGACGGCGGGATGACGCGCAAGATGATCTACGCCGAATAGGGCCTGCGGCCTCCGCTCGACCCGGCTGCGCCGGATCATCGCCCCGCCCGCCGTCCCGCAGCCCCTCGGGACTACTTCTGCCCGCAAACATCACCGGGGCCCGAAGAACGGGGGCAGGGGCCCCTCTTGCCGCGACGGTGCGCAGGGCATAAGCCGACCCCATGATCGCGCCCGCCAACATCATGTGCATCAAGTGGGGCACCGCCTTCGGCCCCGAATACGTCAACCGGCTCTATTCCGGCGTGCGGCGCAACATGGCGCGCCCGGTGCGCTTCCTGTGCATGACCGAGCATGCCGAGGGCCTGCACCCGGACATCGAGATCCTGCCGCTGCCGGTCGAGCCCTTCGCCGAGCCGATGGCGCGGGCGCTGGCCGTCGCCAACCGGCAGGGCGCGATGCGCAAGGTCTCGCTGTTTCGCCCCGAGCTGGTGCCCGATCTGGAAGGACCCGTTCTTGGTTTCGATCTCGACGTCGTGATCACCGGCGCGCTCGATCCGATCCACGACCTTGCCACCGGCACCGTCGCCATGCGCCACGACTGGACCGAGGCGCGCAAGGGCCGGCCCACCGGGCACGGCTCGGTCTTCCGGTTCGACCCGGCGCTGCACGGCTTCCTCTACGACGAGGTCGCCGCCAACCCCTATGCCGAGGTCGAGGCCGCGCGCGGCTCGGAACAGCGATACACCTCGCACAAGGCGATGGACCGCGGCGTCTTCACCTACATCCCCGGCGAATGGGTCGTGTCCTTCAAGTACGATTGCAACCCGTTCCCGATGAACTATCTGCGCTCGCCGCGCCTGCCCGAGGGCGCCCGCGTCGTGTGCTTCCACGGCCGGCCGAAGATGCCGCAGGCGGTCGAGGGCTACACCGGGTCGATCATCCGCCGCTCGAAGCCCTGCGACTGGCTGCGCGACCACTGGATCGACCGCGCGCGCGCGGATCTGGGGCCGGACTGGGCCTAGGCGAAGCCTCCGGCCATCGGCGGCGGATCGCCGCGAGGCGCGGCACCCGCGCCCTTGCCCCGTCCCCGGCAGTCGCGCTAAGAGCGAGCGGACAACGTTGAGGAAGGGCAGAGCGATGGAAAAGCGGCGCGTCGTGGTGACCGGTCTGGGGCTCGTCACGCCCCTGGCCTGCGGGGTCGAGGAAAGCTGGAGCCGCATCCTGGACGGCAAGTCCGGGGCCGGCACCATCACCAAGTTCGACGCCGGCCACCTGGCCACCACCTATGCCTGCGAAGTCCCCTACGGCGACGGGTCGGACGGCACGTTCAACCCCGAGGACTGGATGGACAAGAAGGAGCGGCGCAAGGTCGACGAGTTCATCCTGTTCGGCATCGCCGCCGCCGAGCAGGCCGTCCGCGACGCGGGCTGGAAGCCCGAGGACGAGGAATCCCGCGAGCGCACCGGCGTCATGCTGGGCTCGGGCATCGGCGGGCTGAACTCGATCGCCGAGACCGCGCTGCTGATCCGCGATAAGGGCCCGCGCCGCGTGTCGCCGTTCTTCATCCCCGGTGCGCTGATCAACCTGATCTCGGGCAACGTGTCGATCCGCTACGGCTTCAAGGGCCCGAACCACTCGGTCGTGACCGCGTGTTCCACCGGCGCGCATGCCATCGGCGACGCGGCGCGGCTGATCAAGTACGGCGACGCCGACGTGATGATCGCCGGTGGCGCCGAGGCCGCGATCTCCGAGATCGGCATCGCGGGTTTCAACGCCTGCAAGGCGCTGTCGACCAAGCGCGGCGACGATCCGAAGGCCGCCAGCCGGCCTTACGATGCCGACCGCGACGGTTTTGTCATGGGCGAGGGCGCGGGTGTCCTCGTACTGGAGGAATACGAGCACGCCAGGGCCCGCGGCGCGAAGATCTACGCCGAGGTTTGCGGCTACGGCCTGTCGGGCGATGCCTACCACATCACCGCCCCGTCCGAAACCGGCGACGGTGCCGAGCGCGCCATGCGCGCGGCGCTGAAGGATGCCGGGCTTCAGCCCGCCGACATCGACTACATCAACGCGCACGGCACCTCGACCATGGCCGACACGATCGAACTGGCCGCGGTCGAGCGCCTGCTTGGCGACGCGGCCGCGAAGGCGACGATGTCGTCGACGAAGTCCGCGACGGGCCACCTGCTGGGCGCCGCCGGCGCGATTGAGGCGGTGTTCTCGATCCTCGCCATCCGCGACCAGGTTGCGCCGCCGACGATCAACCTCGACAACCCGGCCTGCGAGACGAAGCTCGATCTCGCGCCCAATGCCAAGCGCGAGCGCGAGGTGCGCTACGCGCTGTCCAACAGCTTCGGCTTCGGCGGAACCAATGCCAGCGTGATCTTCGGTCAGGCTAGCTGAAAGGCTTAAGTCATGTGGCGGCACATCGCGTCCAACGCGCTGACATTCCTTGTCGTCGCGGTCTTCCTGGCCGGCGGCGCGCTGATCTGGGCGCAGAACCAGTATTCCGGCCCCGGTCCCCTGGCCGAGGCGATCTGCCTCGAAGTGCCGCGCGGCACCAACATCGCCCGCGTGTCGCGCGACCTGGGCGAGCAGGGGGCGGTCAGCCACCCGGTGCTGCTGCGCCTGGGCGCCGACTACGCCGACAAGACCGACCAGCTCAAGGCCGGCAGCTACCTGGTGCCCGAAGGCGCCTCGATGCGCGAGATCGTCGACATCGTCACCCGTGGCGGTGCGTCGACCTGCGGGACCGAGGTGATCTACCGCATCGGCGTGGCCAATGCCTCGGTCGTGGTGCGTGAACTTGACCCCGCCACCGGCCGTTACGAAGAGCGCGCCAGCTTCGACCCCGCAGGCGAGGAGACGCCCGAGGTCTATGCCGAAGTCAAGCAGCAGGCCGATACGCGCTTCCGCGTGGCGCTGGCCGAGGGCGTGACAAGCTGGCAGGTGGTCCAGGAGCTTGGCCAGCTCGACGTGCTGACCGGCGAGGTCGAGGTGCCCGCCGAGGGCACGCTCGCCCCCGACAGCTACGAGATCTCTCCCGGCGCCGAACGTGCCGAACTGATCGGCCGCATGCAGGCCGCACAGCAGGCGATCCTGGCCGAGGCCTGGGCCAACCGCGCCGACGACCTGCCCATCGACACGCCCGAAGAGGCGATGATCCTCGCCTCGATCATCGAGAAGGAAACCGCGGTCCCCGAGGAGCGCCAGCGCGTCGCCAGCGTCTTCGTCAACCGCCTCGAACAGGGCGTGCGGCTGCAGACGGACCCCACGGTGATCTACGGCGTGACCGACGGGAAGGGCGTGCTGGGCCGCGGCCTGCGCCGGTCGGAACTCGACCGCGAGACGCCCTACAACACCTACCGCATCGACGGCTTGCCGCCGACGCCGATCGCCAATCCCGGCCGCGCCTCGATCGAGGCGGCGGTGAACCCGGCCGATACCGACGAGCTCTATTTCGTGGCGCGCAGCCTCGATCCCGCCGACGGGCATGTCTTCGCCGAAACGCTGGCCGAGCATAACGAGAACGTCGCGGCCTACCGCCGGCTGGAACGCGCCTCGCAATAGGCGCGCGCCGGTCCGCCCGGCGGGGCGGGGCAGGGCCGCGCGACGAAGCGCGCCGGGCGGTTCCCTCCGGCCGGCGAACTTGCTAAGCCCGCCGCGACCGCCGCGAAGGACTGGCCCGCATGAACAAGCCCACGACGACTATCCAGCTGACGAACTCCCGCACCCGCCGAAAGGAGGTCTTCGCCCCGATCGACCCCGACCATGTGCGGATGTATGTCTGCGGCCCCACGGTCTACGACCGCGCGCATCTGGGCAACGCGCGCCCGGCGATCGTCTTCGACGTGCTGGCGCGACTGCTGCGCCACGTCTACGGCGACGACCACGTCACCTACGTGCGCAACTTCACCGACGTCGACGACAAGATCAACGCCCGCGCCGCCGAGACCGGCCGCGACATCGCCGAGATCACCGCCGAGACCACGCAATGGTATCTCGACGACATGGCCGCCATCGGCGTGGCACAACCCTTCATCCGCGGCCGTGCCACCCCCGAGGCGATGCCCCGCGCCACCGGCTACATCGACCAGATGATCGCCATGATCGAGGTGCTGATCGTCCGCGGTCACGCCTACGAGGCCGAGGGCCACGTGCTCTTCGCCGTCGACAGCTGGCGCGACGCCTATGGCAGGCTCTCGGGTCGCTCGGTCGACGACATGATCGCCGGCGCGCGGGTCGAGGTCGCGCCCTACAAGCGCAACCCGATGGATTTCGTGCTGTGGAAGCCGTCGGACGAAGGCACGCCGGGCTGGGACTCGCCTTGGGGCCGCGGCCGCCCCGGCTGGCACATCGAGTGCTCGGCCATGGCCAAGGCGCTGCTGGGCGACACGTTCGACATCCACGGCGGCGGCAACGACCTGATGTTCCCGCACCACGAGAACGAGATCGCCCAGAGCTGCTGCGCCAACGACACCGAGACGATGGCCAACGTCTGGCTGCACAACGAGATGCTGCAGGTCGAGGGCAAGAAGATGTCCAAGTCCCTGGGCAACTTCTTCACCGTCCGCGACCTGCTCGACCAGGGCGTGCCGGGCGAGGTGATCCGCTTCGTGATGCTGTCGACGCATTACCGCAAGCCGATGGACTGGACGGTGGAGAAGAGCGTGGACGCCGAGGCCCGGCTGTTCGGGTTCATCGAACACATCGCGCAATACGGCGACATCGACGCCGCCATGGCCTTGCCGCCCGAGCAGGCCATCGTCGACGCGCTGAGTGACGATCTGAACACGCACGCGGCGCTCGAATGCCTTGGGAAGATGAACGGCGCAGCGGACGCCGACAATCTGGCGCGCAACCTGGTGTTCCTGGGGCTTTTCGACGGGCAGACCCTGCGCGGCAAGGTGGAAGGCTACCGTTCCGCCGTCGAGCTTCTATCGGATCTGGCCGATCGCCTGCAGGCTCTGCGCGAGGCGGCGATCCAGTCGAAGGATTTCTCGGAGGTCGACCGCCTGAAGCAGGACCTTGCCGCCGCAAATGTGAGTGTGCGGATGAGCAAGGAAGGCGTGACCCTGCGCCCCGAGATCGGCTTCGACCCAATCGGCCTCGAGGCCCTGCGATGACCGATGCCAACCATGGCCCATGATCCCGACCCCTTCGCCGATCCCGACCTCGTGGCCTGCGCCGGGCTGGTTGAGCGCGGCGACCCCGACCGCTTCGCCGCGACGATGGCCGCGCCGGTGCCGGTGCGCGCCGTGCTCTTCCCGCTCTATGCCTTCAACGTCGAGGTCACCCGCGCGCCCTGGGTGACGGCCGAGCCGATGATCGCCGAGATGCGCCTGCAATGGTGGCGTGACGTGCTGGACGAGATCGCCGAGGGGAAGGGCGTCCGCCGGCACGAGGTCGCCACACCCCTGTCGCGCGTGCTCGACCCCGAGGCGGCGCGCGCCCTCGACGGGCTGATCGAGGCGCGGCGCTGGGACATCTCTCCGCAGGCGCATGACGACGACGCGGCGCTGGACGCCTACCTGAACGCTACCGGCGGCACGCTGCTGCGCGTCGCGGCCCACGCCCTGGGCGACACCGACGGCCGCGCGGCGCAGGCGCTGGGGCGCGCGGCGGGGCTGGCCGCCTACCTGCGCGCGGTGCCCGAGCTGCAGGCCAAGAACCGCATCCCGCTGGTCGATGGCCGCCCCGAGGGCGTCGCGGCCCTGGCCCGCAAGGGCCTGCAATGGCTGGAGGAGGCGCGCGCCGCCCGCGCCGCGGTGCCGCGCGTCTCAAGGCCCGCGCTGACCGCCGGCTGGCTGGCCGGGCCGGTGCTGAAACGTGCCGCCGCCGAGCCCGCCCGCGTGGCCGAAGGCACCCTGCGCCCGGCCGAGGCGCGCGTGCGCGCGCGCCTTGCCTGGGTCGCCGCGACGGGACGCTTCTAGGCCGACCGGTTCTGGGCCGTGCGTTCCTCGTCGCGCGGCCTCAGCACCAGCCAGATCAGCGAACCGCCTGCCAGCACCAGCAGCGGCAGCATCGCGAGGTTGACCGCGACCCAGCCCTGCTCGGCCGACCCGCCCGAGCAGTTCATCAACCCGCCCGACGCCAGCGAGGCCACCGTCACGCCGCCGAACACGATCAGGTCGTTCAGCCCCTGCATCCGGCCTCGCTCGTGCGCCGCATGTGCGCCCGCCAGCATCGTGGTTGCGCCGATGAAGCCGAAGTTCCAGCCCAGCCCCAGCAGGATCAGCGCCACGAAGAAGTTCCCCAACTCGACACCCGACAGCGCCACGATACCCGCGGCCCCGAGGATGGCCATGCCAAGGCCCACGATCCGCTCGACCCCGAAGCGCGCGATCAGGTGGCCGGTGAAGAAGCTGGGCGCGAACATCGCCAGCACGTGCGCGGTCACCACGTCGGCCGCGTCGCCCGTGTCGTAGCCGCAGCCCACCACCGCCAGCGGCGTCGAGGTCATCACCAGGTTCATCAGCGCGTAGGACACCATCGCGCAGATCACCGCGACCGCGATGCGCGGCGTGGCCAGCAATTCCCGCCGCGACCGGCCCTTGGGCGCGTCATGCGCCGGGACGGGCGGCTTGGGGATGTCGAGGAAGATGAACAGCAGCGCGCCCACCAGGTTCACGCCGATCACCGCGGCATAGGTGCCGAGGAACGGGATCACGTAGGCATCGGCCGTTAGCTTGACCAGTTGCGGCCCGATGATGGCCGAGGCAAGCCCGCCCGCCAGCACGTACGAAATCGCCTTGGGCCGGAACGATTCGTCCGCGGTGTCGGCGGCGGCGAAGCGGTAGAAGCCCTGCGCGCTCATGTAGATGCCGGTCATGAAGCTGCCCAGCAGGAAGATCGGGAAGGACGCAAGGAACAGGCCCACCGCGCCCACGGCGCCGCCCGCCGCACCGCCCATCGCGCCGACGACGAAGCCCGCGCGGCGGCCGTAGCGCTGCATGAACCACGACAGCGGCGTCGCCGACAGCATCGAGCCCAGCACGATCAGCGAGATCGGCAGCGTGGCGAAGCAGATGTTGCTGGCCAGCGATTGCCCGGCCAGCCCGCCGATGGTGAAGATCATCGGCATCTGCGCGCCCAGGAGGGCCTGCGCCGCCACCAGGACGACCACGTTGCGCTGCGCGCGGGGAAGGGAGTGTGTCATGGCGAAATTGCTAGGGGGCGGGACGGGGCAGGGCAAGAGTGAAAGCACCCGCGCCTGACCGGGTGGGCCGCTTGTGGTTTCACCTGCCGCGCGGCCGCTCTAGGGTGGCGGGCGGAGGCACACATGACCCACCCGATCCCGCTGACTGAACGGCTGATTCAGACCGACGCCTGCATCGCCGAGGGCTGCGCGTGGCTGGCGCGGGCCGAGCCGCGCTTTGCCCGCGCGCTGGAACTGACCGGCACGGTCCCGCTGCGGCGACGGCCCGAGGGGTTCGACCAGCTTCTGCAGGCGATCGTGTCGCAGCAGGTCTCGGTCGCGTCGGCGCGCGCGATCTGGGGTCGGCTCCAGACCGCGGGCATGACCACGCCCGAGGCAATCCTTGCCACCGACATCGAGAGCCTGCGCGCGCTCGGCCTGTCGCGGCAGAAGGCGACCTACGCCCATGCGCTGGCCGGCGCCGGCATCGACTTCGACGCGCTGCGCCATGTGCCGACCGAGGACGTGGTCAAGACCCTGACGGCTGTGAAGGGCATCGGCGTCTGGACGGCCGAGATCTACGCCATGTTCTCCCTGGGCCGCGCCGACGTCTTCGCCCCCGGCGACCTCGCGCTCCAGGAAGGCGCGCGCCTCCTGTTCGGCCTCGACGAACGCCCGAAGGAACGGGCGTTCCGCGCGATGGCCGAACCGTGGCGCCCTTGGCGGGCGGTTGCGGCGCGCGCGCTGTGGGCCTACTACCACGTGGCCAAGCAAAGGGAGGGCATCGTGTGACCCGCGTTCTGCAAACCGGCCGGAAGGAACCCGCCTCGGGCGAGATGCGCTCCTGCGTGGTGTTCCTGCACGGCTATGGCGCGAACGGCGCCGACCTGCTGGGCCTCGCCGATCCGCTGGCCGAACACCTGCCCGACACTCTGTTCGTCGCCCCCGACGCGCCCGAGACCTGCGCCGGCTCGCCCATGGGCTTTCAGTGGTTCCCGATCCCGTGGATCGACGGCTCGTCCGAGGAAGAAGCGATGGACGGCATGGCCCGCGCGGTCGCCGACCTTGACGCCTTCCTCGACGCGTTGATGGTGGACGAGGACCTGATGCCCGAGCAGGTGGCGCTGGTGGGCTTCTCGCAGGGCACGATGATGGCCCTGCACGTCGCCCCCCGCCGCGAGGACAGCCTTGCCGGGATCGTCGGCTTCTCGGGCCGGTTGCTGGCGCCCGAACTGCTGACCGACGAGGTGGTCAGCCGGCCCCCGGTGCTGCTGGTCCACGGTGACCAGGACGACGTGGTCCCGCCGCAATCGCTGCCCGAGGCCGCCGAGGCGCTGCAGAAGGCCGGCTGGCGCGAGGTCTACGCCCACGTCATGAAGGGCACCGCCCACGGCATCGCGCCGGACGGGCTGTCGGTCGCGCTGGCCTTCCTGCGCGACAAGTGCGGGTTCTGACGGCCGCGCCCTCGCAGGCCCGCGGACCCGCGGGCCGTCATGCCCCTGTCACACCCATTGGCTATCCCGGCTGCGGACACTCCATCTAGCGGGACTTGCCAGGTTCCTCCCGCGAGATATAGTGATCCATGCTGGGGCGGGGTGTCCCGCTCTGGTGCTTGAGACACAGCAGACGGGGCGGAGGCCGAGTCGCGGCATGGAGCGTGATTTCAGAACCACTTTCACCCGGGCCGCGGGGGCGCTGAAACATCATCCCGCGCTCGTGCTCAACGCGGATTACCGGCCGCTGTCCTACTACCCGCTGTCGCTGTGGCCCTGGCAGGAGGCGGTCAAGGCGGCCTTCCTCGACCGCGTCGACATCGTCGCCGAATACGACGAGGTGGTGCGAAGCCCCACCATGACGCTGCGAATACCCAGCGTCGTCGTGCTGAAAGATTACGTCCAACCCAGGAAGCGCGTGGCCTTCACGCGCTTCAATCTTTTTCTGAGGGACGAATTCCACTGCCAGTATTGCGGCGCCCGGACCGAGCTGACCTTCGACCACGTCGTGCCGCGCGCCAGCGGCGGCCGCACCAGCTGGGAGAACGTCGTCGCCGCCTGCGCCCCGTGCAACCTGCGCAAGGGCTCGAAGAGCCTCGCGCGCGCGGGCATGTCGCTGCGCAAGCCGCCGCGCCGCCCCGGCGCGCAGGAACTGCTGAATCTCGGGCGCAAGTTCCCGCCCAACCACCTGCATGAAAGCTGGATGGACTTCCTCTACTGGGACGCCGAACTGCAGGAGTGAGGCCCACACCACCGGGCCTATGCCACGAAGCCTGTGCCACGAAAAAGGGCGCCGCGGAAACCCGGGCGCCCGTTTTCATGCGTCTGGCGGGAAACTCAGCCGTTGTTGCCGGCGGTCTCGGGCCGCTGCGCGTGCTTCTGCGCGGTGGCCTGCTGCGGCGTGGCGGCCTGCGGCGCGGCCTGGCCGGCGGCGGCCTGCGGGCGGGCCTTGTTGCCGTTCAGCGGATCGTCCTGGCGCTGCACCGAGCCTTCGAAATGCGCGCCGCTCTCGATCGCGATGGTCTTGTGGATGATGTCGCCCTCGACCCGCGCGGTGGCGGTCAGGCGGACCTTCAGGCCGCGAACGCGGCCCACGATGCGGCCGTTCACCACCACGTCGTCGGCGATCACCTCGCCCTTGATCGTGGCGCTCTCGCCGATGGTCAGAAGATGCGCGCGGATGTCGCCCTCGATCGTGCCCTCGACCTGGATGTCGCCGGTGGTCTTGATGTTGCCGGTGATGTGCAGATCGCTCGACAGCACCGAGGCCGGCGGCTTGGCCTTGGGCGCGGCGGGCTTGTAATCCTGCGACGCCGGGCTGGGCGATGCCGGCGCGGCCTGCTTGGCGGACTCGTCGGACCGCGGACCGGGCTCGTTGATCTTGCTCTTAGAAAACATCGTTCGCAGCCTTGATGTAGATCATGGGATTGACGGCTTCGCCGCCGACGCGGACCTCGTAGTGCAGGTGGGTGCCGGTGGACCGTCCGGTGTTCCCCATATCAGCAATCCGCTCTCCGCGCGAGACCCTATCGCCCACGTTCACGTGCAGTTTCGAGTTGTGCGCATAGCGCGTCTCGATGCCGAATTCGTGCTGGATCTTGACCAGCCGGCCATAGCCCGACTGCCAGCCCGCGAAGGTCACGACGCCGTCGGCGGTGGCGTGGATCGGCGTGCCGTGGGGGCCGGCGAAATCGGCGCCGTTGTGCATCCGGCCCCAGCGCCGGCCGAAACCGCTGGTGAAGCGGACGGCGGTCTTGGTGGGCGAGGCGAAGGGCGCCTTCTCGGCGGCGATGCGGTAGAGGTTCAGCCGGTCCATCTGGCCCAGCAACCGGTTGGCGCGCGCGGTGTCGTCCGACAGCGCGCCGCGCGTGGACAGGCTCAGCGGCGTCAGCGGGCCGCCCTGACCGGAATACCCCTTGCGCACCTGGTTGATGATGCGGTCGGGGTCCATGCCGGCCTGCTCGAACATCTTGTCCAGCGGCTTCACGGACACGGTCATCGCTTCTTCGAGCTGGCTGAAGATGCGGTCGTTCTCTTCCTCCATCTGCTCGATGGCGGCTTCCATCTCGGCGGCGCGGACCAGGGCGGCCTGCGCGTCGACGACGATCTGGTCGCGCTCCTCGGCGGTCTTCGACAGCGCCTCGACCAGCATGTCCAGCGTCCCGGACTCGCCGGCGCCCTCGGCGCCCGCCAGCACGGTCTCGCCGGTCTCGATCCGGGTCTCCAGTGCCGCCAGCCGCTGGCCCAGAGCCTCGCGCGCCGACATCGCGTCGCGCAGCGTCGCCTGGATCACCTCGATCCCGGTCTCGAGCTCCATCCGCTGGGCTTCCTTGTCCAGCAATTCGCTCTGCATGACCGAAATCTGCCGCAGCGCGGTGTTGAAGCGGTCCTGCGCGGCCTTCGCCTCGGCGGCGCGGGCGTCGCGCTCGTCCGACAGGGCGTTGAGGCGTTGTTCGTAGGTGGTCTGTTCGCGCGCGGCCTGCTCGCGGATGCTGCCGGCGCCGATGCTGTCCATCAGCAGGATCGCCGTCGCGACGGCCGTCCAGCCGACGAAGGCGGTGGTGCCGACCAGCGCGGCCAGCTGTGTGCCCGACCTAAGCCGGATGAACCGGGTGTCGGCTTCGCTGCGCAGGAACAGCCGTCTCTCAGGAAGGAAGCGCTCAAGCAGCGCGTGTGTTCTGATCGCCAGACGTGTTCTCACCTCAGCGTCCCTTGTCCTGTCCCAATCCCGGCCTGTGGCTCCCCCGAACCCGGGCCTTGCGAAGGGCGTAGCCAGAAGGTGTTAAATTCGCAACAAATTTAGACCGATGGTTCCGGGCTGGCGGCGTATGCCCGCTGATTCGGCAGAAATCCGCCGATTCGCAGTCGGGTCCTGCCGGTTGTTCGCGGCCTGTTCCTCAGGTTTCCGGTCAGCGGCCGGCAAAGGCCGCGCAGCTCCGCGGCCTCGGCGCGCGCCTCGGCATCGACGGGGGGCTTCGGCGCGCCGCAAAAACGGCGCCGCACGTGGACCGGTGCCCAGCCACAGGCGACGTCGCCCAGTGCCTCGGAACAGGTCATCTCCGGCGCGGCGACCGCACCATGCGCGCCCGCGCGTCCGTTCGCCGGGGCCGCGCGGACATGGCCCTTTGGGTCAAGACGATCCCGCTCATGTGCGGGCAGCGCCCGCGCATCGCTAGGCGTCGCCGCGACCCCGTCAGCGGAAAAGCATTACCGAAAGGTAAATTCGCCTCTGCAAGCCCTTGATTTTACTAGGGCGCCCCCATGTCCCACCGTGGGACATCCCTCAGGTCTGCAGTGCACGCACCGCCTCCAGCACCTCCTCGGCATGGCCGGGCACCTTCACCTTGCGCCATTCCCGCGCGATCCGCCCCTCGGCGTCGATCAGGAAGGTCGACCGCTCGATCCCCATGAAGGTCTTGCCGTACATCGACTTTTCCTTCCACACGCCGAACCGCTCGCAGACGTCCCCCTCGGCGTCCGACAGCAGCGGCACGCTCAGCGCCTTCTTCGCCATGAACCTGGCGTGGCTCTCCAGCGTGTCCTTCGAGATCCCGTAGACCACGGCACCCGCCGCGGCGAACTCGCCCCGCATGGCGCTGAAAGCCTCGTTCTCCTTGTTGCAGCCCGAGGTGTCGTCGCGCGGATAGAAGAACAGCACGACCGCCTTCCCGCGCAGGTCGGACAGCGTGATGCTGACCTCCTCGCCGGTCTCGGAAGAACCGGTCGTGCCGGGCAGGGTGAAATCCGGGGCCATGTCGCTCATGCTGTCTCCTATTCGATTCTCGTTTTCCGCGCCCATCGGCAAAGCGCCGCGCGCGGCGCTCAGCGGCGCTGGTGCCGCCCGCGGGCAGCGCATAGAATAACGCGATGGGGCGCCTCTTCCACACAGCATGACATCAGATCGAACACCACCGGCCCGCAAACCGACGGCGCCGCGCGCAAGGCGCCTCGGCATGGCTGCGCTGGTCGGCGCCGGCCTGCTGGTGCTGGCTGCAGGGCTGGTCATGGCCGTGCTTGCCCGCGGGATCACCTCCCCCGACTGGGTTCGCGCCAGAATTGAAGCCCGCCTGAACGAGGCGCTGCCCGGCCTGGACGCCAGCTTCGACCAGATGCGCCTGCAGGTCGCGTTTCCCGGCCGTGCGCGGGTCGGTCTGCGGGGCGTGCGCCTAGTCACCGATGGCGGTGTGCCGGTCGCCGAGCTTTCCGACGTGAGCCTTGGTCTCGCACCGCGCGCGCTGGCACGCGGACAGCTGGCGCTGGACGACGTGCAGGTCACCGGCGCCTTGGTCACGCTCGTGCGCCAGCCGGACGGCCGGCTGGGCCTCTCGCTCGGCTCGGCCTTCGGCGGCGGGCCGGTCCCGTCGCTGACCGGAATCATCGCGTCTGTCGACCGGGCGCTGGCGGGCGCGCAGCTTTCGGGCCTGCGCCGGATCGGGGCGGAGGGATTGACCCTCCGCTACGAGGACCGCCGCGCCGGACGCGGCTGGACGCTCGATGGCGGCCGGCTGCGGATCGCGCGCGAACGCGGCCGGCTCGAGCTTTTTGCCGACCTGGCGCTTCTCGGAGGCGGCGACGGTGTCTCGACCGTCGAGGTGACGGCCGAAAGCGTGATCGGCAGCGACACGATCGGCTTCGGCGTGCTGCTGGAAAACCTGCCGGCGCGCGACATCGCCACGCAATCGCCCGCGCTGGCCTGGCTCGAGGCGCTGGACGCGCCGATCTCGGGCGCGCTGCGCTCGGGCGTCGAGGCGGACGGTACGCTGCGGCGCATGGACGCCACCCTGCAGATCGGAGCCGGCGCGCTGGCGCCGAACCCGGCGACGCGCCCGATCGCGTTCGACGGCGCGCGCACCTATTTCAGCTATCTCCCGGACGAGCGGCTGCTGCGCTTCGACGAGATCGCCGTGCAATCGCCGCTGGGCGAGGTTCTGGCCGAGGGGCAGGCGCGCCTCGACGCCGCCGAGCGCGGCTTGCCTGGCGGGCTCTGGGCGCAGATGCGGCTGTCGCGGATCACCATGGCCGAGGGCACGGTGGTGGACCGGGATGTGACGGTCGACGGTGCGCAGGCGTCGTTCGAGCTGTCGCTCGACCCGTTCAGGGTTACGCTGGGCAGCCTGAGGGTCACCGATCCGGCCTTCCCACTGCGCGCGTCGGGCACGCTGGCCGCCAAGCCCGAGGGCTGGGACCTTGCGCTTGATGCGCACGTGGCGCGCACCGGTGCAGAGCAGGTGCTGTCGCTGTGGCCCCGCTCGCTGAAGCCCCGCACACGCGACTGGGTTTCCGAGCATGTCCGCGCGGCGCGCCTGCGCGACACGAGCTTTGCCCTTCGTGCCGCGCCCGGAGGCAACCCCAAGACCTATTTCGACATGCGGTTCGCCGACGCCGATGTCGCCTACAGCCGTGATCTGCCACCGATTACGGGGGGGGCGGGCCGGTTGACCATCGACGGCCGGCGCCTGGCGCTACGGGTTGACGAAGGCAAGGTCGACGCCGGCGGGGGACCGATCGACGTGGCGGGCTCGACGTTCGTGATCCCCGAGCTGGGCGACCGCGGCGGGCCGGGCATCGTGACCCTGGCGGCCGCAGGCAGCGCGACGGCGGCACTGGCCTACCTGGACAACCGGGAATGGCGTCTGCTGGAAAAGGTGGGGCGCAGCCCGGACATGGCGCAGGGCGTGGCCGAGATCGGCGGCACGATCACGCTGCCGTTGCGCAAGGGCGTGAAACGCGAGGACGTCGCGCTGGACCTGGCGGGCACGCTGCGCGACGTGGAAAGCGACGCGCTGGTCGATGGTCGGGCGCTGACGGCGCGGGCACTGGCTATCGCCGTCGACGACGAGGCCATCACGGTGGAAGGCCCGGTGACCCTGAGCGGCGTCGCGGCGGATGCGCGCTGGCGCCAGCCGATGGGCGGTGGCGGCTCGGAGGTCGAGGCCGACGTCACACTGTCACCGGCCGCGCTGGACGCCTTCGGCATCGCGCTGCCCGACGGCATGCTGAGCGGATCGGGGCAGGCGCGCCTTTCGGTTGCGCTGCGGGCCGATGCACCGCCCTCCTTCACGCTGGACAGCGACCTTGCGGGGCTGGGGCTGGACCTGCCGCAACTGGGCTGGTCGCTGCGGCCCGGCACGACCGGGCGCTTCACGATCTCGGGCGCCGCCGGCGCAACCCCGACGATCGACGCGCTCGCGCTGCGCGGACCGGGCCTGACCGCCGAGGGCACCCTGACACTGGCAGCGGGGGGCGGGCTGGAGTCGCTTGCACTGTCGCGGCTCGCGGTCGGGGGCTGGCTGGATACCGAGGCGACGCTGGTCCCCCGCGGCGGCGCGATGGACGTGGCTCTGCGGGGCGGCATGCTGGACCTGCGCCGCGCGCCCTTCGGTCAGGGGGGCGGTGCCGGCGGGGGCGGTTCGGGCGGCGCGGGCGGTCGGTTCGACCTGGCGATCGACAGGTTGCAGGTGACTGACACGATCACGCTCGACCGCTTCACCGGGCGGGCCGAGGCGGTTGCCGGCGGCGGGCTGCGCGGGGGCTTCACCGCGCGCGTGGGCGGCAAAGAGCCCGTCGCGGGCGAGTTGCTGCCGCAGAACGGCGGCGTGGCCCTGCGTCTGGCGGGCGAGGATGCCGGCGACATCCTGGAGGCGGCGGGCCTGCTGGCCAACGTGCAGGACGGCAGCTTCCGGCTGGACCTGGCGCCGGTCGCGGGGGCGACGGGCCAGTATGATGGTCTGTTGAAGATCGAAGGTGCGCGGCTTCAGGACACGCCAGCCGCCGCTGCCCTGCTGGATGCGATCAGCGTGGTGGGGCTGATCGATCAGCTCAACGGTCCTGGCATCTTCTTCTCCGAAGTCGAGGCGCGGTTCCGCCTGACGCCGGGCGGGATCACCCTGTCGCGTGGCAGCGCGGTCGGGCCGTCCATGGGCGTGTCTTTGGACGGCTACTACAATCTGGCGGACGGCCGGATGGACCTGCAGGGCGTGCTGTCGCCGGTATACATACTGAACGGCATCGGCCGGCTGATCGCGCGCAAGGGAGAGGGGCTGATAGGCTTCAACTTCAACCTGCGCGGCACGCGCGACGCGCCGCAGGTGTCGGTTAACCCGCTTTCGGTCTTCACCCCGGGCATGTTCCGTGACATTTTCCGGCGGCCTCCGCCAACCCTTACACGCTGACCGTGACGGGCTGCCAAGCGCGCCCGCGTCCAGAACATCTGCCCCGAAAGACCCGCATGAAGCTGTCCGATTTCGACTTCGACCTGCCCGACGAGCTGATCGCAACGCGGCCAGCACAGCCACGATCATCGGCCCGGCTTCTGGTGGCGCAGGGCGATGCGATCACCGACGCGGTGGTGCGCGACCTGCCGGACTGGCTGCGCCCGGGCGACCGGCTGGTGCTGAACGACACCCGCGTGATTCCCGCCCGACTGAGCGGCACGCGCACGCGCCCCGGCGCCGCGGGCGAGGGCACGGCCCGGATCGAGGTCACGCTGCTGGAGCCGCAGGCGGATGGAAGCTGGGCGGCGCTGGTCAGGCCGCTGCGCAAGCTGCGCGAGGGCGAGGTCGTGGTCTTCTCGGATACGCTGAGCGCCACTTGCGAAAGCAAGGAAGACGGCCAGGCGCGGCTGCGCTTCAACCTTTCGGGCGAGGATTTCGACGCCGCCCTGAACGAGGCCGGCGCCATGCCCCTGCCGCCCTACATCGAGGCGAAGCGCAAAGCCGACGCCCGTGACCGCGAGGATTACCAGACCGTCTGGGCGCGTCGCTCGGGCGCCGTGGCCGCGCCGACCGCCTCGCTTCATTTCGACGAGCCGCTGCTGGCGGCGCTGGCCGCGCGCGGCGTCGACTTCACCCACGTGACCCTGCACGTGGGCGCCGGCACGTTCCTGCCGGTCAAGGTCGACGACGTCACCGAACACAAGATGCACGGCGAATGGGGCGAGGTGACCGAAACGGCCGCCGCCGAGATCGCCGCGACGAAGGCGGCGGGCGGCCGCGTGGTCCCGGTGGGCACCACCGCTCTGCGCCTGATCGAGACGGCCGCGCAGGGCGGCGCCATCGCGCCCTTCCGGGGCGTGACCGACATCTTCATCTATCCCGGCTTCACCTTCCGCGTGACCGACGCGCTGATGACGAACTTCCACCTGCCGCGCTCGACGCTGATGATGCTCGTCTCGGCGCTGATGGGGCGGGCGCGGATGATGCGGGTCTACGAGCACGCGGTCGAGGACCGATATCGCTTCTTTTCCTACGGCGACGCGTCGCTGCTGATCCCGGACTGAGGCACGGCAGCGGCACGGACGACGCCGCGGAAATTCGCCGCCACCGACCTTTGACGCCAAAAGATGTCGTTTCCGAACCAGACCGATCCTTCGGCACGGGTTTAGGCGGGGACCTCAAGGGTCGGAGCGGTCATGATCGACGTGCTGAAGAATTCATGGGCGCTTCTGCTCGGGGTGTTTCTGCTGCTGCTGGGCAACGGGTTGCAGGGCTCGTTGCTCGGCGTGCGCGGCCCCGATGCGGGATTCTCGCCGCTGGCGATGTCGGTCATCATGTCGGGCTATTTCGCGGGCTTCCTCGTGGCGTCGCGCACGGTGCCCACGCTGATCCGCCGGGTCGGACACGTGCGCGTCTTCGCCTTCCTCGGCTCGCTGACCTCGGCCGTTCTGCTGGTGTTTCCGGCGGTGACGGACCCGATCGTCTGGACCGCCAGCCGCATCGTTCTGGGCTTCTGCTTCTGCGGCGTCTACGTGACCGCCGAAAGCTGGCTGAACAATGCCGCCACGAACGAGACGCGCGGCCAGACGCTGTCGGCCTACATGATCGTGCAGACCGTCGGCATCATCACCGCACAGGGCCTGCTGGTCGTCCCCGACCCGACGGGCTTCCTGCTGTTCGTGATCCCGTCCATGCTGGTCTCGCTCAGCTTCGCGCCGATCCTGCTGTCGATCCAGCCGACCCCGGCCTTCGAGACTTCGAAGCCTATGACGCTGGCGCAGGTTTACCGCGCCTCGCCGCTGGGATGCGTGGGCATCTTCCTGCTGGGAGGCGTCTTCGCTGCGCAGTACGGCATGGCGGCGGTCTACGGCAAGGCGATCGGCCTCAGCCTGCCGCAGATATCGGCCTTCATCGCGTCGTTCTACGTGGGAGCGCTGGTGCTGCAATACCCGTTCGGCTGGCTGTCGGACCGAACCGACCGCCGGGCGCTGATCCTGGGAATCGCGATCATGGGAGCCACTGCAGCCATCGTGGGCGTGATGTACGGCCAGGTCTACGACGTGCTGCTGCTGGTCGCCTTCCTGATCGGCGGGGCAGCCAACCCGCTCTATTCGCTGCTGATCGCCTATACGAACGACTTCCTCGAAGTTGAGGACATGGCCTCGGCCTCGGCCGGTCTGTACTTCATCAACGGTGTGGGCGCCGTGGCCGGGCCGTTGGTGATCGGCTGGTCGATGCAATCCATCGGCCCCGAAGGATTCTTCTTGCTGATCGCCACCCTGCTGTGCGCGCTGTCGGGCTATGCCGCTTGGCGGATGACCCGCCGCGCCGCGCCGGACGAGACGGTGGCCTACACGGCGCTCAGCCCGGCGCTGTCGGCTTACACGCTGGAGACGGCGCAGGAATACGCCTACGAAACCGCGCTCGAGAGCGCCGCCGAAGGTGCCGAGCATTCCGCAGGCACGGAGGCGTCCGGCGCGGAACCGTCATCTGTTGACACAGTTCGTGATTGGCCCCGCTCGGCCGGGCAGGTCTAGTTTCCCTGAAAGGCAGGCAGTACAGGAGCCGCACGATGAGGACGCCGCAGGACATACTGGCATTCTGGATCGACGAGGTCGGACCCGAAGGCTGGTACAAGCAGGACGACACGCTGGATGCCGCGATCCGCGACCGCTTCGGCGAGACCTACGCGGCCGGCATGGAGGGTCGCTTCGGCCTGTGGCTGACCTATCCGAACGGTGTGCTGGCCTACGTCATCCTGTTCGACCAGTTCCCGCGCAACATGTTCCGCGGTCAGGCGGCGGCGTTCCGCTCGGACCAGATCGCGCTGGCGGCGGCCAAGCAGGCGATCCATCGCGGTTGGGACCTGCGCGTGGACGAGCCCGCGCGGCAGTTCTTCTACCTGCCGCTGATGCATGCCGAGAACCTGTGCGATCAGGACCGGTGCGTGCGCCTGATGAAGGAGCGGCTGCCTGGCGGCGCCGACAACCTGGTGCACGCTTGCGCGCACCGCGAGATCATCCGACGCTTCGGCCGCTTCCCGTACCGCAACGAGGCGCTGGGCCGCACCACTTCGCCCGCCGAGGCCGAGTTCATGAAGAGCGGCGGCTACGGCGCCGTGCTGCGGAGTCTGCAGGAGAAGGCCGAGGCGGCCTGACATCGCCGGCCGTTCCGGGCCGCCCGGCGGTGTCCCACGGTGGGACACGAGGGCGGTCTAGCAAAATCAATGGCTTGCAGAGGCGCTTTAACCTTCCGGTAACGCTTCGCCTCTGCTCGCCCCGTCGCCGGTCTGGCCGCGGGACTCGAGTGTAGTCCTCACGTGATCCTCGAGAAACCTGCGCGCGCGCCGCTCGGCCAGCCGGATGCGGATCGAGGTCATGAACGCCTCTTCCGACGTCTGCGAGGAGGCGCCGAGAACCTTGGCGACCTCCTCGAACAGCCGGTCGTCGCCCAGCGTGTCCATCGCCTTGATCGTGTCGGCGGCCAGGGCGTCGGCGAGTTCGGTCAGGACCTTGTCGGACATGGCCTAGCGCGAGGTCTCGGTCAGGCGTCGCTTCACGTAGCCCGACACGCTGTCGATCATCGGCTCCATGTACGGCTCTTCGAAGAAGTGGCCCGAGCCCTCGATCTCCTGGTGGGTGACGGTGATGCCCTTCTGCTCGTGCAGCTTGGACACAAGCGTGCGGGTGTCCTGCGGCGGGGCCACGCGGTCGCCCGTGCCGTTGATCACGAGTCCCGAGGACGGGCAGGGCGCCAGGAACGAGAAGTCGTACATGTTCGCCGGCGGCGACACCGACACGAAGCCGGTGATCTCGGGGCGGCGCATCAGAAGCTGCATGCCGATCCAGGCCCCGAACGAGAAGCCGGCGACCCAGCAATGCTTCGAGTTCTGGTTCATCGACTGCAGGTAGTCGAGCGCCGAAGCGGCGTCGGACAGCTCTCCCACGCCCTGGTCGTATTCGCCCTGGCTGCGGCCCACGCCGCGGAAGTTGAAGCGCAGGACGGTGAAGCCCATGCGGTGAAAGGCGTAATGAAGGTTGTAGACGACCTTGTTGTTCATCGTCCCGCCGAATTGCGGGTGCGGATGCAGCACGATGGCGATGGGGGCGTCGCGGTCCTTCTGCGGGTGATAGCGGCCTTCGAGGCGGCCTTCGGGTCCGGGAAATATGACCTCGGGCATGGGGCGTTCGGGGCTCCTTCTTGGGCGCCGGTCGTGGTTGACGGGTTGGCCGCGACAGCTTAGAAAAGTTCTAAATGAGCGGGTGCTTGCGCCGCACCCGGACAGAAGGCAAATAGGCAACTGGTCTCGCGGCGTCAATCGCCGCGGCCTTGGATGCCTGGTGTCGTTGCGCAACGTCCGGGGGGAACGAGTCAAGGCGGTCGAGGGCCGGAAGGCTTCCGTGGACCGGGCAGAGGGAGGGGCGACGCGTGAAGCTCAGCACCAAGGGACGTTACGCGATGGTCGCGCTTGTCGACATCGCGATCCAGCCGGGCGGCCGGCTTGTCACCCTGTCCGACATCGCCCAGCGACAGGATCTTTCGCTGCCGTATCTCGAGCAGTTGTTCGTGAAGCTGCGCCGCGCCGGGCTGGTCGAATCGGTGCGCGGACCCGGCGGCGGCTACCGGCTGGGCAAGCCGCCGACGGAAATCCGCGTGGTCGACGTGCTGTCCGCGGTCGACGAGACGGTGGACGCCATGCACAAGGGCGCGGGCGCGTCCGGCGGGCTGTCGGGATCGCGCGCGCAATCGCTGACCAACCGGCTGTGGCAGAGCCTTTCGGCGCAGGTCTACGTCTTCCTGCACCAGGCGCGGCTGTCGGACGTGGTGGAGAACACGCTCGCCCCCTGTCCGGCGGTGCCGGCCCTGTTCGCGGTGGTCGACGATGAGAAGGCGTGAGCAGAGGCCAAGTGTCCCACATGCCGATGTGGGAGTGAGCGCCGGGACGAAGGATCCTGCCACATGAGCCGCGTCTATCTGGACTGGAACGCCACTGCGCCGCTGCGCGCCGAGGCGCGCGCGGCGATGGTCGAGGCGATGGACGTGGTCGGAAACGCGTCGTCGGTGCATGGCGAGGGACGTGCGGCCAAGGCGCTGCTCGAACGTGCGAGGGCGCAGGTGGCGTCGGCCTTCGGCGCGGACGGGGCCGACATCGTGTTCACCTCGGGCGCGACAGAGGCGGCGGCGCTGGCCTGCGCGGGGCAGGGGCTGCTGGGCGCGGATATCGAGCATGACGCCGTGGCGGCGTGGATCGACCCCGTCCTGCCGGTGGACAGTGCCGGGCAGGTCACCGTGGACGACCCGGCGCGGAGCGTTCTTCAAGCCGCGAACTCGGAAACCGGCGTGGTGCAGGACCTGCCGCAGGGCCTTGCCGTCGTCGATGCGACGCAGGCTTTCGGCAAGCTGCCCTTCGCGTTCAACTGGACGGGTGCTGCGATGGCGCTGATCTCGGCGCACAAGCTGGGCGGTCCCAAGGGCGTGGGCGCGCTGGTGATGAAGCGCGGCACCGATCTTGCGGCGCAGATCCGCGGCGGCGGTCAGGAGATGGGTCGCCGTTCGGGCACCGAGAACCTGATCGGCATCGCCGGTTTCGGCGCCGCGGCCGAGGCGGCGGCACGCGATCTGGACGCCGGCATCTGGGACCAAGTCGCCGAGATTAGAAATATTCTAGAGAAAGCGGTTGAGGCGGGCGCGAAAACGACTATTTTTATCGGGAAAGACGCGGCCCGCCTGCCCAACACGTCATGCTTCGCCACGCCCGGCTGGAAGGGCGAGACGCAGGTCATGCAGATGGATCTCGCGGGCTTCGCGGTCAGTGCCGGCAGCGCATGTTCGTCGGGCAAGGTCCGCGAAAGCCGTGTTCTGCGGGTGATGGGATACGATGCGGACGTCGCGGGCTCGGCCATCCGGGTCAGCATCGGCCCCGCGACGACACAAGACGACGTGCTGCGCTTCGCCGAAGCGTGGCTCAAGACACACGCACGGCACCGCGCGCGGGCCGCGTGATCAGGAGGAAACGCGCATGACTGCTTATGATGAGGTCACCGTCAAGGAAGGCGTCGACCAGGAAACCGTCGATGCCGTCAAGTCGGTCGGCACGTACAAGCACGGCTGGAACACCGAGATCGAGATGGAATACGCCCCCAAGGGGCTGACCGAGGACATCGTGCGCCTGATCTCGGACAAGAACGGCGAGCCCGAGTGGATGACCGAGTGGCGCCTGGGCGCCTATCAGCGCTGGCTGAAGATGAAGGAACCCGACTGGGCGATGGTCGAGTATCCGCAGATCGACTTCCAGCAGCAGTATTACTATGCCCGGCCGAAATCGATGGCCGAGAAGCCCAAAAGCCTCGACGACGTCGATCCGAAGTTGCTGGAAACCTACGCCAAGCTCGGCATCCCGCTGAAGGAGCAGATGATCCTGGCGGGTGTCGAAGGTGCGGGTGACGCGGCCGCCGAGGCCCGCACGGGCGGTGGCGAAGAGCGTCGCGTGGCCGTGGACGCGGTGTTCGATTCCGTCTCGGTAGGCACGACCTTCCAGAAGGAACTGAAGAAGGCGGGCGTGATCTTCTGCTCGATCTCAGAGGCGATTCGCGAGCATCCCGAGCTGGTGAAGAAGTACCTCGGTTCGGTCGTGCCGGTGCAGGACAACTTTTACGCGACGCTCAACAGCGCCGTGTTCAGCGACGGGTCCTTCGTCTACATCCCGCCGGGCGTGCGCTGCCCGATGGAGCTGTCGACGTACTTCCGGATCAACGCCGAGAATACCGGTCAATTCGAGCGGACGCTGATCATCGCCGACAAGGGCAGCTACGTCAGCTACCTCGAAGGCTGCACCGCGCCGCAGCGCGACGTCGCGCAACTGCACGCCGCGGTGGTCGAAATCATCGCCGAGGAAGACGCCGAGGTGAAGTACTCGACCGTCCAGAACTGGTATCCCGGCGACGAGAACGGCAAGGGGGGCATCTACAACTTCGTCACCAAGCGCGCCGATTGTCGCGGCGACCGGTCCAAGGTGATGTGGACGCAGGTGGAAACCGGCAGCGCCGTGACGTGGAAGTACCCGTCCTGCATCCTGCGCGGCGACGACAGCCAAGGTGAGTTCTACTCGATCGCGATCACCAACAACCACCAGCAGGCCGACACCGGCACGAAGATGGTGCACCTGGGCAAGAACACCCGGTCGCGCATCGTGTCCAAGGGCATCAGCGCGGGCGTGGCGCAGAACACCTATCGGGGGCTGGTCTCGATGCACCCGAAGGCCAAGAACAGCCGCAACTACACCCAGTGCGACAGCCTGCTGATCGGCGACAAGTGCGGGGCGCACACCGTCCCCTACATCGAGGTCCGCAACAACAGCAGCCGGGTCGAGCACGAGGCGACGACGTCGAAGGTGGACGACGACCAGATGTTCTACTGCCGCCAGCGCGGCATGAACGAGGAAGAGGCCGTCGCGCTGATCGTCAACGGCTTCGCACGCGAAGTTCTGCAGGCGCTGCCGATGGAGTTCGCGATGGAAGCCCAGCAGCTGGTCGCGATCAGCCTCGAAGGCTCGGTCGGATAAGGCAGCCGGCGGCGGGCACGGCCCGCCGCTACGCAGGAGGCCGCACGATGCTTGCGGAAGCCATCAACCAGAGCGCTGGCGTCGGCGTCGGGGTGTTCCTCGGCTCGTTGCTGGGGCTGACGGTCCACAAGCGGGCCGGGCGGGGCGGGACCTTCATGCTGAAGGAGTCGGTCCTGTTCACCGCTTTGGTGGCCGGGATGGTCGCTTGGGTGTGCTTTGCCGCGCTCCGCCTCGTCATCGGTTTCTGACAGGCTTCAAGGGGAAGACAGATGATCCTGACCACCACCAACTCGGTCGAAGGCCAGCGCGTGACCGACTACCGCGGCATCGTCGTGGGCGAGGCGATTATGGGCGCAAACGTATTTCGTGATTTCTTCGCGCAGATCACCGACGTAGTGGGCGGACGTTCGGGCGCCTACGAATCCAAGCTTCAGGACGCCCGCGACACCGCCATGCGCGAGCTTGAACAGCGTGCCCGGGCCCTCGGCGCGAACGCGGTCATCGGTATCGACCTCGACTACGAAGTCGTCGGGGAATCGATGCTGATGGTGTCGGCGTCGGGTACGGCGGTGGTGCTCGGGTGAGCCAGGCCGCCGCCACCCAGCGGCCCGAGCTGACGCTGCCCGAGGCCGAGGCACACGCGCTGCGCACGGCTTATGAAGACGCGGCGGTGATCCTGGAATACGGATCGGGCGGCTCGACCGTTATGGCAGCGGAACTGCCGGGCAAGACGGTCTTTGCGGTTGAATCCGACAAGGCCTGGGCCGAGGACATGCGCGCCTGGTTCGACGCGAACCCGCCGGCCGAAGGCACAGAGGTTCACGTGGTCTGGTCCGACATCGGCCTCACGAAGGAGTGGGGCCAGCCGCGGGACGACAGCGAATGGCGCCGCTGGTCGCGCTATCCGCTGGGCATCTGGCGCGACAAGGGCTTCCGCCAGCCTGACGTGGTGCTGGTCGACGGCCGCTTCCGCGTCGGCTGCGCCTTGGCGTCGGCCTTCCTGACGCAGGCGCCGCTGACGCTGCTGTTCGACGACTACGCCGACCGGCCGCGCTACGCCCGTGTCGAGGACTGGCTTGGCCCGCCTTCGATGATCGGTCGCATGGCGGTGTTCCATGTCGAGCCGACGCCGATTTCGCCCGACCGCCTGCTGCAGGTGGTCCAATTCATGCACCGCCCCTGAGGGGGCACCGGAAATCGCGGCCCCCGGGGCCGCAGACAATAGCGAGGACGAACGATGCTCGAGATCAAGAACCTGCACGTGAAGCTTGAAGAAGAGGACAAGCAGATCCTCAAGGGCGTGAACCTGACCGTCGAGGCGGGCAAGGTGCACGCGATCATGGGGCCGAACGGGTCGGGCAAGTCGACGCTGTCCTACGTCCTCTCGGGCCGTGACGGCTACGAGGTGACCGAGGGGACCGCGACGCTGGACGGCGTGGATATCCTGGACATGGATCCCGAGGAGCGCGCCGCCGCAGGCCTCTTCCTGGCGTTCCAGTACCCGGTCGAGATTCCCGGCGTCGGCAACATGACCTTCCTGCGCACCGCCGTGAACGCGCAGCGCAAGGCGCGCGGCGAAGAGGAGATGAGCTCGACCGAGTTCCTCAAGACCATCCGCGCCCGCGCGAAGGATCTGAAGATCGATCAGGACATGCTGAAGCGTCCGGTCAACGTGGGGTTCTCGGGCGGCGAGAAGAAGCGCAACGAGATCCTGCAGATGGCCATGCTGGAACCGCGTATGTGCATCCTGGACGAGACCGACTCGGGCCTCGACGTGGACGCGATGAAGCTGGTGGCCGACGGCGTGAACGCGCTGCGCAGCGAAGGCCGCGGGTTCCTGGTGATCACGCACTACCAGCGGCTTCTGGACCACATCAAGCCGGACGTGGTGCACATCATGTCGAACGGCCGCATCATCAAGACCGGCGGGCCCGAGCTGGCGCTCGAGGTCGAGAACCAGGGTTACGAGCACCTGAAAGCGGAGGAAGCCTGATGGCACTGCCCGAGCAGAAACAGACGCTGACCGAGACGCGCCTGTCGGGGCTTTCGGTTCCCGAGGGCGGCTGGGCCGAACCCGCGCGCCGGGATGCGCTGGCGCGCCTGCGCGCGATGGGCCTGTCCACGCGGCGCGACGAGTACTGGAAGTACACCCGCCCCGACACGCTGACCGCGCCCGAGCCCGAGGCCGCGGAGGTTTTCGACGACAGCGACGAGCCGCAGCTGTTCTCCGAGCGGAACGGGCTGAAGATCGTCTTCACCGACGGCGTGTTCGACGAGGGCGCATCCGACGCGCTGGAGTTGGACGGCGTGCGGATCGACCGGCTGGCCGAGACGTCCGACATCCACTGGGCCAGGGACGTCTACGGCGTGCTCGAGGCGCGCGGCCAGGCGCCGGTTCAGCGCCCGCTCGCGGCGTTCAACACCGCGTTCGCCACCGACGGCGTTCTCATCCACGTCACCGGTCGGCCGTCGCGGCCGATCCACCTGATCTACCGCCGCAGCGGCAATGCCGCGGACGCGGTGCTGCATCACGTGGTCAAGGTCGACGCGGGCGCCTGCGCGACGATTCTGGAAACGGGTCCGGCCGCCGCGCGGCTCAACAGCGGGATGGAGGTCGAGATAGCCGATACCGGCACGCTGCACCACGTGCGCGCGCAGGGCCGCGATCACGAGCGGCGTGCGGCGACGCATGTGTTTGCCCGCTTGGGCCGCGAGTCGGTGTTCAAGAGCTTCACGCTGACCGCCAACGGCACGCTGACACGCAACGAATGCGTGATCGAGTTGACCGGCGACGACGCGGTGGCCCACGTGGCGGGCGCCTGCATGGGCGACGGCGATTTCCACCACGACGACACGGTCTTCGTCACCCATGACGCGGTGAACTGCGAAAGCCGGCAGGTGTTCAAGAAGGTACTGCGCAACGGCGCGGTGGGCGTGTTCCAGGGCAAGATCCTGGTCCAGCCCGGCGCGCAGAAGACCGACGGCTACCAGATCAGCCAGGCGCTGCTGCTGGACGAGGACAGCCAGTTCCTCGCCAAGCCCGAGTTGGAGATCTACGCCGACGACGTGGCTTGCTCGCACGGATCGACCAGCGGTGCCATCGACGAGGACAGCCTGTTCTACCTGCGCGCGCGCGGCGTGCCGCGTGGCGAGGCCGAGGACCTGATGACCATCGCCTTCATCGCCGAGGCCGTGCTCGAGATCGAGGACGAGGACCTGCAATCCGACATCAACGACCGCGTCGCCGCCTGGCTTGCCCGGCGGCGGACCTGACGGCTGCATGCCCGTCACGACCGACATCGCGGCCAGCTACCGCCGCCCCGGCGCGGTGGTGCAGGGGCAACTGGCGCGCGGGGCCTCCGAGCCGCGCGCGCTGGCGATCCTGATGGGCGCCTGTCTGGTGCTGTTCATCGCGCAATGGCCCGGCCTTGCGCGCCAGGCGCATCTGCAGCAGGCGGATCTGCAGGCGCTGATGATGGGCTCGCTCTTCGCCATCGTCCTGCTGCTGCCCCTGCTGCTCTACGGACTCGCGGCGCTGACCCAGGCGTTCGCGCGGCTGGCGCGCCGCCCGGTGACGGGATACGGCGCACGCTTTGCGCTGTTCTGGGCGCTTCTTGCCGCGTCGCCGCTTTTCCTGCTGATCGGGTTGATCGAAGGCTTCGTCGGGCCCGGGCCGGGCCTGTCGGTGGTCGAGTTCCTCGCGCTGACGATCTTCGCGTGGTTCTGGATCAGCGGCCTGCGCGCGGCGCGGATCGACCGGGACGCGCGATGATGGTCGATTCGTTCCTGCGCCTCGCGGTACAAAGCGTCACCGCCCCGCGCGACGTGGCGCGCCTGTTGCTGTCGATCCGGCCGGGTACCGAGGCCTTGGTCACGGGCTTCGCGCTGGTCGTGGTGCTCAACGCGCTGGTTTTCGGGCTGTCGCGCCTGCTGCTGCCCGACGGCGGCATGGCCGGGGCCGTGATCCTCGACAGTCCCTTCGCCTTCATGGTGCTGCAGGCCGCGACGCTGGTCGCGACGATCGCGGCGCTGACATGGGCGGGCCGCGGTCTTGGCGGGACCGGCGGCTTCGCCGACCTCGCGGTCTTGATGATCTGGCTTCAGGCGCTGCGTGTGCTGGCGCAGGCCGTGGTCTTGGTGGTCATGCCGATCTCGGCGTTTCTGGGCGCCGTGCTGGTCATGGCGGCTTCGGCGCTGGGGGTCTGGATCGCGGTTCATTTCATCGACGAGGCGCATGCGTTGCACAGCGTCCTCAAGGCAATTCTCGTCCTGATCGTCGGCATCGTGGGCATGGCGATCGCGCTGTCCATCGTGCTGTCGGTGATCGGGATCACACCGGACGGAGTGACCGGATATGTATGACGTAGCCCAGATCCGCCGCGATTTCCCGATCCTGTCGCGCGAGGTGAACGGCAAGCCGCTGGTCTATCTCGACAACGGCGCAAGCGCGCAGAAACCGCAGGTGGTGATCGACGCGATCACCCGCGGCTATGCCGAGGAATACGCCAACGTGCATCGCGGCCTGCATTACCTGTCGAACCTGGCCACCGAGAAGTACGAAGGCGTGCGCGACGTGATCGCGCGCTTCCTCGGCGCCCCCGATCCGCAGGAGATCGTATATACCACCGGCACCACGATGGGCATCAACCTGGTGGCCTATGGCTGGGCGATGCCGAACCTGCAGGCCGGCGACGAGATCGTGCTGTCGGTGATGGAGCATCACGCCAACATCGTGCCGTGGCATTTCCTGCGCGAGCGGATGGGCGTGACGATCAAGTGGGTCGACGTGGATTCGACGGGCTATCTCAACCCGCAGAAGGTGATCGACGCGATCGGGCCGAAGACCCGGCTGATCGCGATCACGCACCTGTCGAACGTGCTCGGCACCGTGGTGGACGTGAAGACGATCTGCCACGCCGCCCGCGAGCGGGGCGTCGCCACGCTCGTCGACGGCAGCCAGGGCGCCGTGCACATGCCCGTGGACGTGGCCGATATCGGCTGCGATTTCTATGCCATCACCGGGCACAAGCTTTACGGTCCTTCCGCCTCGGGAGCGATCTACATCCGGCGCGAGCGCATGGACCAGATGCAGCCCTTCATGGGTGGCGGCGACATGATCCGCGAGGTCCACAAGGACAGCATCACCTGGAACGACCCGCCGATGAAGTTCGAGGCCGGCACCCCCGGCATCGTCCAGCAGATCGGGCTGGGCGTTGCGCTCGACTACATGATGGGCCTGGGGATGGAGAATATCGCCGCGCACGAAACCCGCCTGCGCGATTACGCGCGCGCGCGCCTGGACGGCCTGAACTGGATCAGCGTGCAGGGCACGACACCGGACAAGGCGGCGATCTTCTCGTTCACGATGGATGGTGCCGCGCATGCCCACGACCTGTCCACGATCCTCGACAAGAAGGGCGTCGCGGTGCGCGCGGGGCAGCATTGCACCGGGCCGCTGATGGAGCACATGGGCCTGACCGCCACCTGCCGGGCCTCGTTCGGCCTGTACAACACGGAGGCCGAGGTGGACAGCCTGGTCGATGCGCTCGAACTGGCGCACGATCTTTTCGGCTGAAGGGGGGCGCCGGATTTCCCGTTGCGGGCGGCTTGCGATTGCCCTAAACAGCCCGCAGCGGCCGTCTTGCGGCCCCATGCGCTCGCGTAGCTCAGCTGGATAGAGTGTCGGCCTCCGAAGCCGAAGGTCACAGGTTCGAATCCTGTCGCGAGCGCCAATTCCCTCAATTGAACAGACTTCTTGCGCTCGGTAACCCTGCGATGCAAGGCATTGAAATATCGCTTTTAACTTCTGCGCGACGCGGAGCCAAGCCAGGCTTTTCGTCGTGGCGCCATCGCAGCGGGCGGCGCGCCTTAAACGGATGGTTACGTTTGCGGCCCAAAACCAGCTTCAATCACCGTTGGTTCGAAGTAGTTGTTGGGAAGTCGCATGAGCAGATTGTCTATACGCGCCCAGATCATGGCCCTCGGAGGGGCCTTCACGGCGCTTCTGTTGATCACCGTCGCCGTGACGATAGTGTTTTTTATGCAGATCGTGGGTGACGTCGAACAGGGCGCGCAGAATCAGCGGCAAGGCCAGCTTGCCGGAGACCTTTCCGAGGGTCTGGACCACGCGCTCCTTGCCACCCTGATGATCGACCGTCAGGCTGAAGGCGCGTGGGAAGACTTTGCCGCCGAACTTGCCGGCGTTCTGGAGAAGCGGTCGCAGGTCAACGAGGTCTTCGCCGATGCCGACCCGGAAACGCGCGAAGCCATAGAAGGCATCTTCACCGCCGCTGAACAATTGTCGGCCGAGGTGCCGGACTTGCAATCGACTTTGTCGTTCCAATTGGCGCGCGACTTGCGCGACCGCATCATCCCGTTGCTGGAGGAGTGCATCGCTGCCGCGGACGTCGTTCGGGCCCGCGTGAACGCGGTGAGCCAGTCCGCGCTCCAGACAGCCGCCGATTCGCTTCGGTCCAACCAGCTGGTGTTGATGGCGATCACCGGCGCGATGCTTGTGCTGGCGCTCGGCATGTCTTTCCTCTTCGGGCGCATCCTGTCGCGGCCCATCAAGGCGATCGTCGGCTATGTCGAGCGGATGTCCGAAAACGACTTCGACTTCGAACTTCCCGAGGAAGAGCGGCAGGACGAGATCGGCCGCATCGCGCGGCGGCTTGAAGACCTGCGCGAACGCCTGGCCGCCACCGAAACGAAAAGCGCGACCGAGCGGCACGAGAATGACCGCCGCGTAGCGCTATTCACCCGCTTGGGAGAGGCCATGAACGCGCTGAAGAACGGCAGCGTCGACGAAACGATTCCCCCTGGCGAATGGAATGATCTGGGCGAGAGCTATGTGCGACTCTGCAAGGATTTCAACGGCCTTGCCGCCGCGCTGAACCGGCTGGTGACTTCGGTCCGCAACAGCGTCACCACCGTCGAGACGAACGCCACCGACCTGGCCGACATGTCCATGAAGATGTCCAAGCGCGCCGAGGTCCAGGCCGCCACGCTCGAGGAATCCGCCGCCGCGCTGGAAGAGCTTTCCGAAAGCGTTCGCTCGGCCGCCCGGCGTGCCCAGGAGGCCGACGAGAAGGTGATCGAAGGCCGCCGTCGCGCCGAGCGCGGAGGAGAAGTGATGGCCCGGGCGATGAACGCGATGAGCTCGATCACCAAGTCGTCTGAGCAGATCAGCCAGATCATCGGCGTGATCGACGACATCGCCTTTCAGACCAACCTTCTGGCCCTGAACGCGGGGGTCGAGGCCGCGCGAGCCGGAGAATCCGGCAAGGGGTTCTCCGTCGTGGCGTCCGAAGTGCGGTCGCTTGCCCAGCGCGCGTCGGAATCGGCCAAGGAGATCAAGGATCTGGTCTCGACCAGTTCGCGTCAGGTCGAGGATGGCGAGCGGCTGGTCGAGGAAACCAGCGCGACGCTGCAGCACATCGTCCAAAGCGTGACCGAAGTCTCGGACCTCGTCTCGGACATCGCGAGTTCGGCGAAAGAGCAGGCTTCGGCGGTGCAGGAGATCACCGTGGGCGTGGGAGAACTGGACAAGGTCACCCAGCAGAACGCCGCGCTCGTGGGCGAAACCAGCAGCGCCAGCCAGGAACTCAGCAACGAGGCAAGCCACGTGTCGCGCATCCTCGTCGAGTTCCTCGGTGGCGAGGACGCGGCCGTGCCGATGGCGGACCCGCTTGGGGCGGATTTCGCCGCAAATTCGGACTGGGCGGACGGGGACGATCAGGGCGCCGCGGGGTCGTGGGACCGGGAAGTGGCAGAGGCATCCGAGGCAGTGCAGGCCAAGTCCGTTTCTCAGGACAACCACGCGCGATCGCCAGAGCGTGCATCGGAAAAGCGCGCCGCCGCGGGCGGTGGCGCTTCGCAGGAGGCGATCTGGAAGGACTTCTAATCCATCGTTGATGGCGCAGGTCCGCCAGTGCCGAGAGGCAACTGCAAAAATGTGACCGTTTCCGCGCGGCTGGCTGGACTGTCAGCCGCGCGGCTCGTGCGAAAAGGATACACTCGCGGTGCTGGCCGCGCGGCAAGGGCAAGGAGTGCGGTCCAGCGGCTCCGTCCTCAAGCGCCGCCCGAAGCGCGGCTTGGAGCCTCAAAGCCTTTTCGCCCTTTCTGAACGGCTCATGCCGCTACCCTGTCATATCGACGATGCGTGCCTCCTGTGCTAGACGGAGCGGGATGTTGGCAACAGGTTGCCGATCCGCGGCCCCCGCGCCGCGCGCAGCAGGGAGAGGACCATGTTCAAGGCTCTGGTCGTCGAGAAGGATCCAAGCTCGGGCGAAACGCGAGCCAGGGTCGACACGATCGACGAGGGCGATCTGCCGGATGGCGACGTGACCGTCGTGGTGGAATTCTCGACCGTGAACTACAAGGACGGTCTTTGCATCGGTCCCGGAGGGGGGCTCGTTCGCAGCTATCCCCATGTTCCCGGCATCGATTTCGCCGGCCGCGTCGAGCGCTCGGAAGACCCGCGCTATGCACCCGGCGATCCGGTGGTGCTGACCGGGTGGCGGGTCGGCGAAGCGCATTGGGGCGGCTATGCGCAAAAGGCCCGCGTGAAGGCCGACTGGCTGGTGCCGCTGCCAGCCGGCTTCACCACCCGCCAGGCCATGGCGGTCGGCACGGCGGGTTTGACCGCCACGCTCGCCATCATCGCGCTTGAGGATCACGGGCTGACGCCCGCAAATGGGCCGGTGCTGGTCACCGGCGCGGCCGGGGGCGTTGGTTCGGTCGCGACGGCAATGCTCGCCAAGGCGGGATACGAGGTGGCCGCTGTCACCGGCCGACCCGATCAGGCGGATTACCTGAAACAGTTGGGAGCGAAAAGGATCATCCCGCGCAGCGAACTGGCCGAGACGATCAAACGCCCGCTGGAATCCGAGACCTGGGCGGGTTGTGTCGACGCGGTTGGCGGCAGCATGCTCGCCCGCGTTCTGGGCCAGATGAAATACGGCGCATCCGTCGCGGCGGTCGGCCTGGCCGGAGGGTCGGACCTGCCTGCCTCTGTCATTCCCTTCCTGCTGCGCGGCATCAACCTGCTGGGCATCGACAGCGTCTTGCAGCCCTTCGAGGCTCGTCAACGGGCGTGGCAGCGGATCGCCCGCGACATGCCGATGGACAAGCTGGACGCGATGGTGCAGCCCGCGACGCTTTCCGACTTGCCGCGGTTGGGCCGCGAGATCCTGCAGGGCAAGGTCCGCGGCCGCGTGGTGGTCGACGTCAACGGCTGACGGACCGCGCGGCATGGCCGGCATCCGCGGCGCCGTCGCGGGGCAGGCGCCCGATGCGACGACGCGACCGGCTTGACCCCGCCGCCGTGCCGCAGTCTTGTCCGCGACACGCAACAGTGAGGCAGACATGCTGGACATCGATTTCGTGCGGGCGCAGTTTCCCGCGTTCCGCGAACCCTCCCTGCAGGGGCAGGCTTTCTTCGAGAATGCCGGCGGATCCTATACCTGCGGCGCGGTGATCGACCGGCTGACGCGCTTCTACCACGATCGCAAGGTGCAGCCCTACGCGCCCTATCCCGCCTCTCAGCGGGCCGGTGCCGAGATGGACGAGGCGCGGACGCGCCTGGCCGCCCTGCTGGGTGTCGAGACCGACGAGGTCGCCTTTGGCCCCTCGACGACGCAGAACACCTACGTCCTCGCACAGGCCTTTGCCGAGTTCCTCGAGCCGGGAGAGGCGATCGTCGTCACCAATCAGGACCACGAGGCGAATTCCGGCCCCTGGCGGAGGCTGGCCGACCGCGGCATCGAGGTGCGCGAATGGGAAATCGACCCGATCACGGGGCATCTCGATCCCGAGCGTCTCGAGCAACTGCTGGACGAAAAGGTTCGCCTGGTCTGTTTCCCGCACTGCTCGAACGTGGTGGGCGAGATCAACTCGGTGGCCGAGATCACCGCGCTGGCCCATGCCGCCGGTGCGTTTGTCTGCGTCGACGGCGTGAGCTACGCGCCGCACGGCTTTCCGAACGTCGACGCGCTGGGTGCCGACATCTACCTGTTCTCCAGCTACAAGACATACGGTCCGCATCAGGGGATCATGGTGGTCCGCCGCGCGCCGGGCGAGGCGCTGCCCAACCAGGCGCACTGGTTCAACGGAGACACGCTCTACAAGCGGTTCACGCCCGCGGGACCGGATCACGCGCAGGTCGCCGCCTGCGCCGGCATGGCCGATTACGTCGATACGCTTGCGGCCCATCATGGCACCGACGCGGCCGGCGTGCATGACCTGATGCGCGCGCACGAGGTAACATTGCTGCAACCGCTGCTCGACATGGTGGCCGGGCGCAACGACGTCCGGCTGCTTGGCCCGGACCGGGCCGAGCGGCGCGCGCCGACCGTGGCGCTTGCGCTGGACCGGCCGGCGCATGATGTGGCCGCGGCGCTTTCGGGGCATGGCGTCTGCGCCGGGGGCGGCGACTTCTATGCGGTGCGCGCCTTGCAGGGCATGGGTGTCGATCCCGATCGCGGCGTGCTGCGGCTGTCCTTCGTGCATTACACCAGCCGCGAGGAGGTCGCGCAGGCGATGAGCGC
Source organism: Citreimonas salinaria (assembly GCF_900107235.1). GTDB lineage: Bacteria > Pseudomonadota > Alphaproteobacteria > Rhodobacterales > Rhodobacteraceae > Citreimonas > Citreimonas salinaria. The sequence continues at coordinate 165,708 of NZ_FNPF01000002.1, forward strand.
GCTCGACGCCGTTCTGTAGGCCCTTGAACCACGCCGCGGCGGGCTAGGTCACGATGCGCGAGGGCCGCGTGCCGTCGCGCGTCGCAACACCGGAGCCGCCCTTGCCCGAGCGTTCACCCATCATCGTGTGGTTCCGCCGCGACCTGCGGCTGAGCGATCATGCCGCGCTGCATGCCGCCGCAAGAACCGGACGGCCGGTCATTGCCGTCGCGATCCGGGACCCGCTGGTGGATGCGCTCGGCGCTGCCCCGAAATGGCGGCTGGGCGAGGGGCTGAGGGTCTTCGGTGATGCGCTGCGCGCTGCCGGCTCGCGCCTGATCCTGCGCACGGGAGACGCACTGGACGTGCTGCAGCGTCTGGCCGAGGAAACCGGCGCGCGCGATGTGTGGTGGATGCGCGCCTACGATCCTGACAGCGTGGCGCGTGACAAGATCGTCAAGGCCGGGCTGGAGGCGCGCGGCGTGACGGCGATGTCCTGCGCCGGCCATGTGCTGTTCGAACCATGGACCGTCGAGACGGGGACCGGCGGGTTCTACAAGGTCTACACCCCGTTCTGGAAAGCGGTGCGCGGTCGCGGCGTCGTAGCGCCGTTGCCCGCTCCCTCACGCCTTCCCGCGCCGGACGCCTGGCCCGGAAGCGAACGCCTGGAGGACTGGCGGATGGGTCGCGCCATGGACCGGGGTGCGGACATCGTCGCGCGCTGGGCCAATGTGGGCGAACGCGCGGCGCAGGACAGGCTGGAGGCCTTCCTGGACGACGGGATCGACGGCTATCACCAGACGCGCGACCTGCCGGGCGTTGTCGGCACGTCCAACCTGTCCGAGAACCTCGCCCTGGGCGAGATCAGCGTCGCCCAGTGCTGGCATGCCGGCCAGCGTGCGCGGCACGAGGGCAGGGCCGGCGCCGAGACCTTCCTGAAGGAGCTGGTCTGGCGCGACTTCGCATATCACCTGACATGGCACACGCCGCATCTGCTGACACGAAACTGGCGCACGGAATGGGACGCCTTCGGCTGGCGCGAGGAAGCGGACACGGACGAGGTTCGCGCCTGGAAGCAGGGCCGCACCGGTATCGCCTTTGTCGACGCCGGGCAGCGCGAGATGTACGTGACGGGCCGCATGCACAACCGCGCGCGGATGATCGTGGCCAGCTACCTGACCAAGCACCTGATGACGCACTGGCGCATCGGCCAGAAATGGTTCGAGGATCACCTGATCGACTGGGACCCGGCCAACAATGCGCTGGGCTGGCAGTGGGCGGCCGGCTCCGGCCCGGACGCGACACCCTATTTCCGCGTGTTCAACCCGGTCACGCAGCTGGACCGGTTCGACCGCGATCGCGCCTACGTCGACCGCTGGATCGCAGAGGGGCAGGCAAATCCGCCGCCCGAAGCGCTGTCCTACTTCGAGGCCGTGCCGCGGCGGTGGGGCCTCGATCCCGACGATGCCTATCCCGATCCGGTGGTGGAGCCGGGCGAGGGGCGTGCCCGCGCGCTGGCCGCCTACGAGAACCGCGCGTTCTGACAAGCCTGAGTCGTGCCTGGTTCTGCCGTCGCACAAGTGCGTGGACGGGCGCGATAATCCGGCTTCGGCGCTTGCCCGCCCCCGATCCGCCTCTAAGATACCTGCGAAATCGCATTGGGCCGAGCATGATCCTGACCACGACCGAGAACCAGACGAACCTGCCCCGATACTTCGCGCGCGTTTTCGCAATGGCGCAGGAGATGCAGGCAGGCCGGGCTGATTTCGTGCTCCCCGACGGCCGCCGTTTCCGCGCCGAGGGCGCGCGGCCGGGGCCGGTGGCGGAAATCCACATCCACAACGACGACCTGTTCGCGCGGCTTATCCGCGAAGGCGACCTTGGCTTCTGCGAGGCCTACATGGACGGCTGGTGGTCGACGCCCGACCTGATGGCCTTCATGGACCTGGTCCATACCGACAACGACCACATCTACGACGGCTTTCCGGGCCAGCGTCTCGTGCGGGCCTACGAACAGTTGCGCTTCTTGCTGCGGCGCAACTCTAAGCGGCAGGCGCGGCGCAACATCTCGTATCATTACGACCTGGGCAACGAATTCTATCGTCTTTGGCTGGACGAGACGATGACCTATTCCTCGGCCCGGTTCGAGACCGGGCAGGAAAGCATGGAGAAGGCGCAGATCGCGAAATATGCCTCGATGGTCGACCAGATGGGCGCCAAACCGGGCGACCACGTGCTGGAGATCGGCTGCGGCTGGGGCGGATTCGCCGAATACGCCGCGAAGGAGCGCGGGCTGCGCGTCACCGGGTTGACGATCTCGGAGGAGCAGTTCCGCTTTGCCCAAGACCGTATCAATGCGGCGGGCCTGCAGGACCGGGTCACGCTGAAGCTTCAGGATTACCGGGACGAGCGGGGCACCTACGACGGCATCGCGTCGATCGAGATGTTCGAAGCGGTGGGCGAAAGATACTGGCCGGTCTATTTCGAAACCGTGCGCGAACGACTCAAGCCGGGCGCGAACGCCACGCTGCAGATCATCACGGTGGCGCATCGGCGCTGGGCGGTCTACAAGCGCGGCGTGGACTTCATCCAGCGATATATCTTTCCCGGCGGCATGCTGCCGAGCCCGGTGATCCTGCGCCAGCAGGTCGAACGGGCCGGGCTGTCGGTCGAACGCTCGGTCGAGTTCGGCAAGAGCTATGACCAGACGCTGCGCCGCTGGCACCAGACGTTCAACGAGAAGTGGGACGAGATCGCGCGCCTGGGCTTCGACGAGCGCTTCCGGCGGATGTGGAACTTCTACCTGACGTCCTGCGCCGCGAGCTTCGCGGTCGAGAACTGCGACGTGACTCAGATCACCGTCTCGCGGCGGGCCTGAGGCGTGCCGACCGGAGCAAGGCTGGTCGCCGCGCTGGGCATGGCGATCCTGGGGTTCGTGGTCTCGGGGCAGGTGATCATGCTCTACTCCGAGGGCACGAATTTCGGCTGGTTCACCGTCGTCAATGTCGCGCTCGGCCTCGCCGTCGGCTGGATGACCATTGGCCCGCGGGCCGGTCAAGGCGTTGCGGTGGGTCTCACGAACGGGATCACGGGCACGGTCGTGCTGCTGTTCTGCGCGCTGTTCGTGCAGGCCGTGAACGAGATGGTGAGCCGGGCGATGTCCCGCCGTTACGGCGACCCGCTCGAGGCGGTGGTGGCCGTGCTCGAGATCGGGATGGACTTGTTCCTGCGCATCGCGACGCTCGAGATCCTGATCACCCTGGGCGTGGGCGGCGTGATCGTCGGCCTTCTCGCCGAGGTCGCGGCGCGACGGTGGCGCTGATGACGGATGTCGTCTTCTACGGCACGCTGCGCCACCCGCCGCTTCTGGAGCGCGTTCTGGGCCGCGCGCCAACCGGCCTGTTGCCCGCGCGCATCCCCGATCACGCGGTGCACTGGGTGGCTGATCAGCCGTTCCCGATGATCCGGACCGCGCCGGGAACCGCGGCAGAGGCGCTGCTGTTGCGCGGCGCCACGGACGAAGACGTCGCGCGGCTGGATTTCTACGAGGGCGGGTTCGCCTACGACCTGCGCGAGGTCGAGGTCGAGGTCGAGACCCACGGGGCTGCTACGCGGGCGGTGGTCTACATGCCGCGCGAGGGGCACTGGACGCCCGGGCCGAGCTGGGCGCTGGACGAATGGCTGCACGACTGGGGTGCCATCACGATGGACGCGGCCGCCGAGGTCATGGACCGCTACGGCCGCCAGCCGGTCGAGCAGGTGCAGGCCCTGCTGCCGATGTTCCGCGCGCGCGCCTGGTCGCGGCGGTTGGCGCAGGCGGGCGCGCCGTCGACTCTGCGACGCGCGCCCGGCGAAGGCGATCTCGACCTGCGGCTGCGCGACGACGGCTATGACGGCTTCATGCGGCTGAGGCGCTTCGACCTGCGCCACCGCACCTTCGACGGCAACTGGTCCGAGACGCTGACGCGCGAGACGCTGGTCAGCTTCGACGTCGCTCTGGTGCTGCCTTACGACCCGGCCACAGACACCGTTCTGTTGGTCGAGCAGGTGCGCTATGGCCCGCTGATGCGCGGCGATCCCGCGCCGTGGGTGCTCGAACCCGTCGCCGGCTTCGTCGACGCGGGCGAACTGCCCGAGGTCGCCGCCCGGCGCGAGACCCGCGAAGAGGCCGGCCTGGACCTGGCCGAGCTGATCCCGATGGTGCGGACCTATTCCTCGCCCGGTTACTCGACCGAATTCTTTCATTTCTTCCTGGGTCTGTGCGACCTGAAGGGCCGCGACCGCGCCCTGGGCGGTCTGGTCGAGGAGAACGAGGATATCCGCAGCCACGTCATCCCCTTCGACGACGCGATGGCGCTGATGGACAGCGGCGAGGTCAATGCCGCCCCGCTTGCCATGATGCTGCTGTGGCTTGCACGGCACCGTGAGGGGCTGCGCGCGTCGGCTTGAGTTCCGCCGGCCGCGCCTCTAGGGTCCGCGCCAAAAGGAAGGACGTGCCCCATGCGTATCGCCAGCGATCTGCCCGACGCCGTCGGGAACACGCCGCTCATCCGCCTGCGCAAGGCGTCCGAGGCCACCGGGTGCGAGATCCTCGGCAAGGCCGAGTTCATGAATCCCGGCCAGTCGGTCAAGGATCGCGCCGCGCTCTACATCATCCGCGATGCGGTCGAGAAGGGCCTGCTGGAACCCGGCGGCACCATCGTCGAGGGCACCGCGGGCAACACCGGGATCGGGCTGGCGCTGGTCGGTGCGTCGCTGGGCTTCAGGACGGTCATCGTCATCCCCGAGACGCAGAGCCAGGAAAAGAAGGACATGCTGCGGCTTGCCGGCGCGCAGCTGGTCGAGGTGCCGGCGGCACCCTACAAGAACCCCAACAACTACGTGCGCTACTCGGGGCGGCTTGCCGAACAGCTGGCGAAGACCGAACCGCATGGTGCGATCTGGGCGAACCAGTTCGACAACGTGGCGAACCGTCGAGCCCATGTCGAGACCACCGGCCCCGAGATCTGGGAGCAGACCGGCGGCAAGGTGGATGGCTTCATCTGCGCGGCCGGCTCGGGCGGCACCGTAGCCGGCGTGGCGGAAGTTCTGCAGCCGAAGGGTGTCAAGGTCGGGCTTGCCGATCCCGAGGGCGCTGGCCTGTTCAAGATCTACACCGGCGAGGACAATCCCGGCGATTCCATCACCGAAGGCATCGGGCAGGGGCGCATCACCGCGAACCTCGAAGGCTTCAGGCCCGATTTCACCTGCCGGATCCCGGACGCCGAGGCGTTGCCGGTGGTCTTCGACCTGCTGTCCGAGGAAGGTCTGTGCATGGGTGGATCGACCGGCGTGAACGTGGCCGGTGCGATGCGCATGGCACGCGAACTGGGCCCGGGGCACACGATCGTCACGATCCTGTGCGACTACGGCAACCGCTACCAGTCGAAGCTGTTCAACATCGACTTCCTGCGCAGCAAGAGCCTGCCCGTGCCGTCCTGGCTCGATCGTGCGCCGGCCTCCATTCCCGGCGTGTTCGAGCCGGTCTAGGTCATGACCTTCGGTTGGCTTCGCGCGGCGCTTCTGGCGCTTCTTCTGTCGTGCGCGGCGGCGTTCGCGCAGGACGTCGGCGAGCCGGTCGATTACGCGCTGTGGTCCGATCGCGCGGCCGAAGCCCAGGAAGTCGTCGAAGATGCCGAGGCGTCGAACCAGGCGCTCGAGGTGCTGCGCGCCGACATCGCGACCTGGCGCGAACGGTTCCTGGCCGCGCAGAACGTCAACGCGGCCCGCATCGCCACCTTGCAGGCGCAGATCGACGCGCTGGGAGAGCCGCCGCCGGACGGTGCCGGAGAGCCACCCGAGATCGCCGAACGCCGGCAACAGCTTCGCGATCAGATGCAGGAACTGCTGGTCCCGGTGCGCAGGGCCGAAGAAGCGTTCACGCTGGCCGACGGGATCGTGGCCGAGATCGACGCCATCATCCGCGACCGCCAGACCGAGGAACTGCTCGAACTGGGGCCGAGCCCGCTGAACCCGACGCTTTGGCGGCCCGCGCTGTTCGACTTGGCCGGCTCCTTCGCGCGGTCGGTGACCGAGCTGCGCGACCGCGTCGCAGAACCCGCCCTGCGGGCCGAGGCGCGCGTGAATCTGCTGCCGATTCTGGGGCTTTGCACATTCGCGCTGCTGTTGATGGTTCGCGGGCGCCGATGGACGCAGCGGGGCGTCGATATGCTGCGCGGCGACCGCAGCCGCGGCTCGGGCGTCTTCCGGTTCCTGCTTTCGTTGGGATACATCGTCCTTCCGCTGCTGGGCATCTTTGCGCTGGCCGAGGCGCTGGAGATGACGGGGCTCTTCGGCACGCGCCTGACGCTTCTGCTGGAACGGATCCCGATCTGGGCGGTCATCCTGCTGGGCACGCAGTGGCTGGCGGACCAGGCCTTCAACGAAGACGACGACGTGGCGGCGGTGCCGCTCGATCCGGGCGACCGGCGCGAGGCGCGGACGTTTGCCCGGGCGCTGTCGGTGCTTGTGGTGCTGCGCAGCATCCTTGCCACGCTGACCGAGATCGACGGCTACGGCCCGGCCACTGCGGCGGTGGCGGGCTTTCCGCTGCTGCTTCTGACCGGCATCGCGCTGATCCAGTTGGGCCGGATCCGGACACGCTCGGAAACCGCCGAGGCATCGGTCGAGGCAGGGGAGACGACGTTGTTCCGTCAACGGGTCGCGACGCTGATCTCGCGCGGGGCGATCTTTGCGGGCGTCGCCGGGCCCGCGTTGGCGGCCGTCGGCTACCGCAACATAGGCGAGGCTTTGGTCTATCCGGCGGTGGCGACGCTGGCGCTGTTCGGCATCGTGGTGGTGCTGCAGGGCTTCTTCAATTCGCTTTTCAAGCTTATGACCGGCAAGTCCGCCGCCGAGTCCGACAGTCTTGTCCCAGTGATGGTGGGCTTTGCGCTGACGCTTGCCGCGGTGCCGGCGCTGGCACTGGTCTGGGGCGCGCGTCCCTCGGACCTGACAGAGATCTGGGCCCGCTTTCAGGCAGGGCTGATGCTGGGCGAGGCCCGCATCCGGCCAGGCGATTTCGTCGCCGTGATCCTGGTCTTCATGCTGGGCTTCATCATCACCCGGCTGGTGCAGGGGGCGCTGCGCAGTTCGGTCCTGCCGCGCACCCGGATCGACCCGGGCGGCCAGACGGCGATCGTGTCGGGCCTGGGCTATGTCGGCATCGCGATCGCGGGGGTCGCGGCCATCACGGCCGGTGGCCTGGACCTCAGCTCTCTGGCCATCGTCGCGGGGGCGCTGTCGGTCGGCATCGGTTTCGGTCTGCGCACGGTGGTCGAGAACTTCGTCTCGGGCATCCTGCTGCTGATCGAGCGCCCGATCTCGGAGGGCGACTGGATCGAGGTCGGCGGCACGCATGGCATCGTCAAGGACATCGCGGTGCGCGCGACGCGGATCGAGACCTTCGATCGGTTCGACGTGATCGTGCCCAACGCCGACCTGATCTCCGGGGTGGTGCGCAACTACACGCGCGGCAACGTGCTGGGGCGCATCGTGGTGCCGGTCAAGGTGGCCTATGGCACGGAAACGCGGAAGGTGGAAAGCATCCTGCTGAACATCGTGCGAACCCACGACATGGTGCTCATGAACCCCGAACCCTACATCTATTTCAAGGGTTTCGCAGAGGGCGTTCTGGAGTTCGAGATCCGCGCGATCCTGCGCGACGTCAACGTCATCCTAGACGTGATCACCGACATGAACCACGCGGTGGTCGCACGCTTCGCCGAAGAGGGCATAGAGATTCCCTTCCCGCAGCGAGACCTGTGGCTGCGCAATCCGGAAACGCTCCGCAACGCGCGGATGCCGGATAGGGGTGTGGACCGCCGCGAGGCGGCAGATAGCCCTGCCGAAGCGCGCGCCCGGCGCGCGCGACCGCGCGGCGACAGGCCCGAGAACGGAAGACAGGAGGACCCGGAATGAACGACCCGTTGTACCGCACCGCCCCCTACGAACGCGACGCCGCGGGAACCGTGCGTTCCGTGACGGCCGAAGGCGGGCTGATCGTGGAACCACCCCTGTTCTATCCGACGGGCGGGGGGCAGCCGGGCGATAGCGGCTGGCTGGACTGGGACGGCAATAGCATCGCCATCGCGACCGCGATAAAGGCACCGGGTGGCGGTTCAATCCTTGTCCCGGCCGAGCCGATGGCCCTGCCGCCGGAGGGCGCGATCGTGACCCAGCGCCTCGACTGGGAGCGGCGGCACAAGCACATGCGCATGCACACGGCGCTGCATCTGCTGAGCGTGGTCATTCCGCTGCCGGTGACGGGCGGCGCCATCGCCGCCGGAACCGGGCGGCTGGATTTCGCGATGCCCGAGCCGCCCGAGGATCGCGACGCGATCGAGCAGGCGCTCAACGACCTGGTCGATCGCGACCTGCCGGTCACCGAAAGCTGGATCGACGAGGCGGAGCTGGACGCCAACCCTGGCCTGGTCAAGACGATGTCCGTGCAGCCGCCGCGCGGGGCGGGACGCATCCGGCTGGTGCGGATCGGCGAGGGTCCGGCGCAGGTCGACCTGCAGCCTTGCGGCGGAACCCACGTGGCCCGCACCGGCGAGATCGGCACCATCGTGCTGGGCAAGATCGCCAACAAGGGCAAGCAGAACCGCCGGGTGAGCATCTCGCTGGGCTAGGGCTGATCCGGCGGGGCGCCCTGCGGGCGCGCCGCCGGCGCCGGCCCTCTGCCTGCCCATCCCGCCGCCCGACGCGGCCAGCCGAAGGGGCCGAGCGCACGGCGCGCTACGTGTCGGGGTGGTGCCGAACGTGTGGATGGTCACGCGCGTCGGGAATATCCGCTCAATCGCCGCGGGACTCGTGGGTTTTCCTCGGGATACCGTACAGTTCCATCCGGTGCCCCTTAAGCGTGTAGCCCAGCTTTTCCGCGATCTTCTCCTGCAGCGCCTCGATCTCGGGGTCGACAAATTCGATCACGCGGCCGGTGGTCATGTCGATCAGGTGGTCGTGGTGCGCGCGCTCGGCGTCCTCGTAGCGGGCGCGGCCGTCGCCGAAATCGACCTTCTCGAGGATGCCTTCCTCCTCGAACAGTTTCACCGTGCGGTAGACCGTGGCGATCGAGATCCGCGGATCTCGGGCAGCCGCGCGCGCGTGCAACTCCTCCACATCGGGGTGGTCTCGGCACTGGTCCAGCACATCCGCAATGGTGCGGCGCTGCCCGGTCATGCGCAGCCCGCTCTCCTCACAGCGCTTGGCGATCGTATCGGTCATCGTGATCTCCCGGGCATGGCCTTTTCTGCCAAAGCTCCGCGCCGAGGCCAAGCCTTCACGCGCGCCGCCTGTGTCCGTGCAGAAGATAAATTGCGAGCGCCCCCACCACCACGGCGCCGCCGGTCAGCATCCGCGCGCCGGGTGCTTCACCCAGCGCCAGCCAGACCCAGAGCGGGGCCAGCACCGTCTCGAGCAGCAACAGCAAGCCGACATTCGCCGCCGAGGTGTGCCGTGAGGCCTGGGACAGCGCGAAGAAAGACAGCGGCAGGATCGCGATGCCGCAGATCAGAATCGCCCACACCGCGCCGTCGGTCATGTGCGAGGGGCCAGTGACTGCCCAGCCGAAGGTGCCCGCGCCCAGGGCGCCGAGGCCGATCGCGAGCAGCAGCGGGAGGTCGGGGTTGTGGCGCAGCGTGACGAAGTTCAGCGCCAGCGCCACTGCGACGCCCAGCCCGCAGGCGAGCCCGGTCAGCGCCTTGGCTTCGAGGCCGGTCTCGCCCTTGTCGGTGACGGCGTAAAGCAGCCCGGCCAGCACGACCGCGATGGTCACCCAGGTGGCGCGCGACGTCGGTTCGCCGTGCAACAGGCGGGCCAGGATCGAGGACCAGATCGGCGCGGTCGCCAGGCCGATCAGAACCGGCGCCACGGGGGCCGCGGCAATGCCTGCCGGAAAGAGCAGCGCGTTGACCGCCTGGCAGACGACGATGAGGATCGCGGCACCGCCTCCCATCCGGGCAATGTCGCTGCGGCGATCGGCGCTGGTAAGCGTCCAGGCCACCAGGAAGACTGTGCCCATGCACAGCCCGCGCCAGCCCAGCATCTGCAGGCCGCCCATGCCCGACAGACGCATGAACAGAGCGTCGGGCGTTAGGATCAGCGCGCCCACCAGCGCAAGACCCACGCCCGAGCGCAGGCGGAAGCGGGCGGCGCTGGCGGCGGCGTATTCGCTCATGACTCTCCTTGCGGGCGGGGCAGGTCGACCATTGACCTTGCCGGCGCGCTGGGGTCGATGTGGCGCATGGCGCGCAGGGATGCAATCGATCTGGTCGGCGCATCGGGCCTGGTGGTCTTCAGCACGCTGCTGGCGGCCAACCAGGTGGTGATCAAGCTGACCAATGGCGGCATCGGCCCGATCTTCGGCGCCGGGCTGCGCTCGGTCTTGGCGCTATGCGTCCTCGGGTTGTGGGTCTGGTTCGCGGGCCGGCGCATCACCGGGTTGCGGGCCGCGTTCTGGCCGGGGCTGATGCTGGGCGGCTTCTTCACGATCGAGTTCGTGATGCTGTTCCTGGCGCTGGACCTGACGACCGTGTCGCGCGCGTCGATCCTGTTCTACTCGATGCCTGTCTGGCTTGCCGTGGTTGCGCATTTCGCCCTTCCGAACGAGCGTCTGTCGGCGCGGCGGGTGGTCGGGCTGGGGCTGGCGATGGCGGGCGTGACCTGGGCGCTGGCCGATCCGCAAAGCCTGGGCGCGGGTGACCTGCGCGGCGACCTGCTGGCGCTGGGCGCGGCGTTTGCCTGGATGGGAATCGCGCTGGCCGTGCGGCTGACACGGGTGTCGAAGCTGACGGCCGAGACGCAATTGTTCTTCCAGCTGGCGGTCTCGGCCCTGGCGCTGATCGCCGTCGCTCCGCTGTTCGGCCCGCTGCTGCGAGATCCGACCTGGCTGCACTGGGCCGGGCTGGGGTTCCAGGCCACCTTCGTCGCGTCGCTGGGTTTTCTGTTCTGGCTCGGGCTGATGGCGATCTACCCGGCTTCGGATATCGCGGCGTTCTCGTTCCTGTCGCCTGTGCTGGCGGTCGGCATGGGCTGGCTGCTGCTGGACGAGCCGGTGGGGCCGGGCTTTGCCGGCGCCCTGACGCTGGTCGCGGTCGGGATCGTGCTGATCAACCTGCGCCGAAAGACGCCGGCCGGCGCCGCCTAGGCCCTACGTGCCGCAGAAGGTGGCGGTGACGACCTCGTCTCGGCTGGGCGGGCGGCGCAGGTCGGCGGCGTCGGGCTGGTCGGAATAGGGATCGGCCAGCACCGCGTTCAGTCTGTGGAACGGGGCGTCGTCACCTTCGACGGCGGCGGCGATCATCTCCTCGATCCGGTGGTTGCGCGGGATGAAGGCCGGGTTTGCTGTGCGCATCACCGCCTCGGGGTCGGCCTCGTCCTTCAAACGGGGGCGCCAGCGCGCCTGCCAGGCGTCGAAGCCGCCGCGATCTGCGATCTGGTCCCGCGCGGTGCCATCCGCCAGTCCGCGGAACGTGTTGGTGAAGTCCGACCCGCCTGCATGCATCAGGTCCAGCAGGTCCGCGATCAGGCGGGCGTCGTCGGCGTGCGGTGCAGTGATGCCGAGCTTGGCTGCGAAACGCGACAGCCATTCGGCGCGGATCAGGTCGGGCATGGCGTGGATCTGTCGCGTGAAGGTGTCGATGGCCTCGGTTTCGTCGGGCATCAGCGGCACCAGCGCCGTGGCAAGTTGCGCCATGTTCCATACGATGATGTCGGCCTGCGCGGCATAGCCGTAGCGGCCGTACCGGTCGATGGACGAGAAGACCGTATCCGGCGCATAGGCGTCCATGAAGGCGCAGGGTCCGTAATCGATCGTCTCGCCCGACAAGGTGCAATTGTCGGTGTTCATCACCCCGTGGATGAACCCCAGCGCCATCCATTGCGCCACAAGCTTCGCCTGCCGCTCGACCACCGCGCCCAGAAGGTCGGAGGGGTCGCGCGCGCCGGGATAGTGCCGCGCCACGGTGTAGTCGAACAGCGCGCGTAGTGCACCGGCGTCGCGGCGCGCGGCAAAGACCTGGAACGTGCCGACGCGGATGTGGCTGGTGGCCACGCGGGTCAGCACCGCACCGGGAAGCGGCACCTCGCGCAGGACACTTTCGCCGGTGCGCACGGCAGCCAGCGCGCGCGTGGTGGGCACGCCGAGCGCGTGCATCGCCTCCGAGAGAACATATTCGCGCAGCACCGGACCCAGCCAGGCGCGCCCGTCGCCCATGCGCGAGAACGGCGTGCGGCCCGAGCCCTTGAGTTGGATGTCGCGGCGGGTGCCTTGGCGGTCCGTCACCTCGCCCAGCAGGACGGCGCGGCCGTCACCCAGCTGCGGGTTGAACTGGCCGAACTGGTGCCCGGCATACAGTTGCGCCAGCGGCTCGGCACCTTCGGGCACCTGATTGCCGGCGAAGATCGGTGCCAGATCGGGATCGTCCGCGCCAGCGATGTTTAGATCGCGCGCCAGCGGCGCGTTGAACGCGATCAGCGTCGGCTCGGCCACCGGAACGGGCGCCTGTCTGGCGTAGAAGCCATCGGGCAGGCGGGCATAGGTGTTGTCGAAGGGTATGCTGAGGCTCATGCAGCGCATATAGGGCCGGCATCGGCCCGAGGGAACCGCCCCGGCCATAGAATGCCGACAGGGGGCGCGTGCCTACAGAGCGCGGCGCAGGGTCAGCCTGTCCGTGCCGGGCGCGAACCGCGCGCGGCGGGCGAAGGCATGCAGGCGGTCCTCGTCGGCGCCACTGTCGAAGGACAGCGACACCAGTCCTGCCTCGCGCATCGCCCGGCAGATCGAGTCGAGCGCCTCGGATCCCATGCCGCGTCGGCGCACGGCGGGTCGCACGTAGATCTCGTCGATGGTGCCGGTCATGCCGCCCCTAGAGATGGACCAGCCGAAGGTGACGGCGATGTAGCCCACCGGCGCGCGGCGCGGGCCGATCAGCCATATCGCGCCCAGTTGCGACCCCGCCAGCAGCGGGGCGACCGCCTCGAGCCGTGCGTCGCCGTCGCTGTCCAAGCCTCGCTCGGCGTGGAAGGCGGCGACCAGCGGAAGGACGCGGTCGGCATCGTCTTCCGAGGCCAGGTGTACCGATTTCATAGCCGGGCCAGCCTTTCGGTGAGCAATTCGAAGAAGCCGTCGGCATCGACGTCGCCGATGAAGGTCGCGTTGGGCGCGCGGTCGGTCACGCCCCACCAATCGGCGACGGTCATGCCAAGCGTCAGCTCGGACTGCGTCTCGATCTCGACGTTGACGTGCCGGCCGGAGAACATGTCGGGCCGCAGCAGCCAGCCGATCACGCAGGGGTCGTGCAGGGGCGCGCCGTCCGACCCGTACTTCTCCTTGTCGAAGCGCTCGAAGAAGTCGGTCATCTCGGCCACCGCGACACCCACTGGCGTGCCGAGCGCACGGAAGGCGTCGTTGCGGGCCGTGGTGACCAGGGCCTTGTGCGTGGCGTCCAGCGGCAGGACGGTGATCGGCGCGCCGCAGGCGAAGACCTCGGCCGCGGCGTGCGGATCGACGTAGATGTTGAACTCGGCTGCCGGGGTGATGTTGCCGACTTCGAAATAGGCCCCGCCCATCAGCACGATCCCGGCGATGCGCGGGGCGATGTCTGGGGCGCGCCGAAGCGCCGTGGCGATGTTGGTCAGCGGGCCGAGCGGGCACAGCGTCACTGTACCCGTGGGCTCGGCGCGCAGCGTGTCGATGATGAAGTCGACGGCGTGCGCGTCCTGCAGCGGCATCACGGGATCGGGCAGCGTCGGTCCGTCCAGACCTGTGCGGCCATGCACGTGTTCGGCCGTGACCAAGGGGCGTTCGAGCGGGGCGTCGCATCCGGCGAAGACCTTCACATCGGAGCGCCCGGCCAGTTCGCACACCACGCGCGCATTCCGGGCCGTCAGGTCCAGCGGCACGTTGCCCGCGACTGCCGTGATGCCCAGCACGTCGATCTCGTCCGGCGAGGCGAGGGCCAGCAGGATGGCGACGGCATCATCCTGCCCGGGATCGGTGTCGATGATGATCTTGCGTGCCGGCATGCCCGTCGCGTTCCCGTACCACTTCCGGCGCGGTGGTCGCACGCGGCTTGCGCCGGTGCAAGCGGCTGGCCCACAGGCGGCGGGAAGCTGCGCGTCAAGCGGTCCGAAGGGGCGCCGCGGTCGGGCGGTGCGGCGAAATCCAACCCGGTGCCTTGTCGCCATATCCGTCGGTGTTAGACTCCGCCACGCGTTTGCCTTAACCGTGGCCGCGACCGCGCTGGTTAGCGCTAACCCGCCTGAGGCAGGGCGGCAAGAGAAGGCATGAACTCATGGTCTCACGCGTCATTCCGGTCGATCCGTTCGATCTGGTGATCTTCGGCGGCACCGGCGATCTCGCGCGACGCAAGATCCTGCCGGGCCTGTTCCGGCGTTTTGTGGCGGGCCAGATGCCGGACGACGCGCAGATCATCGGTGCGGCGCGCGGGGATATGGACGATTCCGAGTATCGCGCGATGACCGAAGATGCGATTCGCGAATTCGGTGGCCGCAAGGTGTCCGACGACGCGGTGGCGCGCTTCCTCGAGCGGGTGCATTTCACCACCGTCGATGCGATGGGCGACGAAGGCTGGGCCAAACTGGCCGAAAAGCTGCCGCCGGGCCGCGTGCGCGCCTTCTACTTTTCGGTCGCGCCGTCGCTTTTCGGCGCGCTGGCCGAACGGCTGCGGCATTTCGGGCTGGCCGACGCCGCCAGCCGGATCGTGGTCGAGAAGCCATTCGGGCACGATCTGCACAGCGCCCGCGCGCTCAACCGCGTGCTCGAAGAGTATTTCGCGGAAGACGAGATCTATCGCATCGATCATTACCTGGGAAAAGAGACGGTCCAGAACCTGATGGCGGTCCGCTTCGGCAACATGCTGTTCGAGCCGCTGTGGAACGCGCAATACGTGGACCACATCCAGATCACCGTGGCCGAGACGGTCGGCGTGGGCGGGCGCGGCAGCTACTATGACAAGTCCGGCGCGATGCGCGACATGGTCCAGAACCACATAATGCAGCTGCTTTGCCTGATCGCGATGGAGCCGCCTGCGCGGTTCGAACCCGACGCGGTTCGCGACGAGAAGCTCAAGGTGATCCGCGCGCTCGACCCGGTGCCGGCGCACCACCTCGTCCGCGGGCAGTACAGCGGCAACGGGACGCACCCGTCCTATTGCGACGATGTCGAGGACCCGCGCTCGCGCACGGAAAGCTTCGTGGCGCTGCGTGCGCACGTGTCGAACTGGCGCTGGGCGGGAACACCTTTCTACATCCGCACCGGCAAGCGGCTGCGCGCCCGCACCTCCGAGATCGCGGTGGTGTTCAAGGACGCGCCGCATTCGATCTTCGGCGCCGATGCGGGACGGCACCGCAACGTGCTCGTGATCCGGCTGCAGCCGAACGAAGGGATGACGCTGGACGTGACCATCAAGGAACCGGGGCCGGGAGGGATGCGTCTCATGGATGCCCCGCTGGACCTGACTTTCGCGGATGCGATGTCGCCCGACGCCGACGAAGTGCCCGATGCCTATGAACGCCTCATCATGGACGTGATCCGGGGCAACCAGACCCTGTTCATGCGTGGCGACGAGGTCGAGGCCGCCTGGGCCTGGACCGATCCGCTGATCGACGAATGGGAGGCGCGCGGCGACGTGCCCCAGCCCTACGACATAGGCGCGGCCGGTCCCGAGGACGCGCTGATGCTGATGCATCGCGACGGACGCAAATGGCGGGAGATTCGGGGATGACCCATGAATTCATAGCGTATTCTGACCGCGAAGCCTTGGTCATCGCCTTGGCCGGCCGGCTGGCCAGCGACCTGCGCGGACAGCTGTCGCGGCAGGATCGCGTCGCGCTGGCGCTTCCGGGCGGGACGTCGCCGGGGCCGGTCTTCGACGACCTGTGCGGCGTCGATCTGGCCTGGGACAGGGTCGACGTGCTGCTGACCGACGAACGCTGGGTGAGCGAGGACAGCCCGCGGTCGAACACGCGCCTGCTGCGCGAGCGGCTGATGGTCGACAAGGCGGCCGCGGCGCACCTGTTGCCGCTGTACCGCGACGACATGGATTGCGACGCCGCCGCCGAGGCGCTGGCGGACCGGATCGAGCCGGTCTTGCCGCTGGGCGTGGTGCTTATGGGCATGGGCACGGACCGGCACACCGCCTCGATCTTCCCGGGAGCCGACCGCTTGGACGAGGCGCTGTCGCCGCGCGCGCCGACGCTGGTACCGATGCGCGCACCCGGCGCCGACGAGCCGCGCGTGACGCTGAGCGCGCAGGTCCTGAACGGGGCGCTGTGCAAGCACGTGCTGATCTTCGGGCGCGACAAGCGCGAGGCGCTGGAAGGTGCTCGCGGACTGAAGTCGACCGATGCCCCGATCAACGCCGTGCTCGACGGCGCGACGGTCCACTGGGCCGAATGACAAACAGAAAGAGCCGGAGACGCTTCGCATGTGGGATGATCTGAAGACGCACGCCGCGAGGGTTCAGGGCCTATCGATCGCGGCTTTGTTCGAGGCCGATCCGCGCCGGGCGGCGGACTTCAGCGTCACGGTCGACGACATGCTGTTCGACTATTCGAAGACATCGATCGACGAGCAGAGCCGCGGCGCGCTCTGTGCGCTGGTGCGGGATGCGGACCTAGCAACGCGGCGCGACAGGATGTTCGAGGGGCACCCGATCAACGAGACCGAAGGCCGTGCCGTTCTGCACACCGCGTTGCGCAATCCCGAAGGCGGACCGGTGCTGGTCGACGGGCAGGACGTCATGCCTGGCGTGCGCGAAGGGCTTGCGCGGATGGAGACGCTCGCGTGGGAGATCCGGGGGTCGGACGTGCGCGACGTGGTCAACATCGGGATTGGCGGCTCGGATCTTGGCCCCGCGATGGCGGTGCGCGCGCTGGCGCCCTACCACAACGGACCGCGCTGCCATTTCGTGTCCAACGTGGACGGGGCCGACATCGCGGACACACTTGCGCTTTGCGATCCGGAAACCACGCTGTTCATCGTGGCGTCGAAGACCTTTACCACGATCGAGACCATGACCAACGCGCGCACCGCGAAGGCGTGGATGAAGAAGACCGGCGTCGATCCGGAAGCGCGCTTGGTCGCTTTGTCGTCCGACCTGGAAAAGGCCAAGGATTTCGGCGTCCCCGAGGATCGCGTGCTGGGCTTTGGCGACTGGGTCGGCGGGCGCTACTCGATGTGGGGGCCGATCGGGCTGAGTCTGATGATCGCCATCGGGCCCGAGAATTTCCGCGCCTTCCTGCGTGGCGGCCGCGCGATGGACCAGCACTTCCGCAGCGCCGAGCCGCAGGCGAACATGCCCGTCATGCTGGCGCTGGTCGGGCTTTGGCACGCGCAGGTCTTGGGATACGCGACGCGCGCCGTTCTGCCCTACGACGACCGGCTGGCGCGGCTGCCAGCCTATCTCCAGCAGCTCGAGATGGAGAGCAACGGCAAATCGGTGGCGATGGACGGCAGCGCGCTGCAAGTGGACTCGGGTCCGATCGTGTGGGGCGAGCCGGGCACCAACGGTCAGCACGCGTTCTTCCAGTTGATCCATCAGGGCACCCGGATCGTGCCATGCGAGTTCATGCTCGCCGCGCGCGGGCACGAGCCTGAGCTACAGCACCACCACGCGCTTCTCGTGGCCAACTGCCTGGCGCAGTCCGAGGCGCTGATGCGCGGCCGCACGCTGGAGCAGGCGCGCGAGAAGGTGGCGGGCAAGTTCAGCGGAGACGAACTGGAGCGCCAGGCGCGGCATCGCGTCTTCCCGGGAAACCGGCCGTCGACCACGCTGATCTACCCGCTTCTGGACCCGGAAACGCTGGGGCGCATCATCGCGCTTTACGAGCACCGTGTCTTTGTCGAGGGCGTGGTGCTGGGAATCAACAGCTTTGACCAGTGGGGGGTTGAGCTGGGCAAGGAACTGGCCACCGCATTGGGCCCGATGGTCACGGGAGAGGCGCCGATCGAGGGCAAGGACGGTTCGACCACGCAATTGCTGAACTATGTCCACCGGAGCGGCCGGATCTGAGATTGGCTGCGATCCGGTGACCCCATCCGGGGAGAGCCAAGAGACGACGCCCGCGATGCGGCCCGTTGGACCCGCGCGCTCGGGTCAGGGAATGTCGAACGCTGGCGGCGCCATCTCGAAGCCCTCGAAGCGGAAAGCCGGCGACACGGTGCAGCCGACCAGCGTCCAGTCGCCGGTCCCTTGCGCGGATTGCCAGTGACCGGCGGGAACCACATGTTGCGGACGCGCCCCGGCGCTCAGATCCGGACCCAGGATGATATCCTGGCGCGGGCCGGCCTCGTCCGCGGCCACAGAAAGGGTCAGCGGCGCGCCGGCATAGAAGTGCCAGATCTCTGCCGCGTCGACACGATGCCAGTGGCTCCGCTCGGATGCTTTGAGCAGGTAATAGATGCAGGTGCCAGCGGGTCGTGCGCCGTCGGGCGTGGCTTCCCATGTTTGGCGATAATGCCCGCCCTCGGTATGCGGCCCGAGTTTCAGGAGCGCGATCACCTCGTCGGCTGTCATGGTTAACGCCTCCTTCCGCCGTACGCTGGTCTAGGCGCCGGTTAACCGCGGCATCGCACGCTCCGGGCTCCGCAGAACCGCTTCGAGCAGGAGGCACCGATGCAATTCACGCAGATCCGGCGCATGGCCGGGGAAATCGTCGCCCGCGAGGGTGGCTATGTCAACGATCCGGACGATCCCGGTGGAGCGACGAATCACGGCGTCACCATCCACACGATGCGGCGCCTTGGTCTCGATCTCGACGGCGATGGCGACGTGGACGCCGCCGATGTCCGGCGCCTGACCCGAGAGCAGGCTGTCGACATCTTCGTCGATCACTATTTCGTCCGTCCGAATATCGCGCAGCTTCCCGAGGTGCTGCACGAGACGGTGTTCGACATGTACGTCAACGCCGGCGCCAACGCCGTCAAGGTCCTGCAGCGCCTGCTGAACCGCATGGGTGAACGCGTGGCCGTGGACGGCGCCATCGGGCCGCAGACCGTCGCCGCCGCAGAGCGCGCGGCCGCGGCCGCACCCGACCACATCGCCGACGCCTACGGTATTGCCCGGCGCAATTACTACTTCGCGATCGCGGACCGTCGCCCGGCCAGCCGAAAATACGCCCGCAGCCGCGCGGGCGACAAGGGCGGCTGGATCAAGCGGGCCGAGGAGTTCATCGCGCCGCGCTACCACATGACAAGCGCGGAGTTCGGCGCGCGGGTGGCATCATGGGGCTGATCGACGGAATCCTGGCGGTGCTGTTCGGCGGCAGCCGAAACGTCGTGAAGGAGACGGCGGAGGTCTTCCGCGTCAACGCCGAAAACGAGGCAGGCCGAGAGCTGAGCCTGCAGGGCCAGGTGCTGGAGCAGTTCGGCAAGGAGTTCCGCCTGGCGGACCGGTCGCGGTTCGACGAGGTGATAGACGCGCTGAACCGTGTCCCCCGGCCGGCGATGGCCCTAGGCACGCTGGCGCTGTTCGTGTCGGCGATGGTCGACCCCGTGTGGTTTGCGGCGCGCATGGCCGGCATCGCGCTGGTGCCCGAGCCGCTGTGGTGGCTGCTGGCGGCCATCGTCAGCTTCTATTTCGGAGCGCGCCATCAGGCCAAGGGCCAGCAGTTCCAGCGCGACCTGGCGCAGACCATCGCGCGGGTCCCGCAGGTGGTGCAGACCGTGCGTGAGGTCGAGGCGTTGCGGGACGTAACGCCGGCCCGGCCAGAGGCCGCGTCGGAACCGGCCGGTCCAGTTGCGTTTTCCACCGCGGACGAGCCCAATGCCGCGTTGCGCGACTGGTTGGCAACGCGCGGCTAGGCACGCTGGTGGGGCCGGTGCCCGCGACAAATGAGCAAGGCCGGGCCAATGATCCCAGACGACCATTGGCCCGGCAACGGCATGCTCCTATAACGGGTGCATGATTACAGAACTCGGCCACTTTGCCCTGATCCTAGCCTTTCTCGTCTCGTTGGTGCAGTTGAGCGTGCCGCTGGTCGGCGCGCACAAGCGATGGCCCGGCTGGATGGCGGCGGCCGAGCCCGCGGCGACGACGCAGCTGTTGCTGGTCGGCTTTTCCTTCGCCGCGCTGACCTGGGCCTTCGTGACCTCGGACTTCTCGCTCCGGCTGGTCTATCTCAACAGCCATTCCGCCAAGCCGCTGATCTACAAGATCAGCGGCGTCTGGGGGAACCACGAGGGCTCGATGCTGCTCTGGGTGCTGATCCTCACGCTGTTCGGCGCGATGGCGGCCTGGTTCGGCGGCAATCTTCCCGCCACGTTGCGAGCCCGCGTGCTGGCGGTGCAGGCGTCGGTCTCGGCAGCGTTCTACGCCTTCATCCTGTTCACCTCGAATCCGTTCGAGCGCATGGCCGTCGCGCCCTTCGATGGGCAGGACCTGAACCCGCTGCTGCAGGACCCCGGTCTCGCTTTTCACCCGCCGTTCCTTTACCTGGGCTATGTCGGGCTGAGCATCTGCTTCAGCTTCGCGGTCGCCGCCCTGATCGAAGGGCGCGTTGACGCTGCGTGGGGCCGATGGGTGCGGCCCTGGACGCTGGCGGCGTGGGTTTTCCTGACGATCGGCATCGCGCTGGGGTCCTGGTGGGCCTATTACGAACTGGGCTGGGGTGGGTTCTGGTTCTGGGATCCGGTCGAGAACGCGTCGTTCATGCCCTGGCTCTTCGCCGCCGCGTTGCTCCATTCCGCCATCGTCGTGGAAAAGCGCGAGGCGCTAAAAAGCTGGACGATCCTGCTGGCGATCCTGGCCTTCGGGTTTTCGCTGATCGGGACGTTCATCGTACGCTCGGGACTGCTGACGTCGGTGCACGCCTTCGCCAACGATCCGGAGCGGGGGATGTTCATCCTCTACATCCTGATCTTCTTCACCGGCGGTGCGCTGACGCTGTTCGCCGCGCGGGCGAACGCGATGCAGGCCAAGGGGGTGTTCAGCGTGGTCAGCAGGGAATCCGCACTGGTGGCCAACAACATCCTGCTGGCGGTGTCGTCCTTCGTGGTCTTCGTTGGCACGATGTGGCCGATGCTCGCCGAGATGTTCTTCGACCGGAAGCTGTCGGTCGGCCCGCCCTTCTTCGACGCGGCCTTCACGCCGTTCATGATCGCTCTCGGTCTGCTGTTGCCGATCGGTTCGACGCTGGCGTGGAAACGCGGCAAGTTGGGGCGGACGACGCGCGCGCTGCTGCCGGCCTTCGGTCTGGCGGTCGCGCTGGCGGGGCTGGTCTGGGCCATGCAGACCGGGCGCAGCCTGATGGGACCTATCGGCGTGTTTCTGGGCGCGTGGATCATCGCCGGGGCCGTGACCGACATCGTCGGCCGGCTGGGCAAGACCCGCGACTGGTCGCGCCTGACGCGCCTGCCGCGCGCCGACTGGGGCAAGACGGTCGCGCATTCGGGGTTGGGCGTGACGATGATCGGCATCGCGGGCCTGCTCGCGTGGGAGCAGGAGGACATCCGCGTCGCTCAGATCGGGCAGCCTTACGACGTGGGCCAATTCGAACTTGAACTGCAGGACGTCACCCAACTGCGCGGTCCGAACTACTTCGCCACCCGCGGCGAGGTCAGCGTGCGCGTCGACGGCGAGGAGGTCGCGCATCTCTATCCGGAAAAGCGCAACTACCCGGTGGCGCAGATGCCGACGACCGAAGCCGCGATCGACTACCGTTTCCTGCGTGACATCTATGTCGTGATCGGAGACGAGCAGGCTGATGGAGGCTGGGTGATCCGGACCTACATCAAGCCGCTCGCCAACTGGATCTGGGCCGGTTGCATCATCATGGCGTTGGGCGGACTGCTGAGCCTCTCGGACCGTCGCTTCCGCGTGGCGGCGGGGGCCCGCAAGACACCCGCGGCGAAAACAGGGGTTCCGGCGGAATGATCGTCCGGATAGCCTTTCTCGCTTGCATGGCGGCTCTGTTGCTGGCGCTGGCGACGATGCCTGCGCCCGGGCATGCGGTGCAGCCCGACGAGGTGCTGGACGACCCGGCGCTGGAAGCCCGTGCGCGGGAGATATCCGCAGGTCTGCGCTGTCTCGTCTGCCAAAACGAGAGTATCGACGAATCCAACGCTTCACTGGCGCGCGACCTGCGGCTGCTGGTGCGCGAACGCCTTGTCGCGGGCGATACGGACGCCGAGGCGGTGGACTACATCGTGGACCGCTACGGCGAATTCGTCCTGCTGCGGCCCACAGCGGGCGGCTGGAACGTGCTGCTTTGGGCCGCAGGGCCGCTGCTGTTCCTCATCGCCTTGGGTACGGGTATCGTCTATGTCCGCGGCCGCTCGAAGGCCGCCGCCCCGACCGAAGCAGCGCTGAGTGACGAAGAGCATGCGCGTCTGCGCCGCATCCTCGACGAGTGACGCCGCGTTTCGCTTTGCCATCCGTGCAGCGGCCATGTTTGATGCCGGCGAACCGACAGGAGGCCCGGCGTGATCTACGACACCATCGACTATACGTTGCAGAACGACATCGCCACGGTGCGGCTGGACCGCGCCGACGTGATGAACGCGCTCAATACGCAGATGCGCGCCGAAATCACAGACGCCATGAAGCGAGGCGGTCGCGATGCGCGCGTGGTGGTGCTGACCGGCACTGGCCGCGCCTTCTGCTCCGGGCAGGATCTGGGCGACCGGGCGAATGCGGCGAACCTGGACATGGAGCGCACGCTGCGCGACGAGTACGTGCCGATGCTGCGCGCGATCTACGATTGCCCCGTGCCGACGATCAGCGCCGTGAACGGTGCGGCGGCGGGCGCGGGCGCGAACCTTGCGCTGGCGGCGGACGTCGTGATCGCAGCGGAAAGCGCGTTTTTCATGCAGGCCTTTACCCGGATCGGCCTGATCCCCGATGCGGGCGGGACCTGGTTCCTGCCGCGCCAGATCGGCATGGCCAAGGCGATGGGGGCGGCACTGTTCGCCGACAGGATCACCGCGAGGCAGGCCAGCGACTGGGGTATGATCTGGGAGTGGGTCGGCGACGAGGAATTCGACGCGCATTGGCGCGCGCGCGCGGCGCAACTGGCAAAGGGACCGACCGCAGCCTACGCGCGGGTCAAGCAGGCGATGCAGGCTTCGTTCGGCAACGATCTGGACGGGCAACTGGCGCTCGAGGCGCAGCTGCAGGGGCAGTGCGGCCAGACCCGCGACTTCAAGGAGGGCGTGGTCGCCTTCATGGAAAAGCGTCCGGCGGTCTACGAAGGGCGCTGAGCGGCGGCGCGGGGCAGGGGCCGTCGGACGACGCTCGCGGCTGCGCCGTATCGCCCCGCCTGCCGTCCCGCAACCTGCATATCAAAAAGGCCCGGGCAGTTGCCCGGGCCTACTTTTCGTTTCATGTGGCAAGCGCGGTCAGCGCTTCTCGATGTCGACGTAATCACGCACCGTTTCGCCCAGGTACAGCTGGCGCGGGCGGCCGATCTTCATCTGCGGGTCGCCCAGCTGCTCCTTCCACTGGCTGATCCAGCCGACCGTGCGCGACAGCGCGAAGATGGGCGTGAACATCGAGGTCGGGAAACCCATCGCCTCGAGGATGACGCCCGAGTAGAAGTCGACGTTCGGGAAAAGCTTCTTCTCGGCGAAGTAGTCATCGGCCAACGCGGCCTTCTCGAGCTCCTTCGCGGTCGCGAGGATCGGGTTGTTCTCGACGCCCAGAAGGTCCAGCACCTCGTCCGCCGACTGCTTCATCACCGTCGCGCGCGGATCGAAATTCTTGTAGACCCGGTGGCCGAAGCCCATCAGGCGGAACGGGTCGTTCTTGTCCTTCGCGCGGGCGATGAACTCGGGGATCCGATCGGGCGTGCCGATCTCCTTCAGCATCTCCAGGCACGCCTGGTTCGCGCCGCCATGCGCGGGACCCCAAAGGCAGGCGATGCCGGCCGCGATGCAGGCGAAGGGGTTCGCGCCCGAGGACGACGCCAGCCGCACCGTCGAGGTCGAGGCGTTCTGCTCGTGGTCCGCGTGCAGGGTGAAGATCCGGTCCATCGCGCGGGCGAGGATCGGGTCGACGTTGTATTCCTCGGCCGGGACGGCAAAGCACATGTGCAGGAAGTTCGCCGCGTAATCGAGGTCGTTGCGCGGATACACGAAAGGCTGTCCGATCGAGTACTTGTAGGCCATCGCCGCGATGGTCGGGACTTTGGCGATCAGGCGGTGGCTGGCGATCTCGCGCTCGCGCGGGCTGCTGATGTCGGTGCTGTCGTGGTAGAATGCGGCCATCGCACCCACGGCACCGACCATGATCGCCATCGGATGCGCATCGCGGCGGAAGCCACGGAAGAAGTTGTGCATCTGCTCGTGGATCATGGTGTGGCGCGTGATCGTGTTCTCGAAATGCTCGAGTTCGGCAGCCGAAGGAAGCGAGCCGTAGAGCAGCAGGTAGCAGACCTCGAGGTAATGCGATTTGGCCGCCAGCTGGTCGATCGGGTAGCCGCGGTGCAGCAGCTCGCCCTTGTCACCGTCGATGAAGGTGATCGTGCTGTCGCAGCTTGCCGTCGAGGTGAAGCCTGGATCGTAGGTGAACACGCCGGCTTGGGCATAGAGCTTGCGGATGTCGATGACGTCCGGGCCGGCACTGGGCGAGTGGACCGGCAGTTCATAGGACTGCCCGTCGATGGTCAGCGTTGCGGTCTTGGAGCTTTCGGCCATGCGGGGCGTCCCTTTTTTTGCGGTGGGGCGGGGCCGCCGGGGCCCGCGCGAGTGAAATATCAACAGACCGTCTGCCGGATCAAGCCTCGGCGCCGGTCGCGGCGCGGGAGAGCCGGGCAAGGCTCTCGTCCCGGCCCAGAACGAGCATCATGTCGAAGACGCTAGGGGTCACCATGCGACCCGCGAGCGCAGCCCTGAGCGGGCCGGCCAGCTTGCCGAATTTCGTCCCCCGATCCTCAGCGAACCGGTTCATCACCGCCTCCAGATCGTCTCGGGTCCAGCTAGCATTTTGCAACTGCGGCGTCAACGCTTCCAGTATACCACGGGATACTGCGTCCAGTGCCTTCGCGGCCTTCTCGTCCGGCTCGACCGGCGACGATTCCAGCACGAAATGGGCCTTTTCCAGCAGTTCCGGGTAAGTTTTCGCACGATCCTTAAGGCAATACATGGCCCGCGACAGACCGTCCTTCTGTGCGTCGGTCAGCGGCAACTGCCCGGTTGCCGCAAGGAAAGCCTCGATTTCATGCAGCAGCGCAGCATCGTCCATGACGGCGATGTGCTGCCCCGAAAGGTTGTCGAGCTTCTTGAAGTCGAAGCGCGCCGGGCTGCGGCCGATCCCGCTCAGGTCGAACCATTCCTGCGCCTGCGCGTCCGAGAAGAACTCGTCGTCGCCATGGCTCCAGCCGAGCCGCGCGAGGTAGTTGCGCATGCCGGGCGAGGGGTAGCCCATCTTCTGGTACTCGTCGACGCCAAGCGCGCCGTGGCGCTTGGACAGCTTCTTGCCGTCGGGGCCGTGGATCAGCGGGATATGCGCCCAGACCGGCACTTCCCAGCCCATTGCCTGGTAGATGCCCATCTGGCGCGCCGCGTTGTTCAGGTGGTCGTCCCCGCGAACCACGTGCGTCACGCCCATGTCGTGATCGTCGACCACCACGGCGAGCATGTAGACCGGCGTCCCGTCCGAACGCAGCAGAACCATGTCGTCGAGCTGATCGTTGCCGATGCGCACGTCGCCCTGCACCTGGTCGCGGATCACCGTCTCGCCCTCGGTCGGCGTCTTCAGCCGGATCACATAGGGCGCGTCGGGATGCGCCGCGGGATCCGCGTCGCGCCACGGGCTGGTGAACAGGGTCGAGCGGCCCTCGGCGCGCGCGGACTCGCGGAATGTCTCTATTTCTTCCTGCGTCGAGAAGCACTTGTAGGCCGCACCGCGTTCTAGGAGTGCCTGCGCCACTTCGGCGTGACGCTCGGCCCGCGATGCTTGGCTGACCACGTCGCCGTCATGCTCCAGCCCAAGCCATGCAAGTCCGTCGAGGATCGCCTGCGTCGCCTGCGGAGTCGAGCGCGTGTGGTCTGTATCCTCGATCCGCAGCAGGAAGCGCCCGCCGCGGCCACGGGCGAACAGCCAGTTGAACAGGGCCGTGCGCGCGCCGCCGATATGCAGATAGCCGGTGGGCGAGGGGGCGAAGCGCGTGACGACCGGACCTGAGGACATGGTTAACCCTATGGAAAGAAGATTTGTGGCATATGTTGCCGGTTCCTTTACCACGCGAGGGCGCAGGGGCAAGCAATGGCACGTCCGTCAGGCCTGTTCGCCGCCGCCATTGCGGCGCAGCGCGGCCACCTGTTCCCGTGGGTGCCGGTGTGCCTCGCCTGCGGGATCGGCCTGTACTTCGCGCTGGTGATCGAGCCGGGCCAGGCCATGCTCTGGATGATGCTTGGCCTGGGGCTGTGCGCCCTGATCTTCGGCGCTCTGGCGCGCAGCCCGACGCCCGATGGCGTGCGTGCGCCGGTGATCGCGGCGGGGCTGGTGGCGCTTGGCTTCGGCTTGGCCGGGGCGCGCAGTCACAACGTGGCTGGGCCGCTCGTCGACTTCCGGTATTACGGCCCGGTGGAAGGCCGCGTGGTCGACATCGACCGCTCGGCTTCGGACGCGGTGCGCCTGACACTGGACCGCGTGGTCCTGGCGCCGATGGCGCCGGACGAAACGCCGACGCGGGTGCGGGTTTCCCTTCACGGGGACCAGGGATTTGCCGCGGCGGCGCCCGGCGCGACAGTGATCCTGACCGGTCACCTGGGCCCGCCCGGTGGCGCGGTGGAACCCGGAGGTTTCGATTTCCGCCGGCACGGCTGGTTCCTGCAGCTCGGCGCGGTGGGCTACACGCGCACGCCGGTGCTGCTTCTGGCGCCGCCCGCTGAAGGGCAGCGCATCTTCAAGGCGAGGATGTGGCTGTCCGAACGCATGCGCGCCGTTCTGCCCGGAGAGACCGGCGCCTTTGCCGCAGCAGTCACCACGGGCGATCGCAGCGCGATGGGGCAGGCGACGCTGCAGGATCTGCGCGACACAAATCTCGCGCATCTTCTGGCCATCTCGGGACTTCACATGGGGCTGCTGGCCGGCTTCGTCTTCGGAGTCTTGCGCCTCGGTCTCGTCGCGCTGCCTTGGACGCGTCACCGTGCGCCGATCAAACGCATCGCCGCGCTGGGCGCGTTGGCGGCCGCGACCGGATACCTTGCATTGTCGGGCGGCAACGTTGCCACGGAACGAGCTTATGTCATGGCTGCGGTCGCCCTGCTCGCAGTCGTCTGCGATCGCCGGGCGCTGAGCCTGCGCAGCGTGGCGCTCGCCGCCTTGATCGTCCTGATCCTGCGCCCCGAGGCGCTGACGGGACCGGGCTTCCAGATGTCTTTCGCTGCCACGACCGCGCTGGTGGCGACGTTCGAGCAGGTCAGCCGCTTCAACACTAGGAGAGAGCGCCCCTTGCCACGGTGGATGGCGCCGGTGCTGTCGCTGCTCGTTTCTTCGGCGGTGGCCGGGTTGGCGACGGCACCGATCGGCATGGCGCATTTCAACACGATTGCGCAGTTTGGCCTGATCGCCAACCTCGTCAGCGTGCCGGTAATGGGCCTTGTGGTGGTGCCGGCGGCGGTCGCCTCGGCGCTGCTGATGCCGCTCGGCCTAGACTGGATGGCGCTGTACGTCATGGGGATGGGCCTGGACTGGATCCTGTGGGTCGCACGCAGCATCGCATCGTGGGACGCCGCCGTCCGGCCAGTCGTGACGCCGGGATTCTGGGTGCTGCCGCTGATCGCGCTGGGCGGCCTCATGCTGTGCCTATTGCGGGGAACCGCCCGGCTGAGCGGCGCGCTGCCACTGATGCTGGCCGCCGGGCTGTGGAGTTCCGCCGATCGACCGCACGTGCTGATCGCCGACGATGGCGGGCTCGTGGGAATCCTGGGGCCGAATGGACGGGCGCTGTCGCGCGGCAGCGGAGGCGGATTCGTCGCCGATGTCTGGCTGGAAAACGACGGCGACTTGGCCGGGCAGGAGGCGTCGGCGCTTCGTTGGAGCGGGCCGATCGAGGGCCGAATCGCGCGCCAGGCTTTGGGATCGGTGGAATTCGTGCATCTGCAGGGCAAGCGCGCGGTCGAAGCGTTCGGGCGCTGCGCGCCCGGTCAGATTGTTGTGCAAAGCGACGGGGACCCGGTGCCGGGGGATTGCCAGCTGTTTCATCCTGAAACGCTGAAGCAGACAGGTTCGGTTGCAGTCTGGCTGGCAGAGGACGGAATTCGCGTGGTCACCGACCGCCAGCGCACCGGCCTGCGCTTGTGGCACGGGGCAAGGCCCGACGACGCGACAGGGCTGGTCGCCTGGCTCAGTACGTCCGAATCAAGCCCACCAGCCGACCCTGAACGCTGACCGATCCGGCTGGCAGCACACGCGGCTCGTAAGCGGGATTGGCGGCCTCAAGGATCACCACGTCGCCCGAATGGCGGATGCGCTTCAGCGTGGCTTCATAGCCGTCGACCTGCGCGACAACGATCTCGCCGTCATCGGCATGCGCGGTTTCCCGGATGATCACCACGTCGCCGTCGTTGATGCCCGCGTCGATCATCGAATCACCGCGCACCTCCAGCGCGTAGTGCCGCGCGCGGGTCGAGATCATGTGCCCCGGCACGCCGATGCCAGCGGGCGCGTCGTCGATCGCCTCGATGGGGCGGCCGGCGGCGATGCGGCCCAGAAGCGGCAGTTCTTGAACGCCCGCGGTCGCGGCAGCTTCAGGTTCGCCCTTCGACACGCCGCCGTCGATCACACGGGGGGAATAGCCGGCAGGCGCGCCGCCGAGGCTTTCGGGAAGCTTGACGATTTCGATGGCGCGGGCACGGTGCGCCAGCCGCCGGATGAAGCCGCGTTCTTCCAGCGCCGTGATCAGGCGGTGAATGCCGGATTTGGAGCGCAGGTCCAGCGCATCCTTCATCTCGTCGAAACTAGGGGGGACGCCATCGCGCGCGACGCGCCGGTTGATGAAATCCAGCAGGTCGAGCTGCTTCCTGGTCAACATCTGTGCCCCTCCGGCAGTTTTATTTTGTTCTACCGATGTTCTCGGTTTGTGTCAACACACCCATGACCGGTCAAAGCGGAATGTAATCAACGAGGTCGCCGGCCTTGCGGACAGGATCGAGCACGGGGCGCACGACAAGCGCGTCGGCCGCGCCCAGCACGTGGAGCAGGCTGGAATCCTGGCGCTCGAAGACGTGCAACCCGTCGGGCGCATGTCGCGCGCGCATGTAATGCTCGCGCGGGCCGTTGGCGGCCAGATCGTGCGCCAGCTCTCCGGATAGACGTGGAACGGCTTGCGCCGGCAGGCCCTGCATGGCGCGCACGACCGGGCCCACGAAGACATGGCCGCAGACCATGGCCGACACCGGGTTGCCGGGCAGCCCGATCATCACGGCGCTGCCCAGCCTGCCGCTCATGAGGGGTTTGCCCGGTCGCATGGCGACCATGTGAAACGCGCGCTCCATGCCCAGTTCCGCCGCCACGGGCGCCACCAAGTCGTGGTCGCCCTTCGACGCGCCACCGACGGTGATCACCAGGTCGGCGTCGTCGATCATGCCCAGCACGGTCTTCAGCGACACGACCGTGTCACGCGCGATCGGTAGCATGCGCGGCTCCGCCCCGAGATCGCGCAGCAGGGCGTGCAGCCCGAATGTGTTGGAGGCGACGATCTGGTCGGGGCCGGGCGTCTCGCCTGGCATGACGAGTTCGTCCCCGGTGGCGACCAGCGCCACGCGCGGGCGCCGCGAGACCGGCACACGGGCGACGTTCATGGCGGCAAGCTGCGCGATGTCGGAACTGCTCAGCACGCGGGGGAAGGGCATTCCGCTGCCTGCGCGGAAATCGTTGCCGGCCGCGCGGATATTGTCGCCGGGATCCATCCTGTCGCCCGGCGTGATCCGGTCGCCCTGGCGCGTGACGTCCTCTTGCAGGATGACGCGTGTCGCGCCGGTCGGAATCGGAGCGCCGGTGAAGATGCGCACCGCCTGACCCTCTCCGACGTGGTCGGCAAAACCCCTGCCGGCAGCGCTTTCGCCGATGACGGTCAGCGGCACGCCCGGTTTGGCGTCGACCACCGCGTAGCCGTCCATTGCCGATGCGGCGAAGGGCGGCTGGTCACGCGTGGCGGCGACGGGGCCGGCCAGTACACGGCCATGCGCCTCAAGCAGGGGCACCGTCTCGATCCGGTGCGCGGGAAGCAGCGCGAACAGCGCGTCCAGCGCCTCCGAGACCGAGATCATTCCGCGCCGCCGGTCCCGGCCTCGTACCGGCCCGACTTGCCGCCATCCTTCAGAATGACGCGAATGCCTTCGATCTGCATGTCCTTGTCGACCGCCTTGACCATGTCGTAGACCGTCAGCGCCGCGATGGACACGGCCGTCAGGGCCTCCATCTCGACCCCGGTCTGGCCGGTCGTCTTGACGGTCGCGACGATGCGGACGCCCGGCAGCTCTGGATCGGCCTGCAGTTCGAGGCCTACCTTGCTGAGCGGCAGCGGGTGGCACAGAGGGATCAGCTCGGCGGTTTTCTTGCACCCCATGATGCCAGCCAGCCGCGCCACGCCGATCACGTCACCCTTCTTGGCGGTCCCTTCGGTGATCAGATTCAAGGTGTCGAGCCGCATGACGATCCGGCCCTCGGCGCGCGCGATCCGGGCGGTGATGTCCTTGTCGGACACGTCGACCATGTGCGCGGCACCGGTTTCGTCGAAATGTGTCAATCCGCTCATGCCGGCACCGGATTGTGCAGCAGCCTGCGGGTCGCCTGTTCGACGTCGGCCTGGCGCATCAGGCTTTCGCCGATCAGGAACGCGCGGGCGCCGTGGCGCGCCATGTCCGCCAGGTCTTCCGGCGTGCGCAGGCCGGATTCTGACACCAGGAGGCGATCGTCGGTCACGCCCTTGGCCAAGTCCCTCGTGACATCAAGAGTTGTCTCGAAGGTGTTGAGATCACGGTTGTTTATCCCGATCAGGGGCGAGCGGAGGCGTAGCGCCCGATCAAGTTCCGCCCGGTCGTGGACCTCGATTAGCGCATCCATGCCCCAGTCCTGCGCACAGGACTCGAGTTCGGCCGCCTGGCCGTCCGATACACTGGCCATGATGATAAGGATACAATCGGCTCCGAGCGCGCGCGCCTCCGGCACCTGGTAGGGGTCGTACATGAAATCTTTGCGCAGCGCGGGCAACGAGGTGGCGTCGCGGGCGGCGCGCAGGAATGCCTTGTCGCCCTGGAAGGATGGGCCATCGGTGAGCACGGAGAGGCATGCGGCGCCGCCGGTCTCGTACGCGCGGGCGAGGGTGGTAGGGTCGAAATCGGCACGGATCAGCCCCTTGGACGGCGACGCCTTCTTGATCTCGGCGATCAGACCGTAGCCCGTGCGGGTTGCCTCGCGCAGCGCCTGGGCAAAGCCGCGAACCGGCCCTGTCCGCTTCGCCTCGGCCTCGACCTCGGCCAGCGGGCGCTCGGCTTTCGCGGCGGCGATTTCGTCCAGCTTGTAGGCCTTGATCTTCTCGAGGATGGTCGCTGTCATTGCCCCGTCCAGTCGATTGGCGTCTCTCCTCTGGCTTTAAGCCAGTCATTGACGCGGGAAAAGGGGCGAGACCCGAAAAACCCCCGACGCGCCGAGAGCGGTGAGGGGTGCGCGCTTTGCAGGATGAGGTGGTCTTGGCCGGAGATGTGGCGGCCGTGGGCCTGCGCGGGCCGGCCCCACAGCACGAAGGCGCGCGGCCGGTCCGACAATGTTCGCAGGATTTCGGCCGTCAGCGGCTCCCAGCCCAGCCGCGCGTGTCCTCCTGCCATGCCCGCCGGGACCGTCAACGCGGTGTTCAGCAGCAGCACGCCCTGGTCGGCCCAGTGCCGCAGGTCCCCATTTCGCGGCCGCGAGCCAAGATCGTTCTCCATTTCCGTGAACACGTTGACGAGCGAGCGGGGCGGAGCCACGCTGGGCTCGACTGAGAAGGCGTGCCCGTGGGCGTGGCCCGGCGTGGGGTAGGGATCTTGCCCAAGGATCACGACCCGAACGCTATCCGGCGCATTGCGCGCCAGCGCATCGAAGACCTGGTGCGCGGGCGGGAGGACGGGGCGGGTCTCGGCCTTCAGCAGGCGGCACACTTTGTACCAATCCCGCTCGAAGAAGGACAGGTGCCGCCATGCGTCGGGCGGTATGGGGCCGGCCTCAGCCGGATCGTCCGATGGTCCGGCCATCAGGAGGTGCGCGTCGCCTGCGCCAGCGCCTCGACCTTGGCCTTCGCCGCGCCGCTGTCGATGCTTTCCCGGGCCAGCGCCACGCCGTGGGCCAGAACGTCGACCTTGTCCGCGACCACCAGGGCAGCGGCCGCGTTCAGAAGAACCGCGTCGCGGTAGGCCGAGTCCTCGCCTTCGAGCAAGGCGCGGAAGGCGGCGGCGTTCTGTTCCGGGGTGCCCCCCAGGATCGCCTCGAACGGGTGGACGGGCAGGCCGGCATCCTCGGGGTGGATCTCGGCCTCGCGGATCACGCCGTCTTCCTCGAGCGCGGCGACCCAGCTTGTGCCGGTGATCGTCAGTTCGTCGGTGCCGTCCGAGCCGTGCACCAGCCAGGCGCGCTCGGACCCCAGCGCCAGCAGAACCTCGGCCATCGGACGGATCAGGTCGCGGCTGAAGGCACCGGTCAACTGGCGCTTGACGCCCGCCGGGTTGGTCAATGGCCCCAGGATGTTGAAGATCGTCCGAGTGCCAAGCTCGCTCCGGACGGGCCCGACATGGGCCATCGCCGGGTGGTGCATCGGCGCCATCATGAAGGCGATGCCGCAGGCGGCCAGCGCCCTTTCGACCTGCGCAGCACCGATCATCACGTCTAGGCCCATCTGCGCCAAGGCGTCGGCCGCGCCCGATCTGGACGACAGGTTGCGGTTGCCGTGCTTGGCGACCGGCACGCCCGCGCCCGCCACGACGAAGGCCGTCGCGGTCGAGATGTTGAGCGTGCCCTTGCCGTCGCCGCCGGTGCCGACGATGTCAATTGCCCCGATCGGGCCGCGCACGCGGTTGCACTTGGCGCGCATCACGGCCGCGGCGGCGGCGTATTCGTCGACCGTTTCGCCGCGCGTGCGCAAGGCCATCAGCAGGCCGCCGATCTGAGCGGGTGTCGCGCGCCCCTCGAAAAGGACGGTGAAGGCGGTTTCGGCCTCGGTGCGGGTCAGCGGGCGATCGGCGGCAAGCCCGATCAGCGGCCTCAAGTCGTCGCTCATGCCGCGGCGTCTGTCAGCAGGCCGGCGAGCGACAGGAAATTGCCGACCAGCCTTCGGCCATGGTCGGTCGCGATCGACTCGGGGTGGAATTGTACCCCGTGTATCGGCAGATCGCGGTGCTGCAGCCCCATGATCGTGCCATCTTCGAGCGTTGCGGTCACGTCGAGACAAGCGGGCAGGTCGTCGCGTCGCACCACCAGGCTGTGATAGCGCGTGGCCGAAAACGGCGAAGGCAGGCCGGCGAACACGCCCGTGCCGTCGTGGTGAATAGCGCCCGCCTTGCCATGCACGATCTCGTCGTGGCGCACCACCGTTCCACCGAACGCCTGCCCGATCGTCTGGTGCCCAAGGCACACGCCCATGAGGGGTGTGCCCGTTTCGGCCGCGGCACGGACCAGATCCAGGCATATCCCGGCGCGGTCAGGGTCGCAGGGGCCGGGGCTGAGCACGATGCCCGCCGGGCGCATCGCCATGGCATCGTCGACCGAGATCGCGTCGTTGCGGCGCACGACGACCTCGGTACCTGCCGATCCGATCAGGTGCACCAGATTGTACGTGAAGCTGTCGTAGTTATCGATCAGAAGAAGCATGCAAAAACCGCTGTCTCAGGGCTGGCGGTGGTTCGTTCCGCCGAGGTATACATGCGCAGGCGGGCGCAGACACGTCAAGGCCGGGGCCTCGGACGCTGAACGTGCCCCGGCGGCTGGCTGGCGCCAATGTGGTACAATTCGGCCATGACGCAAATGCAGGCCATCGATACGGGGGCAGAATGGCACGCGGAGTCATCGCAGGCTTGATTGGTGGAGGGGCAACCGCAGTGCTGGCGGCGGGCGCGGTGTCGCTGGCGGTGGGCATGCCGGAGCACGCAATGCTCCGGCTTCCAGAGAGCGACGCTGACGGATTCGTGCAATCTGTCGCGCAGGACGATGCCACAAATCCCGAACCTGCCCGGATCGCGCCGCAGGCCGAGCGTCGCCCGGCCGATGGCCCCGATGCCGGCGATACGCCCGCGCCCTCTGGAGGGGCGGCTGCGGGTGGCGGCGCTTCCAGCGACGATGCCTCCGGATTAGAGGGCAGCGGCGAGAACGAAACTGCGCGGGCCTCGCGCCGCGATCCCGACCGGCCGGGGCGCAAACCGCCAGCGGATACCAGAGTCGGGCCGCTGGCCCCGCCGAACGCTGCGCTCTCCGCACCTGACCTGGGCAATCGGGATGCAGCGACCGAGACGCGGCCGCCGGCCATGCCGCGGGCCGATACCGCTCCCTCGATATTGCCGAAAGCCCCGGCAGACGCATCACTGGCACCACCGACGAGCGTGGCGACGGATGACGGACCCGAGATGCCCCGCGCTCAGGCAGAGGTCCCCGGTTTCATGACGGTCGAGCCGGACACGGCTCCCGCCCAGCCGCCGTCGCCACCGCTTCCCGCGGTCGGAAGCCCATTGACGGAGCAGGCGGAACCCTTGCGGCAGGAACCATCGAACGAAGATGCCGCGACTGAACTGCGGGACGACACCGCGGTGCCGCCCCAACTCGCCGAGGGCGAAACCGTCTCGCCACCGGCGGATGACAGGCCGACGATCGGCGAGCCGGCCAAGGTGCTGGCCGACCGGGATGGGTCGACAGCGGAATCGCGGCTTTTCGGGATCGATGTGAAACCAGCCGAAGCCGCCACAAGCGACGATGAATCGCCTCTGCAAGATTATGCCGCGGATGTCGATGTCGCCGACGATCTGCCACGACTGGCGGTGGTGCTGATCGACGACGGACGCGGACCGCTGGGTCCCGACGCGTTGCAGGCCTTTCCTTTCCCTGTCAGCTTCGCCATCGATCCGTCGCACCCAGATGCAGCGCAGGCGGCGCAGGAGTATCGCAAGCTCGGCTATGAGGTTCTGACGATCGCCGCATTGCCAGCCGACGCGTCACCCCGGGATGTGGAGGTAAGCTTGGCCGGGGCTCTCGACGCCGTGCCGCAGGCCGTCGCGGTCCTAGAGGCACCCGGCGGTGGCCTGCAAGGCGGCTCCGAGGTGGCGCAACAGGTTGCGAGCTTCCTGTCGGCGAGCGGGCATGGCTTGATCGCGGTACCGAACGGGCTAAACACCGCGCAGCAGATTGCCACACGCGACGGAGTGCCGTCGGCGACCTTGTTTCGCGATTTCGACAGCGAAGGGCAGGATGCCCGGGTGATCCGGCGCTTTCTGGACCAAGGCGCGTTTCGCGCCCGGCAAGAGGGGGCCGTGGTCATGCTGGGACGGTTGCGTGCCGATACAATTTCTGCGCTGGTCCTCTGGGGGTTGCAGGATCGGGCACAATCCGTGGCACTCGTGCCGGTTTCGGTGGTGCTTCAGGAAGCGCAAACGGCGCGGTGACTAGTCCTGCGACGCCCACTGTTCCAGCGTAGTCGCGAGCTCACCATAGCCGGTCTTTCGTCGCTCGAACCGCAGGCCGAGACGTTGCGCGTGGTCCGCTGCCTGCTGCGTGAGAGCGGGATCCTCGCTCTGGGCGAGGTAGACGAGCGCCTCGTAATGCCCGAAATAGGCATCATGCAACTCCGGATGACGGTCCAGCCCAAGCGGGCGCCAGACGAAGGCATCGAACTGGCGAACGAGGAAATCGGTGAGGTAGAAGGCTGTCATTTCGTCGCGTTCGATGAAGCTGTCGACTCCTTCAAAAAACGCGTAACAATGCGGGGCCCGTATCATCTCGACGCCCAGCCTGTCGCACAGCCGCTGTAGCGCACCGCCTGTGCCGCAATCCGCGTAGACGACGCAAACCCTGTCGTATTCGGAGCTGTTCCTTGTCACCACGGCGTGCACGGCGTCAGGGATACGGTCCGGGCGATTGTGCAGGATGGCAGGAAGGCACGCGAGATCGAGATGATCCCACCCATTGATGCGCTTCAGGTGCAGGATCTCGTGCGCCAAGGCACCGCAGGCGACCAGCAGGACGCGGCCGCCGCCCTCGAGTGGACTCACGCCATCCGCGTCAGGGGTCACGACGTCTGCGCGGTCCGGATCAGGGATGGCTGTCGTCATGCCCGACGGGCGCCATCGCCCAACGGGCTGCCAAAGCCAAGCATAGCAGCACCGCGACGACCGCCGCGACGCCCCAAGTGGACAGGGCCCAGATCGTCAGGGCAACCGCGACGAGCGCGGCAAGGATCAGAAGCGCGATTGATGTGACAGGCATGCGACCCTCCTTCCGCTCTCAATATGGGTCAGTTTCGGGTAAAGAAAAAGGTGCAGCGGCCTGACTGTCTCAGCGGACCGACACAATGCCGTGCGTCGGCGCCCGTCGTCGCCGATGGCTGCCGGTTACCCGGCGCTCATCCTGTTGTGCTTGCGCGCGACAAGAAGCTTCGCGGTTTCCACCGCCACAGCGGCATCGCGACAATAGGCGTCCGCACCGATGGCTTTACCGAATTCCTCGTTCAGCGGCGCTCCGCCGACCAGAACAATATAATCGTCGCGAATGCCCTGCTCGATCATCGTATCGATCACGACCTTCATGTACGGCATCGTTGTGGTCAGAAGCGCCGACATGCCGACGATGTCTGCCTCTTCGGCCTTCGCGGTGTCTATGTAGTTCTCGACCGGATTGTTGATGCCCAAGTCGACCACTTCGAAGCCCGCTCCCTCCATCATCATCGAGACAAGATTCTTGCCGATGTCGTGGATGTCGCCCTTGACCGTGCCAATCACCATCTTGCCCATCTTCGGCGCGCCGGTTTCGACCAGCAGCGGCTTGAGGATGGCCATTCCGCCCTTCATGGCGTTTGCCGCCAGCAGAACCTCGGGAACGAAAAGGATTCCGTCGCGGAAGTCGTTGCCGACGATGGTCATGCCCCCGACCAGCGCCTTCGTCAGGATATCGTAAGGCTCCCATCCGCGTTCGAGCAGGATGTTCACGGCCTCCTCGATCTCGGGCTTGAGCCCGTCGTAGAGATCGTCGAACATCTGCTGGACAAGCTCGTCGTCGTCGAGTTCTGAGAGGATCAGGTCGTCTTCTTCGGCCATTCGATGCTTCCTTTCGGGTCACGCGCGACGCGCGCCTGCGCTGACTGGGACAGTTGTGCGTTTCACGCACCGCTCACTTGGCAAATTGCGACATACGCGGTTGCCGGACCGACGTCAGAGTTCCCGAAATTCGCCGCATTGCAAATGTTCTCATTGTGTTCCATCCTTCCGGCATGGCAACCACCGTCACTCCCGGCGACCCGGAGCGGGTCAGGCCCGTCGATCCGCAGCAGATCGATCCGGCCCGTCGCAAGGGACGAGGCGCCACCACGCGCCTTACCGGACGCTTCGAACGTCTGTGCCCGGTCGCCGAACCCGATGGCTGGGATATCCCCGAGGAAGCGCTGCCCGTGCGCACCGAGGTATCGTTGGAGCGCCCGCGCTCGGTCATCAATTACATCCGGTCCCCGGACCTGCCCTTCGACCGGACACTCAATCCCTATCGAGGGTGCGAGCATGGGTGCATTTACTGCTTCGCGCGGCCCACGCACGCATGGCTGGGCCTGTCGCCAGGTCTGGATTTCGAGACCCGGCTGATCGCCCGCCCCGACGCGCCCGCCGTGCTCGAGGCGGAACTGCGCCGGCCGGGCTACCGCGCGGCGCCCATCGCGATCGGTACGAACACAGATCCTTACCAACCGATCGAGCGCGACCACGGCATCATGCGCGCCTGCCTCGAGGTTCTGCGCGATTTCCGGCACCCGGTCGCCGTCACCACCAAGGGCGCGCTGGTCGAGCGTGACGTCGACATTCTGGCCGAGATGGCGCGGCACGGACTGGCGCGGGTCGGCATTTCGATCACTACGCTGGACGCCGGCCTGTCTCGCCGGATGGAGCCGCGCGCGCCGCGGCCCGAGCGGCGTCTGGCGACGATCCGCGCCTTGACGGCCGCCGGCATTCCGGTGCGGGTGATGATCTCGCCCGTCGTGCCCGGTCTTACCGACCCCGAGGTCGAGCGCATCCTGGACGCCGGCCGCGAGGCCGGCGCCGAAGCCGCAAGCTTGATCATGTTGCGCCTGCCGCTCGAAGTCTCGCAGCTTTGGCAGGACTGGCTGGCCGAGCATTATCCCGATCGTGCCGCACGGATCATGGGGCACCTGCGCGCCATGCACGGCGGACAGGATTATTCGCCTCAATGGCACAGGCGCATGCGGGGCGAGGGCGCCTATGCAGAGATCATCAAGCAGCGCTTCGATCGCGCGGTGCGGGCGCTTGCCATGAATCGCGCCACGGCGCCTCTGCGGTGCGACCTGTTCGCGCCACCGCTCCGCGCAGGTGATCAGATGTCGCTGTTCTGACATTGGCGAACGCGGGTCAGACCCGCCGCCGCCCGCGCCGCACACGCCGCGGCACGCTGCCGTCGTCGTCGCCGGTTCCGTCGTTGGGCGACGAATATCCGCCCAGAACCTCGGCGATGTGATCCAGCGTCGGGCGGGCGCGGGGCGTGTGGCTTTCCAGTGCGATCCGCATGGAACGCAGGTGTTCGGGCATCGTGCCGCAGCACCCGCCGATGATGCGCGCGCCGGCATCGCGGGCGAGGCGGGCGTATTCGGCCATCAGGTCGGGCGTGCCGTCGTAATGGATATGCCCGTCCTCGAAGCGCGGAATGCCCGCATTGCCCTTGGCAATGATCGGCCGCTCGGCCCCCTGCGCCGCGAAGCCCAGCACGGTGCGCAACAAGTCCGACGCGCCGACGCCGCAGTTCGCGCCGAAAGCGATAGGCGGATTGGGCAGGGAATCGACCATCTCGACCATACCCGACGAAGTCAGGCCCATCATCGTGCGCCCGGCCGTGTCGAAGCTCATCGTTCCGCACCAGGGCATGCCGACGTTGGCGAAGGCCTCGGCCGCGGCCTTGAATTCTTCGGGAGCCGAGATCGTCTCGACCCAAAGCACGTCCGCACCGCCCGCCTTGAGCCCGGCCGCCGTTTCCTCAAACATCTGCACCGCGGTGTCGTGCTTCAGCGTTCCGGCCGCGCCCATGATCTCGCCGGTCGGCCCGACCGAGCCCGCGACGATCAGGGTGCGCCCTGCGCTATCCGCGATCTCGCGGCCGATCTCGGCGGCCAGTCGTGACAATTCGTGCGCGCGATGCCCGGCGTCGTGCAGCTTCAGTCGGGAGGCGTTGGCGCCGAAGGAGTTCGTCAGGAACAGATCCGAGCCGGCGTCGACGGCGCCCCGGTACAAGGCCCGGATCTTGTCCGGCTCTGTCTCGTTCCAGAACTCGGGCGCGTCGCCGGATTGCAAGCCCATGTTGAACAGGTTCGTTCCGGTCGCGCCGTCGGCCAGCAGCCAGTCACGCTCGGACAGGGCCTTGGTCAGTGCATCGCTCATGCGGCTATCGCCTCTCGTCTCTTTGCGAGTCGTCTTTCACAGCGACCTGCTCGAGGCAAACCCATAATCCGCATGATAATGATGAGCCAGCCGCGCAGGCAGCTCAAGACAGCCGAGGCACCGGGAACCGCGGCCTCACTCCCACTCGATGGTGCCCGGAGGTTTGCTGGTGATGTCGTAGGTCACGCGATTGATGCCCCTGACCTCGTTGATGATCCGCGTCGCGGTCTCGCCCAGGAAATCGTGGCTGAACTGGTAGTAGTCGGCGGTCATGCCGTCGACGCTGGTGACCGCGCGCAGGGCGCAGGCAAAGTCGTACGTCCGGCCGTCGCCCATGACGCCGACGGTGCGGACCGGCAGGATCGCTACGAAGGCCTGCCAGATCTCGTCGTAGAGCCCGTGCTTGCGGATCTGGTCGATGTACACCGCGTCCGCCTTGCGCAGGATCTCGAGCTTCTCGCGCGTGATCTCTCCGGGGCATCGGATGGCAAGGCCGGGGCCGGGGAAGGGGTGACGGCCGATGAAGCTGTCGGGCAGGCCAAGCTCGTGCCCCAGCGCGCGGACCTCGTCCTTGAACAGAGCGCGCAACGGCTCGACCAGCTTCAGGCCCATCTTCTCGGGCAGGCCGCCCACGTTGTGGTGCGACTTGATCGTCACGCTCGGGCCGCCCGAGAACGATACGCTTTCGATCACGTCCGGGTACAATGTCCCCTGCGCCAGGAACTGTGCGCCCTCGATTGTGTCGGCGTGTTTCTGGAACACGTCGATGAACAGCCGTCCGATCGTCTTGCGCTTTTCCTCGGGATCGGAGACGCCCTCGAGCGCGCCAAGGAACAACTCCGACTCATCCGCGTGGATCAGCGGGATATTGTAGTGATCGCCGAACATCCGGGTGACTTCCTCGGCCTCGTTCAGGCGCAGCAGGCCGTGATCGACGAAGACGCAGGTCAGCTGGTCGCCGATCGCCTCGTGGATCAGGACGGCCGCGACGGAACTGTCGACCCCGCCTGACAGGCCGCAGATGACCTTGGCGTCGCCCACCGTCTCGCGGATGTTGGCAATCGCCTCGTCGCGATAGCTGGCCATCGTCCAGTCGCCCTTGAACCCGGCGAGGCGTACGAAGTTTTCGTACAATCTGGCGCCGCGGGGGGTGTGGTGCACCTCGGGGTGGAATTGTACCGCGTAGAAGTGGCGCGCGGCGTCCGCGGTGATCGCGAAGGGTGCGCCCGGCGAGGTGCCGTAGACGGAAAAGCCCGGCGCCAGTTCGGCGACGTGGTCGCCGTGGCTCATCCACACCTGCTCGGGGCCGTCGGAGAACCAGCCTTCCAGAAGGTCCAACTCGGCCGCTGGCGTGACCCAGGCTCGACCGAACTCGGACGTGCCTTCGCCCGAAACCACGCGGCCGCCCAACTGCGTCATCATCACCTGCTGACCGTAGCAGATGCCCAGTATCGGCACGCCGTAGTCGAACACGCCATCGGGTGCGCGGGGGCTGCCGTCACGCGTCACGCTGTCGGGGCCGCCCGAGAAGATGATCGCTTTTGGAGCGATGCGCTCGATCTCGGCCATCGTGACGGCCTGATAAGGCATGATCTGCGAGAAGACGTTCAGCTCGCGCAGGCGGCGCGCGATAAGCTGCGTTACCTGGCTGCCGAAGTCGATGATCAGAAGGGTGTCGTGGCGCGTGTCGGTCATGCCTTCCTGTAGGCAGCGTGTCGGAAAATGGCAACGGGGTCTGAGCGGCCCGTGATGGCGATGTCGGTTTTGCCACGCAGGTGCCGGAAAACGAAGATGGCCCTCCTGTCGTGCGCTGTAGAAGGGTCGGAACGGGCGCATCGGGCGTTCGCGAAGACGGAGATGACGGAATGGCAGACGCGGCAACCGTACGCAGGCGTTCGCGCGGCACCGGGGGCGGCGCCGCACGGCGCGCCGAACGCACCGCCGTGTCGGTCGAGACCGCCCGCTACATCGAGCGCAACATCCCCGATCTGGAAATCCTGAACGACGAGGCGCTGAGCCTAATAGAAAATGGCGCCGAGACGATCCTGCATGAGATCGGCGTCAACTTCGTGAACAATCCCGCAGCGCTTCAGCGTTGGCGCGACGCCGGCGCCGATGTCAGCGGAGAGCGCGTGCGCATGCCACGGGGCCTTGCACGCCAGTTGATGGCGACTGCGCCGTCGCGGTTCACCCAGGCCGCCCGCAACCGCGAGCGCAGCGTCGAGATCGGCGGCCGCTCGCTGGTGCTGGCGCCGGTCTACGGCCCGCCTTTCGTGCACGACATGAACGGCGGGCGGCGCTACGCCACGATCGAGGATTTTCGCAATT
Source organism: Citreimonas salinaria (assembly GCF_900107235.1). Taxonomy (GTDB): domain Bacteria; phylum Pseudomonadota; class Alphaproteobacteria; order Rhodobacterales; family Rhodobacteraceae; genus Citreimonas; species Citreimonas salinaria. Next base: position 207,619 of record NZ_FNPF01000002.1, read on the forward strand.
TCGTGCGCCTGGGCTACATGTCCAAGTGGCTGCACCATTCCGGCGGCACCGTGTGCGAGCCGACCGACATCCCGGTGAACAAGCGCCACCTGGACATGCTGCTGGCGCATATGACCCTGTCGGACAAGCCGTTCATGGGTTCGGTGACCGAGCCGTCGCGCGCCCGCGACAGCGTCGAGATGTGCGAGATCCTGTTCGGCCGCGACTTCGTGGCCGAGAACACGGTGATGACCTCGTTGATCAACATCAACTCGCCCCTGACGTTCGACGACACCATGATGGGCGCGCTCGAAGTATACGCGGCGGCGAACCAGGCGTGCATCGTCTCGCCCTTCATCGTCGGCGGCGCGATGGCGCCTGTCTCAGTCGCGGGTACTCTGACGCAGGTACTGGCCGAGGTCATGGCCGGCATCGCCTATTCGCAGCTGATCCGGCCGGGCGCGCCGGTCATCTTCGGCGCCTTCGTGACGTCCATCGACATGAATTCCGGTGCGCCCACCTTCGGGACGCCCGAGGCCGCGCAGATCACCTACGGCGCGGGCCAGCTGGCACGGCGGCTGGGGCTTCCGTACCGCTCGGCCGGGGCTTTCACCGGCTCGAAGCTGCCCGACGCGCAGGCCGCCTACGAGACGTCGAACAGCCTCAACATGGGGCTGCTGTCCGGCGTCAACTTCATGCTGCACGCCTGTGGCTGGCTGGAAGGTGGCTTGGTTTCGAGCTTCGAGAAGTTCGTGATGGATGCGGACCAGCTCGGGGCGCTGCACAAGCTGGCGCAAGGCGTCGAGGTGACCGAGGAAAGCATGGCTCTGGACGCCGTGCGCGAGGTCGGGCCTGGCGGTCACTACCTCGGATGCGCGCATACGCAGGCGCATTTCAAGACCGCCTTCTGGCGGTCCGATCTGCTGGACTACAAGCCCTTCGAGGCTTGGGCCGAGGACGGCATGCGCGATACGCTGACCTTGGCCAACGCCCGGGTGCGCAAGCTGCTGGAACAATACCGCCAGCCGGAGCTAGATCCGGCCATCCACGGAGCGCTGAACGATTACGTCGCGCGCAAGAAGGACGCCGCGCCCGACGCGTTCAGCTGACCGGCGGCGGGGCAGCCGCGCTCATGAGGTCGGGCGGGGTGCCGTCCGTAGCAGCCGCGCTTCTCCCATCATCGCGCTCAGCACCTCGACGTGGCGGCTGACCGAATAGCCGGCGTCTCCGCCGTGACGCATCTCGTCCAGATCGCCTTCGATCGACAGCAAGCGCATCAGCGCCTCGCCCGGGCGGGGCAGGTTGCCGTATCCGAGGATGCGGTGCAGGTGCGGGTCGCGCTGGTATTCCTGCGCGCCGATGCGGGCGGCACGGATCAGCAGGCGCGGCCTGCGAAGATCGGAAACCAGGCTCAGGATGTCTTTCATGGCGGCGCCTCTTGTTTTGCGATTCTGTCAGCCACTCTGACACACGCGTGATGGGCGTTGCGCAGCCGCATCCAGCACCGTGCGCCGAATTCATCGGTGTTTATTAAAGTAAGCCAAGTCTTGTACTTGCGTCCGTGAATTAACGTTCAAGTAACGGGCACACGTTTAGGTTGCGACTCGGCGTTTGTGGATAACTCTGTGCACAAACGGCCAGAATCCTGGGGAAACGTGAAATGATCGAGGTTAATGCAAAAGGAGGGACGGGAAGACTTCCGGGCTGGGTACCACAGGCGGCGCGCGTCTATATCGCGCATACGGAGAATGGTCGTCCGATACGCGAGCTGGCACGGGAGGCGGGCTGCCACGCGTCGACCGTATTGCGCCAGGTGCGTCGGATCGAGACGCGCCGCGACGATCCGCTTGTGGATGCAGCGCTGCGCCGACTGGGCGCGAGGCGCGGCGCCACGGTAGCCTCTGAACCAGCCAAGGAACATGACGCCATGACGGCCATGTACAATCTTCTCGACACTCCCGATGAATCGACGTTGGCGCGCGAAGCGCGTCGCGTCCTGCGCCGGCTTTGCGAAAGCGGCGCGGTTCTGGCCGTTGCAGCCGAAATGGACAAGGCGGTCGTCGTGCGCGACACAGGGGAGGGCGGCAACACCCGTACCGCGGTGGTCGATTCTGCCGTGGCGCAGGCGATGGCGCTGAAAGACTGGATCGCGTGCGACAATCCCGGCCGCATCTCGCGGTACAGGGTCACGCCGGCGGGGCGTGCGGCGCTCAGCCAATTGGTCGCCGACCAGGAAAACCGCTTGCGCGGCTTTTCGGAGGCGCAGGCGGGATTCGAGACAGGCGCCGAGGCCGAGGCCGCTCTGGACGAGATCGACCGCGACCCGCGCGCGCGCAAAGGACGCTACATGCTGGCCGAAAGTCCACTGACGGCACTTTCCCGGCGACGCGACAAGGGCGGCGAAGCTTTCCTGCCCGAAGCGTTGGTCGCTGCCGGCGAACGGTTGCGCGAGGATTTCGAGCTGGCGCAGATGGGCCAGCGCAGCGTGCAGAACTGGGACCAGTTCGTAACGGGGGCCGCGCCTGATGCCGGCGCGCAACCCGCGCGTGGCGCCGAGGCGGCGCATGCGCGACTGGCCGCGGCGCTGCGCGACCTGGGGCCGGGCCTAGGCGATGTCGCGCTTCGCTGCTGCTGTTATCTGGAAGGCCTCGAGACGACGGAAAAGCGGCTGGGCTGGTCGGCTCGGTCCGGCAAGATCGTACTGCGGATCGCATTGCAGCGCTTGCGTCTGCACTACGACGAGGCCAGGCGCCACGGGGGCGATCTGATCGGCTGATAGACGAACGCAGCCATCCGCACGGCGCATGGCTGCGTTGTGCGGTTGACTGTTCAGGCCGGCAGACGTCGCATCAACTGATTGAAATCACGGTGATCTACCGCGCGTCGGAAGCGATTTGAATGCCGGCATACATCGCTTTCCTCGTTTGCAAGGCTGGAAAAGCCGCAAGGGATTGCATATCCCCCAGGAATGGATCCATTGTTCCAGGGGGAACGCGACGTGCGAGATCTGAAGCTTCCGAACCAGCGCCATCCTGAAAAGGCCCATCGGTCGGACAATGCCCAGCCGAAAAAGCCGGACTGGATCCGCGTCAAGGCGCCGGGCGGCGAGGGCTACAACCAGACCCGGCGCATCATGCGCGAGCACAAGCTGGTCACGGTCTGCGAAGAGGCAGGTTGCCCGAATGCCGGCGAATGCTGGAACCAGGGCCATGCCACCATGATGATCATGGGCGAGATCTGCACCCGTGGCTGCACCTTCTGCAACGTGGCCACCGGCCGGCCCGACGCGCTGGACGTGTTCGAACCCGGTCGCGTCGCCGACGCGGTGCAAAAGCTGGGACTGAACCACGTGGTGATCACCTCGGTCGACCGCGACGACCTCGAGGATGGCGGGGCCGAGCATTTCGCCCAGACGATCCGCGCGGTGCGGCACCGCTCGCCCGGCACCACAATCGAGATCCTGACGCCGGATTTCCTGAAATGCGATCCGTCCGTGCTGGACATCGTGCTGGCGGCGAAGCCGGACGTCTTCAACCACAACCTCGAAACCGTGCCGGGGCTTTACCCGTCGGTCCGGCCCGGGGCGCGGTATTTCCATTCCCTGCGCCTGCTGCAACGCGTGAAGGAGCGCGATCCGTCGATCTTCACCAAGTCCGGCATCATGGTAGGCCTCGGCGAAGAGCGGGCGCAGGTGCTTCAGGTGATGGACGACATGCGCGCGGCCGACGTCGATTTCCTGACCATCGGCCAGTATCTGCAACCGACGCCCAAGCACCACGCCGTCCGCCGCTTCGTGACGCCCGAGGAATTCGCGGGCTACGAGAAATCGGCTTGGGGCAAGGGCTTTCTGATGGTGTCGGCGACGCCGCTGACGCGGTCGAGCTACCACGCGGGAGACGATTTCGCCCGCCTGCGCGCGGCGCGCGAGGCACGGCTGGGCGCCTAGGGGGCAGGCAGCGCCTTGATGTAGGCGGCGACGGCTTGGCGATCTTCGGCCGGCAGTTTTGAGAAGTTCTCGACCACTTCGGCCATATGGCCGCCGACGCTGTCATAATCGGGCGTGAAGCCGGTTTCGAGGTAATAGGCGATGTCTTCAACCGACCATGTCAGCGAATTCGGCGTCAGCGCGGGAATCCGACCGCTGCCGGACGGATTGGGAGCACCTTGCATCCAGGCGGAGCGGTCGAGCGCACCTAAGGCGTTTCGCGGAGTGTGGCATTCGCCGCAATGGCCCAGCGCCTCGACCAGGTAGCGACCGCGCTCCAGTTCGGGGGGCACGTCGAGCACCCAACCGCGATCGGCGTATAGCACCTTCCAGACGCCGAGGCCGGCGCGGATGTTGAAGGGAAACCCGACCTCGTGCGGCCGGTTCACCGTCTCGTCGGGCGGCAGGGTCTGCATGAAGGCCCAAAGGTCCACCAGATCCTGGTCGGTCATCCGGCCATAGGCGGCGTACGGGAAGGCGGGGTAGAGATGAGCGCCGTCCGGTGACACGCCCAACCGTACGGCGCCGGCGAAATCGGCGACGCTCCAGTCTCCGATCCCGGCCTCGGGATGGGGCGAGATATTCGGCGCGTAGAAGGTGCCGAACCCCGAGGCGAAACCCTGTCCACCGGACAAGACCGTGTCATTCTCGGCGTTCTCTGCATGATGGCATGACGCACAGCCGGAGGCGTGGAACACCGCTTCGCCTTGGGTGGCGTCCCCATCGAGTGCGACGATCTGCGACGCGTCCACGGTGGCGGGGGCGGTCAGCCACCAGGCGATGCCGGTCGCGGCAATCGCGACCGGCAGGAGCGTAAGCCAAAGCCTCACTCGGGGGCGCGGTATTCGTCGTGGCAGGCCTTGCAGGCGTCGCCGACCCGCCCAATGGCAGGACCGATCGCCTCCTGTCCATCGGCCGCGACGGTCTGAAGCTGGGCTGCCGCCTCACCGAAATCCGACCATTTCGACAGGACCTCGTCCAGGTTGTCCCAGAGCGCGGGCTCGGCCCGAGTGCCGTCGATCGACATGGTGTCGGTCCCTTCGGGCCAAAGCGTCGGCTGGTGCACGCCCGAGATCGCGACTAGCGTGTCCGCCGCATTCTGCGCCGCTTCGGCGTCGTACTCGGCCTTGCCGCGCGCCATGTCGCCCAGAATTCCCAAGTTGATCGCCATGATGCGGAACTGGCCCTGGCGCGCCTTCACGGCGTCGGGCACGTCCTGCGCGAAAGACGCGGTCGCCGTCACGGCCAATGCTCCGGCCACGCTGAGCGCAGCGATGATGGTCTTCATGAAAAAGCTCCTGTCCCAAAGTTCCGTTTGTTTCGGACGATAGCGAAGAAAAATGTCCTGCCATGTCGGTGCAAAGATACAAAATTTGCCGAGGATTGGGGTTCACGTCGCCGTGACATCGTCGACGAAGCGGACCTTGCCAATGTAGGGCAGGTTGCGGTTGCGTTGCGCGTAATCGATTCCGTAGCCGACTACGAATTCATCAGGGATCTCGAAGCCGATCCAGTCGGCGCGGAAATCGACCTCGCGACGCGTCGGCTTGTCCAGCAGCGCGATCGACTTCAGTCGCACCGGGTTGCGGCTGCGCAGCAAGGCGGTGACGTGGTGCAGCGTGTGTCCGGTATCGACGATGTCTTCCACCACCAGCACGTCGCGCCCCTCGATTCCCGATCGCAGGTCCTTCAGGATGCGTACCTCTCGGCTCGATTTCATGCTGTTGCCATAGGAGGACGCTTCGAGGAAATCGACCTCGACCGGAAGGTCCAGTTCGCGCACCAGATCGGCGATGAAGATGAACGACCCGCGCAGCAGGCCGACCACGACAAGCTTCTCGGTGCCCCCGAATTCGGCTTGTATCTCGCGGCACAATGTCTCGATCCGGGCCGCGATGGACTTGGCCGAGATCATCTCGTCTACGACATATGGACGCTGCACCTGTTCGGATCCCTTGCAATTTGGCGCGCAGCATACGACATGCCGCAGCGGAGTCACGAACGCAAAGAGGCGACATGCCGACCCACTCGGAAACCCGCACGCTGCCCTATACCGCCGCGCAGATGTACGACCTTGTCGCCGATGTCGAGAGCTATCCGGCGTTCCTGCCCTGGACTGCGGCGGCGCGGATCAACTCGCGCGAAGACCGCGGCGATCACACGGTGCTCCACGCCGATCTGGTCATCAGCTTCAAGGTTTTCCGCGAACGCTTCGGCTCGAAGGTGGTGCTGTGGCCGGACGAGCGGCGCATCGATACCGAGTATCTCGACGGCCCGTTCCGTCACATGGAATCGAAATGGAAGTTCACCGACGTGGACGGCGGCTGCGAGGTGGCGTTCTTCGTGGACTTCGAGTTCCGCAACCGCATCCTTCAAGGCGCCGCCGGCATGTTCTTCTACGAGGCGATGCAGCGGATCGTGCGGGCGTTCGAGCGGCGTGCCCAGGCGCTCTACGGGCAGTGATCCCGCCGGCACTTTCTTAAAATCGCGTTTACTTCCCGGTGCGGGTGCCCAGAAGGCGCCTTTTTCCGCGACGAACATGACGATGTTTTCGAAGCCCTGTTTCGCGTGTGTGGTCCGTGTCCGAGTTCAGCGATTTTTCCCAGTTGCCGCCCCCGTCAGTGCCCGACCCTGCGTTCGGTGACATGGAGGATGATCGGGATGACGATGCGTCCGCCGCCGCGCTCGATGACGGCGGAACGGAGCACGACGAACGCGCCGACGAGCGCGCCGGCACTGCGGGGCTGCCCGAGGCGGTGGCGAACAATTACCGCTTCGCCGGATTGGTGACGCTCATTCCCGAGGAAGCGGCGTCCGTCGATCATCTCGCGTGATCCCCGTCAGGATGCGCGTCAGCGCAGTACGGCGAGGATCATGTCCAGCGCGTAATCCCGCGCCGCGCGGCGCACGGCATCGCGGCCAAGCGCGCCGTGATCGATCGTCTGCGTGCTGACGCCGGCGGCGGTGGCAATCGCATAGCAGACGCGGCCTTCGGGTTTCGTGTCGCTGCCGCCCGGTCCGGCGATGCCGCTGATCGCCACCGCGATGTCAGCCCCGGCGGCCCTGCGGGCGCCTTCGGCCATCTCGTGCACGACCGGCTCGGACACTGCGCCATAGGTTTCCAGCGTAGCCGGCCGAACCCCCAGCATGTCGGATTTCGCGGCGTTTGAGTAAGTGACGAAACCGCGCTGGAACATCTCCGACGCACCGCTCACGTCGGTCAGCGCTGCGGCGACCATCCCGCCGGTGCAGCTTTCTGCCGTGGTGATCGTCCAGCCGCGGCCTGTGGCGGCTTTTAGGATCTGCGGGACCACGGCACGGGTCAAACCAGCACCACGTGGAACAGCGCGCCAAGCACGAACACGCAGATCGCGGCGAACACGCCGGCGACGATGTCATCCAGCATCACGCCCCATGGGCCACCCATGCGGTCTGTCCGCCCGACCAGCCAGGGCTTGCGGATGTCGAACAGCCGGAACAGCACGAAAGCGACGATCCAGCCGGGCCATAGCCGAAGCACGTCGACGCTCGCCAGCATCGCGCCGTAGCTCACGGGGAAAAGCGCCACCCACTGGCCGGCAACCTCATCGATGACGATCCAGCCCGGGTCGTAGTGTTCCTGGCCAACGGTCAGTCGCTTCACCACGACGTAGCCTATCAGGAACACGAAGACCGTGACGCCCAGCAAAAGCCAGAAGCCGCCAACCTGGTGAATGGCCCAGGCCAGCGGCAGCGCCGCCGCCGAACCCCAGGTGCCTGGACCCGGCTTCAGAAAGCCGATGCCGAGAACGGATGCCACCCACTTCATGGCTTCACCAGGCTTGCAGTGGCCAGCGCGGCAATGCCTTCCTCGCGTCCGGTAAAGCCAAGCTGCTCGGACGTGGTGGCCTTGATCGACACGCGGTGGGGCGCAATGCGCATGATTTCGGACATTCTTCGCATCATCTTCTCCGCATGCGGGCCGATCTTCGGCCTCTCGCAGACCAGCGTGACATCCACGTTCGAGATAACGAAGCCACGCGCGTTGGCAAGTTCGCTGGCGTGACGCAGGAAGATCGCGCTGTCCGCGCCCTTCCACTGCGGGTCAGAAGGCGGAAAGTGGCGCCCGATATCGCCTTCGGCCAGCGCGCCGTACAAGGCGTCGGTGACGGCGTGCATGCCTACATCGGCATCGGAATGCCCCAGCAGCCCCCGGTCGTGCGGCACCTCGACACCGCAAAGGATCACGCGGTCGCCCGGCCCGAAGCGGTGCACGTCGTAGCCATTGCCCAGTCTCACATCCATGCGCGTCTCCAGCAGGCGGGCGGCGCGGGGGAAATCCTCCGGCCCGGTGATCTTCAGGTTGCGTTCGTCGCCTGGAACGATTGCGACGTCGAGGCCCGCGGCGCGCGCCACGGCAACGTCGTCGGCGGCGTCGCCCGCATGGGCTCGGTGCGCGGCAAGGATCGAGCCGAAGCGGAAGCCCTGCGGCGTCTGCGCGCGAAAGAGTCCGACGCGGTCGCGGGTTCCGGTGACCTTGCCACCTGTGCCGGTCCAAAGCGCATCGGTCACCGGAAGGGCAGGTGCCGCGGCCGGCGCGTCGCGCAGGGCCCGTTCGACCGCATCGATGACCGTAGGCGGCGTGCAGGGGCGGGCGACGTCGTGGATCAAAACGGTTTCCGGAGCCGCTTCCGCCAGCGACTCGAGCCCCGCGCGTACCGACCCGGTCCGGCTTGCGGCCCCGTTGACCAGCGCCACGTCCAGCCCGGCGCAGACCTGTTCGGCAACGGCGCGGTCGTCGGGATGGATCACCATCACCAGGCGCCCGCGCTGCGCAAAGGCCTCGAGAGTCCACCGCGCGACGGGCTTGCCCGCAACCTCGCGCCACTGCTTGGGACGCGGTCCTCCGGCGCGTTGCCCGCGCCCGGCGGCGACGATGACGATGGCTTGATCCATGGCGGCTCCTGTGCGGTGGGTGTTAGGGGCTGCCGCGTGGTTGCGCAATCCGCAGAGAATGAATGCCCAAAAAACAGCCATTGCCGGATTTGAAGGCGCCTGCCACCGCCACGACGATTGAACCCTCGCCAGAGCGGGGTTAGCTGAAAGTCGGATGCACAAGGAACGGGCGCGTGGGCTTCGATCTCGGGGACAGACATATCGCTTCGCCGGTCTTGCTGGCACCGCTTGCCGGCATTACCGACCTGCCGTTCCGCACGCTGGTCAGCCGCTTTGGCGCCGGGCTGGTTGTGTCCGAGATGATCGCCAGCGGCGAATTTCTGACCGCCCGCCCCGGCACGCGTGAGAAGGCCGAACTTGGCGCCGCAATCGAGAACACGTCGGTCCAGATCGCGGGACGCGAGCCCGAGCCGATGGCCGAGGCCGCGCGCATGGTGGCCGACATGGGTGCGCGGGTGATCGACATCAACATGGGTTGCCCGGCGAAGAAGGTGACCGGCGGCTACTCCGGCAGCGCTCTGATGCGCACGCCGGATCACGCCCTGCGCCTGATCGAGGCCGTGGCCGGCGCGGTCGACCTGCCGGTGACGCTGAAGACCCGGCTGGGCTGGGACGACGATGCGCGAAACGCCCCGGACCTTGCGCGAATGGCCGAAGGCGCCGGCGTGCGCATGGTCGTGATCCACGGACGCACGCGCTGCCAGTTCTACAAGGGCGAGGCCGACTGGGCCGCGATTCGGGCCGTGCGCGATGCGGTCACGATTCCTGTCGTCGCCAACGGTGACATCACCAGCCCTGCCAGCGCGCGAACGGCGCTGGACCTGTCGGGCGCCGCGGGCGTGATGATTGGCCGCGGCGCGCAGGGCGCCCCCTGGCGGCTGGCGCAGGTCGCGGCGGAACTCTATGGCGGCAGCGCGCCGATCGTGCCGGAAGGGCCCGATTTCGTGCGGCTTGTGGCTGACCACCACGAGGTGATGCTGTCCTTCTACGGGACGGCACTCGGCACCCGCGTCGCGCGAAAGCATCTGGGCTGGTACATGGACCGCGTCGCCACGCCGTCGGATCTACGCAGATGCATTCTCACCGCTCCCGCTCCGGACGCCGTGCGAAGCCTGCTGTCAGATGCCCTTGACCGTCCCCCGATTGACGGGCCGGAAAGGCTTGCAGCATGAGCGGCGAGCCAGACCTGATGATCTGGTCGTCGCTGCCGGTTCCCGCCGTTCTGATAGACGAGAACGAGTGCATCGGCGAGTTGAACCCCGCTGCCGAAGGGTTCCTCAACAACTCGGCCAAGTGGCTGCGCGGCCAGCCCATCTGGGACCGTCTGGCCGTCGACGCGCCGCTGGAGGAAAGCCTGTCGCGGGCGCGCGAACATGGCACGCCGCTGTTCGTCAACGACGTCGACGTCGGCACCGGCAGCCGCGCGCCGGTGATCTGCAACCTGCAGATCGCGCCGCTGCAGGGGCGTCCCGGCTGGATGGTGATGCTGATCAGCCCGCGTGAACTGGCGGGCCGCATGACGCAAAGCAATTCCGTCAAATCGGCCGCGAAATCCGCGATCGGCATGGCCGAGATGCTGGCGCACGAGATCAAGAACCCGCTCGCGGGAATCGCCGGGGCCGCGCAACTGCTGTCGATGAACCTGTCGAAGGACGACCTCGAGCTGACCGACCTGATCGTGGCCGAGACTCGCCGCATCGTGAAGCTGCTGGAGCAGGTCGAGCAGTTCGGCAACCTGTCGCCGCCCGAGCTGCAGCCGGTGAACCTGCACGACGTGCTGGACCGCGCGCGCCGCTCTGCGGCGCTCGGCTTCGGCGCACACATGAGGATCATCGAGGATTACGACCCCTCGCTGCCGCTGGCACTGGGCGATCCCGACCAGTTGCTGCAGGTGGTGCTGAACCTGCTGAAGAACGCCAGCCAGGCGGCCGATCCGAAGACCGGCGGTACGATCCGGCTGCACAGCTTCTACGAGCACAGCTTCCGGCTGCGGCGCGCCGACGGCTCGGGCCAGTCGCTGCCGCTGCAGATCGAGATCATCGACGACGGCCCGGGCCTGCCCGACGACATCCGCGGCGACATCTTCGACCCGTTCGTGTCGGGCCGCGAGAACGGCACGGGCCTCGGCCTCGCGCTGGTCAGCAAGATTCTGTCCGACCACGGCGGCTGGATCTCGGTCGACAGCGTGCCCGGGCGCACCGTGTTCCGCATGTCCCTGCCGCGCGCCCCCGGCGCGCCGGCGCAGCACGCCGCCGCGCAGCCGCGCGCCAAGAAGGAGAAGAGTTGATGGATGGCACGGTCCTGGTCGCCGATGACGACCGCACGATCCGGACGGTCCTGACCCAGGCGCTGACCCGCGCGGGCTGCAAGGTGCACGCGACCTCGTCGTTGACCACGCTCATGCGTTGGGTGGGCGAGGGCAAGGGCGACGTGGTGATCAGCGACGTGATGATGCCCGACGGAAACGGGCTCGAGATGCTGCCGAAGATCCGGCATGACCGGCCCGACCTGCCGGTCATCGTGATCAGCGCGCAGAACACCATCATGACCGCGATCCAGGCGGCCGAGGCCGAGGCCTACGATTATCTGCCCAAGCCTTTCGACCTGCCCGACCTGATGAAGCGCACCGCGAAGGCGCTGGAGAACCGCAACAGGGTGCCCCGCCGGGACGATCCCGTGGTCGGCGCGGACGAACCCGAGGAACTGCCTTTGGTCGGTCGGACGCCCGCGATGCAGGCGCTGTATCGCCTCGTGGCGCGGGTGATGAATACCGATCTGCCGGTGCTCATCACCGGCGAGAGCGGCACCGGAAAGAGCCTGATCGCGAAGGCCATCCACGACTTTTCCGACCGGCGCACGCTGCCCTTCGTGACGGTGACCGGCGCGGACCTGTCCGACCTCGAGGGTCCGGCGCGCGTGCTGGCGCGGGTCAAGAGCGGTACGCTGCTGATCGACGAGATCGCCGATGTAAGCGACGAGGTGCAGGCCCGCATCGTTCGCATGATGGACAGCCCCGGCGACCACAGCCCGCGATTCATGGCGACGTCGCAGGAGGGCGAAGCCGCGCTGACCAACGGCGACAAGGTGCGCCAGGACCTGTTCTACCGCCTGTCGGGCGCGCAGATCACGGTTCCGGGTTTGCGCGAACGGGTCGAGGACATCGCCCTGCTGTGCGATCATTTCCTGGCGCGCGCCGAGCGCGAGGGCGCGCCCAAACGGTGGCTGGGCAAGGAGGCGGCCGAACTGTTCCGCGTCTACTCGTGGCCGGGCAATGTCCGCCAGCTCGAGAACGCGATCCGCAGGCTCAGCCTGACCAGCCGCTCGGACGAGATCACCCGTGCCGAGGTCGAGGTCGTGCTGGGCAACCAGCCCGAGACCGGCCCCGTCCTGCGTGGCGGATCGGCCGAGAAGCTGGGAGAAAGCGTGGCGCGCCACCTGCGGCGCTATTTCGACCTGCACGGGCAGATGCTGCCACCGCCGGGGTTGCACGCGCGCATCGTCCGCGAAGTCGAGGCGCCGCTGATCGAGATCGCGCTGGATGCCACCGGGGGCAACCAGGCGAAATGCGCCGACCTGTTGGGAATCAACCGGAATACGCTCCGCAAAAAGATCACCGATCTCGATATACGCGTGACACGACGCCGCAAGTTGATGTAAAACCGCAACAGGCCTGTGGCGCCGTCGCGTCGGTCCTTCGCGGCGAGGCAGACCACGGCAAGGGCGGATGCCGGGAAACACCCGGCGCATCACGGCGGGGGCGTCTTGACCACGCGGGCAAGCAGATCGACCTGGCAGGGCGCTTGGGCGCGGTTCGACCGGCTGCGCCGGGCGCGGTGGGTGCAGAACGTCATCGCGCTTACGCTGGTTGCTCTTGGACCGCTACTGGCGGCCGCGACGTTCTGGGTTCTGGGCCCGATGGGCAGCGGCACGGGCGCGCTCAGCCTGCGGCTGGTTCTGCTGGCCGACCTCGTCTACGTGCTGCTGCTGGCGGCACTGGTGCTGGCGCGGGTCGCGCGCATGATCGCCGCGCGCCGGGCGCAATCGGCGGGCTCGCGGCTTCACCTGCGCCTGACCGGCGCCTTCGCGATGATGGCGCTGCTGCCGACGATCACGGTGGCCGTCTTCGCGGTGCTGACCATCAACATCGGGCTCGAGACCTGGTTCTCCAGCCGGGTGCAGAACGTGGTCGGTGCCTCTCTGGCCGCGGCCGAGGCCTATGACGAGGAAACCCGCGAAGGGCTGGTCCAGGATGCCCGCGCGCTGGCGCGGTTCCTCGACGCGTCGCGGCGCGCGACCTTCGTGCTGGACGAGGGCGAGTTGCGCCAGGTCCTGGCCCAGGGGCAGAGCCAGATCCAGCGCGGCCTGCGCGAAGCCTACGTGATCGACTCGACCGGCGAGATCCGCGCCCGTGGCGACCGGTCCTACCTGTTCGACTACGAACGCCCCTCGCGCGCGGATTTCCTGCGCGGCGAGGAGCAGGGCGTCGCTGTCATCCCGGACTGGAGCAACAACGAGTTCCGCGCGCTGGTGCCGCTGCGGGCCTTCGTCGATCGCTACCTGTATGTCTCGCGTGAGGTCGACGGACGGCTGCTGGCGCTGCTGGACGAGACCGAGGAGACCGCGCGTTTCTACCAGCAGCAGGAAAGCGAGCGCGGACGCCAGCTGTTCGATTTCGCGCTGCTGTATCTCGGCTTCGCGCTGCTGCTGATCCTTGCCGCGGTATGGGCGGGCCTGTGGTTCGCCGAGCGTCTCTCGCGCCCGGTGGGCCGGCTGGCAGATGCGGCGCAGCGCGTCGGCGCGAACGATCTCGACGTGCAGGTCCAGGAGGAGGAGGGCGACGACGAGATCGCCACGCTGGGTCGCTACTTTAACCAGATGACGCGCCAGCTGAAGGGCCAGCGCGACCGGCTGCTTGAAAACACCCGCCAGATCGAACGGCGCCAGCGGCTGTTCGACAGCGTGCTGACGTCCGTTACCTCGGGTGTGGTCGGGCTGGGCGCCAGCGGCAAGGTCACCTTCGTCAACCGCTCGGCCGAGCGCCTGCTGGGCTGGCAGGAGCCGCATCGCAGCGATCCGATCTGGGTCGCCGTGCCGGAATTCGGCCCCCTGTTCGACCGGCTGCGCAACGAGGGCCGCGAGCGCCTGCAGGAAGAGATCAAGGTCAGCCGCGACGGCCGGCTGGAGCACCTGCTGGTGCGCATGGCCACGCGCCGTCGCGGCGATGGCGGGCTCGAGGGCTACGTGGTCGCCTTCGACGACGTGACCGACCTGGTCAGCGCGCAGCGCATGGCCGCCTGGGGCGACGTCGCCCGCCGCATCGCCCACGAGATCAAGAACCCGCTGACTCCGATCCGGCTGTCGGCCGAGCGCATCAAGCGCAGCTTCGCGGGCCAGCTCGACGGCTCGCAGGCCGAGAAAGTGGGCAACCTGACCGACCGCATCGTGCGGCAGACGGACGATTTGCGCCGCATCGTGGACGAATTCTCGAAATTTGCACGCATGCCCGAGCCGCAGCGCAAGCCCGAGGACTTGGCCGAGATCCTGCGCGGCGCGATCCTGCTTCAGGAGGCTGGCCAGCCGAGCGTGATCTTCGACATCGATCTGCCCGAGATGCCGATCCCGGCCGAACTGGACGCGGCAATGGTAGGCCAGGCGCTGACCAACCTGGTCAAGAACGCGGGCGAGGCGACCGAAAGCCTGATCGAGGCCGGCGCGCCCGAGGGCTACGCGCCGCGTATCCGCGTCAGCGCCACGATCGACGGCGGCATGGCCGAGATCCGCATCACCGACAACGGCATCGGCCTGCCCGAGGACCGCTCGCGGCTGTTCGAGCCCTACGTGACCACGCGCGAGAAGGGCACCGGCCTCGGCCTGCCCATCGTCAAGAAGATCATCGAGGAGCACGGCGGAACGCTGGCGCTCGAGGATGCGCCGGCCGAGGCCGGTGCAGAAGCCGGCGTGCCAAGCGGCGCGATGGCTATGGTGCGGCTGCCCGTGGGGCACGCGGCGCCTGAGGCAGAAGACACAGGACCGGCGCAGGCCGAACAGGACCCAAGAACGGAAACAGAGGCGACATCATGAGCGACATTCTCATCGTCGACGACGAGCGCGACATCCGCGAACTGATCGGCGACATCCTCGAGGACGAGGGCTATGGCACGCGGCTGGCCGGCAACAGCCAGGAGGCGATGGCCGCCATCAACGCCGAGCCGCCGGCCCTGCTGGTCCTGGATATCTGGCTGAAGGACAGCAAGATGGACGGGATCGACATCCTCAAGACCGTCAAGCGCGACAATCCCGACATTCCCGTCGTCATCATCTCGGGCCACGGCAATATCGAGATCGCCGTCGCCGCGATCAAGCAGGGCGCCTACGACTTCATCGAGAAGCCGTTCAACATCGACCAGCTTCTGGTTGTGATCCGCCGCGCGATGGAGACCTCGCGCCTGCGCCGCGAGAACGCGACGCTGAAGCGCGGCGAGGCAAAGGCGGCGCAGATGATCGGCGAAAGCGCCGCGTTCCGAGGCCTGCTGGGCCAGCTCGACAAGGTGACCAGGTCCAATGGCCGGGTCATGCTGACCGGGCCAGCCGGCTCGGGCAAGGAGGTCGCCGCGCGCTACATCCACAACCGCTCGTCCCGGGCGGATGCGCCCTTCGTCACGGTTAACTGCGCAGGCGTCGAGCCCGACATGGTCGAGGCGATGCTGTTTGGCCGCGAAACCTCGGCCCGCGGCGTCGAACCGGGGCTTCTGGAGCAGGCGCATGGCGGCGTGATCTACTTCGACGAGGTCGCCGATATGCCGCTGGGAACGCAGTCGAAGATCCTGCGCGTGCTGGTGGATCAGTCCTTCACGCGGCAGGGCGGGTCCGACAAGGTGCGCGTCGACCTGCGCGTGATCTCGTCCACCGGGCGCAATCTCAAGGATGCGATCGCCGCGGGGCAGTTCCGCGAAGAACTGTATCACCGGCTGAACGTGGTGCCGATCGCCGTGCCCTCGCTGGCCGAGCGCCGCGAGGACATCCCTGTCCTGGCGCGCCATTTCATCGCCGAGTGCAACCGGAGCCAGGGCCTGCCCCTGCGCGAGATCACCGACGACGCGATCGCGCTGCTGCAGACCATCACCTGGCCCGGCAATGTGCGTCAGCTGAAGAACCTGGTCGAGCGCGTGCTGATCCTCGGCGACGGCACGGACCCTATCGAGGCGCGTGAACTGCCGCAGGATACCGGCCCCGCGGGGGGCGACGCCGAGGATCGCGTCGTGCTGTCGGGCACGCTGGCCACCATGCCTCTGCGCGAGGCGCGCGAGGCCTTCGAGCGCGAGTACCTGCTGACCCAGATCAACCGCTTCGGGGGGAATATTTCGCGCACGGCGAACTTCGTCGGGATGGAGCGCTCGGCCCTGCACCGCAAGCTCAAGTCGCTGGGCGTCGTCACGGGCCAGAAGACCGGCTCGCGGTTGATGCAGGATGACGACGACGACGTGGGCGTACGCCGGGTATCGTGATCCGCAGCGGCGCGACCGTCCTACTAGGTCGGGCGACTGCCGTCACGGCACGCCGACGAACGCATCGCGTGGCGGACGTTGACCGCCGCGCGCGCCCGTGCCATCCCGTTGGCGCAGATTGCCGGGCCGCGGGCCGGCCTTTCGGGAAGGCGCCATGAAGGTCATCATTTGCGGTGCGGGACAGGTCGGCTGGCAGATCGCGCGTCACCTCTCGGGCGAGCGCAACGACGTCACCGTGGTCGACAGCAATCCTGACCTGATCCGCCGTGCGACCGACGCGCTGGACGTGCAGGGGATCGCCGGCTTCGCGTCCTATCCCGATGTACTGGACCGCGCCGGCGCGCGCGACGCCGACATGATCATCGCCGCGACCCATTCCGACGAAGTGAACATGGTCACCTGCCAGGTCGCGCATTCCGTCTTCACCGTGCCGCGCAAGATCGCCCGGCTGCGCGCGCAAAGCTACCTGACGGCGATCTACTCGGATCTCTACCGCCGCGACCACATGCCCATCGACGTGGTCATCAGCCCCGAGCAGGAAGTCGCGCGGGCCGCGCTGCGGCGCCTCTCGGCGCCCGCCGCCTTCGATACCGAGATCTTCCTGAACGGGGATGCACAGCTTCTGGGCATCGCGATCGAGCAGGAATGCCCGGTGGTCAACACGCCGCTGCGCCAGCTGACCGACCTGTTCTCGACCCTGCGCTCGACCGTGGTGGGGGTGCGCCGCGAGGGCACGCTGTTCGCCCCCGAGGCTGGAGACCAGATGTTCGTCGGCGACAGCGCCTACGTGGTGGCGCACCGCGACGACGTGCGCCGCACGCTCGAGATCTTCGGCAAGTCCATCCGCAAGCAAGAGCGTGTCGTGCTGGTCGGCGGCGGTAACGTCGGCCTCGCGGTTGCGCACGCGCTGGAAGGCGCAGCACAGCGCATCCGCGTCAAGATGATCGAGCGCAACCGAAAGTCCGCCGAGCACGCGGCCGAGGCGCTGGAGCGCACCATCGTGCTGCACGGCGACGGGCTGGATGTCAGCCTGCTGTCCGAGGCCGGGATCGAGCGCGCCGATGCGGTGCTGTGCGTGACCGACGACGACAAGGTCAACCTGCTGGCCGCCGTGCGCGCCAAGGCCGCGGGCTGTCCGATGGCCATCGCGCTGGTCAACGATCCCACGCTGGTTCCGCTGATGGAGCCGCTGGGCATCGACGCCTACATCAACCCGCGCGCCACAACCGTCAGCAGCATCCTGCGCCATATTCGCCACGGCCGCGTGCGCAGCGTCTATTCCATCGGCGATGCGGAGGCCGAGGTGATCGAGGCCGAGGTCCTGTCGACCTCGCCGATCGCCGGCAACCGCATCCGAGATGTCGACTTCCCCGAGGGCGTGCTGGTCGGCGCCGTACGCAAGGGCGACCGCGTGGTGCGTCCGACCGGCAGCATGCGCATCGACGAGGGTGACCAGATCGTCATCTTCGCGCTGGCGGGCGACGTGCCCGAGGTGGAGCGCCTGCTGCAGGTCTCCATCGACTTCTTCTAGACAATGGAGCGCCTGAGCCGCCTGCCGCTGTTCCTGCTGCTCATGGGAACCTTCTCGGTCTCGGCGATTGTGCCGGCTGGCGTTGCCCTTCGGGCGGGTGATCATCACGACGCGCGGACCTTCTTCTATTCCGGCATCCTGGGGCTCGTCCTGACGGCGTTCGTCGCGCTGGCGCTGGCGAACCGCCCGCATCAGCGGGATCCTCTGCATCAGCTTCTGGCGCTTCTCGCAGCCTTCGTCGCGCTGCCGGCGCTTCTGGCCGTTCCCTTCTACGAAGCGGTGCTCAACACGGCCTTCCTGTCGGCCTATTTCGAGATGGTGTCGTGCCTGACCACGACAGGCGCCACGCTCTATGATGCCGCGCGGCTGTCGGATGCCGAACACCTGTGGCGCGCTCAGGTGGGCTGGTTTGGAGGGCTGATCATGTGGATCGCCGCCGCTGCCATTCTGGCGCCGCTGACGCTGGGCGGGTTCGAGGTCACGGCCAGCGGCGAGCCGGGGCAGTCGCTGGCGGAAGGGTCGGCCGCTGGTGGGTTCAAACACCCGGTCGATCGCCTGCTGCGCAGCATTCGAGTCCTGACGCCGATCTATGCCGGGCTGACGGCCGCGCTGTGCGTCATGCTGCTGGTGGCGGGCGACCCGCCGCTGGTCGCGGTCAGCCATGCGATGGGCGTGATGGCCACGTCAGGCATCACGCCGCTTGCGCTGTCCGAATCCAGCGCGTCGGGGCTGGCCGGCGAGATGATCCTGTTCTGCTTCCTGTTCTTCGGGCTGTCCCGGCTGACCTTCTCGGGAGACACGACACAGACCCGGGGGCCGGGTCTGTGGCGCGACCCGGAATTCCGTCTGGGCCTAGTGATCGTCGCCGCGGTCCCGTTGACGCTGTTCCTGCGCCACTGGATCGCCGCCTTCGACGCCGGCGGCTACGAGGACGTGTTCGCCGGACTGCGGGCGCTGTGGGGCGCGCTGTTCACCTCGCTCTCCTTCCTGGTCACGGCCGGCTATGTCAGCGCCGATTGGAGCACCGCGCAAGGCTGGTCCGGCCTGTCGACGCCGGGCATCATCCTGGGAGGTCTTGCGCTGATGGGCGGCGGAGTCGCGACCACCGCCGGCGGGGTCAAGCTTCTGCGGGTCTACGCGCTCTACCTCAACGGCGCGCGCGAGATCGAGCGGCTGGTTCACCCCAGCTCGGTCGGCCGCTCACCGCTGGTCAACCGCCGTATCCGCCGCGAAGGGGCCTTCATCGCGTGGGTCTTCTTCATGCTGTTCGCGATCATGCTGGCGGCGTTTTCCGTGACGCTGTCCCTGTTCGGGCTCAGCTTCGAGCCCGCTCTGATCCTGACGGTCTCGGTTCTGACGAACACCGGTCCGTTGGTGACCGCCGGGATCACCGAAGCGGTCGACCTGCTGGGACTCGCGGCTCCGGTCAAGCTGCTGCTTTGCGCCGGCATGGTGCTGGGCCGGCTGGAGCTTCTCGCGATCATCGTCATGCTCAGCCCGGACATCTGGCGCGACTGACCTTGCGACGCTTCGTGCCCGCACCATCATCCGCGTGCGGCGCGGCACGGGCTTTTTGCGCTGGAATCTCGGCGTTTCGCCCTACATACTGATGGGTGACGAGGGGGCGCCCCGAAAAAGGGGCGCATGGCAAGAACAAAGGCAAGTCAATGGCTTCGGACAGACAGAACCTCCAGGACGCATTCCTCAATCACGTGCGCAAGACGAAGGTTCCGGTGACGGTCTTCCTGATCAACGGCGTGAAACTGCAGGGCGTCATCACCTGGTTCGACAATTTCTGCGTGCTGCTGCGCCGCGACGGGCAGTCGCAGCTGGTCTACAAGCACGCGATCTCGACCATCATGCCCAGCCAGCCGATCAACCTCTACGACGGCGACGACGCATCTTGAAGGAGCACGCCGCGCCGATCACCCGCGCCTGGGTGCTGCATCCCGACATCAAATCCGATCGCGACCGCCGCGACGCGCGGCTTGCGCTGGCCGAGGCCGTGTCGCTGGCCCACGCGCTGCCGGGCCTCGAGGTCGCCGGCGAGGAGGTGGTGCCCCTGCCGAAGCCGCAGCCTCGCGCGTTGTTCGGCACCGGCAAGATCGACGAGCTTGGCCAGCGCCTGAAGGCGGCCGAGGTCGAGCTTGTTCTGGTCGATGGCCCGGTCACACCGGTCCAGCAGCGCAACCTGGAAAAGGCCTGGAACTGCAAGGTCCTGGACCGCACCGGTCTGATCCTCGAAATCTTCTCCGACCGCGCCGCCACCCGCGAAGGCGTGCTGCAGGTCGAGATGGCACACCTGAACTACCAGCGCACCCGCCTCGTGCGCGCCTGGACCCACCTCGAACGTCAGCGCGGCGGGCTTGGCTTCGTCGGCGGCCCCGGCGAAACACAGATCGAGGCGGACCGCCGCGCCATCGACGAACAGCTGGTGCGCCTGCGCCGGCAGCTCGACAAGGTGGTCAAGACGCGGGCGCTGCACCGTGCCGCGCGCGCCAAGGTGCCGTTCCCGATCGTGGCGCTGGTGGGTTATACCAACGCGGGCAAGTCGACGCTGTTCAACCGCCTTACCGGCGCCGAAGTCATGGCCGAGGACATGCTCTTCGCGACGCTCGACCCGACGATGCGGCAGGTTCACCTGCCCACCGGCGCCGACATCATCCTTTCCGACACGGTGGGTTTCATCTCGGATCTGCCGACCGAACTGGTCGCGGCCTTCCGCGCCACGCTCGAAGAGGTGCTCGAGGCCGACGTGATCGTGCATGTGCGCGACATCTCGCACCCCGAGACCGATGCACAGGCGCGCGACGTGGACGCCATCCTCGACAATCTCGGGGTCAGCGAAGCCACCCCGCAGATCGAGCTGTGGAACAAGATCGACCGGCTCGACGGGCCCGATCTCGAGGCCGTGCGCGCCCGCGCCGCGCGCGAGGAGGCGGTGCATCTCGGTTCGGCGATCACCGGCGAAGGGCTCTATGGCCTGCTGGACGCGGTGACCACCGCCTTGGGCGAGGCCAAGCGCCGCGACACGATCACGCTCGCCTTCGATGATGGACGCCGCCGCGCATGGCTGTTCCAGAAGGGGCTCGTCGAGGCCGAGGAGCAATCCGATGAGGGCTACCGCCTGACGGTGCTCTGGTCCGCCACCGACCGGGCGCGCTTCGACTCGCTCTGATCCGCGCGGGGCGCCGCGCGAACATAGAAGGCCTCCGGTTTCTTCTGTCCACAAGTATCCCGGGGACTCGCAGGGACGGGGGCAGGGGGCCCTGGAGAGCGCGCCGACGGCCAGCCGTCACGGCACCAGCCGCGTCACCCCTGCCGAGGCCGCGCGCGCAAGATCCGCGTCCAGTGACATCGGGATGTACTCGCCGCGGCGCCAAAGCTGGCCGAGGTCGTCGTAGTGCCGCGACAGGAAATGCCCGGACTGGCCGGTGGCGATGACGAAGACCGATGAATCCGGATCGTCGAAATCGTAGACGCCGCGATAGCCGGCCCCGTGCACGTTGAGGAACGGTTCGGGTTCTTCGCCCGACATGCGACCGCGCATCAGCGTGTGATCGCCGCCGCTGGTGCTTTGCCGGATGTTGACGAAGTGCCGCAGCAGCGGCACCTCGCCCAGCACCGGGTGGTCGTGCGTTGCCTGGTGGACGTCGCCCCAGCGCAGGCTTTCCAGCGCGGTGCCCCAGCGTTCGCCGATGGTGATCAGCGCGTCGTCCAGCGCCATCCGCGCGATGTCGGTGCAGGACTCCTCGCGGGCCGAGCGCAGTACGTCGCACCACGAGGCGGCGCCATCCACGTCGCGGTAGACGCGCTCGATGAACAGCGGCTCGACATGATTGAACTCGTCGGCGAGCGGGCCCAGTTCGTCGCGGATCAGTCGGTCCTGCAGGGCGCGCAGCCATGCGGCGTAGAGCAGAGGCTCGGGCAGGTGCTCGTTCATCTCGCCGTTCCAATCGGCCAGCAGGTCCAGCGCGCGCTGGCGTTGACGCTCGGGCGTGCCCTCGGGCGCGGATTCGCCCGTGAACCACAGGTCGCGGCCGATCAACGGCAGCAGCGTGCGAGCCGCGTGACTGACCGTGTCCAGCTGCGCCTCGATGAAGCTGTCGCGCGTGTGGACCGCGCGGCCCATCATCATGTCGCGCCAGCGCAGCACGCGCTGGCTGTCGCCCCATTCGAAGCTGACGTGCTGCGGGAAAGGTCGATCGATGATCTTGTTGTTGGTGTTGCCGACGATGCCGCCCTCGGGCGCGACGAATTCGGGGTTGTCCTCGTAGGGCAGGATGCCCTGCCAGCGGTTCTCGGCGTTCCAGCCCGGCGCGGGCATGCGGCCCTTGGTCTGGTGGCCCGGGTCGCGCGCCGGCATCGCGCCGATCATCTTCATGGCGATGGTGTCCTGGTCGATCAACGTCAGGTTCTGGCTGGGCGCGACGTACATCCCGGCCACGTCGATTGCCTCGTCGACCGATCGGACCCCCATCAATTCTATGGCCGCGCTCATCGACGTGTCCTCGGGCGAAAGCGCCGTCCAGCCGAGTGCCATCACGTGCCCCGCCGGCGTCACCGCGCCTAGGTCGTAGGACGAGCGTGGCAGCACGGGGCCATTCTCGGTCCAGCGGAGGGTGACGGTGACGGGCGCCTCGTCGGCGATCTCGATGATCGAGCGGCGCGTCTCGAACTCGGCCCAGCCCTCAGGCGTGCGGTAGCGGCTCGGATTATCCGGGTCGAGCTGTTCCAGGAACAGGTCCTGGTCGTCCAGGTAGGACGAGGTCAGGCCCCAGCCGAGCCGCTCGGTCCGGCCGATCATGATTGCCGGCACGCCCGGCACGGTGGCTCCAATCGCGCCGCCCGATGACAGATCCAGCCGCGCGAGGTACCAGGTCGACGGGGCGGTGAACCCCAGGTGCGGGTCGTTGGCCAGCAGCGTGCCGCCCCCCGCGCTGCGCGATGCCGCGGCCGCCCAGGCGTTCGACGCGCCGGCCAGCCCCCGTTTCGCCACCGGCGACAGGAAGGCATGCTCGGTCGCGGTCTCCTGCAGGCCCGGCCGCAGCCCGGGCGCCAGCGACGCGTATTCCGGCAGCGCGGCGATGCCGTCGCCGGGGATGTCGGGCAGGATGTCGGCCAGCCGCGCGTCGTCCTCCAGCGTCATCGAGACGCGGGCGCGCAGCACTTCCTCGGACAGGTGTCCGGCCAGTTGCAGGGCCATCAGCTTGACCACCGCGATGGAATCCGCAGGTTGCCACGGCGCGATGGAGGTGTCGAAGACGAAGAACTCGGGCGCGCCGCGACCTAGGCTGTCGGCGTTGATCTCGGCCAGGCGCGCGTTGACGCCGGCGGAATAGGCGCGCAGTGCCTCGGTCGTCTCGGGCGTCTGTACCGCCACGGACTGGCGCGCCAGCCCGTAGAGGTCGAGCCGGCGCAGCAGCGTGTCCGTCTCGACCGTGCGGCGGCCGAACAGCTCGGACAGCCGGCCCTGCGCGGTGCGGCGCAGCAGCATCATCTGCCACAGCCGGTCCTGCGCATGGGCGTAGCCCAGCCCGAAATAGACGTCCGCGTCGTTTTCCGCAAAGATGTGCGGCACGGCGGCATTGTCGCGCACGATCTCGACCTCTGACGTGGCGCCGGTCACCGGCACCGTCTTGTCGTACTCCGGCAAGGAGCGAGATGCGAGGTAATAGACCAGCCCGACGCCGATCAGCGCAAGCACCAGGGCTGCGGTCACCAGCCGGAACAGCCACCGGAACAAAGTTGCCATCGTCGTCTCTTGCTTGCCTATGGGCCTCGTGAAGGGCTTATTACGCGGGACGGCCCGTGCCAAGAGCGACGCGGGATACCTGGCGAACTTGCGGAGAAGGAAGGGGCGACATGGCCAAGACGGCATTCCTGGGACTGGGCGTGATGGGCGCGCCGATGGCGGGCTACCTGGCGAAGGCGGGCCACGAGGTGACGGTCTATAACCGCACCGCGTCCAAGGCGCAGGCCTGGGTCGACGCCAACGAAGGCCGGGCCGCGTCCACCCCGCGCGAGGCTGCCCGGGGCGCCGAGTTCGTCATGGCCTGCGTCGGCAACGACGACGACCTGCGACAGGTCTGCCTGGGCGAGGACGGCGCCTTTGCCGGCATGGAGGCGGGGTCGGTCTTCGTCGATCACACCACCGTGTCGGCCGAGGTCACGCGCGAACTGCACGCCGCCGCCGCCGAGAAGGGCATCGCCTTCGTCGACGCGCCGGTCTCGGGCGGGCAGGCGGGGGCCGAGAACGGCCAGCTCGTGGTCATGTGCGGCGGCGAGGCCGAGGCCTACGATCGGGCCGCGCCGATGATCGATACCTACGCGAAGCTGTGCAAGCGGCTGGGCGAAAGCGGCGCCGGCCAGCTGTGCAAGATGGTCAACCAGATCTGCATCGCCGGTCTGGTCCAGGGCCTGTCCGAGGGGCTGCATTTCGCGCAGAAGGCGGGGCTCGACGGCCGCGCGGTGGTCGAGGTGATTGGCGGCGGCGCCGCCGGATCCTGGCAGATGGTCAACCGCTTCGAGACGATGCTGGACGACAAGTTCGAGCATGGCTTCGCAGTGAACTGGATGCGCAAGGACCTTGGCATCTGCCTCAAGACCGCGGACGAGGTCGGCGCCTCGCTCCCTGTGACCGCGCTGGTCGACCAGTTCTACAAGGACGTCCAGAAGCTGGGCGGCGGGCGCTGGGACACGTCGAGCCTGATCAAGCGGCTGAACGCCGTCGGCGAGTAGGTGCCGGCGATCCCGGTACAATTTCGCGGGGCGGAGTTGCATGCGCCCGCCCCGCGCTAAACACGTCAGCACGATTGCCCATTGTGTTTCCGGTGGCGCTACCGTTATGCTGAAGATCTGACCGTCCACTGGACGGCTACAAAAGTTTCGCTGACCGGCGGCGCCCGAAACGGGCGCGCGGACAGACCGATCGGGCCCCGCAAGGGCCACCCGCACCCGCCCGGACCGCGCAAGCGACGGGCCACGAGTTGGCGCCGCGGCCAAGCTGCCGGCGTCGGAGACAAATGCGATGAGGCTCGCGAGAAATCACAGGCAGGATGACAGGGGCGCAACCGCCCGTCCTGCCCGCGCGCCGACCCTCGCCCTGACAAGTCACGCCGCCCGATCCTCTGCCCCGCCCGGGGCCGGGGTTTCGCGCGCGTGCAATTGGATACAATGGCAAAGAAGATGCTCATCGACGCCACCCACGCGGAAGAGACCCGCGTCGTGGTGGTGGACGGAAACAAGGTCGAGGAATTCGACTTTGAATCGGAAAACAAGCGGCAGCTAGCCGGCAACATCTACCTGGCGAAAGTCACCCGGGTCGAACCCTCGCTTCAGGCGGCTTTCGTCGATTACGGCGGTAATCGCCACGGCTTTCTCGCCTTCTCGGAAATCCACCCGGATTACTACCAGATCCCCATAGCCGACCGTCGCGCGCTGATGGAGGAGGAGGCAGCACTTGCCGCCGCCGAGGAAGAGGAAGAGACCAAGCCACGCCGCACGCGCGCCCGCCGCGGCGCCAAGGCCGAGTCCACACGCTCGGACGACAAGACCACGACCGCCGATGCGCCCGAGGATGCCCCCGCGGCCGAACCGCGCGAGGCGCGTGGCATGGAAACCATCGACCTGGGCGAAGACCAATCCGGAGATCCGGACGAGGGCCTGTCGCCGATGGAGAGGGTCACCGAGACCCCGGTCGAGGAGCCTGAGGACAACAGCGGCGAACACGGCAAGGCAGCGGCCCGCGACGAGGCCATCGAGTCGGTCGCCGACGACGATACGCAGGACGATTTCCGCCCGGCCCGCAAACCGCGCGCCCGGCGCTACAAGATTCAGGAAGTCGTCAAGGTCCGCCAGATCATGCTGGTGCAGGTGGTCAAGGAAGAGCGCGGCAACAAGGGCGCCGCGCTGACCACCTACCTGTCGCTGGCCGGGCGCTACTGCGTCCTGATGCCCAACACCGCGCGCGGGGGCGGCATCAGCCGCAAGATCACCAATGCCGCCGACCGCCAGAAGCTCAAGGCGATCGCGAACGAGATCGACGTGCCCAAGGGCGCGGGCCTGATCATCCGCACCGCCGGCGCGCAGCGGACCAAGACCGAGATCAGGCGCGACTACGAGTACCTCCAGCGCCTGTGGGAACAGATCCGCGAGCTCACGCTGAGGTCCATCGCGCCCACGAAGATCTACGAGGAAGGCGACCTGATCAAGCGGTCCATCCGCGACCTGTACAACCGCGACATCGACGAGGTTCTGGTCGAGGGCGAGGCGGGCTACCGCATCGCCAAGGACTTCATGAAGATGATCATGCCGTCCCACGCGAAGAACGTGAAGCATTACGCCGACCCGATGCCGCTTTTCGCGCGCCATCAGGTAGAGTCGTATCTGGGTGGCATGTTCAACCCGACGGTCCAGCTGAAATCCGGTGGCTATATCGTCATCGGCGTGACCGAGGCGCTGGTCGCGATCGACGTGAACTCGGGGAGGGCCACGAAGGAGGGCTCGATCGAGGAAACCGCGCTCAAGACCAACCTGGAGGCCGCCGAGGAGGTCGCCCGCCAGCTGCGTCTGCGCGACCTCGCGGGGCTGATCGTCATCGACTTCATCGACATGGACGAGCGTAAGAACAACGCCGCCGTCGAGAAGAAGCTCAAGGACAAGCTCAAGACCGACCGCGCGCGCATCCAGGTCGGCCGCATCAGCGGTTTCGGCCTGCTCGAGATGTCGCGCCAGCGCTTGCGTCCCGGCATGATCGAGGCGACGACCCAGCCCTGCACCGCGTGCCATGGCACCGGTCTGATCCGCTCGGACGACAGCATGGCGCTGCAGGTCCTGCGGCAGATCGAGGAGGAGGGCACGCGCCGTCGCTCGCGCGAGGTGCTGGTGAAGTGCCCGGTGGGCATCTCGAACTACCTGATGAACCTCAAGCGCGAGCACGTCGCCATGATCGAGGCGCGGTACGGCATGTCCGTGCGCATCGAGGGCGACCCAAAGCTGGTGGCGCCCGACTTCACGATCGAGAAGTTCAAGACCGCGACGCGCCCGGTCTCGGAGGCCGCGCCCTTCGTGTCGGCCGATGCCGCGCTGATGGACCAGATAGACGAGGACGCCGCGCTGGCCGAACCCGATCCCGACGAGGCGCCCGCACCCGCGGGCGAAACGTCCGAGGTCGAGCAGGCCGCCGAGCCGTCCGACAAGCGTTCCGAGAAGGCATCGGACGACGACGGCAAGCCCAAGAAGAAGCGCCGCCGCCGGCGTCGCCGCTCGAAAAACGGCAACGGCGAGAACGGGCAATCCGAGAACGGCGAGACCGGCAACGGCGACGATGGGGATGGCCGCGGCGGTCAGGTTCGGGAAGATGAGCCCGCGGTGAGCGCTGACAAGGCCGACACCCCGGTGCCGTTTGAGCCCGCCCAGCCCGAGACGCTGGCCGGGGACGAGGACGGCGCGCCGTCGGTGCCCGACGTGGTGACGGCCGAGGAAGCCTCGCCCGACGCGGCCGAGAAGCCCAAGCGCAAGCGCACCCGCACCCGGAAGAAACCCGAGCCGAAAGCGCCGGAAGAGGCAGCGTCCGAAGCGGCAGAGACCGAGGCCACCGGTGCCGGCGCCTCGCAGGTCGACGCGAAACCGGAGGCCGACGTACAGGAAGCGCCCGAGGCGGCCGAACGGCCCGCCGCGACCGAAGCCGTGCCCGAGGCGGGCAAGCCCGCCGAAGAGCCCGTCCCCGAGGCCGAGACCGCGCGGGCAGAGCCCGAGTCGCGGCCGCGTCGGACCCGGCGCAAGGCCGCCGAGGTGATCGCCGAGGTCGTGGGCACGGTCACCGGCGACAACGGCACCGAGGACGACAGCTCGGCAACCGACGAGGATAGCGGCGAGAAGCCGCGCCGCCGCGGCTGGTGGTCCATCGGACGCTAGGCCGTCGCGAACTCGACAGGGAAGGGCCGGGCGGTTGCGCCCGGCCTTTTTCGTTCACGCGCCGCCTAACGCCGTGCCGCGGGATCGTGACCATTGGTCGCGTGACGCCGCCCGGATGATCCCGTAAGGCTTCGCGCATGTTCGGAATCGAGATCCTCGACGCGTCGCTTCTGCCCGCCATGTTCGTGGCGCTGCTGGCGGGTGTCATCTCGTTCCTCAGCCCCTGCGTGCTGCCGATCGTGCCGCCCTACCTGGCCTTCATGTCCGGCATGACCGTCTCCGAGATCGAGGGCGGCGGTCAGGCGCGGGCGCGCGTGGGGCTGGCAGCGGCGTTCTTCGTGCTGGGCCTGTCCACGGTCTTCGTGCTGCTGGGATTCACGGCCAGCTGGCTGGGGGGGCTGTTCCTGCAGAACCAGCTGCTTCTGGCACGGATATCGGGCGTGGTGGTGATCGTGTTCGGGCTGCACTTCCTCGGTGTGTTCCGCATCCCGTTCCTCGACCGCGAGGCGCGGTTCGAGGGGGGCGACGCTGGCGGGTCGGCCTTCGGGGCCTATATCCTCGGGCTCGCCTTCGCCTTCGGGTGGACGCCCTGCATCGGGCCGCAGCTTGGCGCGATCCTGAGCCTCGCGGCGCAGGAGGCGTCGGTGGCGCGCGGTTCGCTCCTGCTGGCGGTCTATGCCGGGGGGCTGGGCATTCCCTTCGTCCTGGCGGCGCTGTTCCTGACCCGGGCGATGGGGCTGATGAACCGGATCAAGCGGCACATGAAGACGATCGAGCGGGCGATGGGCCTGCTTCTGGTCGCGGTCGGGCTGGCCTTGGTCACGGGGGCGTTCACCAGCTTCTCGTTCTGGCTGCTCGAGACCTTTCCGGCGCTGGGGATGCTGGGCTGACCGCGTGTCCCACGGTGGGACATCATCGCGCCTTAGCGAAATCAATGGCTTGCGGGGACGGATTCATCCTTCGTCAACCTTTGCGCCATGTTAGCGCCGTCCCGGGCCCGACACGACCCGGCCTTACGCGCGCCCGAAAGCGGGTCTAGCCTGAGACCACAGGAAGGGTCTCGCGCATGGAAAAGCCGCCCGACACGACCAGCCCCGTGACCGGCCCCGCCACCGGCCCGGTGCGGCGCCGCACGGTGTTCTACATCCCGGGCTACGACCCCATCCATCCGCGCCGCTACCGCGAGCTTTACCGCAAGGAGGGCGCGGCGCAGGCGGCGATCTGCGGCTACGCGCTGGCGCTGGCGCCCAAGCGCGGCGGCGGCGCCTATGGCTGGCACGTGACGGCCGAGATGGACGGGGCCCGGGTCGCGGCGGACGTGGACGTGCTGGTCTGGTCCGACATCGTGCGCGACAGCATGGCGGGCTCAATCCCCGCGACCTATGCGCAGCTTGTGCGCACCGCGTGGGAATACGTCGCCTCCGGCGCGCTGTTCCGGCTGATGAGGCTGCGCAAGGGGCCGGTGATCGCCGCGCTCTACCCGGTGGGCATGCTGCTGGGCCAGCTTGCGGTGGCGCTGGCGCTGGGTTGGGCCGCCTACGCGCTGACCGCGCTGACGCTGGCGGGGCTGCTGCTGAGCGGCTGGGCGGCGGCGGCGCCCGGGCTCGTGGCCGGGGCAATCGTCGCGACCGCCGTGCTGCACTGGTTCAAGGCGCACGACAACCACCTGTTCGCCTATTACCTGATGCACGACTACGCCTATGCGGCGCGCCACAAGGGCGCCAACCCGCCCGCGCTGGAGGCGCGTATGGCACGGTTCGCCGACATGGTCGCGCAGGCGCTGAAGGGCGACGTGGACGAGGTGCTGGTGGTCGGGCATTCGTCCGGGGCGCACCTGGCGGTGTCGGTGCTGGCCGACCTGATCCGCGGCGGGCGCGTGCCGGCGAACGGGCCCGCGCTTGCGTTCCTGAGCCTGGGGCAGGTGGTGCCGATGGTGTCCTTCCTGAAGGGCGCGCACCGGCTGCGGGCCGACCTGCGGTTCCTGTCGGCGCGGGACGAGATCACGTGGGTCGACGTGACCGCGCCAGGCGACGGCTGCGCCTTCGCGCTGTGCGACCCGGTGGCGGTGTCGGGCGTCGCGCCGCCCGACAAGCGCTGGCCGCTGGTCATTTCCGCACGGTTCACGCAGGCGCTGAGCCCCGAGCGCTGGCGGGACCTGCGCTGGCGCTTCTTCCGGCTGCATTTCCAGTATCTCTGCGCCTTCGACCGGGTGCTGGATTACGACTACTTCGCCATCACCGCCGGTCCGCTGTCCTTGCGCGCGCGCTATGCCGGGCGCGCGCCGTCGCCCAGCCGGATCGAGCGGGCGGTGTCGAAACACGTCTCGGTCGCCGCGTGATCCCGCCCAAGCCCGCCGCCCGGCCCGACCGCGTGTCGCTGTGGCGGCATGCGCGTCTGTTCCGCGCGGACATCCTGTCGGCCCAGCCCGCGCGGCTCTACCGCGCCTGGATGGCCGAGTTCCGAACGCCGTTCTTCCGGTCGTACCTCGTGAACCAGCCGGCGCTGGTCGATCTCGTTCTGAAGGAACGCCCCGGTGACTTCCCCAAGTCGGACCGGGTTTCGGAAGGGCTGCGGCCGCTGCTGGGACAGTCGGTCTTCGTCACCAACGGCGAGACGTGGAAGCGGCAGCGCCGGATCATCGACCCGGCCTTCGAGGGCGGGCGGCTGCGCGAGACCTTTCCGGCGATGCGGGAAGCGGCCGATGCGGCGGCGTGGCGGCTGGCGGACGTGGCCGGGCAGGGCGCCGAGGTCGAGGTCGAGGAGATCGCCAGCCACGCCGCCGCCGACGTGATCTTTCGCACGCTGTTCTCGATCCCGATCGAGGATACGGTGGCGCAGGCGGTGTTCCACGAGTTCCGCGCCTACCAGCGCAGCCAGCCCATCCTGAACGCGGCGGCCTTCGTGCCCTGGCCGCGCTGGCTGCCGCGCCCGCACCGGCGGGCGACGCGGGCCTCGGCCGCGCGCATCCGGGCGCTGATCACCGAGATGACGGCGCGGCGGCAGGCGCAGATCGACGAAGGAGGCGCGCCCGACGACCTGGCGACCAAGATCATGACCACGCGCGACCCCGAGACGGGCAAGGAGTTCTCGCAGTCCGAGATGGTGGACCAGGTGGCGATCTTCTTCCTGGCCGGGCACGAGACCAGCGCCAGCGCCTTGGGCTGGGCGCTGTACCTGCTGGCGCGCGCGCCCGAGTGGCAGGAGCGCGTGGCAGCCGAGGCGCGGGCCTTCGACGGCAGCTTCGCCGGACTGTCGCGCCTGCGCGCCACGCGCGACGTGTTCCGCGAGACGCTGCGGCTGTATCCGCCGGTGCCGATGATGGTGCGCGCGGCGGCGCGCGACGAGGTGTTCCGCGACCGCGCCGTGCCGCGCGGCGCGCAGATCGTGCTGAGCCCGTGGCACCTGCACCGGCACGAGCGGCTGTGGGAGGGGCCGGACGCCTTCGATCCCGGCCGCTGGTTGACGGAAGCCGGGAAAGCCAGCGCGCGCTGCGCCTACATGCCGTTCTCGGCCGGGCCGCGCGTCTGCACCGGGGCGGGCTTCGCCATGGCCGAGGGGGTGCTGCTGCTGGCGCGGCTGCTGCGCGACCTGCGCGTGGAGCCGGTGGCGGGGCGCGATCCGGTGCCGCAGGCGCATCTGACGGTGCGGGCGCGCGACGGAATCTGGCTGCGGGTGACGACGCGTAGGGGCGCAGCAAAGGTTTAGCGCAAACGGTCTCCCAAAAGCGCTGGGACGATGGATCGGCTTGGTTTATCAGGGCGTTGATAGTGACATTTGGGCAAGAGGGACGGCATGGCTTCGAACGATTTCGACAAGCAGTTGCAACAGATGCGCACGGGCAAGGGGTTCATCGCGGCGCTCGACCAGTCCGGCGGCTCGACCCCGAAGGCGCTGCGGCTTTATGGCGTGACCGAGGACCAGTATGACGGCGAGGAGGCGATGTTCGCAGAGATCCACGCCATGCGGTCGCGGATCATCACGGCCCCGGATTTCACCAGCGACAAGGTCATCGGCGCGATCCTGTTCGAGCGCACGATGCGCGGCAAGATCGAGGGCAAGCCGGTGGCGCAGCTGCTGTGGGAGGATCGCGGCATCGTGCCGTTCCTCAAGATCGACAAGGGGCTGGCCGACAAGGAAAACGGCGTGCAGCTGATGAAGCCCATCGGCGGGCTGGAGCAGCTTCTGGCCGACGCGAAGGGCTTCGGCATCTTCGGGACGAAGGAACGCTCGGTCATCCACGAGGCGAACGAGGCGGGGATCGAGGCGGTCGTGGCGCAGCAGTTCGAGGTCGGCCGCGCGGTGGTGGCGGCCGGTCTGGTGCCGATCCTCGAGCCCGAGGTGGACATCCATTCCGAGACCAAGGCGGAGGCCGAGGAGATGCTGCGCGAGGCAATCTCGCGCCACCTCGACACGCTGTCGGACGACCAGACCGTGATGCTCAAGCTGACCATACCCAATATCGAGGGCCTGTATGACGGGCTGGCGGACCATCCGCGCGTGCTGCGCGTGGTGGCGCTGTCTGGCGGCTATTCGACCGACGAAGCCTGCGAGAAGCTGGCGCGTCAGGGCAAGATGATCGCGTCGTTCAGTCGCGCGCTGACCGAGGGCCTGTCCAAGCAGCAGAGCGACGACGAGTTCAACGCCGCGCTGGGCGCGAACATCGACAAGATCCACGCGGCGTCGGTGGCCGGCTGATCCGACGCAGGGCAGATGCCTTCCGGGGCACCGTAGGCACGGTGCCCCTGTCCGGGATGGTGCAGGGCGCTGCTCCCTCTGGCGCGTGCGGCGCCCCGCAGCTTCGAGAAACTACGGGCCAAAGAAGCGGCGGGCGAGCGATGCCTGCGCAGTCAGTGTGCTGCGTTGCGGCCGCGGGCCTGCCAGTCGGCCAGCGTCTTGCCGGGCTGGTCGACGAACAGGCCCGGCAGCGGTTGCAGGGCCGCGATCCGCTCGAGCGGGAAGGCGAGGAAGTCGGCGGCGGTCTCGGACCAGGCCACGGCGCGCCAGACGCGGCCCCAGTAGTCGATGTGCAGGGGCCGGATCACGTGGTCGCGGTCGTCGAGCGAGACGCGCAGCTTCTGGCGCGCGCGGATCGCGGCGCGCAGCGCGGGCATGTGCGCGAAGCCGCGGGCGGCCTCGGCGAAGGCGTCGGTGGCGAAGCCGAAGGGCGCCGCGCGCACGCCCGCATCCTCGGGCAGGACGGCGTCGATCTTGGCGGCAAGGCTGCGCGCCGCGGCCGCGTGGTCCTCGAGCGTCGAGGCGCCGAGGGCCGCCAGCGCCACGTGCAGGGCGTCCAGCTCCGCCTCGGTCAGGTTGAGCGGGGGCAGGGTGACGGCGGCGGCGACCGAGTAGCCGTAGCCGCGCGCGCCCTCGACCGGCACGCCCGAGGCGGCCAGAACCTCCATGTCGCGGTAGATCGTGCGGATCGACACGCCGAGGTCCTGCGCCATCGATTCGGCCGTGTGCAGCTGCCCGTCGCGCAGGCGGTCCATCAGGGCGTAGAGGCGTTTCTTGCGGTTCATCGTCCGCGATACTGACACGAAACCGTCAACTGACAAAGTGGTGACACACATGGTCCCGAAACCGGCATCATTCGCGCTTTTCATGGGTCCGCACAGCGCATAGATCACGGGAACCAGATCAATAGGGGCGCGCTGCGGCGGGCCCGGAACAGGAGATGAGCCCATGCTCAACAACATCGGACTTCCCGGTCTTCTGCTTATCGCCGTCGTCGTGCTCGTGCTGTTCGGCCGCGGCAAGATCTCGAGCCTGATGGGCGAGGTCGGCAAGGGCATCACCGCCTTCAAGAAGGGCGTGAGCGAGGGCGGCAAGGAGATCGAGGACGATCGCGACGCCGAGAGCGCGCGCGACGTGACGCCGGAATCGGAACGCGAGCCCGTTCGCACCACGCGCGACGACACCGCGAAGGACGCCGCGCCGGAGGCGCACAAGGGTAAGGTCTAAATCATGCTCGACCTCGGCTGGTCCGAAATGCTGGTCATCGGCGTCGTCGCGCTGATCGTGGTCGGACCCAAGGACCTGCCCCACCTGTTCCGCAACGTCGGACGGTTCATGGGCAAGGCGCGCGGCATGGCCCGCGAATTCAGCCGCGCGATGAACGACGCGGCCGACGAAAGCGGCGTGCGCGACGTGGCCAAGACGTTCAAGAGCGCGACCAACCCGGTGGGCAGCGCGATGGACGGCGTCAAGGACGCCGCGCGCGACCTGAGTTCGTTCGACCCAGAGTCGAAGTCCGGGAAAAAGAAGGAGCCGCTGTCGGCCGAACGCGAGGCCGCCAAGCGCAAGATCGAGGCAAGCTCGGCCCGCGCGGCCGCCGAGCGCAAGAAGCGCGAGGCCGACGAGGCGATGCGCAAGGCGGAAGAGCTCGAGACCGCGTCGCGCGGCGGCAGTGACGCCGCGGCCGAAGCCGCGCCCAAGAAGGACGAGACATGAGCGCGTCACCCGACGATCTCGAGGACAGCGCAGCCCCGCTGATCGAGCACCTGGCCGAGTTGCGCACGCGGCTGATCCGCTGCGTGATCGCCTTCATCATCGGCATCGTGGTGGCCTTCACCGTGGCGCAGCCGATCCTGCAGTTCCTGCTGGGCCCGATCGAGGACACGCTGCGCGCGCTGGGCGATCCGTCGCCCACGATGCAGTATACCAGTCCGCAGGAATACCTGTTCACGCTGTTCCGCATCTCGATGGTGTTCGGCTTCGCGCTGGCCTTCCCGGTGATCTCGCACCAGCTGTGGCGCTTCGTGGCGCCGGGGCTTTACCGGTCGGAGAAGGGCGCATTCCTGCCCTTCCTGATCGCCTCGCCGTTCATGTTCTTCGCCGGCGCGGCCTTCGCGCATTTCATCGTGACGCCGCTGGCGATGGCGTTCTTCCTGGGCTTCGCGGATTTCCCGTCGTTGATGACCGACCTGCTGGCGCGCGCGGGCGACCTGACCGGCGTCGACGTTCCGGTGGACGAGGCCGGCGTGGCCGTGGTGCCCGAGACGCGCGAGGGCGTGCAGATCACCTTCTTCGGCAAGGTGAACGAAAGCCTCGACATCACGCTGAAGTTCATCATGGCCTTCGGGCTGTGCTTCCAGCTTCCGGTTCTGCTGACGCTGATGGGCAAGGCGGGGCTGGTCTCGGCCGCGGGGCTGCGCAAGGTGCGCAAGTACGCGATGGTCGGCATCCTGGTGCTGGCCGCACTGGTCACCCCGCCGGACGTCACCACGCAGCTGATCCTGTTCGTGGTGGTCTACGGGCTTTACGAAGTATCCATCTTCCTCGTGGCACGGGTGGATGCCAAGCGCGAGGCCGATCTGCGCGCCCAAGGGCTTTGGTTCGAGGATGACGATGACGAAGACGATCCGCTCGACGACGGTTCCGCAAACCCCGATGGGCGATGAGCTTGCCCGCATCGCGGCGGCGCTGGAACGCATGGCGCCGCCGCCGGTAAGGGCACCCGATTTCGGCGCGGCCGAGGCTTTCGTCTGGCACGTCGAGCCGGACCGGCTGGACCCGGTCGAGAAGGTGAACCGCGTCGACCTGGAGCTGCTGATCGGCATCGACCGCACGCGTGAGACGCTGCTGACCAACACGCGGCAGTTCGCGCGCGGCCTGCCGGCGAACAACGCGCTGCTGTGGGGCGCGCGGGGCATGGGCAAGTCGAGCCTGGTCAAGGCGGTGCACGCGACCGTCCGCGACGAGGGGCACGATCTGGTCCTGGTCGAGCTGCTGCGCGAGGACCTGCCCAGCGTCGGTCGCCTGCTGGCGCAGCTGCGCCGGGCGGAGGCGGCGCGCTTCCTGCTGCTGTGCGACGACCTGTCCTTCGGCCACGACGACGAGCATTACAAGAGCCTCAAGGCGGTGCTGGACGGCGGGATCGAGGGGCGGCCCGACAACGTGATCTTCTACGCGACGTCGAACCGCCGCCACCTGATGCCGCGCGACATGATCGAGAACGAGAAATCCTCGGCCATCAGCCCGAGCGAGGCCGCCGAGGAGAAGATCTCGCTTTCGGACCGGTTCGGGCTTTGGCTAGGGTTCCACCCGTGCTCGCAGGACGAATACCTGGCGATGGTGCGGTCCTACTGCGCGGCCTTCGGGCTGTCGGTCGACCCCGACACCCTGCGCGCCGAGGCGATCGAGTGGCAGGCCACCCGCGGCGGCCGGTCGGGCCGTGTGGCGTGGCAGTTCTTCACCGACATCGCCGGCCGCAAGGGGCTCGAGATCGCGGATTCCTGACGCGGCGCAGGGGGCGGCCTTTCCGGCCCCGCGGCAACCGGAGCCATCCTGTTCTTTCTATCCGGAAGTGCCTTTGGGAGGCTTCCACGTAGCCGGGATAGAGCCGCCTTGCGCGCAGCAGAGGCGGGCGTCAGGTGCCACGCGTCGCATGGGCTAGGCAGCAATCGCCGGACCGAAGCGCAATCTGCTCCGGCGGCGCCGTAGCTCGCGCCGGAGCCTGTCTGCGTATGGCCCGCGCGTCAGCGCAGATACGTCATCGGATCGACGCTGTCGAAGCCCTTGCGCACCTCGAAATGCAGGAAGGACGGATCCCCGGCCTTCACCTGGCCGATCGTCTGCCCGGCGCTGACCGCGTCGCCCTTCACCACCTTCAGGTCCTCGATATGGGTGTAGATCGACAGCACCTCGTCGGGGTGGCGGATCACGACGATCGTCACGTCTTCGGTGTTGCGTGTGATCGCGGCGACCTGGCCCGACGCGGCGGCGCGGACCGGGGTTCCGGCGGGCACGCCGATGTCGATGCCCTCGTTCCGGCCCTTGGCGTATTCGCGGATGATGCTGCCCTCGACCGGCATGCGCATCCGGGCATTGCCCGAGCTGGCCTCGGCCTGGCCGATATCGGCGACAGGTTCGCTGGGTTTCGGGGCGGGCGCCGCGGCGGGCTTGGGGTCGGCGGGCGGCAGCGGCTTGCTGGCCGACGGCGGCACAGGCGTCGGAGAGCCCGTGCCGGGCGCGGTGGTCGCGGGCGCTATCGCGGCGGTCTGCGTGGCGCGGTTCGT
Source organism: Citreimonas salinaria (assembly GCF_900107235.1). Lineage (GTDB taxonomy): Bacteria > Pseudomonadota > Alphaproteobacteria > Rhodobacterales > Rhodobacteraceae > Citreimonas > Citreimonas salinaria. The sequence continues at coordinate 244,489 of NZ_FNPF01000002.1, forward strand.
CGCCGGCACCAGAAGGACCTGTCCCTCGCGCAGGGTGTACTGCTCGTCGAGCGCGTTCATCTCGGCCAGCGCGCGGGGCGTGATGCCGTAGAGCCGCGCCACGGTGAAGGCGGTCTCGCCGCGCTGCACGCGATGGCGGATCGGCTCGGTTCCGGTGGACTGCGCGGGGCGCGGTGCACCGGTCGACGCCGGCGCGCTTTCGATCGCGCCCGCGGCCAGCGTGGTGACGTCGACGGCGCCGGGCGCGGCGATCGGCCCGGTGGCGGTGCCTCCGGTCGTGCCCACGCGGCGCGGCAGGGCGACGATCTCGCCCTGGCGGAGCGGGTCGACGGGCCGGATGCCGTTGTAGCGGCCCAGTTCGTCGGCGGGCACGCCAACCCGCTCGGCCAGCGAGGCCAGCGTGTCGCCGCGGCGCGCGATGGCCACCTGGTAGGTCGGGTACGACACGATCCCGCGGTCATCCGCGGCAGGCCTGGACGCGGCGGCGCTCCGGGTGGCGTCGGTGGTGTCGACCGTGCCGCCCATCTCGCCCCGCACGTCGAGGTCAAGCGGGTCCGAGCAGGCGCCCAGAAGCGCCAGCACGGCGCAGGCGGCGAGCGGGCGAAGGAAGATCGGTTGGCTCATGCGCTGTCTCGTCCTCGTTGCGCGCCCCTTGTGCCGGGGCGTCGTGTGGCGGTCCCGCGCGAACGGTCCCTCATTCCTGTCCCAGCCCCTCGACCAGCGGCACGAAGCGCACGGGACGCATTTCCTCGTAATGAAACCCGGACTCGTCTCGGGTGACACGGATCAGGCTTTGCACCGTGTCCGACTGGCCCACGGGCAGCACCATGATACCGCCAATCTTCAACTGCGCCAAGAGCGGGCCTGGCGGATCCTCGGCCGCGGCGGTCACGAGGATGCGGTCGAACGGCGCCTGCTCCGGCAATCCGTGGCTGCCGTCGGCGGCGAAGGCGGTGATGTTGGCCAGGCCCTGCGCCTCGAAGGTGGCGCGGGCGGCGCGCACCAGCCGGGCATGGCGGTCGATCGTGTAGACCCGCCGCGCGAGGTGCGACAGGATCGCCGCCTGATAGCCCGAGCCGGTCCCCACCTCGAGCACCTTGTGGCGCGGCGCGATCTGCAGCGCCTGGGTCATCAGCCCCACCACCGAAGGCTGGCTGATCGTCTGCCCGCAGGCGATGGGCAGCGGCATGTCCTCGTAGGCGCGGTCGGCGAAATAACCCTGCACGTAGGCGCCGCGGTCGGTCTTCTCCATCGCCTGCAGCACCGCGCGATCGGTCACGCCCTTCGAGCGCAGCGCGAACAGAAGCTGCATCTTGGCCTGGGCGTCGAAGCTCATGCGAAGGCGTCTTTCATCCGCGACAGCGCGTCGTGGCAGGTCAGGTCGGCGCGCATCGGCGTGACCGAGATCCAGCCGTCGAGGTTGGCCGCCGCGTCGGTGTCGGGCGCGGTGGGGATGCTCTGGTCGCCGCCGCGCACCCACAGGAAGGTGCGCCCGGCCGGTGACAGGTGCGGTTCGACCGAGAAGCCCGTGCCGGGGCGGACGCCCTGCGCCACCGCGCGCACGCCGCGCACTTCGGCGGCCGGGACGGGCGGGAAATTCACGTTGTAGAACAGGCGGTAGCCCTCCTGCGCCGGCGGATCGGCGGCCAGGATGCGGCGGATCGTGGCGGCGCCATGCACCGCCGCGGCCTCGAACGGATCGTCGGCCTGCCTGTTCCCGGGGCCGTAATACTGCGACAGCGCGATCGCCGGCAGGCCCTGCAGGGCGCCTTCCATGGCGCCGCCCAGCGTGCCGGAATACAGCGCGTTCTCGGCCGAGTTGTTGCCCCGGTTCACGCCCGACAGCACCAGGTCGGGGGTCGTGTCCTTCATCATCTCGTGCACGCCGGCCAGCACGCAATCGGCCGGGCTGCCCTCGGCCGCCCAGCGGCGCGGGCCCATCTGCGCGATCATCGTCGGGTGGGTGTAGGAAATCTTGTGCCCCACGCCCGACTGCTCGAAGGCGGGCGCGACGGTCCAAACCGTGCCGTCCTCGCCCGCCAGCTCGGCCGCGATGGCCTCGAGAACGCGCAGGCCGGGCGCGTTGATGCCGTCGTCATTGGTGACGAGAATGCGCATGGAACCCCCTGTCGGTTGCGGTGTGCATAGGCCAAGGATGCGCGCCGGGCAAGGCGGCCCACGGGCAGTTTCTTCGGTCCGAGAATATCCGCGAGGAGTCCCGCAGCGACCGGGGTCGGGCCCGCACGTGGCGCGAGGGGATCAACCGCGCGTTCGGGTCAGCCGAGGCCGAGTTCGCCCAGGATGCGCCGAGCCTCGTCCGGGGCCGCGGCGAGGGTCGCGCGATCCTCGCCGGGGAAGAACCGAGCGCGGGTGGCGGTGGCCATCGGCTGCGGCTGAACGACGTCGACGCGCGGGCCGGTCTTCACGCTCTCGGCCTGCCAGGACCGCGCCAGTGCGACCTGTGCGGCCTTGGTAGCGCCGTAGGGGCCCATGAACTTCTCGCCGCCGCGGGGATCGTCGAAGAACACCGCGCGGCCCGACGTGCCCAACAGCGGCGCCACGTAGGGGATCAGCACCGCCACCGCGTCGATGTTGGTCTTGCGCGCCTTTTCCCAGTCCTTGGCGTCGATCTGCGGCGTCGGCGTCATCGGCGAGGCGTGCACGGCCGTGTGGATCCAAAGCCCCAGCGCGCCCCAGCGGTCGTGGATGGAGCGGCACATATGCGCCATCGCGCCCGGATCGGTGATGTCCAGCGGCGCCAGCGTGGCGGCGCCGCCTTTCGCCTTGATGCGGTCGTCGAGCTCTTCCAGCGCGCCGACCGTGCGGCCCACGGCCATCACGTGCCAGGCGGGGGAAAGCGCCTCGGCCAAGGCGAAACCAAGGCCGCGCGAGGCGCCGGTGATGAGGGCAATCTGCGTCATGCCCGCGTCATGCGGGGCGCGCGATGAAAGGTCAAGCCGGCGCGCGAACTCGCCGCGCGGTCAGAGCAGCCGCAGGCGGTTCGTGAAGGGCCCGCGGGTCACCACGACGCCGTCGGAGTCGATGCCGACCACGGTGTCGCGCTCGCCCAGCGTGTCGCCGGCGCCGACGCGCTCGATGGTGCCGTCGGGCAGGCGGATCAGGGCGCTCAGCGCCTCTTCGGTGCCGACGAGGCCCAGCAGGATCGGGCCCTTGGTGTCGATCTCCACCTGCGTCGTGGCATTCCGGCCGACGGTATCGTTGACGGTGGGTTCGGAGCGGTATTCGGCGCGGCGCGACAGGGTGTCGGGGCGCAGGAACGGGCGGAGCGAACGCTCGAGCATGGCAGTCTCACAAGCCTTGTATGGACGGGCGCGCGGCGATCATCGCCGCGGTGCTCTGGCAGGGCGGGCCTTGGTGGCCGGTCTTGAAAGGGGCGGAATTAGATCCGCCGCTTTGGAGACGGGCGGGGCAAAGCCCGCCGATCCCGTGAGTCGCGGGCCCTGGCCCGCGGATCGCCACGTGAGCTAACCAATGAGGCGACGCATGGGAAGCGGGGCTTCTCATGACCCCGCGTCATCGGCGCCGGACCGCCTATTCGGCAGCCTTCAGCCGGAAGCCCTTCTCGATCATGTCGGCCGGCTCGACCGGGTACTCGCCCGAGAAGCAGGCGTCGCAATATTGCGGGCAGGACGCGCTGCGGCCCGATGCCTCGCCCACGGCGCGGTAAAGCCCATCCAGCGACACGAAACGCAGGGAATCGACGCCTAGGTGCTGGCGCATCTCTTCCTCGGACATGGTCGCGGCCAGCAGCTTCTCGCGCTTGGGCGTGTCGACGCCGTAGAAGCACGGCCAGGCGGTGGGGGGAGACGCGATGCGGAAATGCACCTCGGCCGCGCCGGCATCGAGGATCATCTCCTTGATCTTGCGTGAGGTGGTGCCCCGCACCACCGAATCGTCGACCAGGATCACGCGCTTGCCGCGGATCAGTGCACGGTTGACGTTCAGCTTCAGCCGCACGCCCATGTTGCGGATCTGCTCGGTCGGTTCGATGAAGGTGCGGCCGACATACTGGTTGCGGATGATTCCCATGCCGTAGGGAATGCCGGATTCGTGCGCGTAGCCGATTGCCGCCGGCGTGCCGCTGTCGGGCACCGGGCAGACGAGGTCGGCCTCGACCGGGGCCTCGCGCGCCAGCTCCACGCCGATCTGGCGGCGGGTCTCATAGACCGAGCGGCCGCCGATGATGCTGTCGGGGCGCGAGAAATAGACGTGCTCGAAGATGCAGAAGCGCGAGGATTGCGGACGGAAGGGCCGCTGGCTTTCGAGACCGCCGTCGGCGGTGATCACCACCATCTCGCCCGGCTCGACCTCGCGGACGTAGTCGGCGCCGATGATGTCCAGCGCGCAGGTTTCGGACGACAGCACCCAGCCGTCGCCCAGCTTGCCCAGCACCAGCGGGCGCACGCCCAGTGGGTCGCGCACGCCGATCAGCTTGGTGCGGGTCATGGCGACGACCGAAAACGCGCCCTCGACGCGGCGCAGGGCGTCTTCCATCCGCGCGGGGATGTCGCGCTGAAGGCTGCGGGCCATCAGGTGGATGATGCATTCGCTGTCGCTGCTGGACTGGAAGATCGAGCCGCGCTCGATCAGCTCGCGGCGCAGGGCGTCGGCGTTGGTGATGTTGCCGTTATGCGCGATCGCGGCGCCGCCCATGCTGAATTCGCCGAAGAAAGGCTGCACGTCGCGGATCTGCGTCGGACCCTTCGAGCCGGCGGTGGAGTAGCGCACGTGGCCGATGCCGATCGGGCCGGGCAGCGTCTCCATCACCGCGGACGAGGTGAAGTTGTCGCGCACGTAGCCGAAGCGGCGGGCCGAGTTGAAGCCCAGCTCGTCATCGTGGGTGACGATGCCGCCGGCTTCCTGCCCGCGATGCTGAAGCGCGTGCAGGCCGAGGGCGACGAAGTTCGCGGCATCCGCAACGCCCACGACGCCGAAGACGCCGCATTCCTCGTGCAGCGTGTCGCCGTCGTCGAGGATCGCATCGTAGTCGAAGGGATGGGCGGGGGGCAGGGGACAATCGGCCAAGGGCAGCGGCTCCGATTCCAGAAGGGTGCGTGCGGCCCTCATAGAGACTCGGGCGCCATGTGTCACGAAACTATAACGTGTTTGCGCGACGCTGCTCGCCCCGGTCGGCCAGTGCCCGATCGCTGCCCGCTCAGCCGGCGTCGCAGACGCCGACGAGATCCTCGTACTGGGCGGTGATCCAGCCCAGCGCGCGTTCGGGGTTCTGGTTCTCGACCTGGTCGTTGAGCTGCGAGAAGATCGCCGCCGAGCGGGAATCGTTGACCATCGCGATGCCCTGCGAGGTGACCACCGTGGCGTAGACGAAGAAGCCGACCGTGATCAGCAGCACGCCGCGCGCCACGCCGAACAGGAAGCCCAGCCCCTGGTCGACGCCGCTCAGCGCCGAGCGCTGCACCAGCGACGAGAACAGCGGCGTGAACAGCGACACGATCACCAGCGCCAGCGTGAAGACCGCCGCGAAGGCGGCGATCACCGACAATTCGCAACTGTCGGCGAGAAAGCCTCCGATCACCGGGATCTCGGCCATCAGGGGCTGGACTTGGGCGGCGAACAGGAAGGCGACGATCGCCGCGACGATCCAGCCGGCGATGGCCATGATCTCGCGCACGACGCCGCGCGAATAGGCCAGCAGCGCCGAGACGACGATGATCAGCGCGACCACGCCGTCGATGATCGTGAAACCTTCCATACGCCCCGAACCTTTCCGTCTTGCCCGATACCCGTGTCCGCTAACCCGCGCCGAAGACGTCGCCGACGAAGGTCGTCAGGTCGCCCATCGGCTGCAACGCCAGCCCCCCGGCATCGCCCGCCTTGCCGCCGCGCGGCAGGATCGCCGAGGAGAAACCAAGTTTTCCCGCCTCTTTCAACCGATTTTCCATCTGGCCGACGGGGCGCAGCGCGCCGGACAGGCTGATTTCGCCGAAAACCACCGTTTCCGCCGGAAGCGCCGCGTCCTCGCGCGCAGAAAGCAGCGCGGCGGCCACGGCGAGGTCCGCCGCCGGTTCGCTGATCTTCATGCCGCCCGCGACATTGAGATAGACGTCGAGCCCGGCGAAAGGGATGCCGCAGCGCGATTCGAGCACGGCGAGGATCATCGCCAGCCGCCCACCGTCCCAGCCCACGACCGACCGGCGGGCCTGTCCGGCGGGGGCGGGGGCGACCAGCGCCTGGAACTCGATCAGCACCGGGCGCGTGCCCTCGATCCCGGCGAAGACGGCCGAGCCGGGGGCGGGGCTGCCGCGCTCGGACAGGAACAGCGCCGAGGGGTTGGCGACCTGCGCGAGGCCCGCGCCGGTCATCTCGAAGACGCCGATCTCGTCGGCGGGGCCGAAGCGGTTCTTGACGCTGCGCAGGATGCGGAACTGGTGGCCGCGCTCGCCCTCGAAATAAAGCACCGTGTCGACCATGTGTTCGACCACGCGGGGGCCGGCGATCTGGCCGTCCTTGGTGACGTGGCCGACCATGACGACGGCCGCGCCGCGCGTCTTGGCGAAGCGCGTCAGCTCGTGCGCGGCGGCGCGGACCTGGCCCACGCTGCCGGGCGCGCTGTCCACGGTGTCGGCCCACATGGTCTGGATCGAATCCACGATCACCAGGTCGGGGCGTTCCTCGTCCAGCGTCGTCAGGATGTCGCGCAGGGCCGTCTCGGCGGCAAGCTTTACCGCCGCCTGTTCCAGCCCCAACCGCTGCGCGCGCAGGCGCACCTGCGCGGATGCTTCCTCGCCCGAGACGTAGATGACCTTGAGCCCGGCATTGGCGAAGCTGGCCGCCGCCTGCAGCAACAGCGTCGACTTGCCGATGCCCGGATCGCCGCCCACCAGGATGGCCGAGGCCGGCACCAGCCCGCCGCCCAGCACGCGGTCGAGCTCGGCCATGCCGGACGCGGTGCGCGGCGGCGGCGGCTCTTTCGAAGACAGGTCGGACAGGGGCACCGCGCGGCCGCGGGTCTTCAGCGCCTTGGCGCCGGGACCCTGGCTCAGCAGCTTTTCCTCGTGGATGGTGTTCCACTGGCCGCAGGCGTCGCAGCGGCCGGACCACTTGGAATAGGCCGCACCGCAGGATTGGCAGATGAAGTTGAGAACGGGTTTCGCCATGATGGCCCTCGTTACGCGCGCGCGCTCAGGACGTCCACCACCACAGGCCCAGCAGCCCCGCCAGCATCGCGGCATGCACGAGGTCGATCCATCTCCACCGCGCGCCCGGCAGCAGCGCCGAGATCGCCATCAGCACCGAGGGCAGCAGCAGCACCGCCATTCCGCCGCCTCCGGCCATCGCCCGCGCCGACCAGGTGTAGAGCGGCGACTCGGTCAGCCCCAGCGCCGGCGCGAAGGTCGTGAGGATCCCGCCCAGGCACAGGGCCAGCGCCACCACCGCCGGCCAGCGCGACAGACCGCTGCCAACGACGACGCGCAGCAGCGCCAGCACCGCCAGCACCTCGAGATAGACGAACTTCCGGATGAAGAAGAACGCCAGCACCACCGGATCGGGATCGGGCAGGAAGTTCATCGTACCGCCTCGATCGGGCCGGTGGCGCGCCCGGTGACGAACTGGTCGACGTAAGGATCGCCGCTGTGGTCCAGATCGGCGACCGGTCCGGTCCACTGGATGCGGCCGGCATGCAGCATGGCGACCTCGTCGGCGATGGCGCGCACGCTGCTCATGTCGTGGGTGATGGTCATGGCTGTGGCACCCATCTCGGTGACGATCTCGCGGATCAGGTCGTTGATGACGCCGGCCATGATCGGGTCGAGCCCGGTGGTCGGTTCGTCGAAGAAGATGATCTCGGGCTCGGCGGCGATGGCGCGGGCCAGGCCCACGCGCTTCTGCATGCCGCCCGAGAGCTCGGCCGGGAACTTGTCGGCCACGTCGGCGCCAAGGCCCACGCGCCGCAGCTTCTCGATGGCGATGGCGCGCGCCTCGTCGCGCGGGCGGGCAAGGCTGCCGCGCAACAGGCGGAACGCGACGTTCTGCCAGACCGGCAGGCTGTCGAACAGCGCAGCGCCCTGGAACAGCATGCCGAAACGCGCCAGAAACGCGTCGCGGTCGGCGCGGGCCACGTCCTGACCGTCAAGCGCGATGGTGCCCCCGTCGGGCCTGACCAGCCCGAGGATGCATTTGAGCAGAACCGACTTTCCGGTACCCGAACCGCCGATGATCACCATCGAGCGGCCGGTCTCCACCGCCAGATCGACGCCCTGAAGAACGCGGTTGTCGTCGAAGGCCTTCGTGACGCCGGACAAAGCGATCATGCGCAAAGTGCCCCATTCATGCGAGAAACGCCTGTGTCACGGCGGCCCAGGGTCGGGGCTGAACCGTACGGATTCCGTTCGAAAGACCAGATGTCACTCCGTCTCATACCGAGAAGAACGCCCCCGTCAGCAGAAAGTTCGCGGCCAGGATCAGCACTGCCGCCGCTTCGACCGAGCCCTTGGTGGCGCGGCCAACGCCCTGCGCGCCGCGGCCCGAGTTCATGCCGAAATAGCACCCCATCAGCGCCGCCAGCCCGCCGAAGGCGCAGCCCTTGGCCAGCGACGACACCACGTCGCGCCATTGCAGGAAATCGGCGGTGTTGTTGAGGTATGTCGCCGGGTTGAAGTCCAGATTGCCGGTCGCGACGGCGTATCCTCCGGCGATGCCGATCACGTCGCCCACTGCCACCAGCAGCGGCACCGCGACCAGCGCCGAGACCACGCGCGGCGCCACGAGGTAACGCATCGGGTCGGTGGACAGGGTGGTCAGCGCGTCGATCTGCTCGGTCACCTTCATGGTGGCGATCTCGGCCGCGATGCTCGAGGTCACCCGCGCGGCGATCATCAGGCCCACCAGGACCGGGCCCAGTTCGCGCACCATGCCGATGGCGACGATCTGCGGCACCACGGATTCCGCGTTGAAGCGCGCACCGCCCGAATAGATCTGTAGCGCCAGCGCCCCGCCGGTGAACAGCGCGGTCAGGCCCACCACCGGCAGCGACAGCCAGCCGACATGCAGCATCGCCAGCGCGTATTCGCGCGGGTAGAAGGGCGGCCGCAGCGCGCGCCACAGGGCGTTCAGCGCGAACAGCGTCACGCGCCCCACCGCCGCCAGCGCGCCCAGCACGGGGCGGCCCAGCGCGCCCAGCGGCGACAGCGCGCGCGTCAAGGAGTCCCGCTCGCTCATCCGCCGATATACTGCCGGTCGTAGCGCCGGCCCAGCGAGGTCAGGATCTCGTAGCCGATGGTGCCGGCCCAGCCCGCCAGCGTGTCGACCGATTGGTGCAGGCCCAGCAACTCGACCGTGTCGGGCTCTTCGGGCACATCGGTCACGTCGATGCCGATCAGATCCATCGAGACGCGGCCGACCACGGGGCAGGGCGTCTCGCCGGCGCGGACGCTGGCCTGCGGGCCCATGATGCGGTGGATGCCGTCCGCATAGCCGCCCGAGATCGTCGCGATCCGCGAGGGCCGGGATGCCGTCCAGGTGTTGCCGTAGCCCACGGTTTCGCCCGGGGCGACGTCGCGCACCTGGATCACCGGGATGTCCAGCGTGACGACCGGGAGGGCGTCGACAAAGGGCAGGCCGCCATAGAGCCCGATCCCCGGACGCGTCAGCTCGAAATGATAGTCCGGCCCCAGCAGGATGCCGCCGGTCGCCGCCAGCGAGCGCGGCGCGTCCACGCCTTGCGTCATCTCGGCGAAGGCGCGCAGTTGCTGCGCGTTCATCGGGTGACGTGGTTCGTCCGCGCAGGCGAGGTGGCTCATGATCAGCCGCGGCCCCAGCGGCAGCGCGACCTCGCGCAGCGCGGCCCATTCGGCAGGCTCCATTCCCAGCCGGTTCATGCCGCTGTCGAGCTGGATGCCGAAGGGCGCGCCCGGAAGCGCCTCGGCATGGCGCAGCATCTGGTCGAGCGAGTTGAGCATCGGCACCAGCGCCGCGTCGCGGATCAGTCCCGCGTCGCCCGCCATGTGGCCGCCGAAGACGTGGATCTCGGGGCCGTCGCCCAGGATGCGGCGCAGCTGCGCGCCCTCCTCGGCCAGGGCGACGAAGAAATGCCGCGCGCCGTGCCTGGCAAGCGCCGGCGCCACGCGGTCGACGCCCAGCCCGTAGGCGTCGGCCTTGACCACGGCGGCGGCCTCGGCCGTGCTTTGGGCCGCAAGCGCCTGCCAGTTGGCGCAGAGCGCGTCGAGGTCGATGGAAAGTCGTGCCTGAGCCATGCCGCCTCTTTGCCATGCTGCACATGCGGGTCAAGGTGAAATCCGCGCAGGGTCCGGCGCTTGAACGCGCGCGGGCCTGCGGCTAGACCGCATCCGATCGCGGCACCCGGGGGGCGGCAGGTGGACAAGAGCGAGGCGGGCGGCGGAAGAACGAGGCGCATCGCCGCGCAATGGCGGCTGTTCCTGCTCGCGCTGCAGTTCCTGACACGGCTTCCGGTGCCGCGAGACCTCGACTGGTGCGCCGACGCGCAGAGGCGGGCCGTGCGCTACTACCCGGCGGTGGGCGTGGTGGTCGGCATCCTCGGCGCTGCGGTGCTGGCGCTTTCGGCGCAAGCCTGGCCGACGCCGCTGGCGGTGCTGATGTCGCTGGCGGCGACCCTGATCGCCACCGGCGCCATGCACGAGGACGGCTTGGCCGACGCCGCCGACGGGCTGGTGGGCGGCGCCACGCGCGAGCGCGCGCTCGAGATCATGCGGGATTCGCGCATCGGCACCTACGGCGCGTTGGCGCTGGGCGTGGCGCTGGCGCTCAAGGTCGCGGCGCTGGCGGCGCTGCCTTTGGGGGCGGCGTGCCTGGCGCTGGTCGCCGCCCATGCGCTGGGGCGCGGCGCCGCGGTGTGGGTCATCGCGACGACGACCTATGCCCGGACCGGCGAGGCCGCCGCGAAGTTTCCCGCGCCCGGCGTGTCGCCCGGCGAGCAGGCGATCGCGATGATCACGCTCGGCGCCGTGCTGCTGGCGACGGCCGCCGGCCTCGGACCGGCGGTGCTGGCGGGGCTCGTCTGTGCCGCGGCTCCAGCCTGGGCGTTCCGTCGGCTCTGTCGTGCGAAGCTGGGTGGCCATACCGGCGATTGCCTCGGCGGCATTCAGCAACTGGCCGAGATCGGCTTCTACCTCGGGCTCGTCGCATGGCTCTGACTCTGCTGCGCCACACCAAGCCGGACGTGGCGCGTGGAGTCTGCTACGGGATGACCGAACTGGCGCTGGCCGCCACATTCGCCGAAGAGGCCGCGGCCATCGTGCGCGATCTGCCCCGTCCCGCGCGCATTCTGACGTCGCCGCTGTCGCGCTGCCGCCTGCTGGCCGAACACCTGGGCGCGCTGTTCGACCTGCCCGCGCAGGTCGATCCCCGCTGGCGCGAGATGGATTTCGGCGGCTGGGAGGGCAGGGCCTGGGACAGGATCCCGCGCGCGGGGCTGGATGCCTGGGCCGAGGATTTCCGCAACTATTCCGGCCATGGCGGCGAAAGCGTGGCGCAGCTGGAAGCGCGCATCCGCGAGGCGCTGGCCGCATCGCCCGAGGGCGCGCTGATCGTCACCCATGCGGGCTGCATCAAGGCCGCCTGCGCGATCCGCGACACGCGCGACGGCTGGGACACGAAACCCGCATTCGGCGAGGCGATCCGGCTGCCGGACGCGCCAGCGGCCTGACTCGCGCCGCCCGTTCTTCTTCTGTCGAAGATTATCCCGGGAGAGTTGCGCGGTACGGGGCGCCGCTATCCATCGTCGCCCCGACCCGCAGCCCGGAAACTCAGAAGTCCTCGCCGCCCTGCTGCCAGGGTTTTACGAGGTTGCCGAAGCGCGTGAAACGGCCCTCGAAGCTCAACTCGACGGTGCCGATCGGGCCGTGGCGCTGCTTGCCGATGACAACCTCGGCCTTGCCGTGCAGGCGCTCCATCTCCTCCTGCCAGATCGCCATCTTCTCGAGGTCGTGCTCGCCCGGCTTCTCGCGTTCCTTGTAGTATTCCTCGCGGTACACGAACATCACCACGTCGGCGTCCTGCTCGATCGAGCCGGATTCCCGCAGGTCCGACAGCTGCGGGCGTTTGTCCTCGCGGCTTTCGACCTGGCGCGACAGCTGCGACAGGGCGATCACGGGGATGTCCAGTTCCTTGGCGATTGCCTTCAAGCCTTGCGTGATCTCGGAGACCTCATTCACCCGGCTGTCCTTGGCCGTCGCGGGGCGGACCAGTTGCAGGTAGTCGACCATCAGCACGTCGAGGCCATGCGTCCGCTTCAGCCGCCGCGCGCGGGCGGCAAGCTGGCTGATCGGCAGCGCGGGCGTGTCGTCGATGTAGAGCGGGCAGGCCTCGAGCGACTTCGCGGCTTCGACGAAACGACGGAACTCGGCCTCGGTCATGTCGCCCTTGCGGATCTGCTCGGACGGCACCTCGGCGGCCTCGGACAGGATCCGCGCGGCCAGCTGCTCGGCGCTCATCTCGAGGCTGTAGAAGCCCACGACACCGCCCTCGATCGTGCCTTCGGTGCCGTCGTGGCGGATGCCGCGCTTGTAGGCCTTGGCGATGTTGAACGCCACGTTGGTGGCCAGCGACGTCTTGCCCATCGAGGGCCGGCCCGCGAGGATCAGAAGGTCGGACTTGTGCAGCCCGCCCAGCTTGCGGTCCATGTCGATGAGGCCCGTCGAGATGCCGGCAAGCCCGCCCTCGCGCTGGTAGGCGGCGTTGGCCACGTTCACCGCGTCCGTAACCGCCTTGAGGAAGGATACGAAGCCCGACTCCGCCTGGCCCTGCTCGGCGATCTTGTAGAGCGCCTGTTCCGCCTCGACGATCTGCTCGCGCGGTTCGGAATCGACCGCGACCTTCGCCGCCTTGGCCGAGATGTCGCGCCCCAACCGGATCAGGTCGCGCCGCACGGCGAGGTCGTAGATCATCTGCGCGTAGTCGCGCACCGCGAAGCTGCTGACCGCCGCGCCGGCAAGGCGGGCGAGGTAGGCGGCGCCGCCCAGTTCCTTCAGGCCCTCGTCGTCCTCCATGAACGCCTTGAGCGTCACCGGCGAGGCGAGGTTGTTCTTGGCGATGCGCGCGGCGGCGATCTCGTAGATGCGCGCGTGCACGGGGTCGTAGAAGTGATGCGGCCCGATGATCGACGACACCCGGTCGTAGATGTCGTTGTTGGTCAGGATCGCCCCCAGAAGCTGCTGTTCGGCCTCGATGGAGTGCGGCATCGTCTCGGGCGCGTCGATCTGCGCGCCGGTCGGATTGATCGTAGCGATCTCGTTCATGTCATGCCCCCGGATCAGGCGTCAGGGTCTAGGACGGGGCACCGGGAACCGGCAAGCCCTGATAAGTCTGTGGATATCCCTGTGGACGGCCAGACTGCCGCCATGTTGCGCTGCACGGCACAAGCGCGTCAACATCTGGTGGTTCGCGGCGCCCGTCGGGCCGAGTCGCGTGGCCCGCCGGGCACAACGCAACGCCGCGCGGCGGCCGCGGACGGCGGCTCGGGTCGGGCATCGGCCACAACCCGCCGACGCGCGGGTCCTAGCCGGCCGAGACGCGCCAGTGCAGGGGCATCATCGGGTCGAAAACGGTCAGCGGACCGTCCCCGGTCTCGATCCGGGCAGGATAGGCGACGGGCTCACCGCGCTCCAGCGTGATGGTCGATTCGTTCGGCGGCAGGCGGTAGAAGCCCGGGCCGTTGAGCGAGGCGAAGCCTTCCAGCCGGTCGAGCGCGTCTTCCTGCTCGAAAACCTCGGCCAGGATCGACATCGTGTTGGGCGCTGTGAAGATGCCCGCGCAGCCGCAGCCGGTTTCCTTGGCCGCGTCGACGTGCGGTGCGCTGTCGGTGCCCAGGAAAAAGCGCGTCTCGCCGCTGGTGGCGGCCTCGCGCAGGGCCAGTCGGTGGGATTCGCGCTTGGCCACGGGCAGGCAGTAGTAATGCGGCCGGATGCCGCCCGCGAGGATCGCGTTGCGGTTGATGATCAGGTGATGCGTGGTGATCGTCGCGCCGAGATCGTCGCCCTGCTCGCGCGCGTAGGCCACCGCGTCCGAGGTGGTGATATGCTCCATCACCACGCGCAGGCCGGGCGTGGCGCGGCGGATCGGGTCCAGCACGCGGTCGATGAACACTGCCTCGCGGTCGAAGATGTCGATGTCGGAATCGGTTACCTCGCCGTGCACGCACAGCGGTATGCCGGCCTCGGCCATCGCCTCGAGCACGCCGCGCACGCGGTCGAAGTCGCGCACGCCCGAGGCCGAGTTCGTGGTGGCCCCCGCCGGGTACAGCTTGACCGCCGTGACGATATCGTCGCGGTGCGCGGCGACCACGTCGGCCGGGTCGCTGTCCTCGGTCAGGTAGAGCGTCATCAGCGGCGTGAAATCCGCACCCTCGGGCAGCGCGGCGCGAATGCGGTCACGGTAGGCCGCGGCCTGCGCCCCGGTCACCACCGGCGGGACGAGATTGGGCATGACGATGGCGCGGCCGAAATGGCGCGCGCTTTCGGGGGCGACGGCCCGCAGCATGGCGCCGTCGCGCAGATGCAGGTGCCAGTCGTCGGGGCGGCGGATCGTGAGGCGTGTCATGCGCGCGGCCGTAGCATGCGCGCGCAGCCCGCGCCAGACGTCACAGGCCGTCGGATCCGTCACCGGCGTCGTCGAGTTGCGCCAGCCGGCGCTGGAACCGCGGCGCATGCATCCGCTGGGTCACGTTGCGGCACAGCAGGCGCGTCAGCCCGTCGCGGCCGTCGGAGTCGAGCCGCGCCAGAAGGCGGCGCAGGTAGGGCGGGTGATCGCGCCGCGCGCGCCACAGCCGCGCCATGGTCGCTGTGTCCAGCCGGTCCTCGGCCACCGCCTCGAGCAGGGGCGCGATCAGGTCGAGCGCGGCCAGGTCGCTCTGCAGCGCGCCGCCCATGAACGGCAGCCGGTGGCGGGTCACGCCGGGGCGCTCGAACAGCGCCGCGTGCATCGCGTCCAGCCGCTCGCGCGGGTCGAACAGCAGGTGCGTCGCCATTGTCCCGTCGATCATGTCGGGGGCGAACCCGTAGCGGCTGGTGAAATCGCGCCGCCGCTGCTCGACGAAGCGGTCGTCCCAGTCGGCGACGCGCGGGTCGAGCGAGGCCTGCGGCTGCAGCAGCAGCACCCGCGCGCCCGGTGCGGCGACCGAATACGCCCCCGCGGCATAGCCGCAGGGCCCCGCGCCGTAGAAGATCACGCGCTCGAAATCGTCGAAGAACCCGTCGTCGGTGAGCTGGTCGAAGAAGTCGTAGACCGGCTGGTCGCGGAACCACGTATCGGCCGAGGCCAGCGCGACCAGCGACGACCATCCGGCGCGCCGCAGCATGTCGAGGCCCAGCGGCGTGTGCGTCGGCGACAGGGCGCGGATGCCGGGCACGGTCTCGAAGCTGACCAGCAGCGTGTCGCCCTGCTCGACGAAGATCCCGGCATGGTCCTGGCCCAGCGGCTCGTCGAACCCGTAGCGTCGGCCCAGCCCGCGCATGGCGTTCCACCAATCCGCCTGCGCCATCTGCGACAGATCGGGCGGGAAGCCGTCAAGGGTGCCGTGCATGCGCGAATTCCTTGCCTTCACCGGCGCGCGGAGGCCGGCCGTTCATCCACTCTAGCCGCGCAATCGGGCCAAATTGTGTAAAAGCCGTGGAGTTTCGCGGCGTCCAGGCGCGAGGTGCGCGGCGCTTTGGCGAAGGGGCCACGGGAACGGGGGCAGGGGGCGCGCGTCGGCGGGTCATCGCTCAGCTCTCGGTGTCGAGCACGAGCGCCCAGGCCGCGCGCTCGTCCGGGGCGAGGGTCAGCGCCAGCGCCTGTTCGCGCAGCGCGGCGAAATCGGCGTGGGCGCGCAAGGCCGCGGCCTTGGCGCGGTGCCAGTCTAGGCCGGCCCGGTGCAGCGCGGACAGCGCGGCATCTGCCATCAGGCGCGCATGTTCCACCGCCAGCCGCGGCCGGTGGCGCAGGATCGAGCGGTCCGTCACGTCCGACCAGTCCATCCGCAGCCAGTAGTTCAGCCCGATCTTGCGATCCACGTGCAGCGCCCGTCCGCGCGCGCGCTTGACCAGGAACGCATCCACCGAGCGCAGCGCGTAGTGGTTGAGCTGCACCAGGTCATAGCCGACCTCGCCGCGCCCGTTGCGCCAGCCGCGCCTGGCGAAACGGTCGGGCAGCGCCGCGCCCGACCCGTTGACCCAGCGCACGCGGTCCTCGTGGCCGGCGCGCAGCTTGTTCGGCCGGTGGCACGACAGTTTCTCGTAGGCGCCGGTGTTGCGCCCCAGGGTCTTGAAGCCCCAGGCGGTGTGCGGCTTGGGCAGATGGCGCGGTGCTGCGCGCAGGAAGCGGTCGGTGACGAAGCCGGCCTCGATCGCCTGCTGCCCGTCATGGCCGAACAGGCGCCAGGTCATGGCGACGTGCGTGGCGTCGCCCACGGCCTGGATCAGCGCGTCGAGCGTGCCGTCGCCGGTCTGGATGTTGACGAACTCGTCCACGTCGATATGCGCGACCCAGCCTGCCTCGCGCACCAGCGGTTCGTCCATCGCGCGGTCCAGCGCGTGCTGCTGCGGAGAATTGCCGCGCCAGGCCGAATTGTCGCGGTGCTGCACGAAGCCCATCGCGTCCAGCCGGTCGAGCATCGCGTCGGTGCCGTCCTCGCAATCGTTCGAGTAGATCAGGAAGCCGTCGAACCCCAGCGCGCGGTGGAAGGCCAGCCATTCCAGCAGGTACGGCGCCTCGTTCTTCATGCAGGCGACGATGGTCCGGCCGGTCCCTTGCGCCGGCGCGGGCGGAAAGACGGGCGTGGCGCCGGGGCGGGGCGGCAGGGCGTCATGCGGGGCGAAGGCGCTGCCGCGCAGGGCGGCCAGCTTGTGCCGCGCGGTGATCGGCATGGCGGCCCGCGCCGCGGGCGACAGGTTCAGCGGCCCGCTCGTGCTTGCGACCTTCTCGATCAGCGGGCGGAAGGCCAGCAGGTATTGCGTCGCGCGAAAGCCGCGTTCGGGGTCGGCCTCGATCCAGCCGGGCGCGGGTGGGTCGGGCGCCAGGTGCGCGGGCTCGATGCCCTCATGCGCGCGGTTCAGCGCGGCCATGTCCGGTGCGAGACGGTCGCTCATGGCATGCAGGCTGCCGGAGTCGACGGGCGGGCCGGGGATCGACATTTCGGCAAGAAGGCGCCGGCGCAGGTCCATCGGCACTGCATAGCCTTCGCGCGCACACAGCCGCGCCAGCGCCACGTTGAACCGCCGCGCGCGCGACAGCCACGCGGCGGAGGGCAGGACGGGCGGGCGCGCCGCCGGCAGGGGGTCGGGGGCCGCGTCCAGCGCGAAGGTGGCGCGAACCTCCTCGGCCAGCCCGTCGCCCCAGATCGGGGCATCCGAAGCGCTGCGCAGGCGGACCGCGCCGAAGACCTCGGCCCAGACACGGGCGAGGCCGGGCAGGTCCAGCCACACCGGCGCGCCCTCGATCACCGGCACGACACCGGTGCGCGGGTCACCCACGGGGCGGGCCGCGATCAGCGCCGCGCGCAGGTCCGGCGTCGACAGAAGCGAAAGTTCCTGCCGCGGATCGGCCTGTCGCCCGGCCATCACCTGTGCCGCGTACCGCGCAGCGAATAGGCGGGCGGGGTCGTCCACATGCGCCACGATCTCGACCGCATCGGCCAGCGGGGCCAGCATGTCGCGCAGCGCGGCTATGTCGCCCGGGTGGAGCAGGTCGGCCAGCCGCGCCGCGCAGATCACCACGCGGTCCGGGCGTGCGGCGGCGATCTCGTCGCGCAGGGCGCCCGCGATCTGGCGCCGCAGCCGCGATCGGGCCGCGTCGTCCAGCTCCAGCGACGCGGTTTCGGGATCGCCGGTGTCGCCAGCGGCCAGCGCCAGCGCGTTCGGCCCGATCGAGGCAAGGCTGCGCGGCACCAGCACGTGCCGGGCGGCCAGCGCGTCCCGCCGCGCCTCGAGCGCCTGCGCCAGCCGGGCGGCCAGCGCCGCGTCTGGGCCGATATGGAGTGTGATGCGCGTCACGACCGCACCGGGTTCACGTTGGCGCGGCCCCACCACGGCAGATCGATGCCGAGATGCGCGGACAGCCGGTCGGCCGCGTCCGGCGCCGCCACGTCGAGTTCGACGAACCGCGGATCGCCGCCGAAGATGTCGCGCAGCATGTCGTAGTGCCCCTCGATCCAGCGCACGCGTTGCGCCTGGGTGGCGCCGTAGCCCGCGGGAA
Source organism: Citreimonas salinaria (assembly GCF_900107235.1). Classification (GTDB taxonomy): domain Bacteria; phylum Pseudomonadota; class Alphaproteobacteria; order Rhodobacterales; family Rhodobacteraceae; genus Citreimonas; species Citreimonas salinaria. The sequence continues at coordinate 262,675 of NZ_FNPF01000002.1, forward strand.
GGCCGGGCACCGCGCCGACGGGAAGGCGTTCCTCGCCCAGGCCCTGCCAGCGGCGCATGCTGTCCGAGATGTCGGCCGCCGGGCGCGTCGTGGCCACGAACAGCAGCCCGGGCCGCGCCAGCCGCATCGCCTTGAGCACGGCGTAGTCGCATTGCGGCCAGAACGACCGCCCGCCCTTCAACCCGCTGATCTCGCTCAGCGCGTCGAAGCCGTCGAGCCGTGCCAGCGGATCGCCAGTCTCGAAATACCCGTCGTAGATCTGGCGGCCGACGAACGTGCCGGCGAGCCGGGCGGGATGGCCGGCGCCGTGCCGCAGCTTGTGGTCGGCCACGCGCCAGCCGGCCGCTTCCAATGCGGTCGCCAGCGTGGTGGTGCCCGACTTGGGAAGGCCCAGGTTGACGAGGCGGACGGTCATCCCAGCCCCAGCTCGGCGGCCAGCGCGGCCTCGGCCTCGGGGATCGTCGGCAGGGTGGCGAGGTTGCGCGCGAAAGCGGCCGTGTCGGGATCGGCGAGCAGCGCCGCAATCCGGTCGCGATGCGCGGCGACGCAGGCCGCGTGCGCGCGCGCCACCGCGGCGTCGCGGCGCAAGTCGTCGACCATCGCGGCCGTCGCCGCGCGGTGGCGCAGGATCGAGCGGTCGGCCCAGGCTTCGTCGTTACGGTCGCGCCAATAGCCCTCGTCGAAGGCGCGGCCCGCGCGGTTCACGTCGCCCCGCGCGATCTTGACCAGGAAGCTCTCGGCCGAGCGCAGTGGGTAATGGTTCAGCGTGGCGAAGCGGCGTGCCCCCCGCGCGGGAAGCTTGCGCGCCAGGCGCTTGTCGGACCCGTCGCGGAACGCCGTCGGCACCGCCCGACCCGAGGCATCTGTCCAACCCGACGGCGCGCCTTGTCCCTTGCGGAAATAGGGTCGATGCGCGCCGAAATACTGCAGCGGGAAGTCCGCGCGCACCAGCGTCTTGACCTCGATCGCGGTCTGGTCGCACCAGATGTCGGGGTTGTGGCAGCGGTCGAACTGTTCGGTCACGGGCCGGTCCTCGAACCCGACCACGCCGCCATTGGCGAAGAATTGGAACGGGATCGAGATCGCCTGCGGGTCGCGGCAGGCCGCGACCAGCGCGGCGATGCTGTGGTCGCCCGCGTGGACGTTCAGGAACTCGTCCACGTCCGCGACCCAGACCCAGTCGGCGCGCGTCACGACCGGTTGCCGGGCCGCGTCGCGCAGCGCCTCCATCTGGTAGTTGCGCCCCTGCGCGGGGTTGGGCAGATGCACCAGCCAGCCCTGCGCGGCCAGCGCGTCAAGCAACAGGTCCGTGCCGTCGTCGCAATCGTTGGAGTAGACCAGGAAGTCGGTCACGCCCAGCACCCGGTGATGCGCGACCCATTCGAGGATGAACGGCCCCTCGTTCTTCATGCAGGTCACCGCGGTCACGCGCGGCGCCGCCCGCTCAATGCTCATGCCTTGCCCCGGCTGGTCCGTCGTCAGGTCGTCCCGCGCAGCGGGCCGGCGCCCTGTTAGCCGAAGATTCGGGCAGGGGTGTGGCGCGGGGGCGCCCGTCGTCGCTATTGACCGGTCCGCGGCGGACGGGCATCCCGAGGGAAGGGAGAAGCGCCATGACCATACCCGACTCCATCGACGCGGTGCAGGACCGGCTTTCGACGGCAGGCTACGTCTGCTCGCGGCCGCTGGCCACCGTGGTCTTCCTGTCGCTGCGCCTCGGCCGGCCGCTGTTCCTGGAGGGCGAGGCCGGCACCGGCAAGACCGAGATCGCCAAGGCGCTCGCCGCCTGCCTCGACCGCCCGCTGATCCGGCTGCAATGCTACGAGGGGCTGGATGCCGCCAGCGCCGTCTACGAATGGAACTTCGCCGCGCAGATGATCGCCATCCGCACCGCCGAGGCCGGCGGTGGCGCCGACCGCGCGGCGCTTCAGGAGGAACTGTTCGGTCCAGACTTCCTGATCGAGCGCCCGCTGCTGCAGGCGATGCGCGGCTCGGATCGCGGTGCGCCGATCCTGCTGATCGACGAACTCGACCGCACCGACGAGCCGTTCGAGGCCTTCCTGCTGGAAGCGCTGTCGGACTTCCAGGTGACGATCCCCGAACTGGGCACCATCAAGGCGGCCGAGCCACCCATCGTCATCGTCACCTCGAACCGCACGCGCGAGGTGCACGACGCGCTCAAGCGCCGTTGCCTCTACCACTGGGTCGACTATCCGTCCTTCGACCGCGAGGTCGAGATCCTGCAGGCCCGTGCGCCCGAACTACCCGCCACCCTGTCGCGACAGGTCGTGGCCTTCGTGCAGCGCCTGCGCACCGAGGACATCTTCAAGAAGCCAGGCGTGGCCGAAACCATCGACTGGGCGAAATGCCTGCTGGCGCTCGACGTGGTCGAACTGTCGCCCGAGGTGATCGCGGACACGCTGGGCGCGGTCCTCAAGTACCAGGACGACATCCAGAAGCTGCAGGGCTCGGAAGCCAAGCGCCTCCTCGACGAGGCGAAAGCAAGCATCGCGGCGGCCTGAGCCAGGGTCCGCCGGCCGGAGCACCGCCATGCCTGAATACGCCCCGCTCGACCTGCCCGAGACGCCGCGCCTGGCGCAGAACATCGTGCATTTCGCCCGCGCGCTGCGCCGCGCCGGCCTGCCGGTCGGCACCGGCCGCGTGCTCGACGCGATCCGCGCGGTCGAGGCGGCGGGCTTCACCGACCGGACCGATTTCTACTGGACGCTGCACGCCTGCTTCGTCAGCCGCCCCGAGCACCGGGTGGTCTTCGCGCAGGTCTTTCGCCTCTACTGGCGCGATCCCCGCTTCCTGGAACACATGATGGCGATGCTGCTGCCGGCGGTGCGCGGCGTGCAGGAGGAACGCCTCGCCCAGGCGGCGGAAAGGCGCGCCGCGCAGGCCCTGCTGGGCGACCATGCCTCGGATGAGCCCGAACGCGAGGACGAGGGCGAGGAAGAGACCAGGGTCGAGGTCGACGCCTCGATGACCATGTCGGCCGACGAGCGGCTGCGAAACCTGGATTTCGAGCAGATGTCCACCGACGAGATCGCGCAGGCCAAGCGGATGCTGTCGCGCCTGCGCCTTCCGGTGAAGCCGATCGAGAGCCGCCGCGCGCAGGCCTCCACCCGCGGCCGACGGATCGACCACGCGCGCACGATCCGCGCGGCGCTGCGCACGGGGGGCGAGTTTCGCACGCTGGCGCGCGCCCGCCCGCATCCGCGCTGGCCGAACCTCGTGGTGCTTTGCGACATCTCGGGGTCGATGTCGCAATACTCGCGCATGGTGCTGCACTTCCTGCACGCCGTGGCGAACGAGAAGGGCGCGGGCTGGGCCAAGGTGCATGCCTTCACCTTCGGCACGCGCCTGACCAACATCACCCGCCACCTTGCCACCCGCGACGTCGATGCGGCGCTGAAGGCCGCCGGCGCGCAGGCCCAGGATTGGGAGGGCGGCACCCGCATCGGCCAATGCCTGCACGACTTCAACCGCGATTGGTCGCGCCGGGTGATGGGGCAGGGCGCTGTCGTGCTGCTGATCACCGACGGGCTGGACCGCGACGATGCCGGCGCGCTGGGCCGCGAGATGGAGCGCCTGCACCTGTCTTCACGGCATCTCATCTGGCTAAACCCGCTGCTGCGCTGGGACGGCTTCGCGCCCAAGGCCGCCGGCATCCGGGCGATGCTGCCGCATGTCGACAGCTTCCGGGCAGGACACAACATCGCCACGCTCGAGGCGCTGGCCGAGGCGATCTCGCGCCGCGACGATCCTGGCGAGAAGACACGGCTGATGGAAGTTCTATAACCGGTGATCGCAATTCCATAACCGGGAGGCGCCGCGTTTATCCTCGGGCAGCATCCGCATGGAAACCAAGTTCGGGTCCGGGCGTTGTTGCTGCGAAAAGGTACAAGCCAGAGGAGTCCGCCATGCCGCGCGCCGACCGCACAATCGCATCCACCCTTGCCCTGTCGCTGGCCCTGTCGGGTCCGCTTTCGGCGCAGCAATCCACGTTCGGCGAAGTCGGTCTGCCCGAAGGCGCGCAGTCCCGGATCGACGAATTGCTGGCTGCGTGCGAGGAAACCGGTACCATCCCCGAGAACCTGGCGGGGTCGCTCGACCTCGGAGGCCTCGCCGGCGAACTCGATTGCGACACGGTCCAGCGGCTGGCCGAGTCCGGCGCGGCCGAGGCTTCCGATGCGGAAGGCGAAGCCGAAACCGGGGCCCCGGCCGAGGAAGGCTCGGCCGGCGAGGCAGCCGAGGGTGCTGCGGCCGGCGGGGCCGACGCTGCGGGCCAAGCCACGCAGGCTCCGGCAGACCAAGCAGCCGACCAGGCCACGCAGGCTCCGGCCGATCAAGCGGCCGAACAGGCCACCGAGACTCCGGCGGACGAAGCGGCCCAAGAGGACACGCAGGCTCCGGCAGAGGGCGCGATTGAAGCAGAGGCGGCCGCCGGTGAGGCCGAGGCCGCCCCGCAGGAAGGCGGCGAGGCCGATTCGCAAACTGACGCTGAAACCCAAGCGGAGACGGGCGCTGAAGCAGAGGTGCAGACCGACGCTGAAACCGAGGCGCAGGCGGAGGCCGATGCGCAGGCGGAAGCCGAGGCCGATGCAGCGACCGACGCGGACGTGTCCGAGGACGACCTGCGGCGCGCGCTCGAGGAAGGGGCCGAGGCAACAACCGACGAGACCGTCGAAGAAGAGACGGATGCCGCGACCGGCGCCGAAGCCGGGACCGGTGCCGAAGCGCAAGGCGAGGCCGAGGCAGAAGCCGAAGCCGACACCGCGACGGACGAGGACGCGCCCGAAACCACGGAAGGCCCCGCCGACGTGGCACCGGTCGATGCGCAGGAACAGGCCGACGCGCTGGCCGAAGACGAAGCTGCAACCGCCGCCGCCGCGGCCGCCGCGGCCGAGGACACGTCGGCCGAGGCCGAAGTTTCCGAAGAGGTCGTCGGCGAAGAGGACGTGCGCCAATCCTCCGAGGATTTCCAAACCACCTCCTCGGACGATGAACGGGCAAGCGCCCGCGCGGACGACGACGATGACGACGACAACGACAACACCCTGCGCAACGCCGCTCTGCTGGGCCTCGGCGCGGTCGCGCTGAGCGAGATCCTGCGCGGCAACGAGCGGGTGGTGTCCAACACCGGCGACCGCATCGTGATCGAGGACGAGGGCCAGCTGCGCGTGCTGCGCAACGACGACGTCCTGCTGCGCCGCCCCGGCGCCGAGGTCCAGACCTACCGGTACGACGACGGCTCGACCCGCCAGGTCATCACCTATGACGACGGCACCACCGTCGAGACCGTGCGCGCCGCGGACGGCCGCGTGCTGCGCCGCACCCGGACCCTTCCCGACGGCACCGAAGTCGTTCTCTTCGACGACACGCAGCAGTATCAGAGCGTGGACGTCGCAACCCTGCCGCAGGTCGATGACGGCCCGCGTTACAACTTCCGGGAAGTCACCGAGGACGACCTGATGGCCGCGCTCGCCGCCAACGCGCCGCAGGGGGTGAACCGCACCTTCTCGCTCAATCAGATCCGCAACATCGACGCCGTGCGCGAGCTGGCGCCGGAGATTGCCGTGGACACGATCAACTTCCCGACCGGCTCGGCGGCGATCCCTCCGTCCGAGGCGCAGGAGCTGGCCGCGCTGGGCAACGCAATGCGGCGCATCATCGAGCGCGACCCCGACGAGGTGTTCCTGATCGAGGGCCACACCGACGCGGTGGGCAGCGCCGCCTACAACCTCGCTCTGTCCGACCGGCGCGCGGAATCGGTGGCGCTGGCGCTGACCGAGTACTTCGACGTGCCGCCGTCGAACATGGTCCTTCAGGGCTACGGCGAATCCGACCTGCTGGTCGAGACGACGGGCCCCGAAGTGCGCAACCGCCGCGCCGCCGTCCGCCGCATCACGCCGCTGCTGCGCCAGTAACCGCGCGACGCGTCGCTAAGGCCTTCCGCCTCGCCCTCTAGGGCGGGGCGGTTTTCGTTCGGGGGGCGCCTCTCGGGTCCGTCCTGGTGGTTCCGCGGATGCGCCTCGCGTCTCCCGCGCAGGGCGGATCGATCCCCCTGCGGTGTTGACAGGTCGCGCGGGCTTCGCAATATCCGCGCGGGCACGGCACAGGAGCGACCACGTGGCGCCGATCTCGTTTCTCGAAACCGCCCCGATCTTCCGCAGCTACGACGAGGCGAAGGCCCGGGATTTCTACATCGACTGGCTGGGCTTCGAGGTCAGCTTCGAGCACCGCTTCGCGCCGGAGCTGCCGCTCTACATGGGCGTGCAGCGCGCGGGCTTCGTGCTGCACCTGTCGGAGCATCACGGCGACGCCACGCCCGGCAGCACCGCCTTCGTCAGGATGACCGGGATCGAGGATTTCCACGACGAGATCCTCGCGCGGCCCAATCGAAACAATCGCCCCGGTCTCGACCGGATGCCCTGGGGACTTCAGGTCGAGGTGACCGATCCCTTCGGCAACCGGATCCGCTTCTGCGAATAGGCGCGGTCCCGGCCCACGCGCCTCGGGCGCGAAGGGCCGGGACCCGAGCGGCACGCCGCTTGCCTCAGACCAACATTTCCTTCGTCGCCGACAGCGTAACGTCGGGATAGTCGCGCTCGATCCGGTCGATGTCCCATTGCAGGCGCGTCAGGTAGACCACGTCGCCGTCGTTGTCGTGGCCGATATGCTGCTTGTTGGCGGCGATCAGCTTCTCGACCGCCGCCTTGGGGCCATGCACCCAGCGCGCGCTGGTGAACTGCGACGGCTCGAAGCGCACCGGCAGGCCGTATTCCATCTCGATCCGGCTGCCCAGAACCTCGAATTGCAGCGCGCCCACGACCCCCACGATGAAGCCGGATCCGAAGGCGGGCTTGAACACCTTGGCGGCCCCTTCCTCGGCGAATTGCATCAGCGCCTTTTCCAGGTGCTTGGCCTTCATCGGGTCGCCTGCGCGGCAATTCTGCAGCAGTTCCGGCGCGAAGCTGGGGATGCCCGTGACCTTCAGCGCCTCGCCTTCCGTCAGCGTGTCGCCGATGCGCAGCTGGCCGTGGTTCGGGATGCCGATGATGTCGCCGGCCCAGGCTTCCTCGGCCAGTTCGCGGTCCGAGGCCAGGAACAGCACCGGCGCGGACACCGTCATGGGCTTCTTCGAGCGCACATGCGTCAGCTTCATGCCCCGGTTGAAATGCCCCGAGGCAAGCCGCACGAAGGCCACCCGGTCGCGGTGCTTGGGGTCCATGTTGGCCTGCACCTTGAACACGAAGCCGGTGACCTTGTCCTCTTCGGGCGCGATCTGGCGCGGGGTCGCGGCCTGCGGCTGCGGCTCGGGGCCATAGGTGGCTATGCCGTTCATCAGCTCCTGAACGCCGAAGCTGTTGATCGCGCTACCGAACCAGATCGGCGTCATGTGCCCTTCGAGAACCGATTGCGGGTCGAGCGCGGGCAGCAGGGCGCGCGCCATCTCGACCTCCTCGCGCAGCTGCTCGAGCAGATGGGCGGGCACGTGCTCGGCCATCTTCGGGTCGTCGAGGCCTTCCAGCCGGATCGTTTCCGCGACCTTGTTGCGGTCGGCGCGGTCCATCAGCTCCAGCCGGTCGTTGAGCATGTCGTAGCAGCCCAGGAAGTCGCGACCCATGCCGATTGGCCAGCTTGCGGGCGTGACGTCGATGGCCAGGTTCTCTTGGATCTCGTCGATGATCTCGAACGTGTCGCGGGCCTCGCGGTCCATCTTGTTGCAGAAGGTCAGGATCGGCAGGTCGCGCAGGCGGCAGACCTCGAACAGCTTGCGGGTCTGGGATTCGACGCCCTTGGCGCCGTCGATCACCATGATCGCCGCGTCGACCGCCGTCAGCGTGCGATACGTGTCCTCGGAGAAGTCGCTGTGCCCCGGCGTGTCCACCAGGTTGAACCGGAACTGCCGGAAATCGAACGACATGGCCGAGGCCGAAACCGAGATCCCGCGGTCCTTCTCCATCTGCATGAAGTCCGAGCGCGTGCGCCGCGCCTCGCCCTTGGCGCGCACCTGTCCCGCCATCTGGATCGCGCCGCCATACAGCAGGAACTTTTCGGTCAGCGTCGTCTTGCCCGCATCGGGATGCGAGATGATGGCAAAGGTCCGGCGCCGGGCGATCTCGGCCGGCAGGGAAGGGCGGTTCTGGGGCGTGTCGAGCATGGCCGCCTGATAGGCCCGCCCGGGTGGCTTGGCAAGCGGGCGCCGACGGCGGGAGCATCACGCCCGCTGCGTCATTCCTGCCCGTTCGAGGCCATTCCGTACGGCCAGCCCGGCTCCTCAGCCCAGCGAGGCGCGGCGCAGCCGGTCGGCCGCGTCGGGGTCGAGCGGCCCCTCGCCCAACTCGAACCCGCCGGCCGCGCTATGGCGATGCGCAGGCAGCAGCAGGCCCGGCTCGGCGGCATCGGGCAGGGCTGCGCTGGTGCGCTCGTCCACCAGCATGGACTCGGCCGCGATCCCCTCGGCGTAGACGATCTGGTGGCGGTCGAACAGCATCCGGAAATAGTCGACGAAGCCGCCTTCGATCCGCGCCACGCTGTCGCCGTTGACCAGCTGGCGCGCGCGCACCATGACCTCGGCCCGGCCGGCGCCGATCGCGTCGCGGCGCTGGTAGACCAGCAGGCGATGGTCGGGGCTGACGATCAGGTCGCCCTCGTTGTTCAGGGTGCCGGCGCGGATGCGGATCGGCGCGAAGGGGCCCGTGGCGCGCACGGTGTGGTGGCCGATCCAGCGCAGCGGCTGGGGCCCGTCGTCGCGGGTCAGGATGGGGCTGCCGGCGCTCAGCGCCTCGACCGGGACCTGCGCGCCGCCGGCAAGCGTGATCCGCGTGCCGCGCGTGAAGGACACGCAGGCCGCCCGTGCGTAGCGCGCCAGCGCGTCGCCGTCGGTGCCGATCAGCGCGTAGTCGCGCCCCGGCTGCAGCGGCGCCAGCGGCAGGGCGTAGACCGCGACCAGCAGGCCCTCCGGGTCGGTCTCGACCAGGACCAGGATTTCGGCGGTGGAGCCGTCGGCGGCCATCAGCGTGGCGCAGCAATCCAAGTGCAGCAGGCCGCCGGGCCGGCCCGCGGGGCTGTATTCGGCGATGACGAACGGCTTTGCGCCAAGAACCCGCAGCGCGCGCGGCGTGGCCTGGCGCGGGTCCAGCCGGTAGATGTCGCAGGGCTGCATCTCGTCTGCGGGGGCCAGCGTGTCGCCGAGGTTCGCACCGTCGACCACGAACAGCGCGGCACCCGGGAGGACCATCAGCGTCTGTGCCATCAGAGTCCGCGCAGCACCCTTCGCCCCGATCATTCCCATGCTCCCTCTGCCGCAGCGTATCGCCGTTTGCATGTCATTGGAATGTGGCTTCTTATGGCCGCACATCCGGCCATTCGCCGGCACCGGGACGCATGGGGAGAGCGGCATGGATCTGGGCATTCGCGGAAAACGGGCGCTGGTCTGCGCGTCGTCGAGGGGGCTGGGCCGCGGCTGTGCCGAGGCGCTGGCCGAGGCCGGCGTCGACCTGGTGCTGAACGCCCGCGGCGAGGACGCGCTGACCGCCACCGCCGAAGCGATCCGCGACCGATACCAGGTGCAGGTCACCGCGATCGTCGCCGACATCACGACCGAGGACGGCCGCGCGCGCGTGCTGGAGCAGGCGGGCGCCATCGACATCCTCGTGACCAACGCGGGCGGCCCGCCGCCGGGCCTGTGGCAGGACTGGACGCGCGACGATTTCATCGCCGCGCTCGACGCCAACATGCTGGCGCCGATCGCGCTGATGACCGCGCTGATGCCACCGATGATGGAGCGCGGCTGGGGCCGGGTGGTCAACATCACCAGCCAGTCGGTCAAGGCGCCGATCCCGCAGCTGGGCCTGTCGAATTCCGCCCGCGCCGGGCTGACGGGCTACGTGGCGGGCACCGCGCGGCAGGTCGCGCCGCACGGGGTGATCGTGAACAACCTGCTGCCGGGCATCCATGCCACCGACCGCGCCGATCAGCTCGACCGCGGTGTGGCCGAGCGCGAGGGGATCACGCTCGACGAGGCGCGCGCGAAGCGCCGCGAAACGCTGCCCGCGCGCCGCTACGGCGACCCGAAGGATTTCGGCGCCATGTGCGCCTTCCTGTGCTCGCAGCGCGTGGGCTTCATGGTCGGGCAGAACGTGCTGCTGGACGGCGGCGGCATCAACGCGACGCTGTAGCCCGGGCCGAGACAGCCAAGGAACACCCTGTTCGACCGTGCGCGAAGGGCCCGCGATCATGCGGGTCGCGCTTCGATCGTGCGGCTAACGCCTGCGGTCCGGCTTCAATCCACCCGCCAGCGGTGCTGGTGCTTTTCCAGCGCGGCGATGCGCTCTTCGGTCTTCGGGTGCGACATCAGCCAGGCGGGTACGGCTCCGCTGCGCGAATTGGTCAGCGCCTCGAGCTTGCGGAACAGCGATTTCTGCGGCTCGACGCCGATGCCCGCCTTGGTCAGCAGGGCGGCGGCGTATTCGTCCGCCTCGTATTCGTCCGAGCGTGAAAGCCGCGCGGCCAGCAGCGACATCAGCCCGTTGGCGATCCAGATGCCGATGCCCGGCAGGAACCGCGACAGCACCATCGCCAGCGCCGTGCGCAGGGCGTTCTGGCCGGAGAAATCGATCATGCGCCGCCGCGAGTGGCCCAGGGCCACGTGGCCCAGCTCGTGCGCGATGACGCTCGCCATCTCTTCGGCCGAGACCTCGCCGTTCTGGTACTTCCGGAAGAAGCCGCGCGTGATGAAGATCCGTCCGTCGGGTGCGGCCAGCCCGTTGACCGGATCGATCTCGTAGACGTTCACGCGGATGCGCTGCAGGTCCAGCGCGGCGGCCATGCGGTCCGTCAGCTTCTTCAGCCGCGGATCGGCCAGTTCAGTCGACCGTTCGTCGAGTTCGCGCGCGGTGCGCCAGGCCGAGAAGCGGTACATCGCGTAGCCGTACAGGATCGCCAGAAGGATCGGGGTGAACTTCAGCATGGCCTGAATATGGGGTGCCTGCGCGCCCGCGCCAAGCGCGGCGAAGCCGCACGGTGCCGTGATGCGCCGAAATGCAACGACTCAATGTGCCCGGCGATGCGTACCGATCCGTTCGTACCGGCCCCACGCGGTCAGGCCGGCGCCCGACCCCGTGGAGCGATGATTGTCAGTCGAAAAGCCGCTCGAGCGCGTCGCGGTGCAGGCCCGCCAGTTCGGCCAGCGGTGCCTCGGCCCCGCCCAGCCGCACGGCGTCTCCGCCGAAGCGGCCCACGGTGACCAGGGGCACGCCATCTTGTCCGGCCTTGACCATCAGCGCCTCGGCCGCGTCGAAGCTGCAGGCGATCAGGTAGCGCGCCTGGTCCTCGCCGAACAGCTGCGCGGTGTCGTCGATGTCGATGCGAACGCCCAGCCCCGCGGCGGCGGCCATCTCGAACGCCGCCATCGCCAGCCCGCCATCCGACAGGTCGGTGCAGGCCTGGATCCAGTCGCGGTGCGCCAGCACGAAGTCGCCGTTGCGGCGCTCGGCCTGCAGGTCGACCGGGGGGGCGTCGCCCTCGGCCCGGCCGAGCACGTCGGCCAGCAGCGCGGATTGCCCCAGGTGGCCGGCACTCTCGCCCAGCAGCAGCGCCACGTCGCCCTCGCGCGGCAGGCCCAGGATCGGCGTCTCGCCGGCGGCGATCAGGCCCACGGCACCGATGGTCGGCGTCGGCAGGATTGCGCTGCCGCCGGTCTCGTTGTACAGCGACACGTTCCCCGACACGATCGGCATGTCGAGCGCGACGCAGGCCTGCCCGACCCCGTCCAGCGCACCCACGAACTGGCCCATGATCGCGGGCTTCTCGGGGTTGCCGAAGTTCAGGTTGTCGGTGGTCGCCAGCGGCTTCGCCCCCACGGCGACCAGGTTGCGGAACGCCTCGGCCACCGCCTGCTTGCCGCCCTCGACCGGGTTCGCCGCCACGTAGCGCGGCGTCACGTCCGAGGTGAAGGCCAGCATCTTATCGGTGCCGTGCACCCGGATCACGCCCGCGCCGTAGCCCGGTCCGCGCACCGTGTCGGCCATCACCTGGCTGTCGTATTGCTCGTAGATCCACGCGCGCGAACAATGGTTGGCGCTGGACAGCAGCGCCTTCAGCGCGTCGAGCGCGTCGACCTGCGGCACCTCGCCCAGGGGCGCGGCCGGCGGCGTCGGTTCCCACGGGCGGTCGTATTCGGGTGCCGTGCCCGACAGCGCCTTCAGCGGCAGGTCCGCCATCACCTTGCCGCCATGCATGACGACGAAGCGGTCCTCGGCGATGGTCTCGCCCACGATGGCGAAGTCCAGGTCCCACTTGTCGAAGACCGCCCGCGCCTCGGCCTCCTTCGCGGGGTCGAGCACCATGAGCATGCGCTCCTGGCTTTCCGACAGCATCATCTCGTAGGCGGTCATGCCGTCCTCGCGGCAGGGCACGCGGTCGAGGTCGAGCCGCACGCCCAAGCCGCCCTTGTCGCCCATCTCGACGGCCGAGCAGGTCAACCCCGCCGCGCCCATGTCCTGGATCGAGATCACCGCGCCCGTGGCCATCAGCTCCAGGCACGCCTCCATCAGGCGCTTTTCGGTGAACGGGTCGCCCACCTGCACGGTGGGTCGCTTTTCCTCGATCGAGTCGTCGAACTCGGCGCTGGCCATGGTCGCGCCGCCGACGCCGTCGCGGCCCGTGCGCGCGCCAAGGTACACGACCGGCCGTCCGACGCCTGACGCCGCCGAGTAGAAGATCTTGTCCGTGTCCGCGATCCCGGCTGCGAAGGCGTTGACCAGGCAGTTGCCGTTGTAGGCCGCGTCGAAGCGCACCTCGCCGCCCACCGTGGGCACGCCGAAGGCGTTGCCGTAGCCGCCGATGCCTTCCACCACGCCATGCACCAGCCGGCGGGTCCGGGGATGCTCGGGCAGGCCGAAGCTCAGCGCGTTCATCGCCGCCACGGGCCGCGCGCCCATGGTGAAGACGTCGCGCAGGATGCCGCCCATGCCCGTCGCCGCTCCCTGGTGGGGCTCGATGTAGCTGGGGTGGTTGTGGCTCTCCATCTTGAAGACCACCGCCTGCCCGTCGCCGATATCCACCACGCCCGCGTTCTCGCCGGGGCCGCAGATCACCTGTGGACCGGTCGTGGGCAGCTTGCGCAGGTGGATCTTGGACGACTTGTAGGAGCAATGCTCGTTCCACATGGCCGAGAAGATGCCCAGCTCGGTGAAGCTGGGCGCGCGGCCGAGCAGGTCCACGATTCGCTGGTATTCCTCGGGTCTGATCCCGTGCGCGTCGATCAGCGTTTCGGTGATGGCCGGTTCGGTCATGCGGGCACAATCCTCGGGTCCGTGTCGCGCGTTCTCTATGCCAAGCCCGCCGTCGAGAAAAGCCCGCCTGTCGCGCACCTTGCCGCACCGCCTCCGGGGACGCGGCCGCCCGGCGGGCCCGTGCAACCCACGGGCGAAAAAAAAGGCCGAGCACAAAGCTCGGCCGAAGTCCAACAGGGAGGTATGAAGATGACGCGCAATTCAGCGCTTCATCGTTCATGTGCCGGATATGCCATCGATCCACGCACGATCAAGGCAAATCGGCCTGACAGTGTGGCATGGCCGCCATGCGTGTTGTGCATACCACACAATTCGTTCGCCCATAACGTGCAGAATCGGATCAATCCGCGCCCATCGCCTTGCGCGATTTCCGGTGGGCGATGATCTCCTCCTGCACGAAATCGCGGAAGGCGGACACGCGCTTGGACTGGCGCAGCTCCTCGGGGTAGGCGAGGAAGACGGGAACCTCGACCGACTCGACATCCGGCAGCACGCGCACCACCGAGGGGAAGTCCTCGATGATGTAGTCGGGCAGCACGCCGATCCCGAGATTCGACAGCACCGCCTGCAGCACGCCGAAGTAGTTGTTCACCGTCAGCATCGACTGGATGTCGAAGGTCAGCAGCTGCTGCACCAGGTTCAGGCCCGCCGTCACCTGCGCCGAGCGCGGGTTCTGGCAGATCAGCCGGTGGTTCGTCAGGTCGGCGGGCATGCGCGGCTCGCCGCGCTCGGCCAGGTATTCGGGCGTCGCGTAAAGCCGCATCCGGATGCTCATCAGCCGCTTGCGGATCAGGTCGGCCTGGCTCGGCTCCTTCATGCGGATGGCCACGTCGGCCTCGCGCATGGGCAGGTCCAGCACGCGTTCCTCGAGCATCAGGTCGATCTTCAGGTCGGGGAACTTCTCGTAGAGCTTGGCCAGGCGCGGCGCCAGCCACAGCACGCCGAAGCCGTGCGTGGTCGTCACCTTCAGCTCGCCGAAGACCTCTTCCTCGCTGTCGCGGATGCGCGCGGTGGCGGCCTCGACGCGCTTCATCATCGCCTGCGTGGCCTCGAACAGCAGCTCGCCCTGCTCGGTCAGAATCAGTCCGCGCGCGTGGCGGTGGAACAGGGTCGTGTTGAGCATCTCTTCCAGCGCGCGAATCTGCCGCGACACCGCCGATTGCGACAGGTGCAGCGTGTCCCCCGCATGGGTCAGGCTGCCGGCGTCGGCGACCGCGTGAAAGATTCGAAGCTTGTCCCAGTCCATATGCACAACTTTTTTCATGCTGAGCCCGCCGGTACGAAACGCGGGCGATGTGTGGCCCCGTTTACGCAACAATGCCGTGAATGCACCAGATAATTCTATGCAGGTCAGATATTATGACCTAAATTTCATGCTAAAATCCGTACATTGGCGCCCCTCAGGGCGCAGGGAGACGCAGATGAGCAAACCGCAGATTTCGCTGAACGACCGGTTCGACCTGAGCAAGGACACGGTCCTGCTGAACGGCACGCAGGCGCTGGTGCGCCTCATGCTGATGCAGAAGGCGCGCGACGTGGCCGCAAGCCTCGACACCGCGGGCTACGTCACCGGGTACCGCGGCTCGCCCCTTGGCGCAGTCGACCTGCAGATGACCCGCGCGAAGAAGCACCTCGAGGCCGCCGACGTCCTGTTCCGCGAGGGGCTGAACGAGGATCTCGCCGCCACTGCGCTCTGGGGCAGCCAGCAGGCCGAGCTGCGCGGCGAGGGCAAGCACGATGGCGTCTTCGGCCTGTGGTACGGCAAGGGCCCGGGCGTCGACCGGTCGGGCGACGTCTTCAAGCATGCCAACATGGCCGGTTCGTCGAAACACGGCGGCGTGCTGGTGGCGATGGGTGACGACCACACCGGCGAAAGCTCGACCGTGCTGCACCAATCCGAGTGGGCGCTGATCGACGCTTACATGCCGATCGTATCGCCCGCCGGCGTGCAGGAGATCCTGGATTACGGCGTGTATGGATACGCATTGTCCCGGTTCTCGGGGCTGTGGGTCGGTCTCAAGACCATGAAGGACACGATCGAGGCGACGGCCGTGGTCGACGGCCGCCCCGACCGAATGCAGATCGTGACGCCCGACTTCGACATGCCGCAGGGCGGGCTGAACATCCGCCTGGGCGACACGCCCCACGCGCAAGAGGCGCGGATGATCGACTACAAGCGCTACGCGGCCGAGGCGTTCAGCCGCGCCAACGGCATGGACAAGCGCATGCACGGCAAGCCGGGTGCCAAGATCGGCTTCGTCTCGGCCGGCAAGAACTGGCTGGACCTGGTCCACGCCATGTCGCTGCTGGGTCTCGACGACGAAGCGTGCGAGCGGCTGGGCATCACCACCTACAAGGTCGGCCAGACCTTCCCGCTGGACATGCAGGGCTTCCACGACTGGGCCGAGGGGCTCGACCTGATCGTGGTGGTCGAGGAAAAGCGCAAGCTGATCGAGATCCAGATCAAGGAGGCGCTGTTCGACGACAACCGCTACCGCGTCTACGGTTGGTACAAGGGCGGCGCCGGCGGCATGCACCGCGAGGAATTGTTCCCCACGCGCGGTGCGCTCGACCCGGTCTGGATCGCGCGCAAGCTAGGCGACATCCTGATCGAGGAGGGCCGCGGCACCGACCGCGTCAAGGCCGGCCTGCAGGCGATCGACGACGCGCAGAAGGCCGACAATTCCGAGGAACTGGCCGCCCGGCTGCCGTACTTCTGCTCGGGCTGCCCGCACAACACCTCGACCAAGGTGCCCGACGGCTCGCGCGCCTATGCCGGCATCGGTTGCCACTACATGGTACAATGGATGGACCGCGAGACGACCGGCTTCACCCATATGGGCGGCGAGGGCGTCAACTGGGTCGGCGAGGCGCCGTTCTCGAAGCGCGACCACGTGTTCCAGAACCTGGGCGACGGGACATACAATCACTCGGGCTCGCTGGCGATCCGCGCGGCACTCGCCCAGAACACCAACATCACCTACAAGATCCTCTACAACGACGCCGTCGCCATGACCGGCGGCCAGCCGAACGAAGGCGGGCTCACCCCGCAGCGCATCGTGGCCGAGCTGCGCGCCATGGGCGTCGAGACCGTCTTCGTCGTGCACGACGAGAAAGAGCCGGTCGAACGCGCCGATTACCCGCGCGAGGTCGAGATCCTCGAACGCTCGGAGATGGAGTCCGTGCAGAAGCGCTGCACCCAGATCGAGGGCGTGTCGGCCATCGTCTACATCCAGACCTGCGCCGCCGAGAAGCGCCGCCGCCGCAAGCGCAAGCAGTTCCCCGATCCCGACAAGCGCGTGTTCATCAACACCGACGTCTGCGAAGGGTGCGGCGATTGCGGCGTACAATCGAATTGTGTCTCGATCGTTCCGGTCGAGACCGAGCTTGGTCGCAAACGCGCCATCGACCAGTCGAGCTGCAACAAGGACTATTCCTGCCTCAAGGGCTTCTGCCCCTCGTTCCTGACACTCGAGGGCGCGAAACCCAAGAAGTCCGCCACCACCGATGTCACCCTGCCCGACATGCCGCTGCCCACGCTGCCGGCGATACAATCGACCTGGAACATGATCGTCACCGGCGTCGGCGGCACCGGCGTCGTGACCATCGGCGCCGTGCTGGCGCAGGCTGCGCAGATCGACGGCAAGGGCGCCGCGATGATGGAGATGGCCGGCCTCGCCCAGAAGGGCGGCGCGGTGCACATCCACCTGCGCCTGGCAAATCAACCCTCGGACATCAGCGCCGTGCGCGTCGCCACCGGCGAGGGCGACGCGCTGATCGGCGGTGACCTCGTGGTCAGCGCCGGCGCGAAGACGCTGGGCCTGATGCGTCCCGGCACCGGCGGCGCGGTGGTCAACAGCCACGAGATCATCACCGGCGACTTCACCCGCGACACGGAATTCACCATTCCCACCGACCGCCTGAAGCTGTCGATCGAGGCGAAGGTCAGGGACCGCCTGACGCTGTTCGACGCCTCGGATCTCGCCCGCGCCACGCTGGGCGACTCGATCTTCTCGAACATGATGATCCTCGGCGCGGCCTGGCAGCGCGGCCTCGTCCCGCTGACCTACGACGCCATCGCCGAGGCGATCCGCCTCAACGGCGCCGCGGTCGAGGGCAACCTGCGCGCCTTCGAACTGGGCCGCTGGGCGGCTTTGTGCCCCGAGGACGCCGCTCGCGTATTGACGCCGAACGTGGTCGAGAAGCCCAAGACCACCGAGGAGCGCATCGCCTTCCGCGCCGACCACCTGACGAAATACCAGGGCCGTCGCCTCGCGAAACGCTACCGCGCGATGGTCGACGGCATCGACGATCCGGCCCTGCGCGAGGCGGTCGCCAAGGGCTATCACAAGCTCCTGGCCTACAAGGACGAATACGAGGTTGCGCGCCTGCATCTCGACAGCCGTGAGAAGGCGCGCGCCCAGTTCGACGGCGACTTCAGAATGACCTTCCACCTCGCCCCGCCGGTCATGTCGAAGACGGGCTCGGACGGCCGGCCGGTCAAGAAGACCTTCGGCCCGCGCATGCTGACCGCCTTCCGGTTGCTCGCGCCGATGAAGGTGCTGCGCGGCACGCCGCTCGACCCGTTCGGCCGCAGCGCCGAGCGCCGGATGGAGCGTGCCCTGATCGCGCAGTACGAAGCCGACATGGCCGAATGGCTGCCCAAGGCCCGCCCCGAGACCCGCGACGCGCTGATCGCGCTAACCGAACTGCCGCTGTCGATCCGCGGCTTCGGGCCCGTCAAGGAAAAGAACGCCGCCCAGGCCGAGAAGCGCCGCGAGGAGATCCTCGCCGTGCTGCGGCAGGGCGGGGCGGGCATGGCCAAGGCCGCCGAGTGACGCGCGACCGATACGCGAGGCGATGGATTTTCCCCGCGAAACCGCCTATGCGCTGAACCCGGCGCCGCGACATGCGGCGCCGGTCAGCGCGCGAGGGATACAATGGCGGTAGGCGTATTCGATTCGGGGCTGGGCGGCCTGACCGTGCTGGACGCGGTGGCGCGCCGCCTGCCGGACGTGCCCTTCGTCTACTTCGCCGACAGCCGGAACGCGCCCTACGGCGTGCGCGAGGCCGACGATATCCACACCCTGACCGTGGCCGCCACCGAGCGTCTGTTCGCCGCCGGCTGCGACCTGGTGATTCTGGCCTGCAACACCGCCAGCGCCGCCGCCCTGCGCCGGATGCAGGAGACCTGGGTGCCGCGCGACAAGCGCGTGCTGGGCGTCTTCGTGCCGCTGATCGAGGCGCTGACCGAACGGCAATGGGGCGACAATTCCCCCCCGCGCGAGGTCGCCGTGAAGCACGTGGCGCTGTTCGCCACGCCCGCCACCGTGCGCAGCCGCGCCTTTCAGCGGGAACTGGCCTTTCGCGCCATCGGCGTCGACGTCGAGGCGCAGGCCTGCGGCGGCCTCGTTGACGCGATAGAGGAGGGCGACATGATCCTGGCCGAGGCGCTGGTGCGCTCCCACGTGGATGCGCTCAAGCGCAAGATGCCCCAGCCCCAGGCCGCGATCCTGGGCTGCACGCATTACCCGCTGATGCAGGAGGTCTTCCAGGACGCTCTGGGGCCCGACGTCTCGGTCTACAGCCAGGCCGATCTGGTGGCCGAATCGCTGGCCGACTACCTGTCGCGCCACCCCGGCATGCTGGGGCAGGGGCGCGAATCCGGCTTCCTGACCACCGGCAATCCGCTCAAGGTGTCGCAGCACGCCACGCGGTTCCTGCGACGAAGGATCGACTTCGCCGCCGCCTGATACAACCGCGACACACCGCCGAAAGACGGAGAGACAATGACCCATACAATCGCCATCATCGGCGCCTCGGGCTATACGGGTGCCGAGCTGATCCGCCTGATCGCCACGCATCCCGACATGCGCATCGCGGCGCTCGCCGCCAATTCCAAGGCGGGGCAGCCGCTTGGGGCGGTCTTTCCGCACCTGCGCCATCTCGACCTGCCCGACCTCGTGACCTGGGAAGAGATAGACTTTTCCGGCATCGACCTGTGCTTCTGCGCCCTGCCGCACAAGACCAGCCAGGAAGTCATCGCGAAGCTGCCCAAGGGCCTGAAGATCGTCGACCTGTCGGCCGATTTCCGGCTGCGCGACCCCGAGGCATACAGGAAATGGTACGGCAACGACCACGCCGCCCCCGACCTGCAGGCCGAGGCCGTCTACGGCCTGACCGAGTTCTACCGCGACGAGATCACCGCCGCGCGGCTGGTCGCCGGCACCGGCTGCAATGCCGCGACGGGACAGTACATATTGCGCCCGCTGATCGCGGCCGGTGTGGTCGACCTCGACGACATCATCCTCGACCTCGCCTGCGGCGTGTCGGGCGCGGGCCGCAGCCTAAAGGAAAACCTGCTGCATGCCGAGTTGTCCGAGGGCACCAACGCCTATTCGGTCGGCGGCGCGCACCGCCATCTGGGCGAGTTCGACCAGGAGTTCAGCGCGCTCGCGGGCCGCGACGTGCGCATCCGGTTCACCCCGCACCTCGCCCCGTTCAACCGCGGCATCCTTGCCACCGCCTACCTGAAGGGCGAGGCCGAGGCCGTGCGCTACGCGCTGGCCACCGCCTACGCGGACGAGCCGTTCATCACCGTCCTGCCGATGGGCGAGACTCCGTCCACGCATCACGTGCGCGGCTCGAACTTCTGCCATATCGGGGTGGTGGCCGACCGGATTTCGGGGAAGTGCAACGTGCTCGCCGCGCTCGACAACCTGTGCAAGGGCTCGTCGGGGCAGGCGGTTCAGAACGCCAACCTGATGCTCGGCTGCGACGAGACGGCCGGCCTGATGCTGGCGCCCTGCTTCCCCTGACGCGCGGCCCGCGGCCGGTCGCGGGCGGCCGGCCGCGGGCACCAAAACAGGGCCAAAAATTGCCGAAAGGTTAATCCGTCCCTGCAAGTCATTGATTTTTCTGAGGCGCCCTCGTGTCCCACCGTGGGACACCTGCGCTGGCGGGAAAGGCCGCCGGAAGGGAGCGGCAAATTGACCGCCGGGGCGGGCAGGGCTTCCGGTCGCGGCCCCAGCCCTTATATTCGTCTCAGAACGATCCCGGAGAAGCCCATGGCCCTCACATCCCTCAAGAAGAAGCGCCGGATCCAGATCGTGGCGCTGGCCGCCGTGGCCCTGATGGGCTCGACCGCCCTGATCGGCTACGCCATGCAGGACGGGATCAATTTCTTCCGCTCGCCCAGCCAGGTGATGGCCGAGCCGCCCACCGCGGCCGAAACCTTCCGCATCGGCGGCCTGGTCGAGGAAGGCAGCTTGGTCCGCGGCGACGGCGAAAGGATCCGCTTCAACGTCACCGATGGCGGCGCCTCGGTCCCGGTGGTCTTCTCGGGCGTGCTACCCGACCTCTTCGCCGAGAACCAGGGCATGGTCGGCACCGGCCGCTACGTGGACGGAGTCTTCGAGGCGTCCGAGATTCTCGCCCGCCACGACGAGACCTACATGCCCAAGGAAGTGGTCGACGCCCTCAAGGAGCAGGGCGTCTATCAGGAACCCGCGCCCGGCAGCTAGGCCGCGACGGCCGGATCAGGCGCCGCGCCAGATCCAGCCGCCGCCGAAGATGCGCGTGCCCTCGGGGTCGTAGAACACGCAGGCTTGACCCGCGCTCACGCCTTCCTCGGGGGTCAGCAGCTCCACCTCCGCCTCGGTGTCCGAGATCGGCCGCAGCACCGCCTCGCGCGGGGGGCGGGTCGAGCGGACCTTGACCGACAGCGGCCATTCTTTTCGCGACGTGAAGGACTCATCGCCCAGCCAGTTGATTTCGCGCACCGGAATGGTCCGCGTCGCCAGCATCGACTTCGGGCCAACCACGACGCGGCGGTTCTCGACGTCCAGCTTCACCACGTAGAGCGGGTCGGACAGCCCGCCGATCCCCAGACCCCGGCGCTGGCCGATCGTGTAGTGGATCACGCCGCGATGCTGGCCAAGGACGCGACCTGCCGGATCGACGATCTCGCCCGGCTCGGCCGCGCCCGGGCGCAGCTTCTCGATCACGCTGGCGTAGTCCCCGTTGGGCACGAAGCAGATGTCCTGGCTGTCGGGCTTGTCCGCCACGCTCAGCCCGTAGCGCGCGGCCAGGCGGCGCGTGTCGTCCTTCGACGGCAGGTGGCCCAGCGGGAAGCGCAGGAAATCCAGCTGCTCTTGCGTCGTTGAGAACAGGAAATAGCTCTGGTCGCGGTTTGCATCCGCTGCGCGGTGCAGTTCGGCCCCCGCGGCACCGGTCTTGCGCTGGATGTAATGGCCCGTCGCCATGCAATCCGCATCGAGATCGCGCGCGGTCTGCAGCAGGTCCTTGAACTTCACCCGCTCGTTGCAGCGGATGCAGGGCACCGGGGTCGCGCCGCCCAGATAGCTGTCGGCGAATTCGTCGATCACCGCCTCGCGGAAGATGTTCTCGTAGTCCAGAACGTAATGGGGGAAACCCATCTCGTCCGCCACGCGTCGCGCGTCGTGAATGTCGAGGCCCGCGCAGCAAGCGCCTTTCTTGGCCAGCGCCGCGCCGTGATCGTACAGTTGCAGCGTGACGCCGACGACGTCATATCCTTCTTCCTTCAGCATGGCGGCCACGACGGAACTGTCGACGCCGCCGGACATGGCGACGACCACGCGGGTTTCGGAAGGCGCTTTGGGCAGGCCAAGCGAATTGAGCGGGCTTGCGTCGAGGGGCATGGGCATTCTCCGGAAGTTGCCGGGAATATAAGAAAATCCAAAGCTTTCTCAAGGTGCGGGTTCAGGCACCGTTAAGTGCGTTGTGAAATCAAGGACCCCGGCAACGGAGCGGGGTTTTTGTGATGTTTCTCAAGAAGGTCGATGGTCCTCGTGCGGTCAAGCTGCCCGACGGAACCTTCATGACTCGCGCCGATCTTCCGGCCGCCGACACGAAACGCTGGGTCGCCTCGCGCAAGGCAACGGTCGTGAAGGCCGTGCAATACGGGCTTCTGTCGGTCGAACAGGCGATGGAGCGATATGCGCTGAGCGAGGAGGAACTGTCGCACTGGCTTCGGGCCGCGATTCAGCACGGGGAAGAGGCGCTAAAAACCACGCGGACGCAGAAATTCCGTCAACCATAGGTTGGAATTGCGGCAGTGAGAGTTAGGGTAAGGTGGTGTTAACTATTTTCCGACAGGTTCGTCGCAGCTCGTAAGTTAATGACTGGAGACAGCCCATGCGCATCCTGTTGGTCGAGGATGATCCCACGACGGCGAAAAGCATCGAACTGATGCTTGGCCACGCCAACCTGAACGTCTACACGACCGACCTCGGAGAAGAGGGCGTCGATCTCGCCAAGTTGTACGATTACGACCTGATCCTGCTGGACCTCAACCTGCCGGACCTCAACGGATACGAGGTGTTGCGCCAGCTGCGCGTCGCGCGGATCGAGACGCCGATCCTGATCCTTTCGGGCGAGGACGAGACCGAAAGCAAGATCAAGGGCTTCGGGTTCGGCGCCGACGATTACCTGACCAAACCCTTCCACCGGGACGAGCTGATCGCGCGCATCCATGCGATCATCCGGCGTTCGAAGGGGCATTCCCAGTCGATTATCCGGACCGGCAAGGTCGCGGTGAATCTGGACGCCAAGACCGTCGAGGTCAGCGGCAAGGCCGTGCACCTGACTGGCAAGGAATACCAGATGCTCGAGCTTCTGAGTCTGCGCAAGGGGACGACCCTGACCAAGGAGATGTTCCTCAATCATCTCTACGGCGGCATGGACGAGCCCGAGTTGAAGATCATCGACGTCTTCATCTGCAAGTTGCGCAAGAAGCTGTCCGAGGCGACCGGCGACAGCAACTACATCGAGACCGTCTGGGGCCGCGGCTACGTCCTGCGTGACCCTGAGCCCGCGGACGATCCCGCGCGTCTGGCCGCCAACGGCTGATCTCGGCGCTGGATTTCCGAAGGGGCGGGACCTATCACTCGGTCGATGATCGAGAGAGGACGCGTTCATGGCGGAAAAGCCGATCGCTGCGCTGACCGAAGACGAGGCCAGCGAAGAACTTGCCGTGCTCGCCAGGGAACTGGCGCGTGCCGATCAGGTGTATCACGGTGATGATGCTCCCGAGCTTTCGGATGCCGAATACGATCGGCTGAAGCGGCGCAATGCCGCGATCGAGGCGCGCTTTCCTGCCCTCAGACATCCGGACAGCCCCAGCGATCGGATCGGCACCGCGCCTTCCGAAGGCTTCTCCAAGGTGCGCCATGCGGTGCGCATGATGTCGCTGTCGAATGCGTTTACGGCCGACGATCTGCTGGATTTCGACAAGGGCGTGCGCCGCTATCTCGGCCTGGGCGCGGATGATGCGCTGGCCTACACGGTCGAGCCCAAGATCGACGGCCTTTCGCTGTCGCTGCGCTATGAAAGCGGTCGATTGATCCGCGCGGCCACGCGTGGGGACGGAACCGTTGGCGAGGACGTGACCGCAAACGCCCTTACAATCGACGATATCCCCACGCGGATCGAAGGGGCGCCCGATCTGCTGGAGATCCGGGGCGAGGTCTATATGAGCCACGCGGACTTCCAGGCGCTCAACCGTCGCGAGGCTGAAAAAGCGGGGCGGACCTTCGCCAATCCGCGCAACGCGGCTGCGGGAAGCCTGCGCCAGCTCGATCCCGAGGTCACGCGTGGCCGCCCGCTGAAGTACTTCGCCTATGGCTGGGGCGCGGTGTCCGAGCGCCTTGCCGATACGCAGAAGCATGCGATCGAGCGCCTGGCGCAGCTGGGCTTCCGCACCAATCCGCTGACATCGGTCGCGGAGGACGTCGACGAGATGCTGCGGCTGTACGAGCAGATCGAGAAGCGACGGGCGACGCTCGGCTACGACATAGACGGCGTTGTGTACAAGGTCGACGCGCTCGACCTGCAGGAGCGTCTGGGTTTCCGCTCCACCACCCCGCGCTGGGCGATCGCGCACAAGTTTCCGGCCGAGCTTGCCTGGACGTGGCTGGACGGGATCGACATCCAGGTCGGGCGCACCGGCGCACTGTCCCCGGTCGCGCGACTGCGGCCGGTGACCGTCGGCGGGGTCGTCGTCTCGAACGCGACGCTTCACAATGAGGACTACATCGCCGGCCGCGACGCCAAGGGAGACCCGATTCGCGACGGCAAGGATATCCGCGTCGGCGATTGGGTGCAGGTCTACCGCGCCGGCGACGTCATCCCCAAGATCGCGGACGTGGATCTCGAACGCCGACCGAAGGGCACACAGTCATTCGATTTTCCGCGCGCGTGCCCGCAATGCGGCTCTGATGCGATTCGCGAGCCGGGCGATTCCGTACGCCGCTGCTCGGGCGGTCTGATCTGCCCGGCCCAGGCGGTCGAGCGCCTGAAGCATTTCGTTTCGCGTGCCGCCTTCGACATCGACGGCCTGGGCGCCAAGCAGGTTGAACAATTCTATACCGACGGGTGGATTTCCGAGCCTGCCGACATCTTTACGCTCGAGGAGCGCTTCTCGAGCGGCATGCAACAGCTGAAGAACCGGGAGGGGTGGGGCGAGAAATCGGCCGAGAACCTGTTCCGCTCGATCCGCGAACGGCGCCGGATCCCGCTGGGCCGGTTGATATTCGCGCTTGGCATGCGCCATGTGGGTGAGCAGGCCTCGCTTCTGCTGGCGCGGTCCTACGGATCGTGGCGCGCGTTCGAGTCCGCGATGGTCGACGCCGCCCCGATGGAGGGGCCAGCTTGGGACGCGCTCCTGTCGATCGACGGTGTCGGACCCGTTCTGGCGCGGTCACTGGTCTCGACGATGAACCAGGACGCCGAGCGCGCCTCGATCGACCGGCTCGTGGCGATGCTGGAGGTCGAGGATGCCGCCGCGCCGGATGTTGCGGCCTCACCCGTTGCGAATAAGACCATCGTGTTCACCGGCACGCTGGAACGGATGACCCGAGCCGAGGCCAAGGCCCGGGCCGAGGCGCTGGGGGCAAAGGTGTCCGGCTCGGTCTCTGCAAAGACGGACATCGTCGTTGCGGGTCCTGGCGCGGGCAGCAAGGAAAAGAAGGCGCGCGACTTGGGGCTGGAGGTGCTCGACGAGGATGGCTGGCTGGAACTCGTCGGCAGATGAGCGGACGACCCGAACGGCTTTGGCCGCTTTTCGCGGAAATACAGACCTTGGACGGCGTCGGCCCGAAAACGGCGCAGGCGCTGGGCCAGGTCGGAATTGACGCGATCCGCGACCTGTTGTTCACGCTGCCGCATTCTGGCATCGACCGCCGCGTGCGTGATACGATCCGGGGAGCCGACATGCCCGCCACGTTGACGGTCCCGGTGGTGGTGGGTCAGCATCGTCCACCGCGCAAGCGCGGCGGTGCTTATCGCATCGAAGTGGACGATGCCGCGATGCGCTTCCAGATCACGTATTTCCACGCGCGACCGGAATACCTGATGCGGCTCCTGCCTCCGGGCAGCCGCCGGCTGGTCTCGGGGCGGGTCGAGTTGTTCGACGGGGTGCCGCAGATGACGCATCCTGACCACGTGGTCGAGCCGTCCGAGAGTGGGACGATACCGGAATACGAACCTGTCTACCCCCTGACCGCCGGCGTCACGCAGAAGATCATGACCAGGTCCGTCGCCAACGCATTGGCCAAGACGCCCGAACTGGCCGAATGGATCGATCAGGCGCTCGTCGCGCGCGAGGGATGGCCCGCATGGAAGGATGCGCTGGTCGCCGCGCACGCGCCCGGGAATGCCGCCGATCTTGCGGCAAGTGCAATCAGTCGTGCGCGCCTGGCCTATGACGAGCTGCTGGCGCATCAATTGACGCTTGCCTTGGCGCGCCGTGCCCGCCGTGCCCGTCCGGGGAAGATCACGCATGGTGATGGTCACTTGCGCGCAATCGTCCGTGCCTCGCTGCCGTTTGCTCCGACCGGCGCGCAGCTTCGCGCGCTGGAGGAGATCAGCGCCGACATGGCGCGGCCGGAGCGCATGAACCGCCTGCTCCAGGGCGACGTGGGATCCGGCAAAACGCTGGTCGCGCTTCTCGCGCTGCTCATCGCGGTCGAGGCCGGCGGCCAGGGTGTCATGATGGCGCCAACCGAGATCCTCGCCCGCCAGCACTTCGACGGCCTCGCACCGATGGCGCGTACGGCCGGCGTGACGCTGGACCTGCTGACAGGGCGCGACAAGGGGGGCGATAGGGCACGGAAACTCGCGGAACTCGCATCCGGTGAAATCGACATACTGGTCGGCACGCATGCGGTCTTTCAGGACGACGTGGCATTCGCCGACCTGAGATTGGCCATCGTCGACGAACAGCACCGGTTCGGCGTGCGTCAGAGGATGGAGCTGGGTCGTAAGGGCGAGGCGGCGGACGTGCTGGTCATGACGGCGACGCCGATTCCGCGCAGTCTGGCCCTGGCGCAATACGGCGACATGGATGTCTCGGTTCTGGACGAAAAGCCGCCCGGTCGGCAGCCCGTGCGCACGGCGCTGATTTCCGAGGAGCGGATGGCCGAGATCGTGGACCATTTGCGCGGTGCGATCTCGGAGGGAAGGCAGGCTTACTGGGTCTGCCCGCTGGTCGAGGAAAGCGAGAATTCGGACCTTGCCGCTGCCGAAGCGCGCTTCGCGCACCTGCGCGGGGCCTTGGGAGAGGGAGCGGTGGGCTTGGTGCATGGTCAGTTGCCTCCAGCGGATAAAGATGCGGCAATGGCCCGATTCAGTGCGGGAAAGACCGCGGTGCTCGTCGCGACCACGGTGATCGAGGTCGGAGTGAACGTGCCGAAGGCGTCGATCATGGTCATCGAGCGAGCAGAGGCCTTTGGCCTGGCTCAGCTGCACCAGTTGCGCGGGCGGGTCGGGCGCGGCACCGCAGCCTCGACCTGCGTCCTGCTCTATCGTCCACCTCTGGGCGAGGCCGGCATGCGCAGATTGACGACCCTGCGCGAGACCGAGGACGGCTTCCGCATCGCCGAGGTTGACCTGGAGATGCGCGGGGCCGGCGACGTCATCGGCGTTGCCCAGTCAGGCGTGCCGCGTTTCAGGATAGCGGATCTCGAGCGTCAGGCCGGTCTGATGGCGATCGCGCAAAGCGACGCGCGCCGCCTGCTTGAGGCCGATCCCGGCCTTGTCACCGAGAGGGGGCAGGCGGCGCGCACGCTGCTTTGGCTGATGCGACAGGACGAAGCCATCAGGCTGATCTCTGTCGGCTGACCACGGCGCGCCGCCCTTTCCGCATAGTCACGTTCCTGGGGAGAACATGATATGTTCTCAAGTGTTCTCATAAAGTTCTTTACAGACGGTGAACAAAGTGAAACAAATGAGAAACTGAAAGGGAGGTTCGCCATGTATCACACCATCAAGTCCGCGCTGGTCCGTCGCGATACCGGATTCTGGAATGACGTGGCGGGCGGCCTTTCGCTCGCGCTCCTCTTCTATGGTGCGCTGCACATTCCCGTTATTCTCTGAGTTTGCCTGCGTGTCGCACCGTTCGCACATCCTGTCCCGATGCGCGTTCCTTCGGTTCGTCCAGTCTGCCTGACGTCGAATTGCCGTCTTCTGCGACACGTCCCTGACGCCGCTTCCTGTCCCGGAGGCGGCGTTTTTTTGCCTTCAGGCGCTCTGACTGGCGCTTTCTGCTTCCTTGGCTGCCTCTGCCGCCGCCTCGATCGACAACATGATCGAGGCGTGACGGTTCTTGAACGCCGCGGCCGGGCGCAGCACCTCGAATCCGTCGAACGGAGCGGGGGGCGTGGGGCCATCTTCCTTGAGGACCGCGCGAAGCGCATCCCGCGCCTCGGCCAGTTCGCCGGGGCTGCGCCCGATGACGGCCGACCCGACGACCGACGCGGCAGCCTGACCCAACGCGCAGGCCTTGACGTCCTGCCCGAACGCGGAAACACGGCCGTCGGCCAGCTGGACGTCGACGGTCACCGTCGAACCGCAGAGGGGCGAGCGTTTCTTCACCGTCGCCTGAGGCTCGTCCAGACGGCCCAAGTGGGGAATGTCGGCCGCAAGCTCAAGGATTCGGCCCGAGTAGAGCTTGATGAGATCGGATTCCCCGGACATGGCTTTCCCTTCGGCAGCGTGACCCTTAGATAGGGTTTCGGGCGTCAGAGCAAAATGGTTTTTAACATGCGCGTGCAGCAGATATTCGACCCTTCGACACTCCGCTACGACGCGGCCGGCCTTGTCCCCTGCATCGCGCAGGAAGAGGGGACCGGCGACGTTCTGATGATGGCGTGGATGAATGCCGAAGCCGTCGAACGCACGCTGAGCACGGGCCGGATCACCTACTGGTCGAGGTCCCGAAGCGCTCTCTGGATCAAGGGGGAAAGCTCCGGCCACGTGCAGGAGCTCGTCGACCTGCGGATCGACTGCGACCGCGACTGTCTTCTCGCGATCGTCCAGCAGACCGGGCCGGCTTGTCACACGAACCGCAAGACGTGCTTCTTTACGGCGGTCAGGGACGGGGAGGAAACGGAACTGATGGGGCCGGATCCCGTCTGAAGAATACGTCCCTCCAAGCCCGAGGGATCAGGGGACGGCGGGACTCCCGCCGAGACCGACAAGCTTTCGCAGGTCGTCCGGCGACAGACCATCGTTCCTGTATGCCGAAATGGCGCGGGCGTCGTCGCGCTTCGCAAGCCGCCGGCCTTCGGGATCGCGGATCAGGCGATGGTGGTGGTAGACCGGGCGGGGTAAGCTGAACAGGTCCTGCAACACCCTGTGAATCCAGGTGGCTTCGCCCAGATCCTCGCCGCGGACGATATGGGTGATCCCTTGGGCGCCGTCGTCCAGAACGACTGAAAGATGGTAGCTGCCGGGAAAGTCGCGCCGCGAAAGAACCACGTCGCCTACCTGTTCGAGCATGTCCTTCGCCGGGCGCCGACGCCTTTGAGGCTGACCTCGGCCGATCTCGTCGAAGCTGATTGTATCGGCGCCAATGCGCTCGAGCGCGGCGCGCATGTCGAGTCGCAAGGCGGTGTGTTGGGGCATCGGACTCGCGGGCGTCCGGGCAAAGGCACGGCAGGTACCAGGATAGACGATTCCGTCCGGCCCGCGCTGAGGCTCCGCCCCTTCCTGAGGCGCGCTGGCGGCCGCGACGATGTCTCGCCTGCTGCACGAGCAGGCATAGATCAGCCCCTCGGCCCAGAGCCACCGCAAAGCGTCGTCGTAAACCCCAAGCCGGTCCGACTGGCGCATCGGCGGCGCGTCCCATCGGATGCCGAGCCAAGCCAGATCCTCGTAGATAGCGCGTTCCCATGACTCGCGCGACCGCGTCCGGTCGATATCCTCGATCCGCAGCAGGAAGTGGCCGCCCGCGGAGCGCGCGAGGTCGTGCGCCATCCAAGCTGAAAAGGCGTGCCCCAGATGCAGGGGCCCGGTCGGCGACGGGGCGAACCGAGTGACGAGGGTCATGTCTTCCGCGGCACGCAGGCTTTCAGGCGCGGCTTCTTTGCCTGCTTCGGTCACTCAGCCGCCCGGGAGGCCCGTTGAGCGTGCAGCCACTCAGTCCATGCCGCCTTGGCCCGATCGGTATATGCTTTGTACCGGTCGCGACGACCGCGACGCCCGCCGCGTATGCCGTCGAGAGGCCGGAACAGTCCGAAATTGACGTTCATCGGCTGGAACGTCTTCGCCTCTGCGCCGCCGCTGATGTGGTGCATCAATGCTCCATGCGCCGTATCCTGCGGCACGACCGGTAGATCCTGGTCTAAGATTTCCGACGCGGCCATGCGTCCGGCAATCAGCCCCATTGCGGCGGATTCGACGTAGCCTTCGACCCCGGTCACCTGTCCGGCAAAACGGATGTTCGGGCGGGTACGCAGGCGCATGCGCTCGTCGAGCAGCGTGGGCGAGTTCAGGAACGTGTTGCGATGAATGCCGCCGAGCCGGGCGAAATTCGCCTCGCCCAAGCCGGGGATCATGCGGAAGACGTCCTTTTGCGCGCCGTATTTCATTTTCGTCTGGAAGCCGACGATGTTGTACAGGGTGCCAAGCGCATTGTCGCGGCGCAGCTGGACCACGGCCCAAGGCTTGTGCTCAGGGTCGTGCGGGTTCGTCAGGCCCACGGGTTTCATGGGCCCGTGGCGCAGCGTCTCGCGCCCGCGTTCGGCCATGACCTCGATGGGCAGGCACCCGTCGAAATATCCGGCGGTCTCGCCTTCGTGGAACTCGGTCTTGTCGGCGGCCAGCAGCGCGTCGATGAAGGCATCGTACTGCTCGCGCGTCATCGGACAGTTGATATAGGCGGTCCGCTCCGCCTCGGTTTCGCCCTTGTCGTAGCGAGACTGCCGCCATGCGATGTCCATGTCGATCGTATCGGCATAGACGATGGGCGCGATCGCGTCGAAGAAGGCAAGCCTTTCCGCGCCGGTCTCGGCCTGTATGGCCGCGCCCAAAGCGGTGCTGGTCAACGGCCCGGTGGCAAAGATCCAATGCCCGTCGGTCGGAAGCTCGGTCACTTCCTCGTGCGAAACGCGTACATTCGGATGCGCCGTCAGCGCGTCGGTCACCGCCTGCGCGAAGGGATCGCGATCGACGGCCAGCGCGCCGCCCGCAGGGAGGCGATGCGCGTGAGCCGTGCGCATGATCAGGCCGCCGGCATGCATCATTTCCCAATGCAGCAGGCCCACGGCGTTCTGTTCGTCGTCGTCCGAGCGGAACGAGTTCGAGCACACCATCTCGCCCAGGTTTCCGGTCCGGTGGGCGAATGTACCGACCTTGGGGCGCATTTCGTGAATGACAACCGGTACGCCCATCGAGGCCGCCTGCCATGCTGCCTCGGACCCGGCCATGCCGCCGCCGACGATGTGAAGCTCTGTTTTCATGGGCCGTAGATAGCGGTGCCGTCGGCCCGTGCCAAGGGTCAGGACCAGTCGGGCGCGCGCTTATCGAGAAAGGCGGCGATGCCTTCTTCGGTGTCGCGCCACAGCATGTTCTCGACCATCACCGCGGCGGTCCTGTCATAGGCTTCGTCGAGGTCCTGCTCGATCTGGTCGTAGAAGGCGCGCTTGCCGATCTTCACTGCGGCCGACAGCTTGCCCGCGACGGTTTCCGCCAGCGCGCGGGTCTCGCTCTGAAGACGGTCAGCCGGCACCACCCGGTTCACGAGGCCCAGTCGCTCTGCCTCGGCGGCGTCGATGAACTGGCCGGTGGTCAGCATTTCGAAAGCCTTCTTGCGCGGAATATTCCGAGACAACGCGACCATCGGCGTCGAGCAGAACAATCCGATATTGACCCCGTTGACGCCGAACCGCGTGCCTTCTGCGGCGACCACCATGTCGCAGCTTGCCACCAGTTGGCAGCCCGCCGCGGTGGCAATGCCGTGGGCCTGCGCGATGACGGGTTGGGGCAGGCGGGTCAGACCCGTCATCACCTTGGCGCACCGCGCGAAGAGGTCGGCGAAATACGCCTTGCCGCCGTCCTCGGCCTGCCGTCCCGCCTGCATCTGCTTCAGGTCGTGGCCGGCGCAGAACGCCTTACCCGCGCCCGACAGGATGACCACGCGGATATCGCGATCATCCGCCAACGCGTCGATCTGGTCCTGCAGCGCGACCAGCATCTCGTCCGAAAGGGCATTGAGCCGCTCGGGCGCGTTCATGTGCAGATGGGCGACGCGGCCCTCGTCTTTGCGAACGAGCAGTTCCATCTTGTCCTCCTCACATTGTGCCGCGAGTGTAACGACGCAACGATAGGGAGGAAAGCGTGCCGCACTTCAGCGCCGAAGAGATGACAGCGTTTCTGGACGAGGTGTTCCCGCAGGTGCGGGGCATGTTCGCGATCGATAGAATGGACGGCGACCGCGTCGTCATGCGGCTGCACGCCGACGACCGTCACCTGCGTCCGGGGGGCACAGTGTCGGGTCCGGCGATGTTCTCGCTGGCGGACGTGGCCGCCTACGTGGCGACCATGGCGCGGATCGGGCGCGAGGCGCTGACCGTGACGACGCATTGCTCGATCGACTTCATGCGCAAGCCGGCGGCGGGTCGCGATCTTCTGGCCGAGGCGCGACTGCTCAAGCTGGGCCGCACGCTGAGCGTAACCGACGTGCTGCTCTATTCGGAAGGCATGGACGAGCCGGTCGCACATGCCAGTCTGACCTACGCCATCCCGCGGCGACGCGACACCTAGGGCAGCAGGCGACGTAGTTCGGCAGCGCGAAGGATGCTTGGTGGACCTGCGGATTGGTGTAACCCGTTGCGATGCCGGACGCGTCAAAGCGCCATTGCAGGACGTCAAGAGGCGTGCCGCGCGCGTCGCCCGACGCGCAGTCGCTGATGGTCGGTCGCGCTGTCATAGTGCAGACGCTTGATCCGAAGCGATTGCGCATGATCGGCGAGCAGGGCGTCGCGCTCCCACTCGCTCATGCGGCGATGCCGGCCTCGGCGACCACTCCTGCACCCTGCTTGTTAGCGCACGTGCACGTCGCCGGTCTCGAACGCCGCCGCCAGCACGTCGACTGCCGGCCAGAAGCACGCATCGCCGCACATGAACACGTCGAAGGCGCCGTAGCCGATCTCCGGCCACTTGTGCATCGAGATGCTGCTTTCGGCCAGCACGGCCACGCCCTGGGGCGAGAACTTGTGCTTGTGAATGTGCAGCAGCTTCACCCCGCAGGTGTCGGCACAACCGCGGAACGCCTGCGCGATGCGCGCCTCGTCATCCAGCCCGGTGCCGTTGACTACCTCGGAAATGAAATGCGTGCCGGCATAGACGGTCAGCCCGTCCCGGATGAAATGATCGTCGTGCGACGTATCAAGGATGTTTCGATCGCATGCGGGTGCGAGACCTCGCGCGGTGTCTTTCTCTTGGGCGCCTGTCTCCAGACCGATCCCCAGCCCAGTTGGAAGAGGTCCAATTCCTTAACGGCCTGCCCCTTCGTTCCAGCAGTTCGTTCCAGTCGGCCCTTAGCCCCCCAGGAAGTCCTTGGGTTGGGATCATCGGATCCAAAAGTCCGGCCGAATCAGTGAGTGGAGCCTGCTCCTTCAAGTGGAGTTTTGTTCATGCAGCGAAACTCGACCGGTCGAGTTTCCCGGTTCGGGTGCGTGTCGTTCATCTGCCTGAAGCTCAAAACGATGGCGACGTTAATTGTATCGACACGATTAGGTGGTGAGGTCCAGGACAGTGAGGCGCGACGGCAATGCGAGACGACAGGATCAGGCGATGTATCCGATTGAAGTTCTATACGCGAAGCAGACGGGGGGGCCGAAATACATGGCACTGGCCCGCGCGATCCGCGGCGCGGTTCGGAACGCCGCACTTGCTCCGGGCGACCGCTTGCCGCCTGTGCGCGGCTTGGCCGGCCGGATCGGCGTCACGCCGGGCACCGTGGCCCGGACCTACAGCCTGCTGTGCGACGAGGGCGTCCTGCAGGCCACGGTCGGGCGCGGTACGTTCGTCGCGGGGGAAGGCATATCTGCAGAGCCGGCCATCCGCCTGAGCCCGCGCCGGTTCGACCTGACGGCTTGGCGGTGGCCGGATATGGGGCAGAGCGCCTTGATCCGCGCCGCCTTGGCACGCGCGACCGGAGGCGAATACGCGGCGCTTCGGCACGCAGTGTACCCGCCGGGTTCCGACGACGACGCGGCGCCGCGGGCGATGCTCGGTTGGTTGGACACCGAGCGAACGGGAACCATCCGCATCGAAGACATCCAGCTCACGCACGGGGCCCAGGCCGCGGTGCAGACTGTCATGCACGCGGTGCTTCGCGGCGCGCGGCCGGTGGTCCTGGTGGACGAGTTGTCGGCGCCAGTCTTCGCGCGGGTGGCGGGGTTGCTTCGGGCCGAGGTCGTGGCCGTTCCCATGGATCGGGAGGGCGTTCTTCCCCGCGCGCTTGATGACGTCGTATCCGGCACGGGGGCGCAACTGCTATGTACCGCGTCCGAGGCGCACGATCCCACGACATTGAGCACGCCCCGCGCCCGACGCGAAGCGATCGCCGCGGTTGCGCGCCGTCATGATCTTCACGTGCTCGACTACGATTGTACCAGGACGGGCGCCGCCGACGGCCCGGGATATCGCGCGCTGCTGCCCGAGCGCGGCTGGCATGTCGGGATGGTGGCGGCGTCCCTGTCTCCCTGGCTGGAAGCAGGATTAGTCGTCGCGCCCGTCGGACAGGCCGCCCGGCTGAAGCAGGTGGCAGATGACGCAGGGACGTCGCTGCGTGCGCCGTTCGCGGACGCACAGGCGGCGTTGCTGGACAAGGTCGAGATGCGCGACGTCCACGATCGTGCCCGCGACGAACTCAACCGATACCTGTCTGCGGCCGGCGAGGCGCTCAAGGCGCACCGCCCGGTCTGGCGTCGGGACGCCGCCCACCTATGGCTGCCGCTGCCGCGCGGATGGACGGCCAGCGGCTTCGTTGCTGCCGCGTCGGCCGCCGGCGTTACGGTGAGCCCGGCCACCGACTTTGCCCTTCCCGACGCCCATGCGCCCCGCGCAGTGCGCATCGCCATCGATGCGCAGATTGCTTTCGACTGCTTCGTCCACGCGATCACGATTCTGGCCGACCTGCTGGACCGGGGGCCGCAGGCGACAGCTGACACGACCGCGGGTCCACTCTAGCGCGTGATCGCGTCCAGCACACGCGCCCAGCTGCGGATACCTTTGTGGAAACTTTCCACGTCGTACTTCTCGTTCGGGGAATGGATCTGGTCGTCGTCCTTGGCCCAGCCCAGAAGCATCGCGTCCATGCCGAGTATCGCCTTGAAGTAGCCCGCCACCGGAATCGACCCGCCGCAGCCGGTGAACGCGGCCTCGTCACCCCATTCGGCGCCAAGCACGGCGCGAGCAGCCTCGAACGCCGGATGCACTGTCGACATCTGGCTGGCGGGCGAGGCGCCGTGGCCATGGAATGCGACCTTGCAATCCGACGGCACCTGCGCGCGCACCCAGTCGCGGAAATGCTCGCGCAGGGCGTGTGGGTCCTGCTGGCCCACCAGGCGAAAGCTGACCTTGGCCGACGCGCGTGACGGCAGCACCGTTTTGAAGCCCTCGCCGGTATAGCCGCCCTTGATGCCGTTGATCTCGGCGGTGGGGCGCGACCAGATCATCTCAAGCGCGGTGCGGTCGGATTCGCCCGCTGGAGTCTTCAGCCCGACCTCGCCCAAAAACCTTTCGTGGTCGAAGCCGAGCGCCTTCCATTGCTCGGCCATCTCCTGCGGCAGTTCAGGCACGTCGTCGTAGAAATGCGGAACCTGTACGCGCCCGTTGTCGTCGTGCAGCCCGGCGAGGATGCGCGTCAGCACCCGGATCGGGTTCATCGACGGGCCACCATACATGCCCGAGTGCAGGTCCTTGCCGGGGCCGGTAATGACGATCTCTTCGCCCAGCAGGCCGCGCAGCTGGGTCATGATCGAGGGCGTGCGAGACTGGAACAGCCCAGTGTCGCAGATCAGCGCCAGGTCGGCGCGGAGTTCGTCGGCGTTTTCCTTCAGGAAGGGGATCAGCGACGGCGAGCCCGACTCCTCCTCGCCCTCGAAGAAGAAGGTGATGCGGCAGGGCAGCGATCCATTCACCTGTTGCCAGGCGCGGCAGGCCTCGACGAAGGTCATCAGCTGACCCTTGTCATCCGACGCGCCGCGACCGCGGATCACGCGGCCCTTCTCGGTCACCTCGACGGCCGGGTCGAAGGGATCGCGGTTCCACAATTCCAGCGGATCGACGGGCTGCACGTCGTAATGACCGTAGAACAGAATGTGCGGGCCGTCGCCGGGCACGTGGCCCACCACCATCGGGTGGCCGGGGGTGGGGCGTTTCTCGGCCTTGACGCCCATGGAACGCAGGTCCTCCACCAGCCAGTCCGCGGCCTTTCCGCACTGTGGCTTGTACGTCGGATCGGTCGAGATCGACGGGATCGACAGCAGCGCGCACAGCCGCTCGATCGCCTGCGGCAGGTCGTCGTCGATGC
The DNA here is from genome assembly GCF_900107235.1 of Citreimonas salinaria. GTDB lineage: Bacteria > Pseudomonadota > Alphaproteobacteria > Rhodobacterales > Rhodobacteraceae > Citreimonas > Citreimonas salinaria. Next base: position 298,840 of record NZ_FNPF01000002.1, read on the forward strand.
GGGACAAAACGGTATCCAGGCTCATGCGCAGGCTCCTTGCGGGCGTTTCGGCGCGAGCCTACCAGAGGCCGGACCAGTGTCCAGCGCACCACGTGACGCCGCGCCGCGACGTTTCCGATCGGCTCCATTATTTCCGCGTTGACGCACCGGAGGTCGACGTGGATGACGCGAACCGAGGGGTGCGACCGCCTGTCATTGACCTAGCGCATGGACACATAGGCCTATTGCCTATATCTATTCACGAACCTGAATACGGACCTGTCCGTTACGTCCGCCCGCTTTGCGGACAGAATGCCGAAGGAGGCGCCGGTGACGTACACCGCGAGACTCGACCAAGCCCTGAACCGTCTGCACGAGGAAGGCCGCTACCGGACCTTCATTGATATCGAGCGCAAGCAGGGCCATTTCCCGCACGCCACGTGGCGGCGCGCGGACGGGTCGGAATCTCCGATCACGGTGTGGTGCGGCAACGATTACCTGGGAATGGGGCAGCATCCGTCGGTGATGACCGCGATGCACGAAGCGATCGATGCCACCGGCGCCGGCTCGGGCGGGACGCGCAACATCAGCGGTACCACGCTGTACCACAAGCGGCTCGAAGCCGAGCTGGCCGACCTGCACGGCAAGGAGGCGGCTCTGCTATTCACGTCGGCCTATATCGCCAACGACGCGACGCTGAGTACCCTGCCGAAGCTGTTTCCCGGCCTCATCATTTATTCAGACACGCTCAACCACGCCTCGATGATCGAGGGCGTGCGCCGCAACGGCGGGGCCAAACGCATCTTCCGCCACAACGACGTGGCGCATCTGCGCGAGCTCATCGAGGCCGACGATCCCGCCGCTCCGAAGCTGATCGCCTTCGAATCGATCTACTCGATGGACGGAGATTTCGGCCCGATCGAGGCGATTTGCGATCTGGCCGACGAATTCGATGCGCTGACTTATATCGACGAGGTGCACGCTGTCGGCATGTACGGCCCGCGCGGCGCCGGCGTGGCCGAGCGTGACCGCCTGATGCACCGGCTGGACATCATCAACGGCACTCTCGCCAAGGCTTACGGCGTGATGGGCGGATACATCGCCGCAAGTGCCAAGATGTGCGACGCGATACGGTCCTACGCGCCCGGATTCATCTTCACGACGTCCCTGCCACCCGCTGTCGCCGCGGGTGCCGCAGCCTCGGTCGCGCATCTCAAGCGCGACACGACGCTGCGCGATCTCCACCAGGAGCGGGCAAGCATCCTGAAGACGCGGCTGAAGGCGATGGGCCTGCCGATCATCGACCACGGCAGCCATATCGTGCCGGTCATTGTCGGCGATCCCGTCCACACCAAGCGTCTGTCGGACATGCTTCTGGAAGGTTACGGCATCTACGTCCAGCCCATCAACTTCCCGACGGTCCCGCGCGGCACCGAGCGGCTTCGCTTCACGCCCGCGCCGGTGCACGGGCCCGGCGAGATGGACCGTCTGGTCCGCGCGATGGATGAATTGTGGAGCCACTGTGCGCTAAATCGTGCCGAATTGAGCGCTTAACGTCCTCAAATCCTATCAAACGCACGAAGGTTTGATAAGGTTCCTCCCTATAAGGTGATCACGCGAATCGCGAAGATCGCGCATTGGGCAGGCACGAGGCGACCAATGAAGACAGTGGGGCAGGCGACATGATGGGGCGCAAGAACCGCGATACCGCGGAACCGGAAAATGCGGCCGCCCCGCAAGGTTTCGACGCTTTCGACCTGAAACTCGGCGACATGATGCGCGGCGAGCGCGCCACGCTGGGCAAGTCGCTGCTCGATGTTCAGCGCGAGCTGCGGATCAAGGCCGGCTACATCGCGGCGATCGAGAATTGCGATCCCTCGGCCTTCGACACGCCGGGCTTCATCGCCGGCTACGTGCGCTCCTACGCGCGCTATCTCGGCATGGACCCCGAAGAGGCATTCTCGCATTTCTGTGCCGAAAGCGGCTTTTCGGTCGCGCACGGCATGTCCAACAAGGCCTCGACGATCCGCAAGCCGTCCTCCGAGGCTCCGGTCGCGCTACCGCGTGCGCGCGATCCGCTGATGAACCCCAGGACGCCGTTCGTCGCGCGCGACGACGGCTTCTTCACCGGCATCCAGCCCGCGGCGATCGGCTCGAGCCTCGTCTTGCTCGCGCTCGTCGGCGGCATCGGCTACGGCGCCTGGTCCGTCCTGCAAGAGGTGCAGCGCGTCCAGCTCTCCCCGGTTGACCAGACGCCGCTCGTCCTCAGTGAGCTTGATCCTCTCAACTCTGCCATGTCCCCTTCGGCCGTGCCCGAGGCGCAGGGCGGCGACATGGCGGGGGTCTACGCGCCGCCCAGCCGCGACTGGTACGACCGGATGCAACGGCCCGAGGCGCTGGATACACCGATCCTGGTGGCGCGCGACGGACCGATCTCGACGCTTGATCCGGACAGGGGCGGCGTATATGCCGGCTACGGTCCGCGCAGTCTGCCGCAGGTCGATGATTCGCTCATAGCCGTCGAAGGCCAGGGCCTGCCGGACGCAGGCCCGAGCAACGTCGCCGTGGTTGCGGTGCGCCCGGCTTGGGTGCGGATCGACGACGCTTCGGGGGCCACGCTATTCTCGGGTATCCTGAACGGCGGCGAACGGTTCAGCGTGCCGGCCAGTGCCGTCGCTCCCCGGATCGAGGTTGGCGAGTCCGGTTCGGTCTATTTCGCCGTGGCGGGCCAGGCCTATGGTCCGGCGGGACCCACTGGCGCCGTCACGTCAGGTATCGAACTCGCCGCTGCCGCCCTGACCGCGCGCTACGAACCGGCCGATCCGGTCGCAGATCGCGACCTCGAGCCGCTGGTCGCCTCGTTGGAGGCGGACGCGGTGCAATCCGCGGTGGCTGCGGCGCTTGGCGGGGCCGAGCCGGCGACACCCAAGATTCTTGCCGATGCGCCGGCCGGCGTGACCGTGGTCGCAACCGCCGATGCCTGGGTGCGCGTGCGCACGGCCAACGGCACCACGCTGTTCGAGACGGTGATGAAGGCCGGCGAGACCTATCAGGTGCCGACGACCGAGACGCCCCCCACGATCCGGGCCGGCAATGCCGGCGCGATCTACTTTGCCGTCAACGGCCAGACATACGGGCCCTATGGCAAGGCGGGCGCGGTGGCGGACAATCTCGCGCTCGCGGAGGACACGATCTCGACCGAGATGGCGCAGGCGGATCCTGCCACGGACAGCCGGCTTGCCCGGATTGTAGCGGAATTGGCCTCGACGGATCGCTGACGCGGCGGGATGTCCCGACCGGCGCTGGTCACGCGATGCCGCGCGGTCTATATCTGCGCTGAAGTTCCCAGATCGACAGGACCGATGCCATGAACGTCAACCACGTTCGCCCGTGGCGCAACATCTATCGCCGCAAGTCGCGCCAGATCATGGTCGGCTCGGTGCCGGTGGGCGGAGATGCGCCCATCAGCGTGCAGACCATGACCAACACCGCGACCACCGACATTCGCGCGACCATCGCGCAGGTGCAGGCCGCCGCGGATGCGGGCGCCGACATCGTGCGCGTCTCGGTGCCGGATCAGGACAGCAGCCGTGCCCTGAAGGAAATCGTGCGCGAAAGCCCCGTGCCGATCGTCGCCGACATCCACTTCCACTACAAGCGCGGGATCGAGGCGGCCGAGGCGGGTGCGGCCTGCCTGCGGATCAATCCAGGCAATATCGGCGACGAATCCCGCGTGCGCGAAGTCATTCGCGCGGCGCGAGACAACAATTGCTCAATGCGCATCGGCGTCAACGCCGGCAGCTTGGAACGGGACCTGCTCGAGAAGTACGGCGAACCATGCCCCGAGGCGATGGTCGAATCCGGCCTCGACCACATCAAGCTGTTGGAAGACAACGACTTCCACGAGTTCAAGATCAGCGTGAAGGCGTCGGACGTGTTCCTGGCCGCCGCCGCATATCAGGGTCTGGCCGAGGCGACCGACAAGCCGATCCACCTGGGCATCACCGAGGCCGGAGGCCTGACCACCGGCACGATCAAGTCGGCGATCGGCCTCGGCAACCTGCTGTGGATGGGCATCGGCGACACGATCCGCGTCAGCCTCTCCGCCGACCCCGTGGAAGAGGTGAAGGTCGGCTACGAGATCCTCAAGGCGCTTGGCCTGCGGCATCGCGGCGTGAACATCATTTCCTGCCCATCCTGCGCGCGGCAGGGTTTCGACGTCATCAAGACGGTCGAAACGCTCGAAGACCGACTTGAACACATCAAGACGCCGATGAGCCTGTCGATAATCGGCTGCGTCGTGAACGGCCCGGGCGAGGCGCTGATGACCGACGTGGGTTTCACGGGCGGCGGGGCAGGGTCCGGCATGGTCTACTTGGCCGGCAAGGCCAGTCACAAGATGTCGAACGAGCAGATGATCGACCACATCGTCGAAGAGGTCGAGAAGAAGGCCGCTGCGATCGAGGCCGAACAGGCAGCGGCCGAGGCCGCCGAGTAGCGGCCTTGAGCCTAGCGCGTCAGGTAACGTTCCAGCACGAAGGCGGGCATGGCACCGCGGATAAGCCGGTCCGGCATGACGTAGGACGGCACCATGTCCAGCGTCAGCCGCTTCATCAGCGCGGCGCTGTCGGCCTGGTCGGTGTGATGCACGGCGACGTCGACCCCGATCCGTTCGGCAAGCGCGGCGAGTTCCGCTTGCGCCGCGGCACATTCCGCACAATCGGATCCGACGAAAAGCGCGATGTCGGCCTCGCCGCCGAACAACGCATCGCCTTCGGCGGCGATCATCGCGAGGTCGTCGGCGATCTCGTCCGCGTAGGGCTCTTCGATGACGATCTCGGGCGCGCGCAGCGCGTCGATCCGTTCGCGAAGGGACAGCGGTTCTTGCGCCGCGACCGGTCCGGCGCCAAGCGCCGGACCCAAGGCCGCGAAGGCGAAGATGCGAAAGGCGACAGGCCTTGTTCGGGGCACGCCTCGCCTCATCCCTCGGCGCGTTCCTGCGCCACGATCTGCTGCATCGCGTTCAGCGGGGCGTAGCCTCGGATGAGCTGGTCACCGAACACGAAGGTCGGCGTGCCGTTGATCTGAAGCTGCTGCGCCAGCGCGCGGGTCTCGGCGATCCGGCGCGTGACCTCGTCGCTGTCCATCTCGGCCATGATCGCGTCGGCATCCAGACCCAGCGTGTCCGCCAGCCGGGACAGCACCGCATCGTTGGGCTCGCCTTCCAGCGCCATCAGCGCGTCGTGCACCGCCTTGTAGGCCTCGTCGCCGGCGACGATCTGCGTGGCGATCGCGAATTGCGACGAGATCATCGACGCCTCGCCCAGGATCGGGAATTCCTTCACGATCAACCGGATATCGCCGTCGGTCTCGATCAGCTGCGCGACCTCTGGCGAGGCGCGCCGGCAATAGCCGCAGCGGTAGTCCATGAATTCTACGACCGTGATGTCGCCGTCCGGGTTGCCACCCACCCATGAGTATCCGTCGTCGAAGATCGCCTCGGCGTTGTTCGAAACCAGCGCCTCGTCCGCCTGGACCTGCATGTCGGCTTCGCGCTGCTCGAGTACCGAGACGGCCTCCATGATGACCTGCGGATTGCTCATCAGGTAGTCGCGCACCGCTTCGCCGAAGGCTTCGCGCTGGCTGTCGGACATGGTCGCGGGGTCGAAGACGTCTTGCGCGGATGCGCCGTGACCGGACAGAAGCGCAAGCGATAGCGCGGCCGCGGCAAGGGGGCGGGCATTGGAATAAGGCATCGAAGGCTCCTGTCTGTGATAAGTCTAGCGCCGCTGCGCCTGTTCGGCGGCGGATAACACATCCTGCGCGCGTTGCCACGGCCCCGATCGGCGCGGAACCAGTCCCGAGGCGCGCGTTGCGTGCAGGCCGGCATCCGCCATCCGGCCCTGAAGCGCGTAGCGTTCGGCAGTCACGACCGAGGCCATGCCTCCTTGGCCGGTCTGCGCATAGGCCAGCGCAAGGTCGCGCAACAGCCGTGCGTCGGTGCTGTCGCGCCCCTGTGCGGCTTCGAGCGCCCGCAATGCCTCGGCCGGGTGGCCCGCCGCCAGCAGCGCGCGCCCGAGCCCGCCGAGGATCAGCGGCTCGGAGCCTGCGCGCTGCGCGGCGGTCTGGTAGACCTGCACGGCGGCGGCGAAGTTGCGCGATTCCAGCAGGATCTGGCCCTTCAGATCCAGCAGCAGCGGGTCGTCGCCGCGCAGGCGTAGCGCCTCGTCAATGGCGGCCAGCGCGCGGCGCGTGTCGGCGTTGCGATGATGTGCCACCGCCTCGCGCATCAGGCGGATATCCGCACTAGGGCTGTCGGCCGCGCGCCTCAAGGTCCAGCTGGGTGCGCGCTGGAAGGCGGTCAGCTTGCCCTTGGCGCGGGCGAACCAGTAGTTCGCGGTCCCATCCGGTGCGGTCTCGGGCTGGCCGGCGACCAGCCCCTGCAATGCGCGCAACCGGTCGCGGGTCAGCGGGTGGCTGCGCGTGTAGGGATCCTGCCGGCCGAGTGACAGCGCCTCCTGCCCGCTGAACATCTCCTGCACCTCGAGCGCGGCGCGCGGGTTTATGCCAGCGCGCATCAACAAGCGAACGGATTCGATGTCGGCCGAGGATTCCTCGGCCCGCGTGTGGGACAGAAGCGTGCGCATCGCGCTGTTCTGCGTCCCCAGCGCGACTGCGGCACCAAGCTGGCCTTCGCCCGTTGCGGCGGCAGCGGCGGCCGCCAGCACAAGGCCCAGGCCGGCGGCGGTGCGCGCGCTGCGCATGTTCCCGAGGCGCTGCGAAATGTGACCGTTCGCGATATGCGCCGCCTCGTGCGCGATCACCGCCTGCAGCTGCGCCGCTGTCTCGAGCCGCGAGATCAGCCCGGAATGGATGAAGATGTGGCGCGTGTCGGCCACGAAGGCGTTGAGCGAGCCGTCGTCGACGAGAAGGATCCGCGTCTGCGTCGGGCTGAGTCCCGCGGCGCCCAGAACGGGCGCGGCAAGCTGGCGCAGCGCGTGTTCGATATCCGCGTCGCGCAGCAGCGACAGGCCCGCCCGGGCCGGCGCCGCGACCGCCAGTGCGAGCGTCAGCGCCATCATCCACAAAGCCGCGCGCCGCATTGACGATAACCCCATCCCGCCCGTAAGCCTCGGCCGCGAGTAGAGAGGCACCCCATGAAGAATTCAAGACGCGGCGCAGTCGATCCCTTCATCGTGATGGACGTGATGGAGGCCGCGCGCCAGGCCGAGGAGGCCGGCCGGTCGGTGATCCACATGGAGGTCGGCCAGCCTGGCACCGCAGCACCCGCCGCCGCGCGCGACGCGCTGGCGCGCGCGATGCGCGACGACCCGCTGGGCTATACCGTGGCGCTCGGTCTGCCGGCATTGCGCAAGCGGATCGCGCGGCTTTACGGCGAGTGGTACGAAGTCGATCTTGACCCGGCGCGCGTGGTGGTGACGCCGGGCAGTTCCGGCGGGTTCATCCTGGCGTTCTCGGCGCTGTTCGACGCGGGCCAGAAGGTCGCGCTGGGGCGTCCGGGCTACCCGTCCTACCGGCAGATCCTGCGCGCGCTCGACCTGCAGCCGGTCGAGATCGCCGCGCGCGCCGAAAACCGCCTGCAGCTGACGCCCGATGACCTGGAGGGCGTCGATTACGACGGTTTGCTGATGGCCAGCCCCGGCAACCCGACCGGCACCATGTTGGACCGCGACGCGCTGGCCGCGCTGATCGGCCATGCGCAGCGGCGCGGCGCGTCGTTCCTGTCGGACGAGATCTATCACGGGCTAGAATACGACCGCCGCGCGGTCTCGGCGCTGGAGATCTCGGACGACGTCTGCGTGATCAACTCGTTCTCGAAGTACTTCTCGATGACCGGCTGGCGCGTCGGCTGGCTTGTCGTCCCCGAGGCCAACCTGCGGCAGGTCGAACGGCTGGCGCAGAACTTGTTCATCTGCGCGCCGCATGCCGCGCAGGTCGCGGCATTGGCGGCGATGGACGCCACCGACGAGCTGGAGGCCAATCGTGCGGTATATGCCTGCAATCGTGCGCTGATGATCGACGGGCTTCCCAGGGCCGGCTTCGACCGCATCGCGCCGCCGGACGGTGCCTTCTACGTCTACGCCGATGTCAGCCACCTGACCGACGACAGCCGCGCCTTCGCGAGGCAGATCCTGGACGAGGCCGGCGTCGCGGTGACGCCGGGGCTGGACTTCGATCCCGACCGGGGCGCCGGCACGTTGCGCTTTTCCTACGCCCGCGCCAGCGCCGACATCGAGGAGGGGCTGGCGCGCCTGGCACGGTTCATGCAGGCGCGCCGCGAAACGTGACGCAGCGCCGCCGAGAGCAAGGCTGGGCAAGGCCGGCCGGCCGGTGATACGCTTCGCGCGAAACGGGCAGGGCGCTCGCATGGGCAGGTTTATGGGCGGGTTTCGCACCGCGATCGCGGCAGGGCTTCTTCTGGGCATGACGGGCGTGGCCGGCGCGCAGGACGCGTCGGGGCTGGCGCGCCTGACCGGCGGCGTGATCGAGGACAGCCGCCGCGGCGTCATGGCCTCGCTCGAACTCAGCCAAGGCGTACCGTGGCGCGTCTTCACCTTGGACAACCCGTGGCGCGTGGTGCTGGATTTCCGCGAGATCGCGCTGGACGATGACGCGGCCGCGGCGCTGGACCGATCCGACCGCGTGCGCGACATCCGCATGGGCGCCTACCGTCCCGGATGGTCGCGGATCGTGCTGGGTTTGTCCGAACCCTTGGCCGTGGCGCAGGCCGGGCTGCGGATCGACCGCGAAAGCGGCGCCGCCACGCTGGCCCTGACGCTGGAGCGCACCGACGCACAAAGCTTCGCCGTGTCGGCGGGCCTGCCGGCCGACCCCGATTGGGGGCGGCCGCGCGCGGTTGCTCCACGCGCACCGAAGGATGCCGATGGCCGCTTGGTGGTCATGCTCGATCCCGGACATGGCGGAATCGATCCGGGCGCGCAGCGCGACGGCGCCAGCGAAGCAGACCTGATGCTGCAATTCGCGCGTGAGCTGCGAGACGTGCTGCGCCGCACCGGCCGCTATGCCGTCACGATGACCCGCGACGACGACGTGTTCGTGTCGCTCGAGGCGCGGGTCGCCGCGGCGCAGGACGCGGGCGCCGACCTGTTCGTGTCGCTCCACGCGGACGCGATCGAGGAAGGCGTGGCCCGCGGCGCGTCGGTCTACACCCTGTCGCGCGACGCCAGCGACGAAGCCTCGGCCGCGCTGGCGGAACGCCATGAGCGCGATGACCTGCTGTCCGGGCTGGACCTGACCGGCACCGACGACCGGGTGGCGCAGGTTCTGATGGACATCGCGCGGCTCGACAGCACGCCACGGTCGCGCGCGCTGGCCCGGCACGTGGTGGACGGCATCCGCAACGCCGTCGGCGAAGTGCACAAGCGCCCGCTGCGCCATGCAGGTTTCTCGGTGCTGAAGGCGGCCGACATCCCGTCGGTCCTGGTCGAGCTGGGATTCCTCTCGACCGGCCAGGACCTGAAGAACCTGCGGGACCCGGTCTGGCGTGCGGGCATGGCCGCGGGCATCCGCGACGGGATCGATGCCTGGGCGCTCGAGGATGAGGCGCTTAAGGGGCTGCGCCGGCATTGACGGCCCGGCCGGTTTCGGCCGAGCCTTGCGGCTTCGTGTTTTGACCGCGACGCCAAGCGCGTATAGTGACGCCGCATTCCCATGACGAGGCCGCGCGTGACCCGATTCATCCTGTCCTTTTTCGGCGGCATCTTCAGCGTGATCACGCTGGGGCTGCTGATGGTCGCGCTCACCATCGGCGCGGTCTTCTGGATGTACGGCCGCGACCTGCCGAGCCACGAAAGCCTAGCACAGTACACGCCGCCGACGATCAGCCGGATCTACTCGGCCGAGGGGCGCGTGATCGACGAATTCGCGCAGGAACGCCGGCTGTTCACCCCCGCCGACCAGATCCCGGATCTGGTCAAGCAGGCTTTCATCTCGGCCGAGGACAAGAACTTCTACAGCCACCAGGGCTATGACCCGCGTGGCATCGCGGCGGCCTTCGTCGACGCGGTGCGCTCGCGCGGGCAGGACGTGCGCGGCGCGTCCACGATCACCCAGCAGGTGATGAAGAACTTCCTGCTGTCGGGCGACCGGCGGGCCGAGCGCAAGATCAAGGAGATCATCCTGGCCAGCCGCGTGGAATCCGCGCTGAGCAAGGAGAAGATCCTCGAACTCTATCTCAACGAGATCTTCCTGGGCCAGAACGCCTACGGCGTCACCGCCGCGGCGCAGGTCTACTTCAACAAGACCCTGTCCCAGCTCGCACCGCACGAGGCCGCGACGCTTGCCTCGATGCCCAAGGCGCCGTCGAACTACCATCCCGTGCGCAATGCCGACCGGCTGCTGGACCGGCGCAACTTCGTGCTGCGCGAGATGTACGAAAACGGCTATATCGACCGCGGAACCTATCTGGTGGAAGAGGCGCAGCCGCTACGCTCGGTCCAGAACGACGACTTCGAACCGTACCAACGTGCCATGCCCCCGCGCGACTACTTTACCGACGAGATCCGCCGCCAGCTGAGCCGCGATTTCGGCGAAGAGCAGTTCTTCTCGGGCGGCTACAACGTGCGGGCCACGCTCGACCCCGAGATGCAGGAAGAGGCCGCCGAGGCGCTGCGCCGGGCACTGGAACGCTACGACCGCGGCCTGGGCACCTGGCGCGGCACCGGCGTCACGATCCCGGTCGAGACGCTGGAGGACGAGGCGGCCTGGCGCGCGGCACTGGTCGATCTGAACGTCGCCCGCGACATCACGCTGGACGGAAAATGGCACGTGGCTGTGGTGCGCGAGGTGCGTGCCGACGAGCTGGTGCTGGGAATCGAGGACGTGCCCGCCGATGATCCGCGCGCGCCCGTGGTGCCGCGGTCGGACACATCGTGGTTCAGCGGAGACCTGGACGCCAATTTCGGTGCCGGCGCCGTGGTCTATGTCCGCGAGGAGATGACGGAGGAGGGCGGCTTCGCGCATTGGAGCCTGCGCCAGATCCCCGAGGTTCAGGGCGGCTTCATGGCGATGGACGCCAACACCGGCCGCGTGATCGCCATGCAGGGCGGTTTTTCCTACCAGGACTCGGTGTTCAACCGCGCCACCCAGGCGCAGCGCCAGCCGGGGTCGAGCTTCAAGCCCTTCGTCTACGCCTCGGCGCTGGATTCGGGCTACACCCCCGCGACGATCGTGGTCGACGCCCCTATCGAGGTGGACACCGCGCAGGGCGTCTGGCGGCCGCGCAACGCGTCCAACCGGTTCTACGGACCGACGCCCCTGCGGACGGGCATCGAGAGGTCGCGCAACCTGATGACCATCCGCCTGGCGCAAGAGGTGGGCATGGACACGGTCGCCACCTATGCTGAGCGGTTCGGCGTCTACGACGACATGGGCCGGAACATCGCCAACTCGCTGGGTGCGGACGAGACGACGCTGTATCGCATGGTCGCGGCCTACGCGATGTTCGCCAACGGCGGCGAGCGGGTCGAGCCCACGCTGATCGACCGCGTGCAAGACCGCTATGGCAAGACGATCTACAGCCACGAGACGGCGGCCGGCAATGCGCGGGTCTGCATCGATTGCGACGACGCCGCGCTGCCCGAGGGCCGCGCGCCGCGCATCATCAACCAGCGCGAGCGGGTGATGAACGCGGTCACGGCCTACCAGCTGACCTCGATGATGCAGGGCGTGGTCGAGCGCGGCACCGCGGCCGCAACGGTGAACCTGCCGGTGCCCACCGCGGGCAAGACGGGCACCACGAACGACGCCAAGGACGTGTGGTTCGTCGGCTTCACCTCGAACATCGTGGCGGGCTGCTACATCGGCTACGACCAGCCGCAGCCGCTGGGTGCATCGGCGTCGGGCGGCGCGATGTGCGGCCCGGTGTTCGACGAGTTCATGGAGGAGGCGGTGGCCAAGTATGGCGGCGGGCCCTTCGACGTCCCGGACGAGTGCCAGTTCATCAAGATCGACCGGTTCAGCGGTTCGCGGCTGTCGGACGACGCGAGCGGGCCGAACGTGGTGGCCGAGTGCTTCCGCGAGGGCGAGGTTCCGATCTTCGGCATCCAGTTCGACGGCGGCTTCGCGGTCTCGGGCGATTTCGACCGGATCGCCCCCGGCGAGGAAGAGGGCCAGGCCCGCAACGTGACCACCTCGACCGGAGAGCAGGGCGTGGTGGGGCCGCGGGCCGGGTTCGGCACGCTCAGCTCGGGCGGGCTATACTGACGGCGATACCGGGTGTCCCACGGTGGGACATCCCGGCGCCTGAACGATTCCAAGGGCTTGCAGAGACGCTTTAACCTTTCGTCAACGAAGGCCCCCGCCGGCCGGCGGCTTGCCCGCGCCGCGCCGGCCTGCTATCAGCGGCCGACATCCAATCAACCCGACCGGACCCGACCATGCGCGCCGAAGCCCAGAACAACGTCGAGAAGATCCGCAAGTCGCTCGACCTGCTGGCCCAGCGGCTGGGCCACGAGACCGCCCAGCACCGGCTGGAGGAGTTCAACGCGCGCGTCGAGGATCCCGACCTGTGGAACGATCCCGCTGCCGCGCAGAAGCTGATGCGTGACCGGCAGGGGCTGGTCGACGCGATGGAGGCCTACAACTCGCTCAAGCAGGAGCTGGAGGACCAGGTCGAGCTGATCGAGCTGGGTGAGGCCGAGGACGACGAAGAGGTCGTGGCCGAGGCAGAGACCGCACTGCGCGGGCTGGTGGATCGCGCCGCCAAGAAGGAGCTCGAGGCGCTGCTGGATGGCGAGACCGACGGCAACGACGCCTTCCTCGAGATCAAGTCCGGGGCAGGGGGCACCGAGGCCTGCGACTGGGCGCAGATGCTGGCGCGGATGTATGTCCGCTGGGCCGAGAAGCGCGGCTTCGAGGTCGAGTTGCAGGAAGAGACGCCGGGCACCGAGGCCGGCATCAAGTCTGCCACCTACCAGATCAAGGGCAAGAACGCCTACGGCTGGCTGAAATCGGAATCCGGCACGCACCGGCTGGTGCGCATCTCGCCCTTCGGCAAGGGCACGCGCGAGACGTCCTTCGCCGCCGTGGGCGCCTACCCGGTGATCGACGACAACATCGAGATCGAGGTGAACCCCGCCGACATCCGCATCGACACCTACCGGTCGTCGGGCGCGGGCGGGCAGCACGTGAACACGACGGATTCGGCCGTGCGGATCACCCACGCGCCGACCGGGATCGTGGTGACGTCGTCCGAGAAGTCGCAGCACCAGAACCGCGACATCGCCATGAAGGCGCTGAAATCGCGGCTGTACCAGCTGGAACTCGACCGCCGCAACGCCCAGGTCAACGCGTTGCACGAGGCCAAGGGCGATGCGGGCTGGGGCAACCAGATCCGGTCCTACGTGCTGCAGCCCTACCAGATGGTGAAGGACCTGCGCACCCAGCACGAGACCGCCGACACGCAGGGCGTGCTGGACGGCGACCTGGACCCGTTCATGGCGTCAACCCTGGCGATGCAGGTGTCGGGCAAGTCCCGCGCCGAGGCGGGCGCGCAGGACTGATCCGCGCGCCGCGTTCGATCCTCGCATTGCCGGGTGCCTCGGGCCGGTGCGCGGCGCGGGGCGTCACGAGATCGGTTTGTCCGGCTCCAGCAGCTGGCGGTGATAGGGCATCAGACTGTCGGCACTGACCAGACCGGAGGCGCGCGCGGCGGCCAGGACCTTGCCAGTCTTGCGGCCGAGATGCTCGTAGACCTGCCGTTCGAACCGGCGGCCGGCGACGTTCTCGCGCAGCGGACGGCTGGTGTAGCCGACCCAGTAATTGTTCTCGAACGTGGGCACGCGCGACAGGAAATTGTAGGTCGCCGTGGTCGCGCCCCTGCGGCTGACCAGCGCCGACACGCCATCCTCCTGCGGCAGCACGGCGCCGCGGAATTCGCGCGTGCAGGGGTCGGCCGGCAGGCCCTGGCTGCGCATCGCCTCGCGCGCCTCGAAGCCGCGCAGGAAGCACAGACCGTCGGCGCGGAACACGTAGACCAGCCCCATCACGAAGCGGTTCGAATCGAGAAAGCTGCGGCGCACGAAGCGGTAGAAGCCGCTGGGAAAGTCCTCCTCGCGAACCGGCTGGGCGCTTCGGCCCAGGAAGTCGGCCACCGCCGGGTGGACCATCGGCCCCTTCACCGGCGCTGCGACGGATTCCAGGGGCTCGAGCAGGATGCGCGCATCGACGCCGAAATGGCGGCAGATCCGGTGCAGCAGGTCGGGCCGCGGAAAGCTTTCGCCGGCCAGGTAGCGGTTGAACTGCGTGCGGTTGATTCCGATCTCGCGGCACAGCGCCGAGATCGATTCGGAGCGCGCGGTCAGCTTGCGCAGATTCGCGCCAAGCATGTCGCGGAGCGCGGCCGGATTCGGCTGGTGATCGTGTTGTGGTTGTTTGTCCAACGCAAATTCTCGCAGCAGTTTCATGCGCTTCCTCGCTTGCTTGCGGGTGTGTCAGGGGGTGACGCCAACCCGCGTCACCCCTGGTGCGCTTTAGCGCCAGAATGACCCGTTTCTGGTACAAAGTGCAAGCGGTCGACGCCCCTATAGTCATGTTGTCTGGCCCTGGATTCCGGCATCGTGATCGTAGCGGAAACGCAGGGGCAATTTGGACGGATCGCATCATGGAAGATCGGATGTACGGAGTCGTTCTTTGGGCGGATGCCAGCGAAAGCAAGGCTGTCATCTGGTGCGAAGACCATGGAAATCTTGCGTATTATTCCGAACCCGAAGTCTCGTTCGACTGCGGCGAGCCGCTGGACGCGGGCGACCTGATCCAGTTCGACCTGCGCGAGGAAAGCGAGTGCCGCCGCGCCCGCAACCTGCGCCGCGTCGACCCGCAGCACGCGCCGGCGCTGCCCGCCCGGCTGCGCGGCGACACGCGCCAGCCGGCGTCGAACGTCATCAGCTTTCCGCAGCGCAAGCAATAGGCCTGGCACCGCACGCGGGTGCGGGCACATGGAGTGATCGGCGCGCCGTCTTGCGGTGCGCCGTTTCTGCTTCCGGAGGCCGGCGGTTGACCGGTGGCGGGCAGGCTCGGGGTCAGGTGCCGCGGGCCAGCGCGGCGACGCCCGTGCGCGCGATCTCGATCAGGCCCAGCGGGCGCATCAGGTCGGCGAAGGCGTCGATCTTGTCGGGCGTGCCGGTCAGCTGGAAGACGAAGCTTTCCAGCGTCGAATCAACCACCTGCGCGCGGAAGATGTCCGCCAGCCGCAGCGCCTCGACCCGCTTGTCGCCCAAGCCCGCCACCTTCAGCAGCGCCAGTTCCCGCTCGACCGAGCGGCCCTCGACCGTCAGGTCGTGCACGTCGTGGACGGGCACGATCCGGCCGAGCTGCGCCTTGATCTGCTCGATCACCTGCGGGGTACCCGTGGTGACGATGGTGATGCGGCTGAGATGCCCCTGGTGGTCGACCTCGGCCACGGTCAGGCTGTCGATGTTGTAGCCCCGCCCGGAAAAGAGCCCGATGACGCGGGCCAGCACGCCGGGCTCGTTCTCGACCAGCACGGCCAGCGTGTGGGTCTCCTGCACGTCCGAGAATTGCGGCCGCAGGTTGTAGGCCGAGTGCTTGGACGAGCCCTTCTTGATCTTCAGCGCCGACATCGGGTTGCTCCTTTTCCGCCGCGCGGGCGGGTCCTGAATTCGTTCTTGCGCAAGGGGCGGGGGCGCGCGGCCCCCGCCGACAGGTCAGACCAGCACGGCGCCCTTTGTGCCGATGGCGTCCTTGGTCGAGGCCTCGCCCAGCAGCATCTTGTTGTGCGGCTCGCCGCTCGGGATCATCGGGAAGCAGTTCTCGTGCTTCTCGACGAGGCAGTCGAAGATCACCGGGCCGTCGTGATCGAGCATCTCCATGATCGCGTCGTCCAGGTCGGCGGGATCGTCGCACTTGATGCCCTTGGCGCCGAAGGCCTCGGCCAGCTTGACGAAGTCGGGCAGGGATTCCGACCAGCTGTGCGAATACCGCTCACCGTGCAGAAGCTCCTGCCACTGGCGGACCATGCCGAGGCGCTCGTTGTTTAGAATGAACTGCTTGACCGGCAGGCGGTACTGCACCGCGGTTCCCATCTCCTGCATGTTCATCAGCCACGACGCCTCGCCCGCGACGTTGATGACCAAGGCGTCGGGATGCGCGACCTGCACGCCGATCGACGCCGGAAAGCCGTAGCCCATCGTCCCGAGGCCGCCCGAGGTCATCCAGCGGTTGGGGTCCTCGAAGCCCAGATACTGCGCGGCCCACATCTGGTGCTGGCCGACCTCGGTGCAGATGTAGCGGTCGCGTCCCTTGGTGAGCGCCTCGAGCCGCGCGATGGCGTGCTGCGGGCGGATCACCGGGCCGTCCTGCTTGAACTTCAGGCAGTCGACCGCGCGCCACTTGTCGATCTGCTTCCACCACTTGGTCAGGGCTTCGCGGTTGGCCTTGCGCCCGCGGGCCTTCCAGACCTTCAGCAGGTCCTCGAGCACGTGGCCGACGTCGCCGACGATCGGGTAGTCGGTCTTGACCACCTTGTTGATCGACGAGGGGTCGATGTCGATATGCGCCTTGCGCGAATGCGGGCTGAACGCGTCGATGCGGCCGGTGATCCGGTCGTCGAAGCGCGCGCCCACGTTGATCAGCAGGTCGCAGCCGTGCATCGCCAGGTTGGCCTCGTAGAGCCCGTGCATCCCGAGCATCCCCAGCCAGTTCCTGCCCGAGGCGGGATAGGCGCCGAGGCCCATCAGGGTCGAGGTGACGGGGATGCCCGTCGCCTCGGCCAATTCGCGCAGCAGCTGGCTGGCGCCGGGGCCCGAGTTGATCACCCCGCCGCCGGTATAGAGCACCGGCTTCTCGGCGGTCTCGATCGCCTCGACCAGCGCCTCGATCATCTCCATGTTGCCCTTGACCTGCGGCTGGTAGTGCCGCGAGCCGGCCTTGGGCTTCGGCTGGTAGGCGGCCGAGGCGAACTGCACGTCCTTCGGGATGTCGATCAGCACCGGGCCGGGACGGCCCGAGGTGGCGACGTGGAACGCCTCGTGGATGGTGGCGGACAGGCGGTCGGTCTCTTTCACCAGCCAGTTGTGCTTGGTGCAGGGCCGGGTGATGCCGACGGTGTCGGCCTCCTGGAAGGCATCCGAGCCGATCATGAAGGTGGGCACCTGGCCGGTCAGCACGACCAGCGGGATCGAATCCATCAGCGCGTCGGTCAGGCCGGTGACGGCGTTGGTCGCGCCCGGACCGGACGTGACAAGAACGACGCCCGGCTTGCCGGTCGAGCGCGCGTAGCCCTCGGCCGCGTGGACCGCGCCCTGTTCGTGGCGCACCAGGATGTGCCGGATGTCGTTCTGCTGGAAGATCTCGTCGTAGATGGGTAGCACGGCGCCGCCGGGATAGCCGAATACGACGTCCACGCCCTGTTCCTTCAGGGCCTGAACCACCATCTTCGCTCCGGTCATCTGACGTGTCATCGCGTGTGTTCCTTCTACGACGTCGTGTCTGTCATGGTCGCCTGCGCGCCGCGTCCTTGCGGAACCGCGCATAAAAAAGCCCCCGGTTTTGTCCGGGGGCGCATGGGGAACCGGTCTGGTCGCCGTTACCGGGCCATGCGCCTGTGTCCTGCAATTACCACTAGGGAAAGCATACCGGTCTTCCTTGCCGCGTGGCCGCAAACTATGCAGCCCGCGCAGGCCCGTCAACCGCGATTCGCAGCGTAATCGTGCCGTGGAGGCCAGAAATCTTTCCGAAAGTTGCGCAAATCCGGTCCGGTTGACGCGATCGTGTTCGGAACTTCCGTGTCCGGGCGGGGGTTTCAGCCGGAAACACCGGTCCGCGGTGCCGCCCGACGGCCGAGCCGCAGAGGTCCGCAGGGGACAGAATGCACCAGCTTCACGCAGCCATCGCCGTCTGCGCCGTCACCGTGATCGCGCTCGGCCTGCTGTCCGGCGACATCAAGCGGTCGCCGCTGTCGGTGCCGCTGCTGGCGCTGGCGCTCGGGATCGCGACCGGCCCGGCGGGGCTGGGCTGGCTGGTGCCCGAGCAATGGGCCGAGGCACACCGGCTGCTGAAGCAGGCCGCGCGCTTCACGGTCGCGGTCAGCGTCACGGGCATCGCGTTGCGCACCCCGATCGAGGACCTGCGCCGGCTGCTGAGACCGGTCGGCCTGCTGCTGGTGTTCGGGATGCTGGGGATGTGGGCGGTTTCGGCCGCGGTGTCGTGGTGGCTGCTGGGGCTCGCCCCGCTGACGGCGCTGCTGCTGGGCGCGGCGGTGACGCCCACGGACCCGGTGGTGGCGTCGGCCATCGTCACGGGCAGGGCGGCGGAGGAGAAGCTGCCGTCGCGGTTGCGCTCGGCCCTCTCGCTGGAGAGCGGCGCGAATGACGGGCTGGGCTACCTGATCGTGATGTTGCCGCTGCTGGCGCTGACCCTGCCGCCCGAGGCGGACGTGGCGGCGCGCTGGCTGGTGCAGACGTTGCTGGTCGGCGTCGTGCTGGCCGTTGTGCTGGGCGCGGCGATCGGGGCGATCACCGGCTGGGCGCTGCGCCGGTCGCGCGCCGCCGGGCTGATCGAGTATCATTCCTTCCTGTCGATCTCGGTGGCGCTGTCGCTGCTGTCGCTGGCGGCGGCGGCGCTGGCGGGCAGCGACGGGATCCTGGCAGCCTTCGCCGCCGCGCTGGCCTTCAGCCTGACGCTGGACCGGTCGGACGGTTTCGCCGAGGAGAACGTGCAGGAGGCGATCTCGAAGCTGTTCAACCTGCCGGTATTCGTGCTGCTGGGGGTCATGCTGCCCTGGTCAGGCTGGGCGGAGATGGGCGCGGCCGGGCTGGCCTTCGCGGCGGCGCTGCTGGTCCTGCGCCGGCCGGTGGTGATCGCGCTGCTGGGCCCGGTGCTGGGCGGCGGCCTGGTCCGGCGCGACGCGGTGTTCCTGGGATGGTTCGCGCCGGTGGGGGTGGCGGCGCTGTACTACGCGCTGCACGCGATGGAGCGGACGGGCGACCCGGTCTACTGGCACGCCACCTCGCTGGCGATCGCGGCCTCGGTGCTGGCGCACGGGGTGACGGCAACGGCAGGGATGACCCTGTACGCGCGGGCGGCGAAGCGCCGCGCGTGATCGGGAAGCCTCAGGCCATGGAAGCCATGCGTGGCGTGCAAACCAGTATTGCGTGAAACGTGCCATTCGCTATTTTCTTGCGCAGGCGCCTTGTCTAGGGTCGCGTCACGAAACGATCTGCGCGGCGCCGGGGGCAACGCGCACAATAATCCACGGGAGGATACTACATGGACCGTCGTTCTTTTCTCAGGACATCGACTGTCGGCGCGGGCGCCGCGGCCGCAACGACGCTGGCCGCGCCGGCGATCGCGCAGGGCAACCGCACGCTGACGCTGGTGACGACCTGGGGACGCGGCCTTGCCGGTGTGCATGACAGCGCGCAGTATTTCGCCGACAACCTGACCGCCGCGACCGATGGGCAGCTGACCGTCGACCTGCGCGCCGGCGGCGAACTTGTGGGCGCCTTCGAGGTGTTCGACGCGGTCTCGGCCGGGCAGGCGGACATGTATCACGGCGTCGACTACTACTTCCTCGGCCAGCATCCGGCGCTGAGCTTCTTCAGCCAGGTGCCCTTCGGCATGAACTTCCAGGAATATTCCAACTGGTTCTACCACGACGGTGGCCGGGAACTGGCGGATGACCTGTACTCGATCTTCGGCCTGAAGGCCTTCCCGGCGGGCAACACCGGCCCGCAGTCGGGCGGCTGGTTCTCGAAGGAGATCAACAGCCCCGAGGACTTCCAGGGCCTGCGCTTCCGGATGCCGGGCCAGGGCGGCCAGGTTCTGGGCAAGCTGGGCGCGTCGGTGCAGAACCTGCCGGGCTCGGAAGTGTACCAGGCGCTGTCGTCGGGTGCCATCGAGGGCACCGAGTGGATCGGTCCCTGGGCCGACGAGACCGCCGGTTTCCAGGAGATCACCAACATCTACTACACCGCCGGTTTCCACGAGCCGGGGCCGAACCTGAACGTCGTGCTGAGCCAGGACGTCTGGGATAGCCTGTCGCCGCAGCACCAGAAGATCGTCGAGCAGGTGGCCCGGGCGGACAACCTCTGGACCATGTCGCTGTTCATGGCGAACAACTCGGCCGCGCTGCAGCGTCTGCAGCAGGGCGGCGTGCAGCTGCAGGAATTCCCCGACGAGGTCTGGGATGCCTTCGGCGCCGCCGCGCAGGAAGTCATCGCCGAACCGATGGGCGACGAGCTGTACCGCCGCATCCACGACAGCTACATGGAATCGCTGCGCTCGTCGGCACAGTGGATCGAGCGGTCGGAGGGCGCCTTCGCGGCCCAGCGGAACCGCGTCCTGGGTTTCTGAGAATCTCGGATGCCAATCGGAAGGCCCCGGACACCGGGGCCTTCTTTGCCTTCGTCCGACCGGCTGCGGGCGACCGGGCATGAACCTATCGCGGACGCGTGGCGGGGGCCGTGCATCCGCACCGGCCGGAACCGGGAAATCTGAAAGGGACGAGGCGGAAGCATGGAACAAGCGGAGTCTTCCGCGGGCGTGATCGACATCCTGTCGGGCGCGCTGTCCGGGATCTGGTGGGTCGTCCAGAACATCGCGATGGCGTTCTGGAACCTGGGATACGCGCTGACGCATCCGACGCTGTGGCTGGACTGGAGCAATTCCGAAGCGATCATGCGCTTTGTCTACTATGGCGCGTCGGTCGAACTGTTCTTCGTGGCGTTCACCTTCTTCCTGGTGATCTTCCTGGTCGGGCTGTGGCGCAACGCCTTCCTGTGGGGCACGGTGCGCGTGCTCGAAGGCTTCGCCAACTCGGTCGGTCGCGTGGTTGCCTGGGCGGGCCTGATCATGGTGCTGCAGCAGGTGATCATCATCTTCATCCAGCGCATCTTCGCACGGCCCGACCTGTCGATCGGCTTCGGCCTGCCGATCACCTTCGACATCAGCTGGTGGTCCGAGGAGCTGAAGCTTTACAACGCGATGGTCGTGGCGCTGTGCCTGACCTACACCTTCGTGCAGCGCGGCCACGTGCGGGTGGACCTGCTCTACTCGCCGGCAAGCTTCGGCACCAAGCGCGTCATCGACATGTTCGGATCGCTGTTCTTCATGCTGCCGATGGCGGTGGTGATCTGGCTGTATTCGTGGTTCTTCATGTGGCGGCACCTGATCGTGCCGAACCCGTCTGCCTCGGAAGACCTGGACCGGC
Source organism: Citreimonas salinaria (assembly GCF_900107235.1). Classification (GTDB taxonomy): domain Bacteria; phylum Pseudomonadota; class Alphaproteobacteria; order Rhodobacterales; family Rhodobacteraceae; genus Citreimonas; species Citreimonas salinaria. The sequence goes on from NZ_FNPF01000002.1 coordinate 320,030, forward strand.
TGCTGAACAAGGCCCGCGCGCTGCGCTGGAACGTCGAGACCATCGGCTTCAGCCCGAACGGCTTCACGGCCTACTTCCTGTTCAAGGTGCTGATCGTGATCATGGTGGGGATGATCTTCATCCATGCCTTCGCCTTCTTCTTCCGGTCGTTCCTGGAATGGAAGGAAGGCCCGGCATCGGAAGGCAAGTACCTGGATCTCGACACCGTCGAGCCCGGCGAAGAAGCCTTCGAAAACAAAGAATTCTGAGGGATTGCTGTAAATGCTATTCGGACTGGACGGCGTCGAGATCGGCCTGATCATCGTCTTTCTCACGCTCTTTTCGGCGATCCTGTCGGGCTTTCCGGTGGCCTTCGCCATCGGCGGGGCCGGCGTCATCTCTTTCGGCATCATCGCCGCGCTCGACAGCGCGGGGCTGCTGATCCACCAGGCGATCGACACGTCGTCGCAAGCCTACAACGCGCTGGTGGCGTCCGGGGTCGCGCCGGATTCGATCTCGATCTTCCGCTTCCCGGAACTGCCCCGCGTGGGCGAGCCGGTCTTCCCGATGGGGTGGGAGACCGCGCTCGACCGCAACGTCAGCTTCATCGTCAACCGCATCAACGAGCGCGTCATCGCGGGGCAAAGCATCGAGACGCTGCTGGCGGTGCTGATGTTCGTGCTGATGGGCATCGTGCTGGAGCGGTCCAACATCGCCAACGACCTGCTGACCACGATGGCGCGGGTCTTCGGCCCGCTGCCCGGGGGCCTTGCCGTGTCGATCGTGGTGGTGGGCGCGTTCCTGGCCGCGTCGACGGGGATCGTCGGCGCGACGGTGGTCACGATGGGCCTGCTGGCGCTGCCGACGATGCTGCGCAACGGCTATTCGCCGGAGCTGGCAACGGGCGTCATCGCGGCGTCGGGCACGCTGGGCCAGATCATCCCGCCGTCGATCGTGATCGTCCTGCTGGGCACCCTGGCGGGCGAGCTTTATTCCACCGCGCAGGATGCCCGCGCGGTCGCCGCCGGCTGCACCGACGCGCTGACCTTCCTGGGCGAGCCCGCGGTGGTGTCGGTGGGCACGCTGTTCCAGGCAGCACTGTTGCCCGGCATCCTGCTGGCGGTGCTGTACGGCGTCTACGCCTTCGGCTTTGCGCTGCTGAACCCGTCGAAGGCCCCGGCCGTCGCGCTGGGCCGCGCGCCGGGCGAGCCCGTGACCCGCGGCGAGGCCTTCACCTGGTATCTCGGTGTGCCGATCGCGCTGATCGCGGGCACGATGCTGCTGGCGCAGGTCGGCCTGGTGGGCAGCCAGTCGATCGCCACCAGCAGCTACACCGAGGGCGCCGAGGCCGCCAGCCTGCGCACGAACGTGTCGCCGCAATGCCAGGAGTCGATGATCGAGTTGCACGGCCAGGAGGCCTGGGACCGGGCGGTCGCCGAGAACGAGGCGCTGGCCGCCTCGGGCGAAAGCACGCAATCGGTGCGCCGCACCGCCGAGGAGATCGAGACCGCGCGGCTGGAGATGATCGCGAATGCCGCGCCCATCGGCACCGGCGTGGCGATCCTGACCGTTCTGCTGGGCCTGGTGCTGGCCATGGCGCGCGGCGTGTCGCCGTCGTCGGACCCGCGGCCGCTGATGATCGGCGCGGCCGGGTTGCTGCTGGGCCTGCTGGTCGACATCGTGGCGATCGGGCCGCTGACCTCGTCTGGCGCCACGGTGCTGCTGCTGGCGATTCCATGGGCGCTGGCGGTCTATGGCTGCACGCATGCCTTCCGCCGGCTGGCCCGCAACGAGCTGCTGCGCGTGGTCTTCCCGCCGCTGGTGCTGATCGTCGCGGTGCTGGGCTCGATCCTGGGCGGCATCACCAACCCCACGCCCGCCGCGGCGCTGGGGGCGGCGGGCGCCATCATGCTGGCCGCCTACCGCAAGCTGCGCGACCAGGACCGCAGCCCGAAGATCATCATCTGGTCGACGCTGGCCGTCGTCGTGATGATCCTGATCGGCGTGAACTTCGACCTGAGGGTCAACTCGGAAGAGACGGGCTTCGAGAGCTGGGTGGCCTTCGTCTTCGCCTATGCGGCGTACCTGTACGCGCTGTTCGGGCTGCTGTTCGCCTGCTGGGTGCTGTTCCGGTCGGGCGTGCTGACCTCGGCGGTGCGCGAGACGGCGAAGGTGACCAGCATGGTATTCACCATCCTGATCGCGTCGCAACTGCTGAACCTCGTCGTGATCTCGTTCGGGGGCGAGCACTACATCCAGGACTTCCTGCGCAGCTTCGACAACGAGGTGAAGGTCTTCCTCATCGTCATGCTGGTGCTGTTCATCCTGGGTTTCGTCCTGGATTTCCTCGAGATCATCTACATCGTGGTGCCGATCGTCGGCCCGGTGATCTACGGGGGCAGCTTCGATCCGAAATGGGTGACCATCATGATCGCGGTGAACCTGCAGACGTCGTTCCTGACGCCGCCCTTCGGCTTCGCGCTGTTCTACCTGCGCGGCGTCGCCCCGGCCGAGGTCACGACGGGGCACATCTATCGCGGGGTCTTTCCCTTCGTGCTGATCCAGGTGATGGGCCTGCTGCTGCTGTTCTTCTTCCCGTGGGTGGTGACGATCCTGCCCGACCTGATGGCGGGCTGAGCGCGCACCTCTCGAGACGGCAAAGGCCGCGTCCTGTCCGGGGCGCGGCCTTTGCATTAGGGTAAAGGGTCGCTGCGCGGTCAGCCCCGCGTGTCGGGCAGGCTGATGTTGGCCACCTGCTCTGCGATCGGATCGTTCGACAGCGGGTGCATGTCGGCCTCGAAGCCCGCGGGCTCCTTCAGGCGCTGCCACTGGCCGCGCAGGTAGATCTCGAGCGAGTTGAACTGCGCCTTGTAGCCCATCTTGGGACTGCCGGGCACCCAGTAGCCCAGGTAGACGTAAGGAAGCCCCGCCTCGCGCGCGATGTCGATGTGGTCGAGGATCATCCAGGTGCCCAGGCTCGCCTTGTGCAGGTCGGGCTCGTAGAAGCTGTAGACCATCGACAGCCCGTCATCGAGCATGTCGGTCAGGCACACGGCGGTCAGCGCGCCGGTGTCGCGGTCGATGTATTCGATCACGCGGCTGCGGATCGGCGTCTCCTCGATCATCGCCGCGAACTCGAACACGTCCATGTCGGCCATGCCGCCATCGGCGTGCCGGTCGTCGAGATAGCGGCGAAAAAGGTCGTATTGTTCCTCGGTGGCCCAGGGGCTGGCGACGCGGCGTTCGAGACGGGCGTTGCGCTTCAGCGTGCGGCGCTGGCTGCGGCGGGGCTGGAAGCTGCGCACGTCGATCCGCGCCGACAGGCAGGCGGCGCATTCCGAGCAGGATGGCCGGTAAAGCACGTTCTGCGACCGGCGGAAGCCCTGCTTGGACAGCGAGTCGTTGAGCTTCGGCGCGTTGTCGCCCTGCAGCGCGGTGAACAGCTTGCGCTCCATCCGGCCCGGCAGGTACGGGCACGGCTGCGGCGCGGTCACGTAGAACTGCGGGGCAAGCGGAAGCGAGTGGCGCATGGGCGAATATCCCGGATTTTCGACAAAACGGTAACAACCAAACGGCGTTCCGCCAACCCTAATAGAAAGGCGCCGACGTGATGTCGGCGCCTATCCTTTTACGGGGTTAACGCCGCCGCGCGGCGGCGCGTCAGATCGCGCGACGGTTCAGCGCGGCGGTGCCCATGACATGGTCGCTCAGGCCCTGGCCGCGCTCGGTCGCCAGCATCAGGATGACCGAGATCAGCTGGAGCGGGGCGAAGGCCCAGGAGACGGTGTAGCCCAGCGTGTGCAGGAAGGCCTGGCCCAGGTCCAGGCGCCGGCCGGCGGTGTCGCGCAGCTCGATCGCCATCAGGCGCATGCCCCAGGTGGCCGAGCCTCCGGCGATGGTCAGGACGCGGTAGACGAAGCTGATCGCGGCGTAGAGGAACGGCAGGAAGAACAGACCGACGAAGGCGGTCAGAACCACCGCGGGGACCACCATCAGGGCGATCACCGTGACGTCGATCGCCCAGGCGATGCCGCGCTTGACGGCGACGCCGTCGTAGAATTCGGGCTGTGCCACGGGGTCGGGGAGGGCGGAACTGGTGTCTATGAACATGGATGTGCCCCTGTCTCGGCGGTATCTCGGTGCTGTCGGAAAAGGTCCGGGCCGGCCCGCGCGGGCCGGCTCGTGTGGTGCGGGACGGCTCAGTCGGCCGCCTTGTCCGAGGTCTGCTCGGTCGCGTCGCTCCGGCGGGCGCGATCTTCCATGAACTGGTCGAATTCGGCCTTGTCCTTGGCGTCGCGCAGACGCTCGAGGAAGGATTCGAAGGCGGCCTGCTCGTCCTGCAGGCGGCGCAGAGTCTCTTCCTTGTAGGCGTCGAAGGCGCTGTTGCCCGAGGGTTTCATCGCCGCCATCGCGTGGCGGTGCGTGCCGGTGCGGCGGCGGCCGCAGGAACCGTTGAACATGCGCTTGCTCCAGATCATGTAGGCGAGGACGGCCAGTCCGACCGGCCAGAAGAAGACGAATCCGAGGACCATCAGGGCGATCCAGGCGCCCTTGCCCTTGCTGTCTAGCCAGGCCTCGGCCCTGGTGAACCACCCCGCCTTGGCGGACGGGCGGGCGTCGTATGTGGCGGTGGTCATTGTCGCTCTCCGTTGCTGTGTGCGTCCGGGCTATGTGAATGCCCTTCACATCACACTAGATTGCCCTTCGCCGCGATTCTTTCAAGGCGCGATGTGAAGGTTTTTTACATTTTGCGCGCGCGGCATTTCCCATCCCGGCCGGGCGCCATGCAGCGTGCCTGTTGCAACCGCCCGCGGCCCGTGTCCATCTGAGGCCATGTCCGCGATCGCCATCACCCACCTGCCGCGCCCCTTCGACCCCGACCGCGGCGCCGAGGCCCGCGCCGCCGCGCCTTGGGCGTCGGGTGATGTCGCCGCGCTGATCGAGGGCGCGGGCGGGTCCAGCCCCTATCTCAAGTCCCTGGTCGAGAAGGAGGCCGAGTGGCTGGGCCCCGCGCTCGACGATCCCGACGCCGCGCTGGCCGCGCAGGCCGCGGCGCTGTCGGGCACGGCGCATGACGCGCTGCCGGACGCGCTGCGGCAGGCCAAGCGGCGCATGGCGCTGCTGGTCGGGCTGTGCGACCTCGCCGGCGCCTGGCCGCTGGAACGCGTGACCGAGGCGCTGACCCGCTTCGCCGACATGGCCGTGGACCTTGCCCTGCGCGCCTGCGTCGGGCGCGAGATCGCCCGCGGCAAGCTGCCCGGCCAGACCGAGGCGGACATCGCCCAGGCCGGCGGCATGGTCGTGCTGGCGATGGGCAAGATGGGCGCGTTCGAGCTCAACTACTCGTCCGACATCGACCTGATCTGCCTCTTCGACGAAACCCGCTTCGGCGCGGACGACTACCACGAGGCGCGCGCCTCGCTGGTGCGGGCGACGCGAAAGATGACGGCGATGCTGTCGGACATGACCGGCGCCGGCTACGTGCTGCGCACCGACCTGCGCCTGCGCCCCGACCCGGCGGTCACGCCCGTCTGCATGTCGATGGAGGCAGCCGAGCGCTATTACGAAAGCCTGGGCCGCACGTGGGAGCGCGCCGCCTACATCAAGGCGCGGCCCTGCGCCGGCGACATGCCGGCGGGAAACCGGTTCCTGGAAACGCTCACCCCGTTCGTCTGGCGCAAACACCTCGATTTCGCCGCGATCCAGGACGCGCACGACATGCGGCTGCGCATCCGCGCGCACAAGGGGCTGGGCGGGCCGATCACGCTGCCGGAGCACGACATGAAGCTGGGCCGCGGCGGCATCCGCGAGATCGAGTTCTTCACCCAGACGCGGCAATTGATCGCGGGCGGGCGCGACCCGGACCTGCGCACGCGCGGGACGGTGCCGGGTCTGTCGGTGCTGGCAGACAAGGGCTGGCTTCCGCGCGACGTGGCCGACACGCTGGCCGACCATTACCGCGCGCACCGCACGGTCGAGCATCGCCTGCAGATGATCGCCGACGCGCAGACCCACATGCTGCCCCGCGACGACGACGGCTTTGCTCGGCTCGCCTGCCTGATGGGCGTGGACGAGGCCGAGATGCGCGCCGACCTCAAGCGCCGCCTGACCGAGGTCCACGACCTGACCGAGGGCTTCTTCGCCCCGGACGCGGGGGGCGACGCCGGCGATGAAGACCTGCCCGAGGCGCTGCGCGACAGCGATCTGCCCGCGCGCTGGCCCAGCTATCCGGCCCTGCGCTCTAGCCGCGCGACCGAGATCTTCGCCCGGCTCGAGCCCGAGATCCTGCGCCGCCTCGCCGCCACGGCCCGCCCCGAGGAGGCGCTGGACCATTTCGACGGCTTCCTGCGCGGCCTGCCCGCGGGCGTGCAGCTTTTTTCCCTGTTCGAGGCGAACCCGCAGTTGATCGACCTGCTGGTCGACATCGTCGGCACCTCGGCCGATCTCGGGCACTACCTTGCGCGCAACGCCGAGGTGCTCGACGCGGTGATCGGCGGCGATTTCTTTGACGCGTGGCCGGGCCGCGCGGCGCTGCACCAGGGCCTGGCCGGCCGGCTGGGGCAGGAGGAGGACTACGAGCGGCAACTCGACATGGCGCGGCGCTGGTGGCGCGAATGGCATTTCCGCGTCGGCGTGCACCTGCTGCGCGGGCTGATGGGCCCCGAGGAGGCCGGCCGCGCCTATGCCGACCTTGCCGATGCGACGGTGGCGGCGCTGTGGCCCGTGGTGCAGGCGCAGTTCTCGCGCAAGCACGGGCCCCCGCCGGGGCGCGGGGCGGCGGTGCTGGGCATGGGCAGCCTCGGCGCCGGGCGGCTGCACGCGCGATCCGACCTGGACCTGATCGTGATCTACGACGCCACAGGCGACGCGGCCTCGGACGGGCCGCGGCCGCTCTCGGCGCGGCCGTATTACGCCCGGCTGACGCAGGCGCTGATCACCGCGCTGACCGCGCAGACCGCCGAAGGGCGGCTTTACGAGGTGGACATGCGCCTGCGCCCCTCGGGCAAGCAGGGGCCGGTGGCGACCGCGCTGCCGGCGTTCCGCAGCTATCAGGCCGAAGAGGCCTGGACCTGGGAGCACCTCGCGCTGACCCGGGCCCGCGTGCTGGCGGGCCCCGCGGACCTTGGCGAAGAGATCGAGGCGCTGCGGCGCGAGCTTCTGTCAGCGCCGCGCGACCGCGACACGGTGCTGCGCGCGGTCGCGGATATGCGCGCGCGAATCGGCCGCGCGAAGGGGCGGGGCGATCCGTGGGATCTCAAGATCGGACCGGGACGGATGCAGGACATCGAGTTGCTGGCGCAGGCCGCGGCGCTGGTGCCGGGGCCGTCCGCGCGGCAGGTGAACCGCGCGCTGCGCCGCGCCGACTGGCTGGACGACGAGGATCGCGCCGCGCTGATCCGGGCCTATGAATTGCATTGGGCGGTGCAGATCGGCGCCCGGCTGGTCAGCGACAAGGCGCTCGACCCCGAGACGCTGGGCGCGCAGGGCTGCGCCTTCCTCACCCGCATCGCCGGGGTCGAGACGATGAGCGAGCTGAAGCGCGCGCTGGACGACCATGCCGCGCGGGCGGGTGCGATCCTGACCCGCGTGCTGCCCGATCCGGAGGAGGGCGCATGAAAGGCGACGCGCTGGACCCCAAGGGGCTGATCCAGGACGCCTATCGCATCGAAGGCATCACCGAGGCGGAATGCCGCGTGATCTTCCTGGACTGGGCGCTGTCGATGGGAGAGGGCGATCTGGGCCCCCAGATCGCGGCGCTCCTGGAGCGGCACGGTGTGGAGGGGCATCCGATGACGACCGTGCTGCGCGCCGGGCTGGACGGGCCGGTGACCCCCCGCCGGCGTGGCGGCCACCGCGCGCGGCCGCGGGGCTGAACCCGCAACCCGGCGTTAAGTGACCGCAATCGTGCCCGAAGTCCCCGTTTTCGCGCGGCCGGCTCCCATTACGTGCGGCCAGTGACCGTCATCGTGCGGAAATCGGCTAGCGCAGCCCGGCCGCCTCGGCGGCGAGCGCGGTGATGCCCGCCCAGTCGCCGGCTTCCATCATGTCCTTCGGTGCGACCCAGCTGCCGCCGACGCAGAGCACGTTCGACAGGCCTAGGTGATCGCCCGCGTTGCCCAGCGAGACGCCGCCGGTGGGGCAGAACCGCACTTGCGGGATCGGCGCGCCGATCGCCTTCAGCGCCTTGGCGCCGCCATTGGCCTCGGCCGGAAAGAACTTCTGCACGGAATAGCCACGCTCCAGCAGCGCCATCGCCTCGGTCGCCGTGGCCGCCCCCGGCAGCAGCGGCAGATCGGCCTCCTCGCAGGCGTCCAGCAGCCGGTCGGTGGCGCCCGGCGACACGCCGAACCGCGCGCCGGCGTTCTTCGCTGCCTGCACGTCGGCCGGCGTCAGCAGCGTGCCCGCGCCGACGACGCCGCCCTCGACCGTGGCCATCTCGCCGATCGCGGCAAGCGCCGCGGGCGTGCGCAGCGTCACCTCGAGCACCGGCAGGCCGCCGCTGACCAATGCGCGCGCCAGCGGCAGCGCGTGCGCCACATCGTCGATCACCAGCACCGGGATCACCGGCGCCATACGGCAAAGTCTTTCGGTCTCGGTGCTTGCGTCCTGCGGAGTCATGGTCGGGCCCTTACGTGCTGTGGCCGGGGCGGGTGCCCCGACGAGAATAGATGTATCTGAAAGAAGTCGCGGCTATACGACAACGCCCGCGCCGTAGGCGGCTTCGCCCACATTGGCGCGGAAGGCGGCGAAAAGTTCGCGCCCGACGCCGTGGCCGTTGGCCGACAGGTCGGCCTTCACCGGCTCGCGCGCGTCGAAATCGGGTGCGAGGCAGTCGATCGTGCCGGCTTCCGCGTCCACGCGCACGATGTCGCCGTCGCGCAGCCTGGCCAGCGGGCCGCCATCCGCCGCCTCGGGCGAGACGTGGATCGCCGCCGGCACCTTGCCCGACGCGCCCGACATGCGCCCGTCGGTCAGCAGCGCGACCTTGTGGCCGCGGTCCTGCATCACCGCCAGCGTGGGCACGAGGCCATGCAGTTCCGGCATGCCGTTCGACTTCGGCCCCTGGAAGCGCACCACGACCACTGTGTCCCGGTTCAACTCGCCCGCGCGGAAGGCAACCTTCACGTCCTCCTGCTCGGTGAAGATGCGCACCGGCGCCTCTATCACGCGGCGTTCGGGCGCCACGGCCGAGGTCTTGATCATGCCGCGGCCGAGATTGCCGGCCAGCTGGCGCATCCCGCCGGTGGCCTGGAACGGGTCCGAGGCCGGGCGCAGGATCTTGTCGTTCTGCGTCTCGGTCGGCGCGTCCTCCCACGTCAGGCGGCCGTCCTTCAGCTTCGGCTCCTGCCGGTAGCGCGTCAAACCGTCGCCGGCGACGGTCTGCACGTCGTCGTGCAGAAGGCCCGCATCCAGCAACTGGCCGATCATGTATTGCAACCCGCCCGCCGCGTGGAAATGGTTCACGTCCGCCAGCCCGTTGGGATAGACCTTGGCCATCAGCGGCGTGACCGAACTCAGCGCGTCGAAATCCTCGAGATCCAGCTCGATGCCCGCGGCGCGGGCCATCGCCGGCAGGTGGATCACCAGGTTGGTCGAACCGCCCGTGGCCATGAGCCCGACGATACCGTTGACGAAGGCCTTGGCGTCGAGGATGTCGCAGACCGGGCGGTAATCGTTGCCGAGCGCGGTGATCTCCAGAGCGCGCGCGGTGCCGGCGCGGGTCAGCGCCTCGCGCATGTCGGTGCCGGGATTGACGAAGCTGGCGCCGGGCAGGTGCAGGCCCATGAACTCCATCAGCATCTGGTTGGAATTCGCGGTGCCGTAGAAGGTGCAGGTGCCCGGGCCGTGGTAGGATTCCATCTCGGCCTTCATCAATTCGTCGCGGCCGATCTCTCCGGCGGCGTAGCGCTGGCGCACGCGGGCCTTCTCGTCATTTGGAAGGCCGCTGGTCATGGGGCCGGCAGGCATGAAGATGCCGGGGATGTAGCCGAAGGTCGCCGCCGCGATCACCAGACCCGGCACGATCTTGTCGCACACGCCCAGATACGCGGCGGCGTCGAAGGTGTTGTGCGACAGCGCGACGCCTGCGGCCAGGGCGATCACGTCGCGCGAGAACAGGCTCAGCTCCATCCCGACCTGGCCTTGCGTGACGCCGTCGCACATCGCCGGCACGCCGCCCGCGACCTGCGCGGTGCCGCCGGCCTCGCGCGCCGCCTTGCGGATCACCTCGGGGTAGGTCTCGAACGGCTGATGCGCCGACAGCATGTCGTTGTAGGCGGTCACGATGCCAAGGTTTGGCGCGCGGTGCGCGGCGAGGCTGTCCTTGTCCTCTCCCATCGCGGCATAGGCGTGGGCCTGGTTGCCGCAGGTCAGGTGCGCGCGTCGTGGCCCTTCCTCGGCGGCGCGGCGCATGCGGTCGAGGTAGATGGCGCGCCTCTCGGCGGAACGCTCCTCGATCCGCTGGGTGACGCGGGCGACGGTGTCGTTGAGCGGCATGGGAATCCTCCGGTGTGCTAGATCCCGGACGGGCCGGGCGCGGTGGCGGCTTGCCGCCTATGTATGCGCGTTAGCGGTATCAGTAAAGCCGCGCGGCGCCGGTCCGCGCGTGGCATCGTCGCAGCGACAACGCGGCGGCCCGGCTTCGGGTTCGCCGGGCGCGGTTCGTAAGTCGCGGCCGCTTTCCTTGCGCCGCGCGGCGCGCTATGGCGAGGCATGACAGACATGCCCGACCGCCCCGTCCTTCGCCTCAAGCCCAAGGCCAACGCCCGCGCCATCCGCCGCGGCGCACCCTGGGTGTTCGACAACGAACTGGTCCTGGACCGGCGCACCAAGGCGCTGGCGCCGGGCAGCATCGCCCGGCTGGAGGATGCCGAGCGCACGCCGCTGGGCACGGTCGCGGTGAACACCGCCTCGCGCATCACCGGGCGGATGCTGGACCGCGACGCCGAGGCCGTGATCGACGGTGCATGGCTGCAGGGCCGGCTGTCCCGCGCGCTGGCGCTGCGCGAGCGGCTGTACGACGCGCCGTTCTACCGCCTCGTCCATGCCGAGGGCGACGGGATGCCCGGCGTGGTGATCGACCGCTTCGGCGACACGGCCGTGATCCAGCCCAACGCCGCCTGGGCCGAGGTTCTGCTCGAGCCGCTGACCGACGCGCTGGTTGCGGTGACCGGCGTGACCAATGTGCTGAAGAATTCAGGCGGGCGCGGTCGCGCGCTGGAAGGGTTGGACGACGCCGACGCGGTGCTGCGCGGGACCGCGCCGGATGCGCCCGTGCCGGTGGCGATGAACGGCGCCACCTACATGGCGGACCTGATGGGCGGGCAGAAAACCGGCCTGTTCTACGACCAGCGCGACAACCACGCCTTTGCCGCGCGGCTGGCCGGCGACGCGCGGGTGCTGGACGTGTTTTCCCACGTGGGCGGATTTGCGCTGGCGGCGCTGGCTGGGGGTGCGAGCCGCGCGCTGGCGGTCGACGGCTCCGCCCCGGCGCTCGACCTCGCCACGCGCGGCGCCGAGGCCAGCGGCTTTGCCGATCGGTTCGAGACGCGGCAGGGCGACGCCTTCGCCACGATGGAGGCGCTGGCCGAGGAAGGCGCGACCTTCGACTTGGTGATCTGCGACCCGCCCGCCTTCGCGCCGGGCAAGCCGGCGCTGGAAAAGGGCCTGCGTGCCTACGAACGCGTCGCACGGCTAGCGGCGCCGCTGGTGGCCGAGGGTGGCACGCTGGTGCTCTGCTCGTGCTCGCACGCGGCGGACCTGTCGGCCTTCACCGGCGCCTGCCTGCGCGGCATCGGGCGCGCACACCGCTGGGCGCAGCTGCTCCACACCGGCGGTGCCGGGCCGGACCATCCGCTGCTCCCGCAGCTGGCGGAATCGGGCTACCTGAAGGCGCTGGTCTTCCGGCTGTGAAGGTCCTGCTGGACGCCTGCGTGCTGTATCCCACGGTAATGCGCGAGGTGCTGCTGGGCGCGGCCGAGCAGGGACTCTACCGTCCGATCTGGTCCGCGCGCATCCTCGAGGAATGGGCGCGGGCGACGCGGAAACTGGGCCCCGAGGCCGAAGCACAGGCGCGCGGCGAGATCGCGTTCATGGGCGCCGCTTGGCCCGGTTCCGCGGTCAGTTGGCCGCCCTCGCTGGAGGATCGCCTGTGGCTGCCGGACGCGAACGACGCGCATGTCCTCGCCGCAGCGATCGCGGGCTCGGCCGACATGATCGTGACCGTCAACGCCAAGGACTTTCCCCGTGGCCTGCTGGCCGAGGAGGGACTGAGCCGCGCCGATCCCGACGCCTTCCTTCTGGGGCTGTTCAAGGCCGACCCGAACGCGCTGCGCACCGCCTGCGCGGCGGTGCTGGACAAGGCGCGCGCCCTGTCGTCCGATCCGTGGGAAATGCGCCCGCTGCTGAAGAAGGCGCGGCTGCCGCGGCTGGCCAAGGCGCTGGACCAGCCCCCGGCCTGACCCGCCTCAGGCCAGCGCGGGCTGGCCGCCCTCGGCGCCGCGCTTGGTCGCCGCGCGATAGCGCGCGATGACGCTGTAGACGCAGGCGCGCATCTCGCTGACGCCCCGGTATTCGCGCCCCGGCAGGACGAAGCGATGCTCGCCCACGCGCGCGGTCAGCACGTCGCCCGAGCGGCGCATGGCGAACGGCTTGATATCGTCGAGGACGCCCTCCACCGCATCGTCGTTCAGCGAGAAAATCTTGAGGCCCATGTCCTGCTCCTTCTTTTTGTCGGGCGAAGCCGATGCGCGCGTCAGATGCCCCGAAGAGCGGGCCCGCGCATCAGCGACTCTAGAACGCGTTGATTAACGAAGTGTTCCCGACACTTGGCGCCCGGCGTCTGGCCGTTCTTGGGCGCGCCGGCTTGCGGGTTTCGCCCATGGAGGCTATCTGCCGCTCTGACCGACCGATTTGATCGGATATCCGCGCGGAAGGGCATGCATGACCTCGCCTAGGCTTGAAACCCGCGACCTTGTGCGCCGCTTCGACGGCAAGGCCGTGGTCGACCACGTGTCGCTGTCGATCCTGCCGGGCAACGTCACCTGCCTGCTGGGGCCGTCGGGCTGCGGCAAATCCACCACCCTGCGCATGATCGCCGGCGTCGAGCAGCAGGACGCGGGCGAGATCTACGTCGACGGCAGGCTTGTCTGCGACACCGTTACGCGGGTGCCGCCGGAAAAGCGGTCGGTCGGGCTGATGTTCCAGGATTTCGCGCTGTTCCCGCATCTCAGCGTGGCCGACAACGTGGCCTTCGGACTGAAGGGGCCGAAGGCGGCGCGGCGCAAGCGCGCGGGCGAGTTGCTGGAACGCGTCGGGCTGTCGCACCACTTCGACGGCTATCCCCACCAGCTTTCGGGTGGCGAGCAGCAGCGCGTGGCGCTGGCCCGCGCCATCGCGCCCAAGCCCAAGGTCATGCTGATGGACGAGCCGTTCTCGGGGCTCGACAACCGGCTGCGTGACGGCATCCGCGACGACACGCTGGACCTGCTGAAGGAAGAGGGCACCGGCGTGCTGCTGGTCACCCACGAACCCGAAGAGGCGATGCGCATGGCCGACGAGATCGCGCTGATGCGCGACGGCCGGATCGTGCAGCTGGGCGCGCCCTACAACATCTACAACTCGCCCGCCGACAAGGCCGCGGTGGCGTTCTTCTCGGACGTGAACGTCCTGAGCGGGCGCGTGCAGGGGGCACTGGTCGACACGCCCTTCGGGCAGTTCCTCGCCCCCGGCGTGCCCGATGGGGAGACGGTCGAGATCGTGTTCCGCCCGCAGCACGTGACCATCGACTTCGACCGCAACGGCCGCGGCCCGAACCCGACCGAGATCGCAGGCACGCCGGCCCGCGGCGTGGTGCGGCGCGCGCGGTTCATGGGATCCGAAAGCCTGGTCGAGTTCCGCATGGATCACGACGGCCAGATCCTGCGCGCCACGGTGCCGAACGTGTTCCTGCCCAAGCCGGGCACGCCGCTCTGGCTGAGCGTCCGCCGCGACCGCTGCTTCGTCTTCCCGGCCTAACCTAGCCGCGCGGACCGGTTTCCCGCGCGTCCCGTTCCGCCGTGTCCAGCCGCGCCTTCAGGCGCCGCAGCACGAAGACCCGCATGGCCGAGGCAAGGCCGGTGCCGGGTTCGCGCGCGGCGTCGATCTCGGCGGCCAGAGCCTCGATCGGCTTGGCCTCGGCGCGGGCGATGGCGCGGAACTCGGCCCAGAACTCGTCCTCCAGCGAGACCGAGGTGCGGTGCCCGCGCAGGGTGAGCGAGTGCTTGACCGGCGGGCCGCTCATGCGCTGCCGCCGGGCTCGTCCGGCGGATCGTCGCCGTTCTTGTCGTCGCGCCTCTTGCCCGAATGCTCGCGCCCGGCCTTCTCGGCCCGCGCGCGCGCCAGCTCCTTCTGCGCCTTGCTCAGCCCGTGGAAGGCGGCGTTCGCATCGGCCTTGCGGCGCTTCTCCGCACGATCGCGGGCTTTCCGCACACGGTTGAGGTTCACCACGCCGACCATCACTCGGCCACCGTGTCCAGCGGACGCACCTTCAGCCGCGTGATGCGGTTGTTCTCGCGCGCCATGACCTCGAACCGGAAGCCGTGGAAGGAAAAAACCTGCCCCACGACGGGGATCATCTGCGCTTCGTGGATGACCAGCCCCGCGACGGTGTTGGCCTCGTCGTCGGGCAGCGTCCAGTCGGTGGCGCGGTTGAAGTCGCGGATCGTCATAGCGCCGTCGATCCAGTAATGTCCGTCCTCGGCGCGGCGGATCGGGTGGTCGCCCTGCGGGTCGAACTCGTCGGTGATCTCGCCCACGATCTCCTCGAGGATGTCCTCGAGCGTGATCAGACCCTGCAGGCTGCCGTACTCGTCCACCACCAGCGCGAAATGCGTCCTTCGTCGCAGGAACTGCCGCATCTGGTCGTCCAGCGACGTGGTGTCGGGGACGAAATACGGCTTCATCATCACGTCGGTGACGTTGAACCCCTTCAGCGCCTCGGCCGAGGATTCCGAGCCGTCGATCAGCTTGTACATCGCGCGCAGCAGGTCCTTGGCATGGATCAGGCCGATGATGTTCTCGGGGTCGTCGCGGAACACCGGCAGGCGCGTGAAGCTGCTCTCGAGGCATTGCTGCAGGATGTCCTGCGGCGGCGTGTCCGCGTCCAGCATCTCGATCTTCGAGCGGTGGAGCATGATCTCCTCGACCGTGCGGTCGCCGAGGTCGAGCGCGCCCAGGATGCGGTCGCGGTCCTCCTTCTCGACCACGCCCTCGGAATGGCCCAGCTGCAGCGCGCCGGCGATCTCCTCGCGCACGGCGAGGATCTGGCTGTCGGGGTCGGTCCGAACGCCGAAGACGCGCAGCACGCCGCGCACCAGCAGGCGCACCGCGCTGACCATGGGCGAGAACACCTTGACGATGACGCCGATCGGCGTGGCCACGCGCGCGGCGGCCAGTTCCGGGTTGGTGATGGCGTAGGTCTTGGGCAGCACCTCGGCGAAGATCAGCACCAGCAGCGTCATCACCAGCGTCGCCAGCGCCACGCCGGATTCGCCGAACAGCCGCGTGAACAGCGCCGTCGCCAGCGAGGTGGCCAGGATGTTGACCAGGTTGTTGCCCAGCAGGACCGAGCCGATCAGGCGCTCGTTGTCCTCGGTGATCTTCAGCGCCCGCGCGGCGCCCGTCGATCCCTTGTCCTGCGCGGCGCGCAGCTTGCCGCGCGACGCGGCCGTCAGCGCGGTCTCGGACCCCGAGAAGAAGCCCGACAGCGTCAGCAGGCCAAGGATGGCTGCGATGGTGATCCAGAAGGCGGCGTCCATGTCATCCCGGTCCGTTCGTTACCGGCCCGGTTATCGGCCGCCGGACCGCATCAATCAAGGTCCGCCTCGGCGCGCGCCAGCGGATGGTGCTGCAGCACCAGTTCGCGCAGCCGTGCCTCGAGCACGTGGGTGTAGATCTCGGTCGTGGCGAGGTCGGCATGCCCCAGCAGCGTCTGGATCGAGCGCAGGTCGGCGCCGTTCTCCAGAAGGTGGGTGGCGAAGGCGTGGCGCAGCGTGTGCGGCGTCACGGCCTCTGGCGACACCCCGGCCTCGACCGCGAAGGCCTTGATCAGCAGGTAGAATCCGTGCCGCGTCAGGTGCCCGGACCGGCCGTGCGAGGGGAACAGCCAGGCCGAGGTCGGCCGGCCCGCAATGCGCGCCACGTCCTGTTCCGCGTCGCGCAGCGCCAGCCACTCGGCCAGCGCGGCGCGGGCGGGCGGCGACAGCGGGACCATGCGTTCCTTGCCGCCCTTGCCGCGCACCAGCAGCATGCGCGGATCGCCCCGCGCGGCCGAGGCCGGCAGCGACACCAGTTCCGACACGCGCATCCCCGTCGCGTAAAGCACCTGCATCAGGCAGGCGTTGCGGGCGCGTTCGAGCGCGTTCCGGCCGTGGCTGGCGGCGGCCTCCAGCAGGCGGTCCACGTCGCGCACCGGCAGGCTGCGCGGCAGTCGCTTGTCGCGCCCCGGACCGGCGATCTGCACCGCCGGGTTGTCCTCGCGCAGGCCCTCCTCGAAGGCGAAGCGGTAAAGCTGCTTGATCGCCGACAGCCGCCGGGCCCGCGTTGCACGCGACAGCCCCTCGGCGTCGCAGGCGATCAGGTAGGATTCGATCGTGTCGCGCGAGGCGGTGGCGAAACTTTCGCCCCGATCCGCAAGCCATTCCGCCGTCAGCCGCAGGTCGCGCGCATAGGCGGCGAGCGTGTTGGCCGCCGCACCCCGTTCGGCGGCGATCGCCTCGAGGAAGGGCTCGATCCACCGCGTGCTCATCGCCGCGCCCTTTCGGCATCCAGCAGCATCGCCTGCAGCGCCGCCTGCCGTGCGGTATCCTCGAGCCCCACCGCCCGCAGCGTCGCCAGCGCCTCGGTCAGGCTGTGCGGATTGCCGGCCATCCCGTCAGAGAACAGCCCGATCGCGCGCAGCAGGGTCTCGCCCAGCGAGGTCTCGACCAGCGCGTCCGCCAGCCCGTCCGGCGGCAGGGCGCCCGGGGCGAAGGCGGCGGCGACGGCCGCGGCGTGGGGCAGGTCGGGGACCGGCGCCTCGGCCAGGTCGTAATCCTCGGGTGCTACGCCGGCGATCGCGCGCAGGAAGGCGGTCGCGTCGTCGCCCGCCGCCAGGTCTCCCGCCAGGCCGCGATAGTCGGGCGACAGCAGCGCCGCGCGTTCGGCCATGCGGGCGGCGCGGCCTTCGAGCGGCAGGTCGGCCAGTTGGCGCGCGAAGAGCGTCGAGAACGGTACGAGCAGCCCGGCGCTCGCCATCTGCGGCCAGGCCTTTTCCAGCGCCGGGCCGACCGCGCCGGGCACGTCGCTGGCCAGCGCGCCTTCCAGCGCCTGGAAGGCCGCGACCCGGTCCCAGACGCCGCCCGACGCGGCCGGCTGCCGCGCGGTGTAGACCCCCAGCAGGCGGTTCGCCGGCAGCGCGCCGACGCGCGCGAGCCGTTCGGCGGCGACGATCTGCGCGCGCCAGCCCATGTCGCCGGTCAGGTCCAGCACCGCGAAGGGCAGCGGCAGCGGTGCCGTGGGCAACGGTTCTCCGACGGACTCGAACAGGCGGAATTCCAGCGGCGTCGGCCGCACCGGCGGCTGCAGCGGGCCGCGTGCCTCGTGGATCTCGGGGTCGAGATATCGCTCCAGCAGGTCGACCCGGCGGGCGGGCAGGGCACCGATCTGGCCGGCGCTGCCCAGGATCAGGGCAGCGCGGCTCCAGTCGCCGCCGCGCGCGATGCAGAACACCCGCAGGCCAAGGTCGTCGCTCAGCGCCGGGCGCGCGGCCAGCGTGCGGCAGGGCGCCTCGATCCGGCCCAGCAGCAGCGTCAGGTCGGCCCACCGTGCGAACAGCTGCGGCTCGTTCGTGCCGACGATCTCGAGCACGGCCAGCGCCTCGTCGACCGCGCCGGCCTCGAACAGCCAGTCCAGCCGCGCGCCCAGATGCGCCACGCCCGAGTCGGGCGACGGTGGCGCGGCCTCGGCCAGCATCAGCGTGCGCATCAGCGCCCGAAGCGCCGGCACGGCCGGGTCGGTCTCGGCAATCAGGCGCGCCAGGCGGGACGCGTCGGAGCCTTCCCACAGGGTGTTCGGCAGACCAGTGACCGAGGGCGGCAGCAGCCCGGCGGCGCCCACGCCCTGCGCGCCCAGCGGCGCGCTGTCGACATGCGGCACCGTGACCCCGTCGGCGACGACGGGCTCTCCCGCGGGCGCGCCCGTCGGGTCGTCCTGCGCCACGACCGGCGCGGCGGCCGTCAGAAGCGCCAGCAGCAGGCGGGCAAGGGGCCTAGCGGTCATCGAGCTCGACAGGCACGCGGATCTCGGATTGCGGCGGGCTGAAATCGGCGCCGAACCACGGGCCGAGATAGGCGTAGGCGACGAGCACGACCAGGCAGAGGATCAGCAGATAGAACAGCCATTTGATGATGCGACCCATGCGTTGCGGTTTCCTGCCCTGATTTTTCCCTCTTATAACTGGCCTTTTTGTTCCTTACACGGCATTCACGCAACTTAAATGACGAATGGGCGAAGGACAGCCGACCGGCGATGGGCGACACGGGCACGCGCGAGGGACCGATCCTGCTCAAGACCGTGGTGCTGGTGGGCATGATGGGGGCGGGCAAGACCGCCGTCGGACGCACGATCGCCGCCTCGCTCGACGTGCCCTTCCGCGATTCGGATGCCGAGATCGAGCAGGCCGCCGACCGCAGCATCGCCGAGATATTCGCCCGCGACGGAGAGCCGTTCTTTCGCCGCAAGGAAAGCCAGGTCATCGGGCGGCTTCTGGAGGCCGAGCCGTCGATCCTGTCGACCGGCGGCGGCGCCTTCCTGTCGGCCGAGAACCGCGCCATGATCTCGGCCCGCGGCGTGTCGGTCTGGCTGGATGCGGAGCTGGACCTTCTGTGGGCACGCGTGCGCCACCGCGAGACGCGCCCGCTGCTGCGCACCGCCGATCCGCGCGGCACGCTGGCGGCCCTCTACCGTGACCGGGTGCCGGTCTACGCGCTGGCCGACATCACCGTGAAGTCCGAGCCGAACCTGTCGCTGGACAAGATGGCCGCGCGGGTGACGCAGGCGCTGCTGGCGCACCGCCCCGACGTATTGAAAGAGCGCGCATGATCCACACCGTTCCCGTTCCGCTGCCCGGGCGCGCCTACGACGTGCGCATCGGCCCCGGCCTGATCGCCCGCGCCGGCGCCGAGATCGCGCCGCTGCTGGCGCGCCCCCGCGTGGCGGTGATCAGCGACGCGACCGTCGCCGCCGCCCACCTTGACGCGCTGCGCGAGGCCCTGGCGGTCGAGGGCATCGAGTGCGAGGCGCTGACCCTGCCGCCGGGCGAGGCCACCAAAAGCTGGGCGCAGCTTCAGGCCTGCACCGAATGGCTGCTGGACCAGCGCATCGAGCGGCGCGACGTGGTGATCGCGCTGGGCGGCGGGGTGATCGGCGACCTCGCGGGCTTCGCCGCGGCGATCCTGCGGCGCGGGGTGCGCTTCGTGCAGGTGCCGACCTCGCTGCTCGCGCAGGTCGACAGCTCGGTCGGCGGCAAGACCGGAATCAACACGCGCCACGGAAAGAACCTCGTCGGCGCCTTCCACCAGCCCTCGCTCGTGCTGGCCGACACCTCGGTGCTGGACACGCTGCCCCCGCGCGACCTGCTGGCCGGCTATGGCGAGGTGGTGAAATACGGCCTTCTGGGCGACGCGGACTTCTTCGACTGGCTCGAGGAAAACGGCCCCCTCCTGGCCAGGGGCGACGCCGCCGCCCGCGCCCACGCGGTGCGCCGCTCGGTCGAGATGAAGGCCGAGATCGTCCTGCGCGACGAGACCGAGCAGGGCGACCGCGCGCTGCTGAACCTCGGCCACACCTTCGGCCACGCGCTCGAGGCGGCGACCGGCTATTCCGACCGGCTGCTGCACGGCGAGGGCGTGGCGATCGGCTGCGGGCTGGCGTTCGACCTGTCCTCGCGCCTCGGCCTCTGCCCGCAGGAGGACCCGTCGCGGCTGGCGGCGCATCTGCGGGCGATGGGAATGAAGGCGCGCCTGTCGGACATCCCCGGCGACCTGCCGGATGCCGATGCGCTGCTGGACCTGATGGGGCAGGACAAGAAGGTTGTCGACGGCAAGCTCCGTTTCGTCCTTGCCCGGGGCATCGGGCGGGCTTTCGTGGCGTCCGACGTGCCGCGCGACACGGTGCGTGCCGTGCTGGCCGACGCCCTGCGTGCCTGAGCGCACCCGCTTCGCCACCGCCAAAAGGAAGGGCCGCCCGGCATGCGCGGACGGCCCTTGTTCGTGCGTGAATGTCCGTGATCGTACCGGCACGCCTAGGATCGTGCGGAATCGACCGCCTGCGTCAGAACGGGATCTCGTCGTCCAGGTCGCGCGACGGGGCGCGCGACCCACCGCCACCACCGCTGCTGCCGCCATAGCCGGGATCGTCGTAGCCGCCGCCGCCGAAATCGCCGCCGCCGCCATAGCCCCCTTGGCCGCCGCCGCCGCCGCCTTCACCGCGGCCGTCCAGCATGGTCAGCGTGCCGCCGACGCCTGCCACCACGATATCGGTCGAGTACCGGTCCTGGCCGGACTGGTCCTGCCACTTGCGGGTCTGCAGCGTGCCCTCGACATAGACCTTCGAGCCCTTCTTCAGGTACTGCTCGGCCACCCGGACCAGCCCGTCGCCGCGCAGCACGACGTTGTGCCACTCGGTGCGCTCGCGGCGCTCGCCGGTGTTGCGGTCCTTCCACTGCTCCGAGGTCGCGATCCGCAGGTTGCACAGCTTGCCGCCGTCCTGGAACGTCCGCACCTCGGGGTCGCGCCCCAGGTTGCCCACGATGATCACCTTGTTCACGGATCCGGCCATTTGGTCCCCCTGCGAATCTCTGTCCTGACTTGGTCGGCGCACCCTAGCGCAGCCGCGCGGCCGCGATAAGAGGATGGGGCCCGAACGCGGCGGCAGCCCGCCCACAGGCGCCACCGGCGTTCACGGGACTCGCCCGATCGCGAAAAATGCGTAGGATGCGCGGCAAAAGACGCTCAAAACGGACCGGGGGGACCGATATGCGACCGAACGCAGCCATTTCGCGTGCAACCAATCCATTGGCGCCGCTCTCGCGCGCCGTGCCGCTCGTGGCGCTGGCCATGGCCCTCACCGCCACGCACGCCTCGGCGGACATCATATCGACCAAGTCGCGCAAGGGCGTCTTCGCCAGCCAGACGTCGGTGCTCGACCAGCGCGCGGCGCAGCAATACAAGGGCTCGATCCGGCTGCAGCCGCCCAGCGTGGTGACGCCGACCAAGTACGGCACGCTGGAGGGCACGGTCCCGAAATACCGCGGGCACTACAATGGCGAATACGCGACGCTCGCGCGCGACGCGGCCCGCCGCCACGGCATCCCCGAGGACCTGTTCCTGCGCCTCGTCAACCAGGAATCGCGGTTCGATCCCAAGGCGCTGTCGCACAAGGGCGCGATCGGGCTGGCGCAGCTGATGCCGGGCACCGCGCGGCTGCTGGGGGTCGATCCGCACGACCCGCACGACAACCTCGACGGCGGCGCGCGCTACCTGCGGATGATGCACGACAGGTTCGGTTCGTGGCAGCTGGCGCTGGCGGCCTACAATGCTGGCCCCGGCGCGGTCGAGAAGCACGGCGGCGTGCCGCCCTACCGCGAGACTCTGGGCTACGTGAAGGCGATCTGGGGCAGCTAAATCCTCAGCCGGCCACGCGCCATTTGTAGGCCCGCGGCAGGTAGGCGATGTGCTGGTCGGCCTCAAGGACGTGCGGCGCCGAGTGGCGGTAGAGCGCGCGCCAGAACGGCTGGATCACCACCCCCTCGTCGATCAGGATGGCCTGCAGGCGGCCCATCAGCGCGCGCCGCGCATCGGCCGTCAGGATGCCGTTCGCCTCGTCCAGAAGCGCGTCGAAGGCGGGGTCGGCGAAGCCGGTCTCGTTCCACGCCGCGCCCGATCGGTAGGCCAGCGACAGCACCTGCGTGCCCAGGGGGCGGTGGTTCCAGTCGGTGGCGCTGAACGGGAACTGCGTCCAGCCCTCCCAGTACAGCGCGCGCGGCAGGATGCGGCGCGTCACGATCAGCCCGGCGTCGCGCAGCTGCACCGCGACCGCGTCGGCCGTGGGCCGGCGCAGGTCGTCGTCGACCGAGACCAGTATATGGTCGTAATCCGACATGCCCGCCTGCACCATGATCGCGCGCGCCTGGCGCGGATCGTAGGGCAGGCGGGTGACGGATGCGTCGTATTCGGGATGCATCGGCCCGACGTGGCAATTCTCGGCCGTGATGCCGCGGCCATGCACGCCCAGTTCGAGGCAGATCGCGTTGTCGACCGCCATGGTCAGCGCCCGGCGCACGCGGACATCGGCGTAGGGCAGGCGGCCGCTGCCGTCCGGCGCGGTCTGGTTCGGCCGCACCACCACGGTCGAGCCGCTGTCGATCTCGGACTTGCGCCAGCCCAAGGCGTCCATCGCGTCGACATATCCGCCGATCGTTTCGTAGAGCACGTCGACCTCTCCGGCTTCCGCGGCGGCGATCCAGCTGCGCGGGTCGGTGCCCAGGTCGACCAGCTCCAGCCGGTCGATACGCCAGCCGCCGCCGGGCAGCGCGTCGTAGCCCCACCACGGGTGAGCGGTCTTCTCCAGCACGGCGCGCTGGCCCGGGGCGTGGTCGGTGATGCGCATCGGCCCGGTGCCGACCAGGGTGGGAAGCGCACCGTCGGGGTCGTAATCCGCATGGACGATCGCGGCGGGATAATCCGCCATGCCGGGAATCAGCGTGATGTCCGACCGCGTCGGGCGCAGCCGCACGGTCGCGTCGTCCAGCACCGCGATCGCGCCCTCGGCCGCGCGCCCGGTCGCGTCGTCGATCAACGACACCATGCGCGCCGCCATCGAGTTGCCCGGCACCGACCGGTCGCACCAGCGCGCGATGTTGCGCGCGACGTCGGCGGCGGTGAACGCGTCCCCGTTCGACCAAGTCACGCCGGGCCGGACGTGCAGGGTATATTCGGTCGCGTCGTCCGAGGCCTCCCAATGGTCCAGCAGCATGCCGTGGAAGCTGCCGTCGGAATTGTACTCGACCAGGTATTCCAGCGTGCCGTGGGTGACATAGGCCATCTGCGGCCAGTCGTAGGTGCGCGGGTCGCGGTGGGCGCGCACGTCGCATTGCAGCCGGATCGTGCCACCGGCAGGGCCGGCCGGCTGCGCTCGCGCGGGCGCAGGCAGGCCCGCCAAAGCGCAGGCCGCGGCGGTCGTCAGCCCCAGCGCAGTGGCCTGCGACAGGAACTCGCGCCGCGTCAGTCGCCCGGCCGCCAGATCGGCGGCGCACGCGCGCGCTGCGGGATGCACGGTAGTGCGCCCGGCTCGATACACTGTGCGGCGAAGTCTCATGCTCTCTCCGGCGATCGGGGGGCCATGCAACGCCGTTCCAAGCGGAGCGTCAACGGGCGGATCACCACGATCGTGCGAAGAATGGCCGTTTCCATTCACGAAAGGATGAGGCAACGCTCACAGGGCCCGCGCATCCACCTTGCTCCAATCGCCCATCCTCGCGCGAAACCACGTGCGCTGCCGCTTGGCGAATTGCCGCGTCAGGATCGTTCCGCGCTCGACCGCTTGCTCCAGCGTCACTGCGCCGTCCAGATATGCCATCAGCTCGGCCGCGCCTATCGCCTTGGCCGATGGGCGCGCAGGCGACCAACCGGGGCGGTTGGCGAGCGCCTCGTCCAGCGCGCCGGTCTCGACCATCGTGCGGAAACGACCCGCAATGCGCGCGTTCAGCCAGTCAGGCGGCGCCTCGACCAGCAGGGGCTGCGCATGCGCCAGCGGCAGCAGCGGCGGCGGCGTGTCCGCCTGCCACTCGGCCAGACCGCGGCCCGTGGCATGCAGCACCTCCCACGCGCGCATCACGCGGCGGGGATTGTGCAGGTCGATCCCGGCGCGCGTGACCTCGTCCAGTGCGCCCGCCAGCGCCGCCAGCCCGTCACGCGCCAGCCGCGCCTCGGCCTCGGCGCGGATCGCGGGCGGTGTCTCGGCGATCTCGGCCAGCCCTTCGGTCAGCGCGCGGAAATACAGCCCCGTGCCGCCGACGACAATCACGCGGCCCCCGTCCAGCAGCGGCGGCAGCGCGCGCAGCCAGTCGCCCACGGAATACGGCACGTCGCCCGGCACGTGGCCGTAAAGCGCGTGCGGCGCGCGCGATTCGTCCGCCCTGGACGGTCGCGCCGTCAGCACCCGCCAGTCGTCGTAGACCTGGATCGCGTCCGCGTTGACCACCGTGCCGCCCTGCGCCTCGGCGATCGCCAGCGCCAGCGCCGACTTGCCGCTGGCCGTCGGCCCCGCGATCAGCACCGGCCGGTCCGGATCCAGCCCGTCCACAAGGCGTTTCACGTACTCTGTCGGCGCCATCCGCCCTCCGGGGTTCGGGCGGTCATCCCGCCATTGCAGCGCGCCGGGATTTACGACAAACAGGGCCGCGATCCCAGCCCGCCCAGACACGGAGTGACGGCATGACCGCCCAGCCCAGCGACCAGCCCCCCGAAGAACCCCAGAAGGAGACGACCTACAAGCGCGTCCTTCTCAAGATTTCCGGCGAGGCGCTGATGGGCGACCAGGGGGGCTTCGGCCTGCACCCGCCGACCGTCCAGCGCATCGCGCGCGAGGTCCAGAGCGTGCACGAACTCGGCGTCGAGATCTGCATGGTGATCGGCGGCGGCAACATCTTCCGCGGCCTCGCCGGATCGGCCCAGGGGATGGAGCGCACGACCGCCGACTACATGGGCATGCTGGCCACCGTGATGAACGCGCTGGCGATGCAATCCGCGCTCGAGGGTCTGGGCGTTTTCACCCGCGTGATCAGCGCCATCCGCATGGACGAGGTGGCCGAGCCTTACATCCGCCGCCGCGCCGTGCGCCACCTCGAGAAGAAGCGCGTCTGCATCTTCGCGGCCGGCACCGGCAACCCGTATTTCACCACCGACACCGCCGCGACCCTGCGCGCCAACGAGATGGCCTGCGAGGCGATCTTCAAGGGCACCAAGGTGGACGGGATCTACGACAAGGACCCGATGAAGCACGCCGACGCGGTGCGCTACGACACGGTCACCTACGACGACTGCCTGCAGAAGAACCTCAAGGTGATGGACGCGTCGGCGATCGCGCTGGCGCGCGACAACAGCCTGCCGATCATCGTCTTCTCGCTGGACGAGCCGGGCGGCTTCAAGGGGATCCTCGCAGGTCGCGGCACTTATACGCGGGTGCACAACTAGGGCGGTTCGCGCACGATCGCGTCCAGGATGACCCGCCACGCCGGCCCGTGCATCGCGCGGGCCTCTTCGTTCCGGCCCAAGGCCCCTCAGGCCGCCGGTTGCGCGTCGCAGGGCCCGGCGCCCATGCGCAAATCGCGCGGCGAGACGTCGAAATGCTCACGGAAGCTGCGGGTGAAGGACGACGCCGAATCGAACCCGGCCGCCGAGGCGATCTCGGCCACCGGCCGCGCCGTCCGCTCGACCAGCAGGCGTGCGCGCTCCAGCCGCAGCGCCACGTAGACCCGCGCGGGCGAGGCGCCCTCCAACCGCTGGCAGCGCGTGCGCAGCTGTTTCGGGCTCAGCCCCACGCGCCGGGCGATCTCGGTCAGGCTCAGCGGGGTCGAGATATGCGCGCCCATGATCGCCTTCATCCGGCCGATCGCCGGATCGGAAGGCATCGTTGCGGCAGCATCCGACGCTCCGCCATCCGGCATCACCAGCAGGCCCCGGGCATGCAGCCCCCGCGCGGCGGCCTGCGCCAGCGCGGGCGTCGTGTGCCCGGCCAGCCAGTCCAGCAACGCCGCGCCGGTGGCCAGCCCGCCGCGGCAGGTCAGCCGGGCGCCATCGTGCACGAAATCCGCATCCTCGTGCGTGAACGGCCCGGCAGGCTCCGGCGCGGGCGGCAGGACCGCGCGGTGCCCGTCTAGGTATCCCAGCGCCGACAGCACGTGCGCACCGTGGCCCAGCCCGCCCAGCGTGGCACCCCTCTGCGCGCCCAGCCGCAGCGCGTCGCGCAGGCGCATCGGCAGATAGCGCGCCGCCTCGCGCCCGCCTGCGACCAGCAGCAGGTCGGCCTGGGTCCAATCCGCGCCGTCATCGGGCGTGACCGCGATCCCTTCGCGCGACGTCACCGGCGCGGCCGTCACCGTTGTGGTCGACAATGCAAGCGCCCCGTCGCCCGCCGCACGGTTGACGCTGCGCACCAGCGCGGCCGTCAGCGCATGGTCCAGCATCGGGAATCCCTCGCACAGGATCATCGCGATCTGCATGTCCGCTCCTTCGTTCGCAGGCGGCGTGTCTGTCGCCGGCCACCATGGCCCAGGCCGGTGAACCGGCGGTAAACACGGGTGCGCAACCGGGCGTTTCGCGCACGGTCGCGAGCCGACCGCACACAAGGGAGCGGTGGGGAAACGGCTCCGCCTCTGGTCAAGCCCGCGTCACCTGCGCTAATAGGCGCGGAAAGGCGTGAACCAACAGGCGGGAACACAATGTCCGAAGAGTTCGAACTGGATACCGACGATCTGAAACGGCGCATGGATGGCGCCATGGCAAACCTGCGCACCGAGTTCGCCAGCCTGCGCACCGGGCGGGCCTCGGCCTCGATGCTCGAGCCCGTGCAGGTCGAGGCCTACGGCCAGATGACCCCGATCAACCAGGTCGGCACCGTCAACGTGCCCGAGCCGCGCATGGTCACGATCAACGTCTGGGACAAGTCGATGGTCAACAAGGTCGAGAAGGCGATCCGCGAAAGCGGCCTCGGGATCAACCCGCAGATGAACGGCACGATCATCATGCTGCCGATCCCCGAGCTGAACGAGGAACGCCGCCGCGAGCTGACCAAGGTCGCCGGCCAGTACGCCGAGCATGGCCGCGTCTCGATCCGCAACATCCGCCGCGACGGCATGGACCAGATCAAGAAGGCCAAGGCCGACGGCATGTCCGAGGACGACCAGAAATTCTGGGAGACCGAGGTGCAGCAGCTGACCGATGCCTACATCAAGAAGATCGACGAGGCGCTCGAGACCAAGCAGGCCGAGATCATGCAGGTCTGAGACGGCCCGCGCGGGGGCGCCGAACCGCCCGCGTTCCGCGCTCGAGGGGTGCCGTTCCCTAACGAAACATGAATTCGTCCCGGTAAGCCTTTGGATTCATTCAGGTGACATGATGTCCCACCGTGGGACACCGACTCCACCGCCTCCCGCCGCTCTGGCCGCCCGGCCACGATCGGCCGATTTCGGCGCATTGCCCGGTGGCAGCAGGGGCGGCGCGGCGTTACTGTCGAAGGCGTGCCCAGAGCAAGGATGCATGATGCCCGATTCCTTCCGTGAAACCGGTGGGCCGCGCCACGTGGCCATCATCATGGACGGCAACGGGCGCTGGGCCACCATGCGCCACCGCCCGCGCCTGTTCGGGCACCATGCCGGCGCCAAGCGGGTCCGCGAGGTGGTCGAGGCCTGCCCCGAATTCGGGGTGAAGTACCTCACGATCTTCGCCTTCTCGACCGAGAACTGGCGCCGCACGCAGGTCGAGGTCGCCGGTCTCATGAGCCTGTTCCGCCGCTACATCACCAAGGAAATGCAGGCCTTCGTGAAGGAGAACGTGCGCGTCCGTTTCATCGGCGACCGGCCCCGGCTCGACGCCAAGCTGCGCGCCCTGATGGACGAGGCCGAGGCCATGACCGCCCATTGCACCGGCACGAACCTGACCATCGCGCTGAACTACGGCGGCCGCGACGAGGTCGCGCGCGCCACCCGCCGCTTGGCCGAGGACGTACGCGCCGGCCGCCTGCAACCCGAGGACGTGAACGAGGAAACCTTGCCGCGCTATCTGGATACCCACGTATTGCCCGACCCCGACCTGGTGATCCGAACCAGCGGCGAGGCGCGCGTCTCGAACTTCCTTCTGTGGCAGTCGGCCTATTCCGAATACATCTTCGTCGACACGCTCTGGCCCGATTTCGGCGCCGACGAGCTTGGCCGCCTGCTGGCTGCCTTCGCCGAGCGTGACCGCCGCTACGGCGCGGTGAAGGCATGAGCGGGTCGCGCTGGGACGACCTGGCCGTGCGGCTGGGTTCGGGCGCGGCGCTGGTCGTGCTGGGCCTCGGCGCAGTCTGGCTGGGCGGACTGTGGTTCCACGCGCTGATCGCCGCGATCTGCGGCGTCATGGTATGGGAGCTGGTCGTCATGCTGGATGCCGGCCGCCAGCGCAGCCAGTACCTTCTGGCCGGCGTCACCGCGGCCGCTGCCATGATCGCCATCGAACTGCCGCCGGCCTTCGCGCTGCCGCTGCTGCTGGCGCCGTCGATGCTGGGGCTGGGCCGGATGCAGACCGGGGGCGTGACCTACGCGGTCTTCACCGCGACGATCCTGATGGCCGGCTACGGCATGATGGCGCTGCGCGACGATTTCGGCCTGTGGTGGATGCTGTGGCTGGTGCTGGTGGTCGTGGTCACCGACGTGGGCGGTTACTTCGCCGGGCGCACGTTCGGAGGCCCGAAGCTGTGGCCACGCGTGAGCCCCAAGAAGACATGGTCCGGTGCCATCGCCGGCTGGCTGGGCGCAGCGGTCGTCGGGCTGCTCTTCTCCGGCACCGACGGCGCGGGGCTGGGCCTGATCGGAATCTCGATCGCCGTCAGCATGGCTAGCCAGATCGGCGACATCACCGAAAGCGCGATAAAGCGCCGCGCGGGCGTCAAGGACAGCTCGAACCTGCTGCCGGGTCACGGCGGGCTTCTCGACCGGTTCGACGGCATGCTGGGCGCGGCGCTGTTCATCGTCATCGCGGGCCAGATCGTGAACTTCCCGCCGGGCGTTTCATGAGGCGCATCTCGGTCTTCGGCGCCACCGGATCGATCGGGCTGAACACGCTGGACCTGATCCGCCGCGACCGCGAGGCCTACGAGATCGTCGCGCTGAGCGGTGGAAACAACGTCGCCCAACTGGTCAAGTTGGCGCGCGAATTCCGCCCCGTGGTCGCCGTGCTGTCGGACGAGGGCGGCTTTGCCGCGCTGCACGACGGGCTTGCCGGGACGGGCGTCTCCGCCGCGGCCGGGCGCACGGCACTGATCGAGGCGGCCGCGCGGCCGGCGGACTGGGTCATGTCGGCGATCGTCGGCGCCGCAGGGCTGGAGCCGGGGCTGCACGCGCTGCAGGCGGGCGCGACGCTGGCGCTGGCCAACAAGGAAAGCATGGTCTGCGCGGGGCCGCTGATGCTCGAGACCGCGCGCGTCCACGGCGCCGCGATCCTGCCGGTCGACAGCGAGCACTCGGCCGTCTTCCAGGCCTTGATCGGCGAAGACCTGGCGGCGGTCGAGCGCGTCATCATCACCGCCAGCGGGGGCGCGTTCCGCGACTGGCCGCTGGCTGACCTCGCGCGGGCGACGCCCGAACAGGCGGCGACGCACCCGAATTGGGACATGGGCCAGAGGATCACGATCGACTCGGCCTCGATGTTCAACAAGGCGCTGGAGTTGATAGAGACGAAAGAGTTTTTCGGCATAGACCCGGATCGCATCGAGACGGTGGTGCACCCGGAATCGATGATCCATGCGCTGGTGGGCTTCGTCGACGGTGCGCTGATGGCGCATGTGGGACCGCCCGACATGCGTCACGCGATCGGCTTCGCGCTGCACCACCCGGCGCGCCGCACGCTGCCGGTCGAGCGGCTGGACCTGGTTCAACTCGGCTTCCTAAGCTTCCGCCCCGCTTGCGAAAAGCGCTGGCCGGCCCTGCGCCTCGCGCGCGAGGTCATGCGCCGGGGCGGGCTGTCCGGCGCGGTGTTCAACGCCGCGAAGGAAGCCGCGCTCGACGCGTTCCTCGCCCGCCGCATCGGCTTCACTCAGATGGCCGAGGTGGTCGAGGAGGTGCTCGACCGCGCGGTGCCGCAACTGGATGCCGCAGATGCCGCAATTTCCCTTGATACGGTGCTGCACGCGGACCAAATGGCACGCAGGGCGGCCGGCGACGTGATCGCGGCCCGCGCGGGATGATCCGGGCGCGGCCCGGTTCCCTCAACGCCGAAGAACAAGAACGGAGCGATCCTTGGACCCGACGAGTTTGATTCCCCAGTTCGGGGGGCTGATCTGGACGCTTCTCGCCTTCGTCGTCGCCCTGTCGGTGATCGTCGCGATTCACGAATACGGCCATTACATCGTCGGCAAGAAGACGGGCATCTATCCCGAGGTCTTCTCGCTCGGCTTCGGGCCGGTGCTGTTCTCGCGGCGCGACGGCTACGGGACGCTGTGGCAGGTGGCGGCGCTGCCGTTGGGCGGTTACGTCCGCTTCCGCGGCGATTCCAACGCCTCGGGCGGCAAGGACGAGGCGGCGCTTTCCACCATGACAGAGGCCGAGCGGCGCACCACGATGAACGGCGCACCGCTCTGGGCGCGCAGCCTGACGGTGGCGGCGGGACCCCTGTTCAACTTCATCCTGTCGGCGCTGATCTTCGCGGGCATCTTCATGGCGCGCGGCGAGGTAGCCGACCCGCTTACGGTGGGCGACCTGCGCCCGCTGCCCGCCGTGCAGGCGCTGCAGGAGGGCGACAAGATCCTCGAGATCGCGGGGTTGGCGCCACCGGCGCGCGGCGCGGGCGACTACGAGGCGTTCCTGGCCGCGCTGCCGAAGCAGGCGCAGCTTGATTACACCGTGCGCCGCGACGGCGAGAGCATCGTCGTCGAGGGGCCCTACGTCTATCCGCCGCTGGCCACGCAGATCGTGCCACGCTCGGCCGCGGCGGATGCGGGATTGCGGCAGGGCGACGTCATCCAGGCGGTGAATGGTACGCCGATCTTCGCCTTCTCGCAGATCCAGGACGTGGTCGAAAACTCGGACGGCGCGCCGCTGGTGCTGGACGTGTGGCGCGACGGCGAAACGCTCGAGCTGACGATGACGCCCCGCCGAACGGACGAGCCACAGCCCGACAACAGCTTCCGCTCGGTCTACCGGATCGGCGTGGTCGGCGGCATGGCGTTCGAGCCGGCCACCGAATCGGTCGGTCCGGTGGCCGCGCTGGGGCAGGGCGTAGCCCAGGTCGGCGCGGTGATCGAAGGCTCGCTTTCGGGGCTGTGGCACATGGTCACCGGCGCGATCTCGACCTGCAACCTGTCCGGGCCGATCGGCATCGCCGAAGTGTCTGGCGACATGGCGAGCCAAGGCACGCAAAGCTTCATCTGGTTCATCGCCGTGCTGTCGACGGCGGTCGGGCTGCTGAACCTGTTCCCGGTGCCGGTCCTCGACGGGGGACACCTGGTGTTCCACGCCTACGAGGCCGTCACCGGCCGCCCGCCGAGCGACCGCGCCCTGCAGGTTCTGATGTCGATCGGCCTGACGCTGGTGCTGGGGATGATGCTGTTCGCGCTGACCAACGACATCTTCTGCCCCTGACCATATCCCGGGCAGGGCGGCAAATGTTCGCCCCGGTCGTGCCATCTTTGCGCCCAATTCCGCGCCTACCCTGTGAAAGGAAGCTTGGGAGCCGGATCAATGCGCACGTTCGAACAGGGATATCGCAGCGTCAGCCTGATCATGACGCTGAACTGGGAC
Organism: Citreimonas salinaria; assembly: GCF_900107235.1. Taxonomy (GTDB): domain Bacteria; phylum Pseudomonadota; class Alphaproteobacteria; order Rhodobacterales; family Rhodobacteraceae; genus Citreimonas; species Citreimonas salinaria. The sequence goes on from NZ_FNPF01000002.1 coordinate 351,579, forward strand.
CGGGCGTTGTTCATGACCGGCCTCGCCGGGGCGCTGTGGCTTGGTGCGCAATTCGGCACCCTCGCCGGGTGACTTCGACCCGGGTTCCGTCCTCACGGCGTTTTGACAAGGCCGGGCAATCCCGATACTGAAACCGCAGGGTTTTCAGATTTGGGTAGGCGAAATGGCCGCAGTCACTGGCGCGCGTGAAGCGCGGTTCGAAAAGCTTCACGCCGCGCGATTGGCACGGGCGGCGCGCATCGTGGCCTCGGCCATCGCGTTGGGCGCGGGCATTGCAGCGGTTTCGGTCCCCGGAAAAGCGGCCGCGCAAAGCTATACCTTCAACGCCGTATCGATCGAGGGGAACGCCCGGATCGAGGCCGGGACGATCCTCAGCTACGCCGGCATCGCGCGCGGCGAGACGGTCACCGCGGCCGAGTTGAACGACGCCTACCAGAACATTGTCGCCACGGGTCTGTTCGAGACGGTCGAGATCGTGCCGCAGGGCGGGACTTTGACGATCCGCGTGGTGGAATTTCCCACGATCAGCCGCATCACCTTCGAGGGCAATCGCCGCATCGGCGACGAGGAGCTTTCCGCCATCGTCCAGTCGCAGGCGCGGCGCGTCTTCTCGCCCGCCACGGCCGAGGCCGACGCCCAGCGGATTGCGGACGCCTACGCGCAGCAGGGCCGGCTGGCCGCGACCGTGTCGCCCCGGATCATCCGCCGCGGCGACAACCGCGTCGACCTGGTGTTCGAGGTGCTCGAAGGCGGTGCGACCGAGATCGAGCGCATCGCCTTCGTCGGCAACGACGCCTATTCCGACAGCCGCCTGCGCCGCGTGTTGCAGACCAAGCAGGCCGGCCTGCTGCGCTGGATCATCCAGTCCGACACCTTCATCGAGGACCGGATCGCGTTCGACCGCCAGCTGCTGCAGGATTTCTACGCATCCCGCGGCTACGTCGATTTCCGCATCACCGGCGTCAATGCCGAGCTGGCGCAGGAGCGCGACGCCTATTTCGTCACCTTCAACGTCGAAGAGGGCCAGCAATTCAGAGTGGGCGACATCAGCGTCACCTCGGACCTGCCCGAGGTCGAACCCGATATCTTCCGCGCCGGCCTGAACCTGCGCGAGGGGGCGGTCTATTCCCCGAACCGGATCGACAACCAGATCGCCCGGCTCGAGCGCGTCGCCGTGCGTGAAGGGCTCAATTTCGTGCGGATCGAGCCGCGGATCACGCGGAACGACCGCGACCTGACGCTGGACGTCGAGTTCCTGCTGACCCGCGGCGAGCGCATTTTCGTCGAGCGCATCGACATCGAGGGCAACACCACCACGCTGGACCGCGTGATCCGGCGCCAGTTCAATACGGTCGAGGGCGATCCATTCAACCCGCGCGCCATCCGCCAGGCCGCCGAGCGCATCCGCGCGCTGGGCTTCTTCTCGACCGCCGAAGTGAACGCGCGCGAAGGCTCGACCCCGCAGCAGGTGGTGATCGACGTCGACGTCGAGGAGCAGCCGACGGGCTCGCTCAGCCTCGGCGGGTCCTATTCCACGACCGACGGCCTGGGCGCGTCGATCTCGTTCTCCGAGCGCAACTTCCTGGGGCGCGGCCAGCGGCTGGGTTTCACGATCAACACTGCATCGAGTTCGCGCAACTATGCGTTCAACTTCGCCGAGCCTGCCTTCCTGGGTCGCGACATGACCTTCGGCATCGCGCTCAGCTACCGCGAGACCGAGGGGCTGAATTCGGACTACAACACCGCGCGCGGCCTCTTCCGCCCCTATATCGAGTTTCCGCTTTCCGAGAGCAGCCGCCTTCAGCTGCGCTACGAGCTGAACTATTCCGACCTGACGGCGACGGACGACCTGACCGATGTCAGCGAGGTGATCAAGGCCGAGGCTGCGCTGGACGAACGCTATGACAGCGCGCTGGGCTACACCTACAGCTTCGACAGCCGCCGCATCGGCCTCAATCCGGATGCCGGGTTCCTCGTCGAGTTTGGGCAGGATTTCGGTGGCGTCGGCGGCGACACCCAGTTCGTGAAGTCCAGCCTGCGTGCCGTGGCGCAGCGCCTTGCCTTCTCCGAGGAGGTGACCCTGCGGGCCACGTTCGAGGCCGGCGCGCTGAACTACAGCGAGGGCCAGAGCCGAACCACCGACCGGTACCTTCTGGGCCCCAACACCATGCGCGGCTTCGAATATGGCGGCATCGGCCCGCGCGACCTCAGCAACGACGCGGACGACCCGATCGGGGGCGAGTATTTCGCCGTCGCCCGGTTCGAGGCCGAGTTCCCGCTGGGCCTGCCCGAGGAATATGGCCTGAGCGCCGGGCTTTTCTACGACGTCGGCTCGGTCTGGGGCCTGTCCGACGAGACGACGTCGACCCCGAGCGCCGACATCGTGGGCGAGGATTTCTTCGCGCGCCACGTGGTCGGGTTCTCGGTGTTCTGGGACAGCGCGCTGGGGCCGCTCCGGCTGAACTTCTCCGAGGCGCTGGTCAAGGAGGACTTCGACGAGCCGCTGAACTTCAACCTGACGCTGTCGACCCAGTTCTGATCCGATGCTGCGCGCGCTGAGCCTGCTAGCGCTGTTGCTGTGGCCGGCCGCTTTGCCGGCGCAGTCGGAAGGCGACGCTGCCGTCGTGCGCAGCGACATCCTCGTCCTGGACTTCGAGCGCCTGTTTGCGGACAGCGCCTATGGCCGGCGGATCGCCCGCGAGATGGAGACTGCCGGTGCCGCCATCGCGCAGGAAAACCGCCGGATCGAGGCCGAGTTGATCGAGGAAGAGCGCCGCCTCACCCGGCAGCGCGACGACATGGCGCCAGCGGATTTCCGCGAACTGGCCCAAGCCTTCGACGAGAAGGTGCAGCGCTTGCGCTCGGAACAGGACGCGAAGGCCCGCGGTCTGGGCGAGCGGGGCGACGCCGCGCGGCGCGAATTCCTCGAGGCCGCGCAGCCGGTGCTGGGAGCCCTGATGCGCGAAACCGGCGCACAGGTGGTCGTCGAGCGCCGGATGGTGTTCATGTCCGCCGACGCGATCGAGGTGACGGACGAGGCTATCGCGCGCATCGACGCCGCGATCGGCGAGGGCGAAGGCCTGCCCGAGGCTCCGCCCGAAAGCCCGCCGGAGCCGGACGTGCCGGTGCCGTCGCAAGCCGCGCCGCCGGTGGGCGACCCCCCCGTCGCTCCCATCGCGCCGAATCCCGAACCCTGAGCCTGCGACTTGCCCCCCGGGCCGCGCGTTGATACCCAAGCGGCAACCGCCGAACCGGAGATCAGCCCCATGTCCGAAACCCTGCGCAGCGCCGACATCCAGACGATCCAGCGGCTTTTGCCGCACCGTTACCCGTTCCTCCTGGTGGACCGGGTCGAACAGATCGACGCGTGGCAATCCGCCGTGGGGATCAAGAACGTCACGATGAACGAGCCGCATTTCCAAGGGCATTTTCCCGGACTGCCGATCATGCCTGGCGTGACCATCGTCGAGGCGATGGCGCAAACCTCGGCCGTGATGGTGGGCACCGCGCTCGACATGCTCGACAAGAACATGCTGATCTACTTCATGGCGATCGACAACTGCAAGTTCCGCCGCAAGGTGATCCCCGGAGACCAGTTGCGGATGGAGCTGCGCACCCTGCGTGGTAAGCCCGGCGGAAAGGTCTGGAAGTTCGGGGGCACCGCCACGGTCGACGGCCAGATGGCCGCCGAGGCCGAGTTCACGGCAATGATGGATGTGCCTGCGTGAGCGAAGCCGCCTCTGTCCACCCCAGCGCCGTCGTCGAGGCGGGCGCACAGCTTGCGCCCGGCTGCGTGGTCGGTCCCTTCTGCCACGTGGGCCCGGAGGTGGCGCTGGCCAGGGGCGTCGAGCTGAAAAGCCACGTGGTCGTTACCGGCCGCACCGAGATCGGCGAGGACACGGTGGTCTTCCCCTTCGCTGTGATCGGCGAGATTCCGCAGGACCTGAAGTTCAAGGGCGAATCCACTCGGCTGGTGATCGGCAAGCGCAACCGCATCCGCGAGCATGTCACCATGAACACCGGCACCGAGGGCGGCGGCGGCGTCACGATCGTGGGCGATGACGGGCTGTTCATGGCCGGCTGTCACGTGGCGCACGACGCGCGCATCGGCAACCGCGTGATCCTGGTCAACAACTCGGCCGTCGCCGGGCATTGCGTGCTCGAGGACGAGGTCATCGTCGGCGGCCTGTCCGGCGTGCACCAGTGGGTGCGGATCGGCCGCGGCGCGATCATCGGCGCGGTCACGATGGTCACGAACGACGTGATCCCGCACGGGCTGGTGCAGGGGCCGCGCGGCAAGCTCGACGGGCTGAACCTCGTGGGGCTCAAGCGCCGTGGCGTGCCGCGCGCCGACATCACCGCGCTGCGCGCCGCCTACCAGATGCTCAGCCAGGGCGAGGGTGCGTTCCAGGACCGCGCCCGACGCTTGGGCGAGGAAACCCAGAGCGATCACGTGCGCGAGATCGTCGCCTTCATCATGGGCGACAGCGACCGGTCGTTCCTGACCCCCGGTTGAGCCCGTGCTGGCGCTGATCTGCGGGGCCGGCGCCTTGCCCGGCCATGTCGTGCGGGCGCTGGACGTGCGCCCCTTGGTCTGTGCGCTGGACGGTTTCGCGCCCGAGGGGCTGGCGCCCCGGATCACCTTCCGCATAGAGACGCTGGGCAGCCTGATCGCCTGGTTGAAGGCCCGCGGCGTGACGGCGGTCTGCCTGTGCGGCCACATCCGCCGTCCCGACATCGACACCGCCGCGATCGACGCCGCGACTGTGCCGCTGGTTCCCCGCCTGAAAGACGCGATGGCCATGGGCGACGACGGCGCGCTGCGGGTGGTGCTGGCGCTGTTCTCGGAAGCCGGGTTCGACATCCTCGCCGCGCACGAGGCCGCGCCGGACCTTCTGCCGCCCGCGGGCGTGCCCACGCGCGCGGCAATTCCCGAGGGCGTGGCCGAGGCCGCGCGCGCCGGCGATGCCGAGATCGCGCGCCTCGCCGCCGCCGATCAGGGGCAGGCCTGCGTCATCCGCGACGGGCGGGTGATCGCCTCCGAGGGGCCCGAAGGAACCGACGCCATGCTGGCCGGGCTCGCCGCGGCTGGATTGCGCGCGCCGGCCTTCCTGTTCAAGGCGCCCAAGCCCGGCCAAGACCAGCGCGCCGACCTGCCGGTGATCGGCCCCGGCACCGCCGCCGCGCTGGTACGGACCGGCCTTTCGGGCGCGGTGATCGAGGCGGGCGGGGTCATGGTGCTGGACCGCGCGCGCACCATCGCCGATTTCGACGCGGCGGGCCAGTTCCTCTGGGTCCGCGAGAGGCCGGCCTGATGCGCGTTTTCGTCACTGCGGGCGAGGCGTCCGGCGACAAGCTCGGTGCGGCGTTGATGTCCGGCCTGCACCGCATGGTTCCCGACGTGGCCTTCCGTGGCATCGGCGGCCCGCGCATGGCCGAGCAGGGGCTGCAAAGCCTGTTCCCGATGGACGAGATCTCGATCATGGGCGTGGCCGAGATCCTGCGCGAATACCGCGCCCTCAAGGGCCGCATCCGCGAAACCGCCGAGGCCGTGATCGCCGAGCGGCCCGACGTGTTCGTCACCATCGACCTGCCGGAATTCAGCCTGCGCGTGGCGAAGCTGGTCAAGGCGCGCGCGCCGGATATCCGCATCGTGCATTACGTCGCCCCCACGGTCTGGGCCTGGCGGCCGGGCCGGGCGGCGAAGATGGCGCCGCTGGTCGACCAGGTGCTGGCCCTGCTGCCGTTCGAGCCGCCCTACATGGAGGCCGCGGGCGTGCCGTGCGACTTCGTCGGGCACCCGGTGGTCACCGATCCGCAGGCGACCGAGGCCGAGGCCCGCGCCTTTCGCACGGCACACGGCATCCACGGGCCGATGGCGCTGTTGCTTCCCGGCTCGCGCCGGTCCGAGCTGGCGCGCCTGGCGCCGGTGTTCCGCGATGTGGCCGTCCGCCTGCACGACGCGCGCCCCGACCTGAGGCTGGTGCTGCCAGCCGCGGCCTCGGTGACGGATCGTGTCGCGGGGCTTGCCGCGGATCTGCCCGGCGCGCCGCTTGTGATCGACCCGGCGACTGACTCCGGCGGCGGGCGGAAGCGCGCCGCGTTCCGCGCGGCCGACGTGGCGCTGGCGGCGTCGGGCACCGTCTCGCTGGAGCTGGCGGCGGCCGACACGCCGATGGTCGTGGCCTACGACATGGGCTGGCTGTCGCGGCAGATCATCGGGCGGATGCTGAGGGTCGACACGGTGACGCTGGTGAACCTGGTGTCCGAAACCCGCGCTGTGCCGGAGTTCATCGGCAGGCATTGCCGGCCCGCGCCGATCGCCGAAGCCGTGCTGTCGGTCCTCGACAACCCGGACGCGCAGCACGACGCAATGGCACTGACCATGGAGCGGCTGGGTCGGGGCGGGCCGCCGCCGGGCGACCGCGCGGCGCGCGCGGTGCTGGACAGGATGCCCAAGTGACCGCCGGCATGTAAGAATGCCCCGGCCGCGCGGGCCGGGGCGGTCGGTCCGCGCGTTTACCGTTGCAGCGAGGACGCGGCGTCGTAGGCGGCGGTGAAACCGGCAAGCGACATTTCGACCACGACTTCCTGGTCGGGCGCCAGCGCCGGGACGATCCGCACGCGTGCCACCGCGCCGGCGCGGAAGCGGTCGATATCCGCCTGCGTAAAGCCGACGCGGGCGTAACAGCCGATCGGGTTGCAGAACGAGTAATCGTAGCGACGCGCCTCTCCGCCATCGACCGCGATCGTCAGCTTCTCCGTCAGCAGCGTCTCGAGCGGGACCACGAAGGTACCGCCGGCCACGGCCTGGCCGCCATTCTCGAGCTTGAAGATGCTGGCCTCGGCCACGCTCGCGCCGGCTTGATCCTCGAGCAGCTGGTACATCTGGCAGATTTCCTCGCCGTCCTGCACCTTGATGCATTGCAGCGACCAGTCGTCGAAGGTGGCCTTGATGTAGCTTTGGGGCTGAGACGAGGCGTTCTCCTCGCCGAGATCGAGCGCGCCGCCCACGATGGGGCGCTCAGCCGCGGGCGTCTGCGTCCCGGGTGCCTCGGTTGCGGGTGCCTGGCCTGTGGGCGTCTCGGATGCGGGCGCTTGCGGCTGCTGGTCCGGCGACTCGGTCTCTTGCGCGAGTGCCGGCACGCCGGCGAGCGCCGCCATAAGCGACATCGTGATGAGCGGATGTTTCATTAACTCCCCCTGCGTTTTTCAGTTGTCCACAGGCGCCTACCACGGGGGCGGCGCGCTGTCAGGCCGATTTTCCCGATAGCCGGCGGCGCGCCGCCCACGCCGTTGTGCCGGAGACGGATCGCTAGAGCCTTAACGCTTCAACGCGAAAAGGGGCCGATGGCCCCTTTCCTGTTTCTCCCTGTCGGACCGGCCGACTTTGTAATTGGGGGAACGCTACGAAAGTCGTAGGCGTCGGTCAACAGGGTTTGTGTAAGGGTGCAGCGCAAGCATTGGACCGCAAAGAACAATGCGGAGGTAGGAGCGCGCGGATGGCGCGTTTCCCGGCCGGTAAAAAGGCCGCGCCATGGGGCGCGGCCAGTCTGACAGGGAGGAAGTTGTTCAAGACAGGAGAGGACATGACGTCTTGAACACCATCAGGTTGGCACAAGGAGGTTAACAAAGGGTGTTCACCGCGCGATCGAAACGGTCCGGGCCAATTGTTTCGGCAGGCGCACCCTCGATCGCGGACTTGACGGCGCGAATACGCGGTATCACGGTTCAATGGCGCGGCCGACGCAGCGTTACCCGCATCGCCGGTCCGCCGCGTCGCACCGGCGCCAAGGCCGACAGGAAGGACGACGACGATGCAGATGAGCGATACCCGCAGGATCGAGGCCCCCCAGGACGTGGTCTGGGCGGCCATCCTTGATCCGGAGGTGCTCAGGCAATGCGTGCCCGGCTGCACCGAGATGACCGGCAGCGCCGAGGACGGCTACCAGGCGACCGTCGTCCAGAAGGTCGGCCCGGTGAAGGCAACCTTCAAGGGCATCGTGAAGGCGCTGGACATGGACGCGCCCAACGCCGTGACCCTCTCGGGCGAAGGCAAGGGCGGGGCGGCGGGTTTCGCCAAGGGCGACGCCAAGGTGACGCTGGCGCCCGACGGCGACGGCACGATGCTCACCTACGACGTCGAGGCCAAGGTGGGCGGCAAGCTGGCGCAGCTCGGCAGCCGGATCATCGACGGCTTCGCCAAGAAGATGGCCGACCAGTTCTTCCAGAACCTCCAGGACGCGGTGGAAGGTCCCGCCGATCCCGACGTGGCCCCCGAAGCCGAAAGCCAGGAGGGCAGGAAGAAGGGCTGGTTCAAGCGGATGGTGTCCTGACCCGGCGCACCGCACGAAATCAAACCTGCCGCGGACGGGGTCCGGCGGCGCGACAGTTGAGACGTCCCGGAGGAGAGACATGACAGACGTGACGATGACGGTGAACGGCAAGACCGTCAAAAAACCGGTCAAGGGCAACACCCTGATGACCGAGTTCCTGCGCGAGACGCTGCGCCTGACCGGCACGCACGTGGGCTGCGACACGTCGCAATGCGGTGCCTGCGTGATCCACGTCAACGGCGAGGCGGTGAAGGCCTGCACGATGTTCGCGCTCGAGGCCGAGGGCGCCGAGGTCACGACAATCGAGGCGATGGCCAACGCGGATGGGTCGCTGGGCACGATCCAACAGGCGTTCCAGGATCACCACGGGCTGCAATGCGGGTTCTGCACGCCGGGCATGGTGATGTCGGCGGCGGCGCTGCTCAAGGACAACCCCAAGCCGTCCGAGGCCGAGGTGCGCGACTACCTCGAGGGCAACATCTGCCGCTGCACCGGCTACCACAACATCGTGAAGGCGATCATGGCGGCCTCGGGACAGGACGTGAGCCGGATCGCGGCCGAGTAGCCGCGTTCGGGAAGGCGCCGTCGGGGAGGCGGACACGGGTTTCGGGCAGGGCGCAGTCCCGCCCACAGGGAGGAGACAGACAATGCCGAAGGATCACGGGATCGGCGCGAGTCACAAGCGGCGCGAGGACGTTCGCTTTCTGACCGGGACCGGCCAATACACCGACGACATCAACGTGGCCGGTCAGGCCTACGTGCATTTCCTGCGCTCGGACGTGGCGCACGGAAAGATCAACGGGATCGACACCACCGAGGCGGAAAAGATGCCCGGCGTGGTGCGCATCTTCACCGGCAAGGATTTCGAGGGCGTGGGCGGTATTCCCTGCGGCTGGCAGATCACCGACAGGCAAGGCCAGCCGATGAAGGAGCCCGCGCACCCGGTGCTGGCGCAGGGCAAGGTGCGGCACGTTGGCGACCCGATCGCCGCGATCGTCGCCGATACGCTCGAGGAGGCGCGCGACGCCGCCGAGGCCATCGTGCTGGATATCGAGGAGTTGCCTGCGGCGGTGAACATGAAGGCCGCGCTGCAGCCCGGCGCGCCAAAGGTGCACGACGATCTTGACGACAACCTGTGCTACGACTGGGGCTTCGTCGAAGAGAACAAGGCCGCCGTGGACGAGGCGTTCTCGAAGGCCGCGCACGTCACCACGCTTGAACTGGTGAACAACCGCCTCGTCGCCAACCCGATGGAGCCGCGCGTGGCGGTAGGCGACTACAACCGCGCGAACCAGGAATCGACGCTCTATACCACGTCGCAAAACCCGCACGTGATCCGGCTGCTGATGGGCGCCTTCGTCCTCGGCATCCCGGAACACAAGCTGCGGGTGGTGGCGCCGGACGTGGGCGGCGGCTTCGGCACCAAGATCTTCCACTACGCCGAGGAAGCCTTCTGCACCTTCGCCGCGAAGGCCATCAACCGCCCGGTCAAGTGGACGTCCTCGCGCTCCGAGGCATTCATGTCCGACGCCCACGGCCGCGATCACGTGACGAAGATCGAGCTGGCTCTGGACGCCGACAACAACTTCACAGCGCTGCGGACCGAGACCTACGCCAACATGGGCGCGTACCTGTCGACCTTCGCGCCTTCGGTGCCGACATGGCTGCACGGCACGCTGATGGCCGGCAATTACAAGACGCCGCTGATCTACGTGAACGTGAAGGCGGTGTTCACCAACACCGTGCCCGTCGATGCCTATCGCGGCGCCGGCCGCCCCGAGGCGACCTTCCAGCTCGAACGTGTGATCGACAAGGCAGCGCGCGAACTGGGCGTGGACCCGATCGCCCTGCGCCGGCAGAACTTCGTTACCGAGTTCCCGTACCAGACGCCGGTCGCGGTGGTCTACGACACGGGCGACTACGTGGCCACGATGAACAAGCTCGAAGAGATCGCCGACCTTGCCGGGTTCGCCGCCCGCCGAAAGGATTCCGAGGCCAACGGCAAGCTGCGCGGCCTGGGCGTCAACTGCTACATCGAGGCCTGCGGCATCGCGCCGTCGAACCTGGTGGGCCAGCTTGGGGCGCGCGCGGGGCTTTACGAATCCGCCACGGTGCGCGTGAACGCCACCGGCTCGATCAGCGTGATGACCGGCAGCCACAGCCATGGGCAGGGGCACGAAACCTCGTTCCCGCAGGTGGTGGCCGAGATGCTGGGCATCGACGAGTCGATGATCGACATCGTGCACGGCGACACCGCGCGAACCCCGATGGGGATGGGCACCTACGGGTCGCGTAGCTTGGCGGTGGGCGGCTCGGCCATCGTGCGCGCGACCGAGAAGATCATCAACAAGGCCAAGATGATCGCGTCGCACCTGCTCGAGGCCTCCGAGGCGGATATCAAGCTGAAGGACGGCGCCTTCACTGTCGCGGGCACCGACAAGTCGGTCGCCTGGGGCGACGTGACGCTGGCCGCCTACGTGCCGCACAACTACCCGCTGGAAGAGATGGAGCCGGGGCTGGAGGAGACAGCCTTCTACGACCCGTCGAACTTCACCTACCCCTCGGGCGCCTATGCCTGCGAGGTCGAGGTCGACCCCGAGACCGGCAAGGTGACCATCGAACGGTTCAGCGCGGCCGACGACTTCGGCAACGTGGTAAACCCGATGATCGTCACGGGCCAAGTCCACGGCGGCATCGCGCAGGGGATCGGCCAGGCGTTGCTCGAGAACTGCGCCTACGACGAGAACGGCCAGTTGCTCAGCGCGTCCTACATGGATTACGCCATGCCGCGCGCCGACGACCTGCCGTTCTACGCGGTGGATCACTCGTGCCAGACGCCCTGCACCCACAACCCGCTGGGCGTGAAGGGTTGCGGCGAGGCCGGGGCGATCGGCTCCCCGCCGGCGGTGATCAACGCAGTGGTGGATGCATTGCAGTCGGGCGGTCACAAGGTCGACCACATAGACATGCCGGCGACGCCGGGGCGGGTCTGGCAGGCGATGCACGGCTGATCTTGGTGGCGGCGCCGGGGGCTACGCTCCCGGCCCGCGAGATATTTTCGGATCAGGCAAGCCGCGCGCGGCGCCGGTCCAACGGACGGAGAGCAACGATGTATTCATTCGATATGGCGCGACCCAGATCGGTCGCAGAGGCGGTCGAGGCGCTGGGGCAGGACGAGGCTCAGCCGCTCGGCGGCGGCCAGACGCTGATCCCGACGCTCAAGCAGAGGCTGGCCATGCCCAGCGTCCTGGTCAGCCTGTCGGCGATCGACGAGATCAAGGGCGTGTGCCTGACCGACGACGGCAAGCTGTCCATCGGCGGCGGCACCACGCATGGCGTGGTGGCGCGCGAGGCGGCGCAGCATTACCCGGGCCTGGCAGCACTCGCCGCGAAGATCGGCGACCCGGCGGTGCGCAACCGCGGCACGATCGGCGGAAGCCTGGCGAACAACGATCCATCGGCCTGCTATCCGGCGGCGGCGCTGGCGTCGGGGGCGACGATTGTGACGGACAAGCGCGAGATCGCGGCCGACGACTATTTCCAGGGCATGTTCGCCACGGCGCTGGACGAGGCCGAGATCATCACCGAGGTCCGCTTCCCGATCCCGGAGAAGTCCGCCTATTTGAAATTCGAACAGCCAGCGTCGCGCTTCGCGCTCGTGGCGGCGTTCGTGGCCAAGTACGCGGATGGCGTCCGCGTGGCGATCACCGGTGCGTCCGAGGGCGGCGTGTTCCGCTGGGCCGAGGCCGAGAAGGCGCTGTCGGACGATTTTTCCGAAGGGGCGGTGTCAGACCTGTCGCTGCCCGCCGACGGCATGATCGCCGACCTGCACGGATCGGCAGCCTATCGGGCGCATCTCGTGGGCGTCATGACCCGGCGCGCGGTGGCCGCGGCCTGCTGATCCGCCAGATGGCGCGGCTCTCCCGCCGGTGCCGCGCCCCTACCGGCACCGGCGGGCTCGGGGTCGCGGAAACTCCGGTTCTCTGGACGCCGTGAGCGCCAGCAACTACCCGGCATCTTGCGGAACGGTCTGGGGCACAAAGCGCGAGATGATGCGCCTTCAGTCGGTGCCGTCCGGTCGGACGGCGCTGTTTCGGCACGCGCGGGTTGCCTCGTCGATCGCCGCGTGCAGCCGTTCGCCGATCGGCGAGGCTGCATCACCGGCATCGTGCGAACGCGGATCGATAGGCTTGGGCGCGCCCTGGACGGCGAGGCCGATGGTCTCGACTGCGCGCTCGACCACGTCGGCGAGATTGGCGAACCCGGCGGCCATGCGTGCATCGACAAGGCGCGAGACACGGAATGACAAAGCGGCGTAGGCGTCGTCGGCCAAGCCATTCTCAAGGGCGGCGAAGCGGGCGGTCATCTGTGCCTGCGCGGCACGCTGGCGGTCGGCCAGTTCCTCGATCGCCATCAGGATCGTCGCGTCGCCCGCGTGGGATTGCTGGCCTTCCGCCGGACGCTCGGCCAGCGCTGCGATCATCGCGTGCAGTGCGTCGAGCTGCCTTTGTTGTTCCTCCGCCGACTGCGCGAGCAGAGACGTCTTCGCCTCGTCCGTGGTGGCCAGCGATGACAGGGTGTCCAGCAACGCGTCATGGCGGCTGCCCATGTCTTGGGCAAGCGCATCGATCGCGGCATCGTCAACGGTCAGCGAGGCGAGCGAATCCTGCATCGCGTCCAGACGTGTGTCGAGCGCCGTTGTCGCCCGACGATGATCTGCCAGCAGGCCGATCTGTTCTTGCAGGGCGTGCAGCCGGGCTTCGATCTGCGCCAGGCGATCGTCTTCGTGACCATCGGTATCGGTGTCGAACAGCCGCGAAACGGTGAATTCGAGCTGGTCCAGCCGGTCTAGCAGCAGGTCCAGCCGATGCTCGACCGGCGTGCCCTCGGCCTCGGGCATCAAGGCCGGTGATCTGCCGCCTTTCGCCCTGAAGCTGGCGAAGACCGGCGGCTTTGCGACGGCGAGGGTGTGCGACATCCAAGGTTTCCCGGGTTTGAGACGTGACCGAGCCTGCCGGATATTCCTTAATGAACCGTTTCGTCCCGTGGCCGATTCGCGCTTGGCCGTCTTCCATGTGGATAGTCGACGTATCTCGACAGGATTGTTCGCGCGCCGCGAGAGAATGATCGTTTTCCCGGCGCCGCACTCTGTGGCGCGCGGCGCCAATGCTCAGCCGGGAATTCTTTAGAATGCATTCACGCCTAGGGCGAAATCATTCTCAAATCGTTCCGAAATACCAGTGGAAAATCTAGCATTGATCATGAAGCGTGGAGAATTGACCACCACTGCCACGATTTCGCCATTCGGTCGTGCGAACAGGAAAGCGACCGTTTCGGCTCTGCCGACCAGGCGTTTCCGGGATTTGCTAATAATTTGTTTTTCTTCAAGCCGACTTTCGACAATATTCCGTTACTGCTGGCCACGGGGGCGGCCGCATCGCTGAATGTGCATTGCGCGTGCTGTGTCGACCGCCACAGGGCGAGAAAACGCCCTCGTCCCGAATGTCCACGCCGTAGGCAGGGCGGGATGTCGGGGCCGTTCCGCCACTTCGCGCATTGGAACAAAAGCCGGGGCGGATTGGCCGCCACGGACAAGTGTCACGATCGACCGCGTTTTGAAAACGAAAGGCTTGAGATATGCCTGATCTTTTCCTGAGCTGGGGCGCGGTTGCGTCCTACAACCAGAACCTTCCCGACGGCACCGTCACGTCGGTCGACACCGGGGGCGTGGCGGTTACGGTCGGCTTCGACGCGGACGACGAATACGCGCAGGCCTTTACCTTCGAAACGCCGGGCTACACCGCTCCGGGGGAGCCGTTCGACCCGGACTCGTATCTCAAGCTGCGCGACTCCTTCAATGACGACGGCCAGCCCGACACCTCGACCACGACGCTGAGCTTCGCATCGACCGACGCGCATTTTTCCGACGAGGTGCAGAACGTGTCGTTCCGGGTCAACGACATCGACGGCCGCGCGACCTGCGGCGACCTCCACACCGGCGGCAGCGGGTGGCAGGACATCGTGTCCATCCGGGCCTTCGACGCGAACGGCGATCCCGTTTCCGTGACGCTCACCCCCGGCAGCGCGATGAGCACCTCGGGCGACACGGCCACCGGCAACTCTGTCACCGACTTCACCTCGCAGGAGGGGTCGCTGCTGGTCAACATCGCGGGTCCGGTCTCGAGGATCGAGATCGACTACGACAACGGCGACTCGTCCCAGCAGGCCATCCTGGTCTCGGACGTGCATTTCACCACGCTTCCCGCACCCGACGCGCTGACGGCGGTCGACGACACCGCCGAGACGGATGAGGACGTGGCGGTCGTCATCGACGTGCTGGGCAACGACGTCGATTCCAACGGGCAGCTTCTGACGGTGACATCGGCCACTTCGACCAACGGCACGGTGATCATCAACGCCGACAACACGCTGACCTTCACGCCCGACGCCGATTACAACGGCCCGGCGACGATCACCTACACGGTCACCGATCCCGACGGGAACACCGACACAGCCGACGTGGCGATTACGGTCAACCCGCTGAACGATCCGCCCGTCGCGATCGACGATCCGGTCACGACCGAGGAAGACACCACCATCACCATCGACCCGCTGGGCAACGACTCCGATCCCGACGGCGACCCGCTGACGGTGACCGGGGTGACCGATCCCGCGAACGGCACGGTCACGCTGAACCCGGACGGGACGGTCGACTACACGCCCGACAGCGGGTTCACCGGAACCGACACGTTCGACTACACGATCCAGGATCCCGACGGCGCGACCAGCACGGCCACCGTGACCGTGGCCGTGACCGAGGGGCCGAACGCGCCGCCCGTGGCCGCCGACGACGTGGCCACCACGAACGAGAACGCGGCCGTCGTCATCGACGTGCTCGCCAACGACTCCGATCCCGACGGCGATCCGGTGACTGTGACCGGCCTTGGCTTGCTTGCGCCGGCGAACGGCTCGGCCACGATCAACGCCGACGGCACCATCACCTACACGCCGAACGCCGGATTCTTCGGCTCGGATTCCTTCGAATACGTGATCGAGGATCCCGACGGCGCAAGCTCGGTCGCGGTCGTAACCGTCACGGTCGCGGAGAACGGAACGCCCCGGATCGACACCGATGTCTTCCCGGTCGCCCCGGGCGATCAGCCGCGCGACCCGCTGAACGGCCTGGACGAGGATCCCGACCCCGATGACGACCGAGAACTGCTGACCGGCGACGCATCGGACGACGTGTTCGATGGCGGTGACGACGCCGACACTATCATCGGCGACGCCGGCAGCGACACGATCGAAGGCGGCATCGACGACGACGTGATCGACGGCGGCGGCGGCGACGACCTGATCACCGACATCCAAGGGGCGGACACCGTCTCGGGCGGACAGGGCAACGACACGATCATCGTCGGCACCGACACGTTCAGCGACTACACGGGCGACGATCCGGCCTTCGGACCGGGCACGCTGCTGAACGACCTCGGCTTCACCTCCGACCCCAACACCGATGACGGCCGCGATTTCGTCGAGGGCAACCTCGGCAACGACTCGATCATGACCGGCGACGATGCCGACACGATCGACGGCGGCGGCGGCAACGACACGATCGACGCCGGAATCGACGACGACAGCGTCACCGGCAACCAGGGCGACGACGTCATCTTCGGCGGCCACGGTTCGGACACGCTGGATGGCGGCCAGGACGACGACTACATCGACGGCTCGAACCTGCCGGCGCTGGAACTGACCGACGACGTCGATCCGGTGCCGGAGAACGACCGCGACCTGATCATGGGCGCGCTCGGCAACGACACGCTGATCGGCGGGGACGACGACGACACGCTGATCGGTGGCTCGGGCAATGACAGCCTGGACGGCGGCATCGACGAGGACAGCCTGTTGGGCGGCGAGGGCGACGATACGTTGATCGGCGGGCAGGGCGGCGACACGCTGAACGGCGGGGCCGGCATGGACCAGATCGACGGCGGCGCGGATCGCGACGTGATCGTGGTCGACAGCCAGTCCGACGTCTACGTCGACCCCCTGACGTTCGAGACCGTCGACGGTGGCTCGGAGGGCGACGATTTCGACCGTCTCGACCTGAATGCGATCGGCGAGCGTGACGTCGACTGGCGTCTGGTGAACACCACGACGGACAGCGACGGCAACGGGCTCGACGGTACGGTCGAATTCCTCGACGGCGACGGCAACGCGACCGGGCGGTTCGACTTCGTCAACATCGAGGAAGTGGTGCCCTGCTTCACCCCCGGCACACTGATCGCGACCCCGCAGGGCGAGCGTCCGGTCGAGGATCTGAAGCCCGGTGATCGGGTGATCACCCGCGACAATGGCATCCAGCAGATCGCCTGGGTCGGCCGCAAGGACCTGACCGGGCGCGATCTCGCCCGCGCGCCGCACATGAACCCGGTGCTGATCCGGCAGGGTGCGCTGGGCAAGGGCCTGCCCGAGCAGGACATGCTGGTGTCGCCCAACCATCGCGTGCTGGTCGCCAGCGACCGCGCAGCACTCTACTTCGAAGAGCGCGAGGTGCTGGTCGCCGCCAAGCACCTGACCGGGATTGGGGGCATAGACACCGTCGAGGCGGCGGCCGTGTCCTACATCCACGTCATGTTCGAGCGGCACGAGGTCATCCTGTCGAACGGCGCTTGGACCGAAAGCTTCCAGCCGGGCGATTATTCCCTGCGCGGCATCGACGAGGCGCAGCGCGAAGAGATCCTGGCCCTGTTCCCGGAACTGGCGCACGCCACGGGCTTGGAAAGCTACGGCGCAGCCCGCCGCTCGCTGAAGCGGCACGAGGCGCTGTTGCTGACCGAGTGATCGCCCGGACCAGCGGCGCCAGCCGCTGTGCCGGCGGGACGGACAACGAAAAGCGGGGGCGGCCTTCGGGCCGCCCCGTTCGCGTCCGGGGGCTGCCCAGCGCCGTGCGCCTCGTCCCGTTCAGGAACCGGGATTGGCGGCGCGCCAGGAAGACCAGGCCGCGGGCGTGTCCAGGTCGGTCAGCGCCCGGGGGCCCGCCAGCGGCACCCGGACAAGACGATGGCGGTTTGCCTGCACCACCGCCCGCCCGCCCGCGTCACCGGCGACCTGCGCCAGCGCGGCGAAGCAATCCGCCGGAAAGATCACCGGATGACCGGGCGTGCCGTCGTCGCCCGTCGCTTGTACCAGGACCCTTGCATCCTCGGCCTCGAAATGGTCGAGCAAGGCGGCAATATCGCGCGCCGCGATATCGGGCATGTCGGCGGGCAGGATCACCAGTCCGCGCACCCCCGGCGGCACGCACGCCACGCCGCGCCGGATCGAGGCGGCCATGCCGGTGGCGGCATCCGGCACCGGCACCAGCCGCGCCGACAGACCCTCCACGGCGGCGGCGCGCGGATGGTCCAGCGCGGGTAGGGTGACCAGAACCGCCGCGCCCGTCTCCAGAGCCCGCAATGCCTGGCGCCGCAGCAGGGGAATGCCATCCACCAGCTCGAGCAGTTTGTCGCGGGGCGCCATGCGGTGGCTTGCGCCGGCGGCGGGAATCAGGATGGCGTGCGGGTTCATGGCGTCAGCATGCCTTTCCGGTTGCACCCGGCGCAAACGCAAATGCCCGGACCTTTCGGCCCGGGCATCAAGACCGGAGACCCGGCAGATCAGAAGGTGAGGGCCGCCTGCAGGCCGATGCCGACCGCGTGGTTGTCCTCGAACGAGGCAACGGCCCGGTCCGCCACGCCCGCATCGGCGTCGCCCAGCCACGTGTAGTTGACACCGCCCGACAGCGACAGCGCGCCGCTGTTGTAGCGCGCGCCCAGCGACACGCCGAACAGGCCGTCGGTCGGCCCAAGCGGAGAGACGGTGTCGCGATCGTTGGTCGGCTCGTAGCTGATCGAGGCCGAGCCTGCGAGTTGCTCGTTGAACTGGCGGCCGATGCCCAGCGTGTAGCGGTGGCTGTCGTCGAGGTCGACGAGGTCCGAACCAAGCCGTTCGGGGACCAGGTCCACCGCCGAGAATTCAGTCCAGCGATAGCCCAGCGTCACCAGCGTGCCCGGCGCGACGCCGGTCTGCGCCTCGAGGTTGAAGCTTTGCGGCGTGACGTATTCAACTTCGCCGTCGGTAACCGTCCCCGCGACCGTTTCGGTGGTGTCGGCCGTGTGCTCCGTCTCGAAGCGATAGGTGCCGGCGATGCGCATGGCGATCGACGGAATCTCGTAGGCGGCGCCCAGCAGGTAGGTCGGGCGGTTCGTCTTCTCCATCTCGAAGTTGTAGCCGTCGCCGGCGACGAAGTCGCCGCGCGCGGTACCGAAATTGGGCAGCAGGATGTTGTTGAATACGTCCGAGTTAACGGCGGTGTATGTGCTGTTGATCTCGGTGACGGCAGTACCGTCTCCGTTAAGTGCCCGCCCAAGCAAGGCAGGGTCCAGATCCGGAAAGGCACTCGGGGTGAGGGCGTTGAACCCGCGCGCTACCCCGGCCGTAGTGATCGCGTTGGCATAGGCATTGCCGTTCAGCGCAACCTCGGCGTCGACGCTCTGCACCCCGAGCCCGGCGAAGACGCTGAAGCGTTCGTTCAGGGCGTAGCGGCCCACGAAAGTCAGAGCCTGGCTGTTGAGGTCGGCCATCGTGCCGCCCAGGTTCGACGTGGTCGGGTCGTCGTCGTAGGACACGTCGGCGCCGTAGGGCTTGTCGAGGATGATGGCGTAGTTGAAGCCGCCCTTCAGCGCGTTGGTATAGGTGATCCCCGGCTGGATGTAGGCTTCGCCCACATCGTAGTCGCCGCCGCCCGAGCCGATATCCTCGCCGGTGATCGACGGGATCACGTAGCCGAAGTTCAACTTGGCAGTGCCCGCCTCGTCGAAGATCGCCGAGACGCTTTGTCCCGACCGGTCGAGCCCGCCGGCCTGCGCGCCGGTTGCGGCCAAGGCCGCGATCGCGGCTCCTGTCAGTGTCTTCTTCATGGTGTCCTCATCCCTCGTGCACGCAAAGGCGCCAGCGCACGTTCCTGTTCACAAGGAATGATTAGCCAATAATTTTCCGTCAATTTTTACGCCACGTCAGTTTTTCCCGCCGCCCAGCCGGCGTGGAAACCGTCACGTTTTTGACACGGGCCGGGCCGAGCGGCGGCTTTCGACGACGATGTTGGCGTAGTTCGCGCCGAAGATCACGATCGCGCCCAGACCCACGAACGGGTCCAGCACCTCGCCGTAGACGGCCATGCCGACGATGGCGATGACCGGCAGGCGCGCGAAGTCGAGCGGCATGACCACCGTCGCAGGCGCGAAGCGCAGCGCCGTGGTCAGGCAGAAATGCGCCACCAGCCCGGCACAGGCGATCAGCCCGACCCAGGGCCAGCTGCTGGCGGCGGGCAGCGCGATGTCGCCGTCGATGCCGGCGCAGACCAGCCCGAACACCGCCTGCATGACCGTCAGCCAGAACAGGATCGCGGTGATCGTCTCGGTCCGGGTCAGGCGGCGGGTGAACACGGCCGAACCGGCAAAGCCGATGGCAGCCAGCGCGGCGGCGATCTGCCCCGCCTGAATCGTGTCGATCGACGGGCGGGTGACGATCAGGATGCCGATGAACCCCGCTGCGGCCGCCAGCACCCGGTTCGCGGTCAGCCGCTCGCCGAGGATCACCACCGACAGCAGCATCACCCATAGCGGCGAGGTGAATTCCAGCGCGAAGACCTGCGCCAGCGGAATGACCGTGATCGCGTAGAACCACAGGTTCTGCCCGGTGAAGTGGAACACGTTGCGCAGCGTGTGCAGGCCCAGCTTGCGCCCGCTGACCTCGCGCAGCGTGCCGGCCGCTCGCGCCACCACGATCACCAGCGCGATCCCGATGAACGACCGGTACATCATGATCTCGAACGTATCGAGATCGAGGCTGACCGCGCGGCCGGCCACGGCCATGGTCGTGAAGGACAGGATCGCGCCCAGCATCCAGGCGGCGGCGCGCAGGGTCTCGTTCATCGGGGGCCTTGGGCTTGGGCTGCGGCGCGCGGTGGCGTCAGGATTCCTCGACCAGCTGTGCCTTGGCCTTGACCAGCATCTCCTCGCGCTTGGCGCGGATCTCGGCCTCGGTCGCCTTGTCGCCCAGATCGGCGACAAGCTTGCGGATCACGTCGTCGTGGCCGGCTTCCTCGAAGTCGGCGCGGATGACCTCCTTGGCGTAGGCGTCGGCGTCGTTGCCGGACTTGCCCAGTTTCTCGGCGGCCCAGAGGCCCAGCAGACGGTTGCAGCGGGCCTCGGCGCGGAACTTCATTTCCTCGTCATGGGCGAACTTGTTCTCGAAGGCGCTTTCGCGGTCGTCGAAGGTGCTCATCTGTCTGGCTCCGGTCGTGTGGTCTGATCCGGCCCCGGGTATGACGCGCCGCCGCGCGCTGCGCAAGAAAAAGCGCGTGGCGCGCCGCTTGCGGGAAAGGGGGCCATACAGTATGTCACGATCTACCGCGTGTCCCCTCCGGGCAACGCGGCTCTCTTTCATGGAAAGGCCCTTCATGGCACGCCGCAAGAAGATTTACGAAGGCAAGGCGAAGATCCTCTACGAAGGACCCGAGCCCGGAACCATCGTGCAGTACTTCAAGGACGACGCCACCGCCTTCAACGCCGAAAAGCGCCAGGTGATCGAAGGCAAGGGCGTGCTCAACAACCGCCTGTCGGAATTCTTCATGACCGGCCTGAACGCCATCGGCGTGCCCACGCACTTCATCAAGCGGCTCAACATGCGCGAACAGCTCGTCCGCGCGGTCGAGATCATCCCGCTCGAGATCGTCGTGCGCAACGTCGCCGCCGGCTCGCTGGCCAAGCGCTTGGGCATGGAGGAAGGCGCCGACCTGCCGCGGCCGATCGTCGAATACTACTACAAGGACGACAAGCTGGGCGACCCGCTGGTCACCGAGGAACACATCGCCGCCTTCGGCTGGGCCAGCCAGGCGGACATGGACGACATGGTCGCGCTCGCGCTGCGGGTGAACGATTACCTGTCGGGCCTGATGTACGGCGTCGGCATCAAGCTGGTGGACTTCAAGATCGAGGTCGGCCGCGTCTACGACGGCGATTTCCAGCGCCTCATCGTCGCCGACGAGATCAGCCCCGACAGCTGCCGCCTGTGGGACATGGAGACCGGCAAGAAGCTGGACAAGGACGTGTTCCGCCGTGACCTGGGCAACCTGGCGGATGCCTATACCGAAGTGGCGCAGCGCCTGGGCGTGATGCCCAAGCAGGCCACGCAGATGGGCAAGCCGCGCCTGATCAACTGAACGTTCCGGCCCGGCCGCGCCGGGCCGGAAGGCCGCAACACACCTCGCGACACGATTGACGAAGGAGCCGCACGCATGAAGGCAAGGGTCGAGATCATGCTCAAGACCGGGGTTCTGGACCCGCAGGGTGAGGCGGTGCGCCACGCCCTTGGCGCGCTGGGGTTCGACGGCGTCGGCGGCGTGCGGCAGGGCAAGGTGATCGAACTCGAACTGCCCGACGGCACGACCGAGGCGACCGTGGCCGACATGTGCGAGAAGCTGCTCGCCAATACGGTGATCGAAAGCTACCGGATCGAGATGGCGTGACCGGCCGCGGTCCCGCATCGATCCGGCTCACGTCCCCGCACCAAGGATTCCCGCCATGAAAGCCGCCATCCTCGTCTTCCCCGGCTCCAACTGCGATCGCGACCTTGCCACGGCCTTCCGCGCCGCCGGCTGCGACGTGACGATGGTCTGGCACAAGGACACCGCGCTTCCCGCGGGCACCGACATCGTCGGCGTGCCGGGCGGCTTTTCCTTCGGCGACTACCTGCGCTGCGGCGCGATCGCGGCCAACGCGCCGGTGATCGGCGCGCTGCGCGACCATGCGGCGCGTGGCGGCTACGTGCTGGGCATCTGCAACGGCTTTCAGGTGCTGACCGAAACCGGCCTGCTCCCCGGCGCCCTGCTGCGCAACGCGCGGCTGAAATACATCTGCCGCACCGTCGGCCTGCGGGTCGAGGGCGAAAGCCTCTTCACCCACGCCTACGGCACGGGAACCGAGATCGCGCTGCCCATCGCGCATCATGACGGCAACTACTACGCCGACGCCGACACGCTCGACCGGCTCGAGGGCGAGGGCCGCGTCGCCTTCCGCTATACCGAGACGCCCAACGGCTCGCAGCGCGACATCGCGGGCATCCTGTCGGAAAACCGCCGCGTGCTGGGGATGATGCCGCATCCCGAACGCGCCTGCGATCCGGCGCAGGGCAACACCGACGGTGCGCGCCTTTTCGCCCATCTGGCCGGTGCGCTGACGGCGGCTTGACTTGAGGCTGCGCGCCGCCGCGCGTATCCTGCCCGCCATGTCTGACACGACCGAGCCAAAAGGGCGCTTTCGACGCTCGAACCCGCTGTCCTGGCGGGTACGCGTCGCGCTGGCGGTTTTGCTGGGCGTGGCGATTACGACGATCTGGGTCACCAACCTTCTGCTGACCGACCGCTTCACCGAAACCACCCGCAACCGCGCCGAGCTTCGACTGGCACTCTATTCCGGCAACCTGGTGTCCGAGCTGCGCCGGAACGCAATCGTGCCGCAACTTCTGGCGCGCGACCCGTCGCTGATCGGGGCGCTGAACTCGGACGAGTATTCGCAAAGCTCGCAGCGGCTCATCTCCTACGTCGACGAGATCGGCGCCGCCTCGCTGATGCTGCTGGACGACGAGGGGCGCACCGTCGCCGCCACCGACCGCAACCGCCTGGGCGAACGCCACGCCGAGGCCGCCTATTTCACCGATGCCGTGCAATCGCCCTCGACGGTCTTCACCGCGATCCCGCGCGAAGCCGGCGGCTTCCAGTTCACCTATTCGCGCCGCGTGGAAAGCCAGGCCTCGACCGTCGGCGTGATCGTGGTCGAGGTCGACCTCGCCAAGTTCGAGCGTGCCTGGGCCGGCATTTCCGACGCGGTGATGGTCACCGACAGCGACGACGTCATCATCCTGGCGACCGAACCGCGCTGGCGCGGGTTGCGCCCCGAAGAGGCGCTGGAGCGCCAGCCGCCGACGGGCGCCATCGAACGCGCGATCCAGGCCACCGCGGACTGGACCGCGCAGGACGCCGACGCCTACCTGCGCGGCGAGGCGGTGATGCGCATCAACGGCCGTATCCCGTTCCGCGGCTGGACGCTGACCACCTTCACCACCTATGCCAGCGTGCGCGAGCGCGTGAACGCGGTGCTGGCGCTGGAAATCATGGTCTTCGCCCTGCTGGCCGCGCTGGCCTTCTACGCCCTGTCGCGCCGCACCGCGCTGCGCATGGCGCTGTTCCAGCGCGAATCCGACGAGTTGCGCAAGCTGAACGCCCGCCTCTCGCGCGAGATCGCCGAGCGCGAGCGCGTGCAGAAGAACCTGGCCGTGGTGGAGCAAAGCCTTGCGCAAAGCTCCAAGCTCGCCGCCCTGGGCGAGATGTCGGCCGCCGTCAGCCACGAGCTGAACCAGCCGCTGGCGGCGATGAAGACCTATCTTGCCGGCGCGCGGCTGCTGCTGAACCGCAACCGCCCCGACGAGGCGCTGTCGGCCTTCCATCGCATCGACGACCTGATCGAGCGCATGGGCGCCATCACCCGCCAGCTCAAGTCCTACGCCCGCAAGGGCCAGCAGGACCTGACGCCGGTGGACATGGCCGACGCGCTCGCCGCCTCGCTGTCGATGATGGAGCCGCAGCTGAAGGCGCGGCGCGTCAAGATCACCAAGATCCTGCCCGACGAGCCCGTGCGCGTGCTCGGCGACCGGATGCGGATCGAGCAGGTTCTGGTCAACCTGTTGCGCAACGCGCTCGACGCCACCAAGTCGGTATCGGAGCCCCAGATCGAGATCCTGCTGGCCGCCGGCGAGACGGCGACCCTGTCGGTGCGCGACAACGGCCACGGGATCGAGGAGATGGAGGCGCTGTTCGAGCCCTTCTACACCACGAAGGCGCCCGGCGACGGGGTGGGGCTCGGCCTCGCGATCTCGTCGGGGATCGTGAACGAGCTTGGCGGGCGGCTGACGGCCCGCAACGGAGAGAACGGCGGGGCGGTGTTCGAGATGCAGCTGCCCGTGCTGACCCAGCAATCGCAAGCGGCGGAGTAGGCTGATGGCCAATGCCATGAAGATCGCAATCGTTGACGACGAAAAGGACATGCGCCAGTCGATCAGCCAGTGGCTGGCGCTGTCGGGCTACGACACCGAAAGCTATGCCAGCGCCGAAGAGGCGCTCGGCGCGCTGGGCCCCGACTATCCCGGCATCGTGATTTCCGACATCAAGATGCCCGGCATGGACGGGATCCAGTTCCTGAAAAAGCTGATGGGCAACGACTCGACGCTGCCCGTCATCATGATCACCGGCCACGGCGACGTCCCGATGGCGGTCGAGGCGATGCGCGTCGGCGCGTTCGACTTCCTCGAGAAGCCGTTCAATCCCGACCGCATGTCCGAGCTGGCCAAGAAGGCCACGAACGCCCGCCGCCTGACGCTGGACACCCGCGCGCTGCGGCGCGAGCTGGGCGAGGGCGGGCAGATCATGCAGAAGCTGATCGGCAACAGCCCCGTCATGCAGCGCCTGCGCGAGGATATCCTCGACCTCGGCCAGGCCGACGGCCACGTCCTGATCGAGGGCGAGACCGGGACCGGCAAGACGCTGGTGGCGCACGCCCTGCACGCGGTGGGCTCGCGGGCGGGCAAGAAGTTCGTCCTGCTGTCCTGCGGCGCGCTGGACGAGGCGGCGCTGATGCGGCGACTCTTCGGCCCCGCCCAGCCCGACGAGACCTGGCTTCCGGCGGTCGAGGAGGCCCGCGGCGGCACGCTGGTGCTTGAAGACATCGAGGCGCTGTCGGACGCGGCGCAGGCGCGCCTGCTGTCGGCGATCAACGACCAGGGCACCCCGCCCGAGACGCGCATCGTCGCCATCTGCAACCTTCAGGACGAGGGGCGCACCTGTGAAAGCGCGCTGCGCGCCGACCTGTTCTACCGCCTTGCCGCGCTCAACATCACCGTGCCGCCGCTGCGCGCGCGCGGAGAGGACATCCTGACGCTTTTCACTCGTCTGTCGGAACAGTTCGCCGACGAATACGGCTGCGATGCGCCCAAGGTCTCGGCGCAGGAGGCCGCGCAGCTGCTGCAGGCGCCTTGGCCGGGCAACGTGCGCCAGCTGATCAACCTCGCGGAACGCGCGGTGCTGCAATCGCGGCGCGGGCAGGGGACCATCGCCTCGCTGCTGATGAGCGATCACGACACGATGCAGCCCGTGATGACGACCGAGGGCAAGCCGCTCAAGGAATACGTCGAGGCGTTCGAGCGGATGCTGATCGACAACACGATGCGCCGGCACAAGGGCTCGGTCGCGGCGGTGATGGACGAGCTTTGCCTGCCGCGCCGGACGCTGAACGAAAAGATGGCCAAGTACGGGCTGCAGCGCGCGGATTACCTGTAGAACCCGGACCGGGCGCCCGGGCGCCCGGCGCCGCCTTTCCCGCTTCCGGGCTTGCGCCGGGGCCGCGCGCGTGGTCGCCTGCGCGTCACGCAACATCGGGGAATCGCGGCATGAGCGGACTTCTGGCGCTTCTGGACGACGTGGCCGGCATCGCCAAGATCGCCGCCGCCTCGGTCGACGACATCACGGCCCACGCCGCCAAGGCCGGCTCGAAGGCCGCTGGCGTGGTGATCGACGACGCCGCCGTGACGCCTAAATACGTGACCGGGTTCGAACCCGCCCGCGAACTCCCCATCATCTGGCGCATCGCGCGCGGCTCGCTGGTCAACAAGCTGGTGATACTGCTGCCCATTGCGCTGCTGCTGTCGGCCTTCGCGCCCTGGGCGCTGCCGCCGCTGCTGATCCTGGGCGGGGCCTATCTGTGCTACGAAGGCGCGGAGAAGGCGGTTCATGCGCTGGGGGTCGGAAAGGATCACGGCGGGCCCGATGGCAGCCACGCAGTCAAGGACCCCGGCAAGCTGGAAGAGCAGAAGGTCAAGGGCGCGATAAAGACCGACTTCATCCTCTCGGCTGAGATCATGACCATCTCGCTCGCGACGATCGAAAGCGACAGCATCCTGCTGCAGGCGGTGATCCTGGCGGTGGTGGGGGTGGCGATCACGGCGATCGTCTACGGCGCCGTGGCGGTCATCGTGAAGATGGACGACGTGGGGCTATGGCTGGGCAAGAATGCCAGCACCGGGGCAGGGCGCTCGCTGGGGCGCGGCATCGTCAAGGTGATGCCCTACTTCCTGAAGCTTCTGGCTTTCGTGGGCACGGTTGCGATGCTGTGGGTCGGCGGATCGATCATCCTGCACTCGGTCGGGCAGATGGGCTGGCACGGACCCGAGGACTGGGTTCACGACATCGCCTACGGCGCGTCCGAGATCGGCGCCGTGCGCTGGACGCTCACCGCCGCCATCGACGGCGTGTTCGGTCTTGCGCTGGGGCTGCTTCTGGTGCCCCTCGGGGCGAAGGTGATCGCGCCCGCCTGGGGCGCGATCTTCAAGTCGAGCAAGGCGGCCTAGGCGGCCGTTTTCATCAACTGCCGGAGGCCGACAGGCGCACCAGCGCCCCGTCGTCGAGATCCGTCAGCACCAGAAGCGACCCGTCGTCTGCCACGTCCACGTCACGCACGCGTCCCAAGTCGCGGGCCAGGCTTTCCTCGGCCTGCACGGTGCCGTCTTCGAGCTCCAGCCGGACGAGGCCGTGACGCACCAGCGCTGCGATGAAGACATCGCCCTGCCAGTCCGGGAACATCTCGCCGTCATAGACGATCATGTCACCCGGCGCGATGACCGGATCCCAGAAGTAGTCGGGCTGCTCCATGCCCTCCATGCTGGCCTGGCCGCTGCCGATTTCGCCGCCGCCGTACTGCTCGCCGTAGGAGACGACCGGCCAGCCGTAGTTCTTGCCGGCCTCGGTCAGGTTCAACTCGTCACCACCCTGCGGGCCGTGCTCGATCGTCCACAGCTGGCCGTCGTTGTACAGCGCGCCCTGCACGTTGCGGTGGCCGTAGGACCAGATCGTATCGATCGCGCCCTCCTGGCCGACGAACGGGTTGTCCTGCGGCGTCTCTCCGTCCAGCGTCACGCGCACGACCTTGCCGAATGTGGTATCCAGCTCCTGCGCCAGGTCGCGGTTCTCCATCGTGAAGCGTTCGCCCGTTGTGACGAAGGCATGGCCTTCGCCGTCGAACACGATGCGCGAGCCGTAGT
The DNA here is from genome assembly GCF_900107235.1 of Citreimonas salinaria. Lineage (GTDB taxonomy): Bacteria > Pseudomonadota > Alphaproteobacteria > Rhodobacterales > Rhodobacteraceae > Citreimonas > Citreimonas salinaria. The sequence continues at coordinate 379,106 of NZ_FNPF01000002.1, forward strand.
GCATCGGGTCGGTCACCGCCGGCTCTTGCACGAAGATGTCGGTCACGTTCGACAGCGCGGTCATGTCCTCGTTCAGCACGCCGTACGCCGCCGCGGTGACCGAGCCGCCCTCGACGGGCTTGGAATAGGTGAAGTAGACGCGGCGGCTGTCGGCGAAGTTCGGCCCCAGCTTCACGTCCAGCAAGCCGCCCTGTTCCTCAGCGAAGATCTCGGGCAGGCCTTCGATCGGATCGGAGACGGTGCCGTCGGAGGCGATGTGGCGCAGCCGGCCGGGGCGCTCGGTCACCAGGTAGCCTTGGTCGCCGGGAAGCACGGCCAGACCCCAGGGGTGAACCAGGCCGCCGGCGATCTTGGTCTGTGTCAGGTCGAAGCCCGACGGCTCGAGCGGCGCGCGGAACTGCGCGTCGAAGGCGGGCTCGAAGCTGGTGTTGCGCTCGCCGCGCTCGAATTCCTGTGCGGCCACGGGCGCCGCCAGAAGGGCGCTTGCGGTGATCATCAATGTCTTGCGGATCATGGATCGGTCTCCTTTGTTCGCTTGGACTGGGGAACGGATGTGCCGGGGCCTCGTTCCGGACGTTCAACGAAGCGTGACACGCGTGCGCTACAGATAGATCGGCGGCGACCCGCGCCAACGAAAGAGGGCGCGGCCATAAGCAACCGCGCCCTCGTCTCGTGTCAGGTACTGCGGGCCGCCGTGCGGCCGTGGTCAGGTGCGCGGATCGGGCGCCCAGCGACCCTCGAGCAGGTCGCGCACCTTCTGCGCCACCGCCTCGGGCGTGATGCCGAAATGCTCGAACAGCCGCTCGGCCGGCGCCGAGGCGCCGAAGCCGTGCATGCCGACGAAGCCCGACTTCTCGCGCTTGCCGCGCTCGCCGAACAGCCAGCGGTCCCAGCCCATGCGCACCGCGGCCTCGACCGCGACGCGCACCGGTCCGCCCGGCAGCACGCGGCGGCGGTACTTCTCGTCCTGCTCCTCGAACAGCTCCCAGGACGGCATCGACACGACCCGCGTGCCGATCGCCTCGGCCTGCAGGATGTCGCGCGCGGCCATCGCGACCGACACCTCGGAGCCGGTTGCCATCAGGATCGCCTGCCGCTTACCCTCGGCATCGGCGAGGACATAGGCGCCCTTCTCGGTCAGGTTCGCGGTCTTGTGCTCGGTCCGCACGGTGGGCAGGCCTTGCCGGGTCAGCGACAGCACCGACGGGCGGCTGGTCTGGCGCAGCGCGATCTCCCACGCCTCGGCGGTCTCGACCGTGTCGGCGGGGCGGAAGACCAGCGTGTTGGGCGTGGCGCGCGAAATCGCCAGGTGCTCGACCGGCTGGTGCGTCGGACCGTCCTCGCCCAGGCCGATGCTGTCATGGGTCATGACGAACACGGTGGGGATGCGCGACAGCGCCGCCAGCCGCATCGACGGGCGCGCGTAGTCGGTGAAGGCCATGAACGTGCCGCCATAGGGGCGCACGCCGCCATGCAGCGCCATGCCGTTCATCGCCGCGGCCATGCCGTGCTCGCGGATGCCGTAGAAGATGTGCCGGCCCTTGCGGTTGTCCGTGTCGAACGTGCCCAGATCCTTGGTCAGCGTGTTGTTGCTGCCCGTCAGGTCGGCCGAGCCGCCGATGGTTTCCGGCATGATCGGGTTGATCGCCGACAACACGATCTCGGACGACTTGCGCGTCGCGTGCTTGGGCGCCTCTTCCGAGGCTTGCTTCTTCAGCGCCTTGATCGTCGCCGACAGCTTCTTCGGGGCCTCGCCCCCCATCGTGCGCGCGAATTCTGCCTGACGCGCGCCGCTGGCCTCGGCCAGCCGGCCTTCCCATGCCTCACGCTCGGCAGCACCACGGCTGCCCACGTCGCGCCACCACGACAGGATGTCGGAGGGGATCTCGAACGGTGCCGCCTCCCAGCCCCAGGCCGCCTTCGCGGCCTTGTTCTGGTCGCCGTCGGTCAGCGCGCCGTGGCCCTTCGCGGTGTCCTGCGCCGCGTGACCCAGTGCGATATGCGTCTTGCACGCGATCATCGACGGGCGGGCGGTTTCGGCCTTGGCCGCCGCGATGGCCTTGTCGATCGCCTCGGGGTCGTGACCGTCGATGGCCTGCACGTGCCAGCCCGCCGCCTCGAAGCGCTTGAGCTGATCGGTCTTGTCCGCGATCGAGACCTTGCCGTCGATGGTGATGCCGTTGTCGTCCCAGAACACCACCAGCCGGCCCAGCCCCTGCCGCCCGGCCAGACCGATCGCTTCGTGGCTGACGCCCTCCATCAGGCAGCCGTCGCCGGCGATCACGTACGTGTGGTGATCCACCAGCTTGTTGCCGAACCGCGCGCGCAGCGCCTCTTCAGCGATGGCGAAGCCCACCGAGTTGGCGATGCCCTGGCCCAGCGGGCCGGTCGTCACCTCGATGGCGCGGGCCATGAAGTTTTCCGGGTGGCCGGCGGTGCGCGCGTGCAGCTGGCGGAACTTCTTCACCTCGTCCAGCGTGATCTCGTCGTCGCCGCACAGCGCCAGCAGGCCATACAGCAGCATCGAGCCGTGCCCCGCCGACAGGATGAACCGGTCGCGGTCGGCCCAGTCGGGCGCCTTGGCGTCGAACTTCATGTGGCGCGAGAACAGCACCGTCGCCACGTCCGCCATGCCGATCGGCATGCCGGAATGCCCGGAATTGGCGTTGGCCACGGCATCGAGCGCAAGCGCGCGCAGCGCGGTGGCGCGCATCCAGTGATCGGGGTGGGCTTGGCGGAGCTGGTCGATATCCACGGGGCGCGGTCCTTTGCAGACAGGGTTTGCGGCTCAATAGCAGCACCGGCCCCAAGTGCAAGCGCGGCGGGCCGCGCATGCACTTGCACCACGTCAATCTCGTCGGCTAAGGCCTTGTCGGCACTGGCGGCGCAAATCCCGGCCCGTCGGCTGAAAACCGCGATGAACTTGACCCCGAACCCGCCTGTGTGATTCTGTGCGCATGTCCACAAGCCGGGGCGCTTCGACGAGGACCATGATGAGCCGAATGGAAGATTTGCAGGGGCGTCTGGGCAATGCGCTGGAACGCATCGCCGGCGCGGCCGACGCCTGGGACCCCGGCGCGCTGCACGCCGCGCAGGCCGCGCTGGACGAGGCGCGTGCCGCCATCCCCGAAACGCCCGAGCCCGTGCAGGCCGATCCCGCCGAACTGGCCGAGCTGCGCACCGCGCTCGAGCAGGCGCGCGCGACGAACGCGCAACTAGAGGAACGCGTGGCCGAACTGCGCGACAAGGCGGCGCAGGCCGGGCCCGGCGACGCCACGCTGCGCGAACAGCTTGCCGCCCAGCGAGAGGGGATGGCCCAGATCGACGCCGAGCTACAGCGCATGCGGCGCACGAACGACATGCTCTCGCGCACCTCCGAGGCGCTGCGCGAGGCCAACGCCAAGGGTCTTGGCGACCCGGAGGCGATCAACCAGGCGATGGCGGCCGAACTCGACGCGCTGCGCGCCGCCCGCGCCGCCGACGCGGCCGAGACGCGGGCCGTCATGGCGACGCTGGCGCCGCTCCTGGACAGCGCCGGAGGGCAGGGCTGATGGCACAGACCGAGATCGAGATCACCATCGGCGGCCGCAGCTTCGAGGTCGCCTGCCAGGAAGGCGAGGAGCAGTATCTCCACGCCGCCGCGCGCATGCTCGACAACGAGGCCAGCGTGCTGATCGACCAGATCGGCCGCATCCCCGAAAGCCGCATGCTGCTGATGGCGGGCCTGATGCTGGCCGACCGCACCGTCGGCCTCGAGGAACGCCTGCGCGAGGCCGAGGACCGCATCGAGACGTTGAGCACAGAATTGACCGAGCTGCGCGACGCCCCGCCGCCCGAGCCCGAGCGCGTCGAGGTCCCGGTGATCCCGGACTCCGTGACCGAGGCTTTCGCCGAACTCACCGCCCGGGCCGAGGCGCTGGCCGACGCGCTCGAGGAAAAGGCCCGCGCGTCCTCCTGAACGCGGGCCGCGCGGACGCCGCGGAACGCAGGCGCAGCCATCGCTCCGCCCATTCGAATCCGGCTCCGATCCGCAACGTAAAAGGCCGGGTCGCCCCGGCCTTTCCCGCCCGTTCCCGGGCAACATCGCTTTCGTGTATCCCGGAGCCGCTCCGCAGGCGCGGGGGAATCGCCCCTTCGCCCGTGGCGCAGGGGCGCTCCGGCCGCGCAATCAGCCGTTGGCTTCGCGGATCTTCTCGGCAGCGTCCTTGTCGTACGTCACGCCGTTCTGCTCGAACAGCTGGTCCAGCTCGCCCGACAGCGTCATCTCGGTGATGATGTCGCAGCCGCCCACGAACTCGCCCTTGACGTAGAGCTGCGGGATCGTCGGCCAGTCGGAGTAATCCTTGACCCCCTGCCGGATCGCGTCGTCGGTCAGCACGTTCACGTCCGCGTATTCGACGCCCATGTAGTTCAGCACGCCGGCCACGCGGCTGGAAAAGCCACATTGCGGCATGGTCTTGGTGCCCTTCATGAACAGCACCACGTCGTTGTTCTTCACCGTCTCGTCGATGCGGGTCTTGGCGTCGGAGGTCGCTTCGGTCATGTCTTCTTGTCCTTCGGAATGAACAGGCGGGCGTATTCCTGCGGGTCGCGCGGCACCCGGAACTGGCCGGATTGCCCCCCGCCGCCCCCGCCCGAGTGATAGGAGGCGTCGATCACGTGGTAGCCCCGTCCGGGGGCGCTTCCGCGGCGTGCATGCGGATCGTGTCGCACGGCCTGCCGCGCGCGCATAGCCGCCACCAGCACGATCAGCGCGCAAAGCACGGCGATGATCGCGCCCGCGAAGGTCACTCCGGCGCCTTTGTCGTCAGCGCCAGCGCGTGCAGCGCCCCGTCGGGACCGTCCATCCGGCCCTTCAGCGCGGCATAGACCGCCCGCTGCTGCTGGACGCGGTTCTTGCCGCGAAAGGATTCGTCGATCACCATCGCGGACATGTGCACGCCGTCATTCCCTTCCACGACGATCGTCGCGTCGGGAAAGCTTTCGCGCAGCAGGTCCTCGATTTCATGGGCATGCATCGGCATCCAACGTCTCCGCTTGGCTACGGGTGAAAAGTAGGGTCGCGCCCCGCCGGGTGCAAGCGCTGTCGGCTAGCGGCGCACCGCCAGCGCGTTTGTGGCGCCCACGACGCGGATCTGCGAGACGCCGGACAGCTGCTGGTCGGACAGCGTGACCGCCGCCGTCAGCGTGCGGGCAAGTTCGGTGCCCACCGGATTGGGCTGCAACTGCGCGCGCAGCACGAAGGCCAACTCTCCCGCGGGAACGGGCTGGTCGAGCGGGACGAGCCGCACGTCCCACGGTCCCAGCCGCTCGGCCACGCCGGTGGCGCGGATGATGGCGCCGCCGGGGCGCCGTTCCACCGCGAGGTCGCTGATCCGCATCACCGGCTGGCCCGCGAATGCCACCGGCTCGTCGCGTCGGAAGAAAGACGCGCGACGGCGCGGGATCAGCGGGTTCGCCGCTCCGGTCGCGTCGGTCGTGACCGCGACGGGCTCGGCGCGGCCGAACCAGTTGAACGGGTTGACGCGGCTTTCGCGCAGGCTGGCGCAGCCGCCCAGCACCATCGCCGCAACCACCAGCCCCGCAACCGTTCTGCCCATGTCCAACGCCCCTTTGACTGTCACTCGCCTAGCGCATATCCCGTCGCTTGAAAAGCGCCCAGGCGCCGCGTGGCGCGCGGCGCGGTGCGACCCGCGCGCGCCTGCGCGCAAAACAAAGGGGACGGGTCATGGCTCAGCAAGCGTTCGAGGACGTGGTCGAGGATTTCGAGTTCCTCGACGATTGGGAAGACCGCTACCGCATGGTGATCGAGATGGGCAAGGCGATGGAGCCGCTGCCCGACGCGCTCAAGGTGCCCGCCACGAAGGTCGAGGGCTGCGCCAGCCAGGTCTGGCTGCATCCCAGGATCGCGGACGGCACCTTTCACTTCGAAGGCGACAGCGACGCGCTGATCGTGCGGGGGCTGATAGCGGTTCTGCTGCGCCTCTACGACGGCCTGCCGGTCTCCGAGGTGCCGAGGGTCGACGCCCGCGCCGAACTTGCCCGCCTGGGCCTGACCGAGGCGCTGTCGGCGCAGCGCTCGAACGGGCTGCGCGCGATGATCGAGCGCATCCGGACAGAGGCCGCGAATGCGGCCTGAGGAACGGCAGGGGCCGCCGCCGCGGCCCTATTCGCGACGCCCGAGGCCGGGCCCCGGAAACCGTCGCGGTTTCCGGGCGCCTGACCCGCCCGCCGTGCCCGCCTTCAGCCGCCGCGCAGCCAGCGCAGGATCTCGCCGCGGTTGCCGTCCAGTTCCGGGGCGGGCGGGCGCGTGGTGGGGTCGGTCACGTCGCTCATCTTGATCGGGTTCCCGGCGGCCTTGAAGGCCGGGCGCCCGTTGCGGTCCAGCACGTCGACCACCATGTTGCGCGCCTGGATCTGCGGGTCCTTCAGCACCTGGTCGATGGTCTGGATCGCGCCGGTGGGCACGCCGGCGGCGGTCAGCTTGGCGATCCAGTGGGCGCGGGTATGCTCGATCGTCACCGCCTCGATCAGCCGCTTCAGCAGCCGCGCGTTCTGCACCCGCGCGGGATTGCTTGCGAACCGGTCGTCGCCGTCCAGCGGCAGGGCCAGCGCGATGCACAGCTTTTCGAACAGCGTGTCGTTGCCGGCGGCGATCACGAACAGCCCGTCGCTGGCATGGAACGTCTCGAACGGCGCGATCAGCGGGTGGCGCGCGCCCGAGGGGCCGGGCGCCTTGCCGGTCACGGTGGTCAGCGCGATGGCGTGTTCCAGGATCGCCAGCTGGCTGTCCAGCATCGAAACGTCGACGCGCCGCCCGCCGCCGCCCCGCGCCCGGTCCACCAGCGCCGCGAGGATCCCCTGCGACAGGAACATCCCCGCCACGATGTCCCCGATCGAGGCCCCCACGCGCACCGGCTCGCGCCCCGTCTCGCCGGTGATCGACATCACGCCGCCGCGCGCCTGAACGACCATGTCGTAGGCCGGTCGCTTCGCGTCCGGTCCGGTCTGGCCGAAGCCTGACACCGCGGCAAGGATCAGCTCGGGGAAGGCCGCGTGCAGCGCCTCCCACCCATAGCCCAGCCGCTCGAGCACGCCGGGGCGGAAGTTCTCGACCAGCACGTCGGCGCGCGACAGCAACTCGTCGAAGATCGTCCTGTCGGCATCCTCCTTCAGGTCCAGCGCGATCGAGCTCTTGCCGTGGTTCAGCGCGGCGAAATAGGCCGACTTGCCGTCCTTGAAGGGCGGGAAGGCGCGAGTGTCGTCGCCCAGTCCCGGGCGTTCGACCTTGATCACCTTCGCGCCGAGGTCGGCCAGCGTCATGGTACAGTAGGGTCCCGCCAGCACATGGCTGAGATCCAGGATCACGTATCCGGCAAGCGGAGCGGTCATATGGAATTCCCGATAGAAAAGATCGCCTCCATTACAACGTAACCGCGAGGAGATGGGCAAGGCCTGCCGGACAGGCGCGCGAAACTTAACCCTTAAGTTCCCGAAAATGCGTCTTTCCAGCCGCGCCCCCCGCGGCTTACCCGGAAGGCCGCCCCGGACCAACCCGTGCTGCGCGCACGCGCCTCTCTCGCCCCGGCGACCGCGCAGTGACGACAAGCCCGCGTCCGGCGCTTCTTCGGGCCCGGAATTCCCCGGGGGTCACGCGCCAGCCCGATGTGGGCAGAGCGCCTTGGGCACGCCCCCCCGAATGCGCCCGTTCGTCAACGAAAGGTAAATTCGTCTCTGGAAGCCATTGATTTCATTAAGCCGCCCCCGTGTCCCATCGTGGGACACGCGACCGCGCGCCGCGGCGGCGTTTTCCGGGCTTTCCCCCGCGTCCGACCCGTGCGATAGGGACGCGCCAACCGAACCCTCCCAAGGAGACCCCCATGGAGATTCGCGAGGCGCTCACCTTCGACGACGTCCTTCTGGTTCCCGCGGCATCCGACGTGCTGCCGGGCACCGCCGACACGCGCACCCGGGTGACGCGATCCATCGCGCTCAACATCCCGCTGCTGAGCTCGGCCATGGACACGGTCACCGAATCCCGCATGGCGATCACCATGGCGCAGGCCGGCGGCATCGGCGTGATCCACCGCAACCTCGACATCGAGACCCAGGCACGCGAGGTGCGCCGCGTGAAGAGGTTCGAATCCGGCATCGTCTACAACCCGGTCACGCTGACCCCGAACCAGACGCTGGCCGACGCCAAGGCGCTCACCGAACGCTACGGTTTCACCGGTTTTCCCGTGGTCGACGAAAAGCGCCGCGTGGTCGGCATCGTCACCAACCGCGACATGCGCTTCGCCCAGCGCGACGACACGCCGGTCCACGTGATGATGACCTCCGACAACCTCGCCCTGCTGCGCGAACCCGCCGACCGGGACGAGGCGATCGACCTGATGCGCTCGCGCCGGATCGAGAAGCTGCTGGTAACCGACGCCGAGGGCAAGCTGACCGGCCTGCTGACGCTGAAGGACACCGAGAAGGCCGTGGTCAACCCGACCGCGTGCAAGGACGATCTGGGCCGGCTGCGGGTCGCCGCCGCCTCGACCGTGGGCGACGCGGGCTTTGCCCGGTCCGAGGCGCTGGTCGACGCGGGCGTCGACCTGGTGGTGATCGACACCGCGCACGGCCATTCCAAGGGCGTGGGCGAGGCCGTCCGCCGGCTCAAGGCGCTGTCGAACGAGGTGCAGGTGATCGCCGGCAACGTGGCCACGGCCGAGGCCACGCGCGCGCTCATCGACGCGGGCGCCGACGCGATCAAGGTGGGCATCGGCCCGGGCAGCATCTGCACCACCCGCATGGTCGCCGGCGTGGGCGTGCCGCAGTTGACCGCGATCATGGATTGCGCGCAGGCCGCCGGCGACGTGCCGGTGATCGCGGACGGGGGCATCAAGTTCTCGGGCGATTTCGCCAAGGCCATCGCGGCGGGCGCATCCTGCGCCATGGTGGGCAGCATGATCGCCGGCACGGACGAATCCCCCGGCGAGGTCATCCTGTACCAGGGCCGCAGCTTCAAGGCGTATCGCGGCATGGGCAGCATGGCCGCCATGGCGCAGGGCTCGGCAGACCGGTATTTCCAGAAGGATGCCGCCAGCGACAAGCTGGTCCCCGAGGGGATCGAGGGGCAGGTGCCCTACAAGGGATCGGCCACCGCGGTGCTGCACCAACTGGTCGGCGGCCTGCGCGCGGCAATGGGCTATACCGGCTGCGCCACCGTGGACGAGATGCGCAGCGGGTGCCGCTTCGTGAAGATCACCAATGCCGGGCTGAAGGAAAGCCACGTCCACGACGTGGTCATCACGCGGGAGTCGCCGAACTACCGGGTTGGATAGAGCCATATTTTGTTGGGGGAATGCGAGGTCGGTGCGAGAAATTGCACCGGCCTTTGCTCTGGAACGCAGGGTGAACTGGACAGAACATTCCCTGAACTGGACATTGCATCAGTAAGTTAACTGATGCAAAAAACGATAGTCTTGGGCTGTAACTGATGCAGATCGCAGAGCAGGATTCCGCGGGACGATCCTGCGCAATCGCCACATCGCAAGCCTGACCAGGAAACCGGGCCGGCGCTGCCTCCACGCGAGAAGCTCCAGGCTCTCCATGGCGCGCCTGATCGCGACGTGGTCGCCCTTGAGGGCCTTGCCCCCGACGAGGTTGAGCGAGAAGCACTCGGCCCGGACGTGCGTGCCGCCGGAGCCTTGGGCGCCGACGCGATCCTTGGATGCGGGAGAGGAGTTGTATCCGCTTAGGGCCGCGGCGCGGTCTTGTGATGCGCCCCCCTTACCGCCCCCGCTGTAAGCATCAAACGAAGCGATCCAACCAACCAGCTCGTCCTTGTATTGCAGGAGACCGTCGGGGTTCTCGGCCGCGATCTGGATGAGCTGCTCCATGGTTGAGTTCTCGACGATCGACCGTTTGCGTTTCGGGATCTTCGGTGCGCGGGGCATCGGCCCGGCATTGTCTCGGCCGCCATCCTTGAGGGCGTCTCGCCACGCCTTCATGATGATCTTATGCTCTTCCTTCTGGAGAATATGCTCTTCCATGAGTTCTGCGTTCGCCTTCGCCCATCTGTCCTCCTCTGCCTGAAGCGGCTCGAGGCCGACATCGAGCGCGGCGGACTTGTTGACCCCCGAGGGGCCAGTGATACCGAGCCAAACAGCGGGCTTCTCTTTCCAGGTGTAGTCCTTCAGCTTCGGCTGGACCTTCCACCCGTGGCGAATGGACACCGCCGCGGTCGAGATCATGGGGATGGCGATGGATCCGGGGTTGAGGCCGATCCGCCCGGACGCGTCTTGCGCGAAGTCGAACATGACGTCAGGGACCATTCCGCGCTCGAGGTCGCCTTGGCCAGTCAGGCCGAGGTCGCCGAAAATGTCGATCGGGTCAGTGGCCTTCGTTTCCGGCTCAAGAGGGCTTTGTTGCGCAAAGGCGAGGTGAGGGATTCATCTTGTGAATCCAGCGTGGTAGCTGGCCTGCATGAGCAGACCAATCCCGCCGAGCTACAAG
>NZ_FNPF01000036.1 GCF_900107235.1 Citreimonas salinaria
ACACCGCGCTTGGCATACCTGTCACAGAACCCGTGGGATAAGTGCGTCCGGGGAAAGGGGAGGTTCGCGCTTCACCCTCTTTGCGCAACAAAGCCTCTTACGCCGATGGAATGTCTGCGGCAGGTGCGGCTCGACTCTGCGCATTACAGGCTGAGCCGCCACCGCGATCCCGAAGGGGTGGGTGACGTGGCTCATGCCTGCGGCTTCTCGCATCTGGGCCGCTTCGCACGGAACTACCGGGCGCGCTTCGGCGACAGTCCTGTCCGAAGACGGTGTCGGGTCAAAAAGATCTAAGTGTCGCGAGGAGGGCGACGTTTTCAGAGTGCGAACGGATAGGTCTGCGGCATGGCCTCCAGTTCGACAGCGGGGAGCGGTTCGACGGCGTCGGTTTCCTCGAACCAGAAATAGGCGTCGAACTGAGCCGACAGGGACGCCTCTGCATAGTGGCTGACCAGCTCGGTCTGCGGACGGTAGATGACCCCTATGAACCGTTCGGGGCGCCACGGTTCGAGTGTCTCGGCCAGCCCCGCCACATTGCGGATGTCGAGGAAGAAGCGGTCCGGCTCTGCTTCCCGCATCAGCGCCCCCCAGCTTGCGGGGACCGAGGGCCTGACGATCATCGTCTCGGTGGCCCCGTTCCATCCGTGAGCGGCGGTGACCGTGCCCCGATCCGTGCCGAACCCGACCAGCACAGCGTCGTTGCCGAACGCCTCGCGGCTGAGTTGCCCAATATTGATCTCGCCGCGGCGCCCCATCTGCGTCGCTGCCGCGTTCCCGACATGGGAGTTGTGCGCCCAGACCACCGCTTTCGCGTCCGGACCGCGGGCCTCCAGAACTGCCTGCAGCGTCTCGAACATGTGGGTGTCACGGAGATTCCACGAGGCAACCGACCCCTCATACATCGCGCGGTAATAGGCTTCGGAGGCGGCAACCACCCGCGCGTTCTGCAAGGCATCGAAGAACGCAGAATCGCTGGCTTCGATCATGCTCATACGGTCGCGCAGCACGTCCTCGATCACCGCGACCACCTCGTCCGAGCAGCTGTCCGCAGGCGAGCGCTGTGCCAGTGCGCCATAGGCTGCCGGATCGTCCACCCACGGCGCCAGACAACCGTAACGCTCGCGCACCTCTTGCAGCGCGGCCGGATCGTGGCGCCGCACGAAATCCACGACCGCATCCATGGAGGAGGGCAGCGAGTAGAGGTCGAGCCCGTGGACGCCGGCGCGACGGTCCGGATCATCGATCTGCTGATTGATCACTTTCAGGCGGTCCACGAAGTCGCGCATCGCGCGATTGCGCCACATCCAGACCGGGAACCGCTGGAACGGCGTGAGGGCGGTCGGCATCTCGGCCCGGTCGCGCACATAGGCGTCGATCCGGGCCGCGTCAGGCCAATCTGCCTCAATCGCCACGATGTTGAAGCCATGCTCCCGGATCAGTCGTTCGGTGATTGCGGCCCGTGCCCGGTAGAACTGGTCGGTGCCGTGCGTCGACTCGCCAAGCAGGATCACCCGCGCATCCGCGAACCGGTCGATCACCGACGCGAACGCATCGCTCGCAATGCCCGGCAGGGGCTCGGCTGCGGCCTCGATCGCCGAAACGATTCCGCGCTCGTTTTCGGGCAGACCTCCTTGGCTGAACGCGGGCCCGGCTCCGGATGCGGCAACTCCGAGCGCAGATGCCGCCGCTCCGCGAAGTAACGTCCGGCGCGAAAGATCATGAGTGCCCACGGCAACTCCTCCCAACTTCACTGCGGAACGCTTCGCTCGCGCGGACGTTCCGCCAAGGAGAACCCAGAAATCCGGAGAAATCGGATGACAAACAAGAAGCGTTGGTTCGCCGCCCTCGCACTTTCGATCTGCGCCACTCTGCCTGCCGCCGCGCAGGACCGCGCCGAAGAACGCGCCAATATGGTCGAAACGGTGCAGGCCCATGCGCTTTCCGCCCCGAGCGTCGAGGCAGGTGTCGACCCTGTAGTTCTGGAGGTGATGCGGGCGGTGCCGCGCCACGAGTTCGTTCCCCCGGACGTCCGCTTGTTGGCCTATGAGGACCGTCCCTTGCCGATCGGCTACGGTCAGACGATCTCGCAGCCCTTCATCGTCGCGCTGATGACCGATCTCCTAAAGATCGAACCCGGCGACAAGGTTCTGGAGGTCGGCACCGGTTCGGGATACCAGGCGGCGGTGCTCTCTCCGTTGGCCGAAGAAGTCTATACCATCGAGATCGTTCCCGAACTCGGCGAGCGCGCCGCCGGAACTTTCGCCGATCTCGGTTTCGAGAATGTCGAGGCCAAGATCGCCGATGGTTATTACGGCTGGCCCGAGCAAGCTCCGTTCGACGCGATCGTCGTGACCGCCGCGGCCAGCCAGATCCCGCCGCCGCTTGTCCAGCAGCTCAAGCCCGGCGGCCGAATGGTCATTCCGATCGGCGGGCCGTTTTCGGCCCAGCAACTCATGCTGGTCGAGAAACAGGAAGACGGCAGCATCACGTCCCGGCAGTTGCTTCCGGTCCAGTTCGTGCCGTTCACCCGCGCCGAGCAGTGAGCCTGTGAGGTGAACCGGCCGACCCTATTCGCTGTCGCCGTCGTCTCGGCTGCGATCCTCGCGTATCAGGTGCTGCTGGTCCGGCTGCTGGCGATCATAAGCTGGCATCACTTTGCCTACATGATCATTTCGATCGCGCTGCTTGGCTTTGGCGCAAGTGGCACGGTGCTGGCCCTGACCCGGGCGCGGGTGGTGCCGCACTTCACGGCTGCCTTCGCCACCTGTGCAGCGTTCTTCGGGGCGACGGCTGTCGGTGCCTTCGCGATCCTGGCGCGGTTGCCGTTCAATCCGCTGGCCCTCGTCTGGGACCCGCAGCAGATGATCTGGCTGGGCGCGAGCTATGGCGTGCTCGTCCTGCCGTTCTTCTTCGGCGGCGCTGCCGTCGGTCTGGCCTTCACCCGACACGCGGCCGAGATCGGTCGGCTTTACGCCTACGACCTTGTCGGCGCGGGAGTGGGGGCGCTGGGAATGGTCGGCATTCTTTTCCTGGTGACTCCCGCGGTGGCGCTCCGGCTGGTCAGTGCAGCCGGACTTCTCTCGGCGGCGTTGATCCTTCTGCCCTCTGCCCGCAGAGGCCCACGGCTCGCCGCCGTCAGTTTTGCTGCGCTCGCGTTGCTGAGCGCAGCCTGGCTTCCGTCGGGACTCACCGCCATCCAGCCGCACGTGTCCCAGTTCAAGGGCCTGCCGATGGCACTGCGCACGCCAGACGCCCGCGTGATCGCCGAGCGTTCGAGTCCGCTGGGGCTGATCAGCGTCGTCGCGAGCCCGACAATCCCGTTCCGCTATGCGCCCGGCCTGTCGCTGGCCAACACGATAGAGCCGCCAGAGCAACTCGGGATCTTCACCGATGCCGACTCGCTGAGCACGATCACGCGGTTCACCGGCGAACTCGAGCCGCTGGGCTATCTGGACTACACGACCTCTGCCCTGCCCTACCACGTTGTGGAGGAGCCCGAGACGCTTATCCTTGGAGCCGGGGGCGGTGAACAGGTGCTCCTGGCTCTCTATCACGGCGCGCGGGAAATCGACGCTGTAGAACTCAACCCGCAATTGGCCGATCTCGTCGCAGACCAGTACGCCGAGTTCGCGGGCGGCATCTATGACCTTCCGCGCGTCGATCTGCACGTCGCCGAGGCACGCAGCTTCATCGAGCGAACCCGGAAGCGCTATGACCTGATCCAGATACCGCTTCTCTACTCCTTCGGCGCGGCTTCGGCGGGCACACAGAGCCTCCACGAAAGCTACACCTATACAGTCGAGGCGCTGCAGAAATATCTCGAAACGTTGGAGCCCGGAGGAGTGCTGTCGATAACGCTCTGGGCAAAGCTACCGCCGCGCGACTCCGTGAAACTGTTCGCCACTGCCGTGGAGGCGCTGCGCGAGCGCGGCGCGGTCGACCCCGGGCGGCAACTCGCGATGGTGCGAAGCTGGAAGACGGCCACGCTGATCGTGAAGAACGGCGAATTGGCGCAGGCAGAGATCGCCTCCCTAAAAGAGTTCGCCCGAGCCCGGTCCTTCGATCTGGCATGGTATCCAGGGATCCGTGCCGAGGAAGCGAACCGCTTCAATATCCTCGAGCATCCGTATTTCTTCGAAGCTGCCACGGCCTTGCTTGGCCGGGAGGCCGACGCATTCATCGGCACCTACAAGTTCGCGATCTCGCCAGCTACCGACGATCGCCCATTCTTCAACGACTTCTTCGAGTGGCGCTTCCTGCCGGAGCTCTTCGAGCTGCGCCGCCAAGGCGCCGCGGCAATGCTCGACATGGGATACCTCATCCTGTTTGCGACACTCGTGCAGGCGATAGTGCTTTCGCTGTTGCTGATCGTGGCTCCGCTTCTGCTGCGGCGCCGGGGCTTTGCCGGCAGCACGCCCAAGACCGGCGTGTCGCTCTACTTTCTGGCGCTGGGCCTCGGTTTCCTGTTCATCGAGATCGCCTATATTCAGCGCTTCATTCTCTTTCTTGGTCATCCGCTCTATGCGGTCGCGGTGATCCTGGCGGGCTTTCTGGTATTCGCCGGAGTCGGCAGTGCACTGGCTTCCCGGCTGGACCGCGCCATGGCCCGATGGGGCGCCCAAAGCGTTCTTGGCCGAAAGATCGGCGCCATAGAACTCTCGGCCTTGGGCGTTGCTGTCCTGGCTACGCTCTATCTGTTCTTGCTGCCTCCGCTTCTCGAAGCTTTGATTGCGTGGCCGGATGCCATCAAGATCGCCGTCACGCTTGTTCTCGTTGCGCCGCTCGCCTGTCTGATGGGAATGCCATTCCCGCTTGGAGTGGCGCTGATCGCACGGGCGAACCCGGACCTGGTCCCCTGGGCCTGGGGGATCAACGGCTGCGCCTCGGTGGTTGCCGCAATACTCGCCACGCTGCTGGCGATCCATGCCGGCTTCACGGCGACGATAGTTCTTGCGGCGGTCGTCTATCTGCTCGCCCCCATCGGGCTGCGGTGAGCGGGCTTGCAACATTCCTGACGACGGCCGATCGGCCAAGAACGCTTGCTGGGCGGAGCGTTCCACGGGTGCGCCACATTTGATCACGCACAAAAGATGCGGCAATCTGTGCTGCCGCATTTGTCTTTCCTTCGTGTACTGCCGTCACAGCCTACTCAGACGTGAGCAGGTCGGTCAGAACCAGTTGTCATCAATGTCGAGGATTGCCCCGGTGACCGGATCGTACTCGATCTCGACCTCGTTCCCGTCAGGAGCGAAGGCTTCGACCTCGTAGAGGCCCCATTCGACGTCAAGGTCATGGATGCCGGTGTAGCCCATAGCCTGCATGGTGGCGTAGGCATCGGTGGCAGTGACGTAGGTCGGCACGGCGTCGCCGTACATTTCGATGAACATAAGGTCTGCGGCTTCATCCGCAGCCGTCAACTCGTCTGCTGTCAGAACGACTACGTCGTCCTGGGCGAAGGCTGCTGTGCCCACAAGTAGGCTGCAGGCCGTGGCGCTTAAAAAAGTCTTGATCAACATCACGTTGTTCCTTTTCCAGGTTTCCGTGTTCCAGAGCAACGTCGCGGTGCTGTCTATGTTCCCGCGGCGCCGGGCGCAGATCCTTGCCGTCAAGATGAAGGATGTCGAAGGCGAAGAACACCAGGCGGTCGACCCGACCCTCCGAGAGATCCGACTGCAACAACGAGAAGTCCGACGCGCCGCTCGCCCTTCGACCACGAGCTCACCATCCAGAATGGCGTCTTGCGCGTTCAGCTGCCCGAGAGCTGCCGGTATCGCGCCGCCGAACCTGTCGGTCCAGTCGTAACCACTGCGGGTAAAGAGCGTGGAGCGGCCCTCACGCACATGAGCCTGCAGGCGGTAGCCATCGAACTTGATCTCGTGAAGCCATTTTTCCCCGGACGGAGCAGACGGCTTCAGGGTGGCGAGGGCCGGCGAGATGAAGCCAGGATACTCCGCCGCCTTTGCCTTCGCCGGCATTGGCGGCAGCTCTTCCGGGGGTTGCTCGATCTTACTGGTCGTCGACGACCAACCGGCGTCCTCGCCAGCCACCTCCTCGACCACGCGCCCCGCCTTTACCGAATCCGGCGCTCGTCGACAATCTGTTGGTCGCCCTCCTCGCGGGCGAACTCATCATCGCCCTTGATGAGGAGCCAGTTGTCTTTTTTCTCGCGCGGCTTGCGCGCCATTCGGGTGAGATGCCAGCGGCCGCCCAGCTTCTCGCTCTGGATCTCGAATTCCAGATGACACTTCTCCAGCCCCTTCCGCGGGTCGTTCATGGGCTTCCACGAGCCACGGTCCCACAGGATAACGGTGCCCCCGCCATACTCTCCCTTTGGGACGGTTCCCTCGAAGTCTCCGTAGTCGAGCGGGTGGTCCTCGGTCTGCACCGCCAGACGCTTCTCACCCGGACCAAGGCTGGGACCTTGCGCTACGGCCCAACTCAGCAACACGCCGTCGAGCTCGAGGCGCAAGTCGTAGTGCAGCCGGCGCGCCGCGTGCTTCTGGATCAGATAGCTGTCGCCGCTTTCCGAGCCGCCGATCTCGCCGCGGGGCTCCGGCGTGGCCTCGAAGTCCCGCTTCTTGTTGTAGCTCTCGAGGGCCATTTACCCGGTTTTCCGGCGCTGCGACCCGGACTCCTTTTTCGCTCCCGACCCAGATGCGGCCTTCTTCCGCGACGGCGTTCATGGCTTCGTCTTCCCGGATGTCTTCGCGCTCTCGCGAAGCGCATCCATAAGGCTGGTGACCTTCGTTTCCTTCGGCTTCTTCGGCGGCTTGATCTCGCGCCCCTCGATCTTGGCCTTTACAAGCTCGGCGACGGCCTGGTCATACCGATCGTCGAAGTCCCGAGGATCGAAATCCCCGGACTTTGTCTGGATGATGTGTTTCGCCAGGTCAAGCATCTCGCCTTCAATCTCGAAATCAGGAAGATCGTCGAAGACTTCGGCGGCTGGCCGCACCTCGTAGTCGAAATTCAACGTATGGGCGATGAGCCCGAGGCCCTGCGCCCTCAGCATCACGGTCCTGACGCGTCTGAAGAGGACTGCGCGGGCGAGGGCAGCCACCTTCTTCCTGCGCATCCCCTCGCGAACGACCGCGAATGAACCCGCGAAATTCTTGTCGGAGGGCGCGATGAAGTATGGCTTGTCGAAGTA
This sequence comes from Citreimonas salinaria, assembly GCF_900107235.1. GTDB lineage: Bacteria > Pseudomonadota > Alphaproteobacteria > Rhodobacterales > Rhodobacteraceae > Citreimonas > Citreimonas salinaria. The sequence continues at coordinate 7,151 of NZ_FNPF01000036.1, forward strand.
GGCGGTCTCGACCTCCGAGCAGGGAATAAAGGCTTCGATCTTGAGCGTTTTGTCACTGTCGGGAACCGCGTCGGCGATCTCCTCGGGATCAAGGATGATGTACTGATCCTTGCTGGTCTCGTAGCCCTTGACCTGGTGCTCCTTCTCGACCGACTCTCCAGTGTCCTCGTCGATGTACTCGCGCTGCACCCGATTGCCGGTCTTTCGGTTCAAGATGTGGAATGAGATGCGCTTCGACGTCGTTGCGGCCGCGTAAAGGGAGATCGGGAATGCGAGCTCGGCGAGCTTGATCGTCCCCTTCCACGTTGCTCTGACCGCCATCTCTGGTCCTCCGGCAGAAGTACTTCGACTCTTCAGCCGCACCCCGTCAGGTCGAGCATCAGGTGCCGCGAAGATTCGGGCCCTTAACTACAGCTTCGCACGATGTTCCTCGAAATCCGCCAGCGACGGGGCGACCGGACGCGTGGGGTAGCACATGGTGCCTTCAGAGCAGATACCAAACCGATCGATCGAGGATGATTAGCAGCGCGCATCGACTCTGTGTCACTCTCACGCAAGGCCGAGCTGAGCTGCGCGGGGTTTGCCGGAGGCTAATTCGCTCAGTTACGCGGGCACGTGATCGGATTGCAGAGCTGCGTAGAAGTTGGCCTCGGCGCTGCAATCCTCCCGATCGGCTCGAGAAGACGGCTTGGCCCGAACCGGTTCCACCACGGCGAAGCGAACGGAAGGCGAGACGACAGAAGGCAAGGGCGACAGAGGCAGCCTGTGTCCTAAAGCGATGTGAGCAGGTCGAGACGCAGAATAATCTCGGAACGTCAAAGCGAACCAGGCGTTCAACCAGCGAACGGACACGCAATAGGATGTTCCAATGCCTGCAAAGTCCAAAGCGCAACAGAAGGCCGCCGGTGCCGCCCTGTCCGCGAAGCGCGGCGAGACAAAAGTGAGCGATCTCGAGGGTCCCGCACGCGATATGTACGATAGCATGAGCGAGGATCAGCTCGAGGACTTCGCCTCGACCGATCGCAAGAACAAGCCCGAGCACAACAGCAAATCCTGAGGTCCCAGTTCCTCGAACGGCTCGGTTGCACCGGCTGCCGCGTGGAGGGGCCATGAAGGGCAAGGTTCTTTGGGTCGAGGACAAGCTGGCGGTTGCGAGCGCGGTCGGGTGAACGGCGCGTAGTTCGTGCAGCAGCACGACGTGACCTTGTCCGCAGATCAACGCGTGGCGCCATGAAGGCTGTCACGGAACGGAACAACGGCGTCTCGATCGGGTGGGACGGATATCGGCCGTAGATGGCGCACCACTGGCCCTCGCTCCTCTCCAGTGGAGCCCTCTCGAGGATAGCGCAAATCGACCGCACCGGCAGCGATCGCGGCAATAACGACATCATGCCGGGCGAGGCGAGCCCGAGCTTAAAGGTCGTTCGCGATGACATTTTGGCAGGTCTTGCGCGTACCCGTCGTGAACTACCTGTTCCGGGTCCTCCCAGGCGAGCCGAGTTTCGGGCCAGGTCTGCCGCCCGAAGGCGCTGACGCCGAGGCCTGCCACTTCAATTCCATCATCACGATCTCGCTCAGTCCACCACCTACCCGCCTTCCCTTGGCATCTGGGTAATTCTGCGCCGCCGGGGTCCGGCGGTCACGCCCCCCCGGCCGTCGGAACCAGCGCGAAACAGAAGAAATTTCATACAGCAATTCTCGTCACGTCCAGCAGCCGAGCAGGATGACCGCCATGGTCGCGCCCATCGGAAACATCGCTTGAGCATGGCGAGGCTGCATCGTAGCTTCGATGCATGAGCAAGCCATGCCCGTTGCGCTGCTGCAAGACGTCGACCGGCAACATCCGCCTTGCGGTGATGGTCTAGAGCGTATCGCCCTTGATTGGATTCGGGATTCTCAAGGCGTTCTTTCTGTGATTCCCTGCCGATATGGCAGATATGGGGGGCAGAGATGGGTAAACCG
>NZ_FNPF01000037.1 GCF_900107235.1 Citreimonas salinaria
CAGCGGCCCGTCGGCGCGGCGATAGGGGACCTGAACGGCCAAGGTCTTCTGCCTCCGGCACACAGGGTGGAGAAGTCCGGAACGGGCCAATCCAGTCCCGCCAGTTTCAGCAGGCTCGCCACCATCCCGGCGGTCTGGCGAAGCGGCAGCTTGAACAGGATCTTGATAGACAGGCAGAGTTGTATGGCCGCATCGGAAAACACTGGCGGGCGTCCCGGCCGACCGTCATGCGGCGCGCGCCACGTCATGTCCTTGTCGACCCAGATCAACAGCGATCCCCGCTTCCGCAGTGACGCGTTGTAGCTGGACCAGTTCGTGGTGCGATAGCGGGCGGGAGGAGGCTTGCTCATGCACCGCGTCTAACGCCATGGATTCGAAAAGTGAATCCTTCGCCGTCTGACTTGTGCAACAACGCCATGCGGGTCGACCTTCGGCCTTCATCCGGTCAGGCGCGTTCGGAATATTCCATCGTCTCGGTGTTCACCACGATCCGCTCGTCCTGCGCCACGAAGGGCGGAACCGACACGCGTACGCCGTTGTCCAGGATCGCCGGCTTGAAGCTGTTGGCCGCGGTCTGGCCCTTCACGACCGGCTCGGTCTCGGCGATGGTGCAGATCACCTTCTGCGGAAGCGTGGCGTTCAATGCCTCGGTGTCGTGGAACTCGACCACGATCGTCATGCCGTCCTGCAGGAACGGGCGCCGCTCGCCCAAGATATCGGCGGGCAGCTCGATCTGGTCATAGGTCTCGGTGTCCATGAACACCAGCTTGCCGTCGTTCTCGAACAGGAACTGCATGTCCTTCTGTTCGAGGCGCACACGCTCGACCTTGTCGGCGGAACGAAAGCGTTCGTTCAGTTTGGAACCGTTGCGCAGGTTGCGCAGTTCCACTTGTGCGAACGCGCCGCCTTTCCCCGGTTTGACGTGGTCCACTTTGACGGCTGCCCACAGGCTGCCGTTGTGCTCCAGGACGTTGCCGGGGCGGATCTCGTTTCCGTTGATCTTAGGCATGAGTGAAACCGTGTCAAAAGGTTGTTGTAAGATTGGCGCTCGCTATATCTCGTGTAGCGCGATGTGGCAAGGCAACGTATCTCGTGCTGCACCTGCAGCAAGCCATGCATTGAGCGCAACGTAGCTATGCGCTCGTGGGGTGTTCGAATCGTTGGCTTTCGGCCATAAGGGCCGTCACGCCCGAAAGACAAGAGCAATAATGATAGGTCGATACATGAAGGATTTCGTTGACGGCACCGCCTTCAATTCCGAACAGGGAAACCGCGCGCGCAAGCTGTTCGCGGCGGTGGTGCTGGCTGCCCTCGATGACGCGATTGCCGATGACAAGAAATACGGCAACGGTCCCGAACAAATTGCCCGCTGGGCACGGTCGCGCGACGGTCGCGAGGTGCTGAGTTGCGCGGGGATCGACCCGAACGAACGCGTCGTGCAGGGGCTGATGGATTTTGTAGCCAAAGGGGTCAGGACGTCCGTCGCGCTGTCTCGCGAGGAAAGCGAGCGGCGGAATGCCGCACAGCAGGCGGAAGCTGCCTGAATCGGTCACTCCGTCCACCAACCTAAGAAAACGCGCCCTATGGGGCGCGTTTTTTTGTTGATTTACCGTAAGTCAGTCGAAATCGCGGCCCAGCAGTGCGCGGTGGATTTCTCGGCGCACGAGCTTGCGCACGCTCTGCGTGATACGGTCGCCCAGCGCGCCTTGCAATTCCGCGCGCACGACCTCTGCGACCAGTCGGCGCAAGGCGTCTTCGTCCAGCGCAAGCGACTCCGGCGGCTTGCAGGATTCATCGGGCGCGGCGAATGTCGGGCCGGTCAGAACGACGGGCGCAGCAAGCGGCGGAGGGCCGTCGGACTGCGTGTCCGGCTGCGCAACAGCATCGCCTCGACCTGATGCGCAGTCCTCCCAGATCATGGAATGCAGCTGCGCGGGCGGCTCTGCAGTTTCGTTCACTCGCAGCGCGTCAGTCAACACGAACCGCGCAGGACGCGGAGCGGCGTCAGCGCCTGCGCCGTCGGCAGAATCCGGATGCGCAGAGACGGGCTTTTCGGCGACCAGTCTGCGAATCGATGACAGGACGCCATCTGTCTCGTCGTTGGGAACCGGATCGGACATGCCTTGCACCATCGCCTGTTTCACCGAAGTGTACCCGCTCGGCGCCCGCCTCACAACGGATTGCGCGAATGCTACTGCTTGCCCATCGAGCGCAGCAAACGGTCCAGCGCACGGCCCTGCGGTGAAAGGGACGAGGGCGCATCCTTGACCAGACGGTAATAGGCGGCCGGGTCGAACGCGGGCACCGGTAGGGCCAGCGCCTCGGCGGTCAACTGGCCCGTCGATGACAGGATCGCATAGGCGGCGACGGTCTCGTCCACCTGAGCCGACAGCAGGTCGGAGCGGGCAAGCAGCAACTCCTGCTCTGCATCCAGAACATCCAGCGTGGTGCGCGCGCCGAGCGTCGCCTCCTCGCGCACGCCTCGGAACGCCACCGTCGCCGCACTGACCTGCGCCTCGAAGGCGTCGATGCTGGCGCGGGCGACGCGCAACCTTGCGTAGGCATTGCCCACCGCCTGCTGTACCTGCTCGACCGTCAGAAGCAGCGCCGCGCGCGCCTGGTCGCGTTCGGCCAAGGCCTGCCGTTCCAGCGAGTTCAGCCGCCCGCCCTGGTAGATCGGCCCTTCCGCGCCCAAGGTAATCGATCCGCCGCGGGAATACGTGTCCTCGCCGAAGGTTTCGGTCAGACCGTAGCGCCCCGAGAGGCTGACAGAGGGTTTCCTGGCGGATTCTGCGATGGCGACCCCGATCTCGGCTATGGTGACGCGGCGCTGCGCAGCCGCGATCTCGGGGTGGCTGCGCACGGCGATCGCCTTGGCGTCGGCCTCTGATGCGGGAAGGCGCGGCAGGCCGGCCGGTTGCTGCAGGTTCTCCGGCAGCACGCCGACGGCGACGCGATACTCCTCGACCGCGATGGCTAGGGTGCCTTGTGCCGCAGACAGTGCGCTTTGCGCGGCTGCCAGCCGGGCCTCTGCCAGCGCGACATCGGTGCGCGTGACCTCGCCGACTTCGAAGCGGTCGCGCGCGGCCTGCAACTCCTGGCCGATGACCCGCACGTTGTTTTCCCGAAGCGCCACCAGCTCGAGCGCGCGGCGGACCTCCATGAACGCCTCGACCGCGCGCAGCAGGACCTGCTGCTCGACCGCGATCAGCTCGGCCCGCGTGCCCAGCACAGCCTCTTTTGCCAGGTCGATCCGCAGGCGGTTGGCGCCGCCGTCATAAAGCGTGATGCTGGCAACCAGCGCCGCACTGGCGGTGTTGTCGACAAAACCGGTTTCCGAAAGCCGGCCCGTCAACGGCGAGGTCGTGCCGCGGACCCCGAACTGCCGCTGGACATCCGCCGACCACGACAGCACCGGGCGCAAGGCCGCGACGGCTTGGGCCACGTCCTCATCCGCGGCCCGCAGCACCGCGCGGTTCTGTTCGATCAGGCCGCTGGTCTCGTAGGCGCGGGTCAACGCCTGCGCCAGGGTTTCCGCCTGCGCGGCCATGCCGCCTGAGACCGTGGCCAAGGCCACAAGCCCGCCGGTCAGTGTCTTGCGCATGGCCGTCAGCACGGGCATCCCCTTCAACATCGGAGCGTCACATCATCAAAGCGCGAAGGTGGCTTCCTTCCGGAATCCGTCGATGACGGGCGCACTCGCATTGAACACCGGTCGCCAGTTGATCCGGCCGTCGACCTTGTAGCCGATCCGGACCGTACCCAACGGCCCCTCCATGAACAGGCAGGCGATCCGCCCGCCTTCCTTCAACTGATCGACGAAGGCGTCAGGCAGGACTTCGATCCCACCCTCGACCACGATCGCGTCGTAGGGGCCGTGCTGGGCGCAGCCTTCGGTCAGCGGACCTTCGACGAGTATGACGTTGTCGGCATCATGCTCGCTCAACAGGCCTTGCGCCTCGGAAATGCGGTCGGCATCGTCCTCGAGCGCGACGACCGCCTCGGCGATGCGCGCTATGACCGCAGCGCTGTAGCCAAGCCCGGCACCCGCGTCCAGAACCAGGTCGTCATTGGTGAGGTCGATCGCCTCGAGCATCTTGGCAAAACAGCGCGGGTCCAGGACAACGCGATCCTGGCCCAGCGCCACCGGCTCGCTCGAATATGCCGCCTCGATGCGGTCTCGGGGCACGAAGACCTCGCGGGGGATGTTCAGCATGGCGTCGATGATCGGAAACTCGGTCACGTCGGCCGTACGCACCTGCGTGTCGACCATGAAACGGCGGCGCGTCGCGAAGTCTGTCATGGGCTCGATATCTTCAATGGAATCTTGCGGCCCGTATCGCACACATGCCGGACCGAGGCAACGACCCCGGCGGCTCGAGATATGCCGTGCGGCGATGGCCGATACCCTTTATCGTCTTGACGCGCCGCGCCGGAAAACCTAATCACCTGCCACCACGGCGGCGAGTTGGCGGAGTGGTTACGCAGCGGATTGCAAATCCGTGCACACCGGTTCGATTCCGGTACTCGCCTCCACCATCCCCTCTTGGCCTTTCTTCCATAGAACGCTAGATGATCAGGCGGCGAGTGACCTATCACTGACACTACCGCTGACACTAGAACCTAGGAGGTATGCCTGTGGATTGGCACCCTGCAACGGTAAGCCGCCGGGGCAACCGTCAGTACATTTCCGTGACGGTACCGCCTGAAGCTGTTGAGGCCGTAGGCCGCGACCAGATCAAGAAGTCAGCCAGGACCACCGATCGGCAGATCGCAGAGCGGCGGAAGCACGATATCGAGGCGCAAATTCGCCACGAAATCCTGGAAGCAGTCGCCCGTCACCGGGCGGTAGCCGAGGACAGCGCGTATCAACGAGCGGTTAACGCACTTCGCCTTCGCGGCAAGACATACACGATGGAGTACGACGCAAAGTTCAACGACGTTTTCGAGCGGCACTTCGAAGAACCCCCTCGCAACGAGAGCGAACTGCGCTTGGTTCAGGAAGCGATGAGCAAAAGGCTGGAGGAATATTCCGGCGGCGACATCAAAGTAGTGAAGCAGCTACTGGAGAGACACCAAGGGCAAATTCCGGACCGAATCAAGCTTCAAGAAATCGTGGATCATGGCCTGTCTGAGGCGCGTGCCGGCTGCGGTATCCGCGAGAGCGTTGAGACGCTGAATAGCTTCCTGCCTCAGGTCGAAATTGCGGCAGAAGAAGCGGTCGAACGAGGTACTATGAAACGCAAGTCCGCTAGGCAGCGGGCCAAGCACATTCGCCATTTCATCAGCGTGGTAGGCGATCTTGAACTGCGCGAAGTCACGGCGAGGCACGCATACGAATACGCCGAGGAGATGTCTGATGGGTACGGTAACTCTACGATCAAGAGCCGCATAAGCGACGTTCGAATCCTCCTTGATCAGGCCGTGAAGAAGGGCCTGCTTCCCCACAACCCGTTTATCCACCTGAAGCTGACCGAGTACGGCAAACGCGGGCGGCATTATGATCCGCTCAATGAAGCGCAACTCGTGGAGATGTTCTCGGCCCCTGCTGTTCCGCTGGTTGTGAAACGCCTGTGGGCGATATTGATCTGCACGGGCATGAGGCTTGATGAAGCAGCAACCCTTCGCCCTAAGCAGGTGAAGGAAAACGACCAGGGAGTTCGCTACTTTGACTTGCGCCACGCTGCGGTGAAGAACGAGGCGGGCAAACGGCGCGTTCCCATCAGTGCAACACTGGAACCGCTGGTCGACCAACTGATGCTTGAACGGGCAGACAAGGATACGCTGTTCGACTTCGAAGTGAACGATGACGGAAAAACAAGCGCGTCGCGCCTCTGTGTGTATTGGATGGGCAAGCTTGATTTGGCGCGTCTAGGCGACAACGAAGACGGCTGGTACGTGACGCACTCGCTCCGGGGGACGTGCAAAGACAAGTTCAGGGATGCGGGTGTTTCTCCTGAGGTTTCGAACTGGATACACGGCCACGACCTTGGCGGCGTCAGCAGGGCGTACGGGCATGGACCGAGCCTGAGCGTATTGAGGGAAGCCGTGGACAAGCTCAAGCATCCTTACCTCGCCCCAATTCTGGATGAAATTGCGCAGCGCAACGAATAGTCGCACTTCCCTGCACGTTGCCCACTTGAGCGACGGAGACGAAGGGATTATCCGGACGCCCTAATACAGCGAGAAATATCAACGGCTTGACGCGGTGGTAATGTCCTGCGAAATGTCCTACCGTAATGTCCAAATGTTGCAGTTTGCGGCCCACCACCGCGTCGATACCCGACTTGGCTTCTTCAGGCAAGTTTCGGGCAAGCCTTTTCGCTTCCCAAAGCCCTAACTAACCCGGCATCGACGGATGCGTTTCCTAATAGAAGGTAATTAGCCGCAAAACTCTGTCATCGGGCCGATATTCAAGCGCTGCCATGAGGCGGAAAGGCTCTCCGTTCGCATCAGGCACCTCAATTATGATACTGAATTTGGTGACGTTATGCTCTTCCAAATGCGACATGTTGTATATGTAGTTCTGGCGCAGCTTGCCGCGAATGATTCCCTGCAATTCATCCGTTGTAACATCGCTCAATCCCGCATGGTGTAGCGAACCCGCCTTGGCCGTCTTCAAGTATTCGAGCTTCGCATTTTCAACCTGAACGTCAAAGTTATTAATGTCAGCCACGCGAGAGTTTACGGAATTAAGGCAGAATTCCGTATCCGCCTCAAATCCACTATATATAGGCCTCTCGATCTTGTACGACAGAAACAAGTCCGCAAGGCTCGACCGAATGCTTATGCACTTGTAGCCGCTGTCTTCAAACGGGAACCCACACATATTCACGTTCTCCATTTCGTCCCGGTCGTCTTCATGACCTTGAATTATGATCCGGCCAAATTTGACGCCGAGGTTCGTTAGGCGCGTAGAAAGCAAGGTCTTGAAACGCGAACTGTAGGTGGTGTTCGCGCAGCCAACATATCCTTTGAAGACCATCATGCCATCGGCCAGTGTCTGAAAAGCTGTGTCTGTAAGATTATTGATGTACACTACATAGAATTGCGTGCTGTGCTGATAAATTATTGTCTTTACGGGGCAAGCCGATTCATGGAATGCTTCGTAAAGCGCGTCTTGATTGTGATTATCGCCTCTGTAGTCGCCGTGCAAAATGCTGTTGTTAGTGTGGGGGTTTAAAAGAGGGATCAAGTGCTTGAAGACTTCGCAGCCATACCCATAATTTTCTATAAGCGTTGTGTCGAAGATCAGCGCGATTTCGAGCTTTTCGCGATCAGGTACTAGCGCCGCTCTAAGTTGGTCGTAATTTACGCCCTTGCGTTTAAGGGAATTCACCAAATTCTTGCGCATCCCTTGTATTTCGAACAACAACCGGTCAGGCGAGAGCCTGAAATAGTCGCGCAAAACTTCAAGCATGACATTATCGCGTGCGTCTATCGTGTGGATTGGAAGAACCTTGCGGATCATTCTGTACCCGTCTCCTTAATGGTAACACGTGGATTCAAAAAAAATCTTTCTGTCAAGGAACGACGCGAAGCTATCTCTTGGCTAGAGTAATGGGTAGCGGCGAAGGCGGAGGCTGTCCCGAAGAATTTGCTGCGTGCGATTAATCCGGCGACTCTCGTTGATGAATGTCGTCGCACGTCTGGCTTCAGTTCTTACGGATTTTTTACTGCGAACGCGCCGTTGCCCCCTGACCTGGCTAAACGCGTGGGTTGACAGTTTCAAGGAGGCCGTGGGTGGTCAGCCGCATGCTACCAACTATCGAATGCGGATCAGCCTTCGGGGGCAGAGGGCAGCGAACGCGTCTTGCATGGCAGCTCCCAGGCAGTCTCGGTGCCGGGCCTGCACCACAAAACTGTCGTGGATCGGGATTGCGGTGATCTTCCGGTCAAGCAGCAGAGCCAGGACACGAAGGGCGATCCGGCTTTCGAGGTTCTGGAGTTGGGGCCATGCCGGTTCGGTGATGCCATCGCGATGCGGGTTTGCCGGTGCGTGATGGTGCCAGAACGCGTCGTAGAGACCAGCGGCCTTCCCTTTTCCGGCGCGGTTCTGTTCGCGAAGCCTTCCACCTATGGCGGACACGGTTTCCGACCTTGTCGCGTTCCCGACGGACAACGTAAGGACCATCTTCATGTCTTCCCTGTGCTGCCCCATACCGAGCATCTGGTAAAGGTCCGGGGCGGCGGGTACCGGCGCGTCCGCGAGGACATAAAGCAGGACCAGTTGCATCGACCCGTAATCTAGTTCGCAAGTGGGCTGACCGTTGATCGTCAGGCGGTCACGCCGCAGATCACGGGGCAGCTGCTGGACCCAATCGCCGAAGAGACGGCCACCACGACCGTCCTTCCCGACAAACCGGCGATAGATGCGTTGATAACCGCCGGGGGCGACTTTCGGCTTGGCCTGCCGGTAGTCAAAGACACGTTCGTACTCGACATAAGATCCGAACCGGCATTCCAGCTTTTGCCTTGCCAAGGCGTCGTTCAGCCGTGGGATAGTGAACTGGCCCCCGTTTCGACCGGACACTCGGGCATAACCATGGAGGCTTAGGCATATGCCTAAGCACGTGCTTATGTCTGACTATGAGATCAT
>NZ_FNPF01000044.1 GCF_900107235.1 Citreimonas salinaria
AATGATCTCATAGTCAGACATAAGCACGTGCTTAGGCATATGCCTAAGCCTCCATGGTTATGCCCGAGTGTCCGGTCGAAACGGGGGCCAGTTCAATCCACGACGATCCGATCCACCAGCTCGTGCAGCGCGTCGGCGGCACGCGACGCGACGCTCTCCTCCGAGAGCGTCGCGGCGATATCGCGGATCATCTCCCGGTAGAGGTCGGGCAGCCCGTCGGGCAGCTTGATCTCTGGCGGGATGATCTCCTCACGCATTGCCGTCAGCCGGACGAGGTCGGCGTCGATCTGGTTCAGCTCCTCAACGAGAGACTGCGATCCCAAGCCCTGGCGCGCCGGCAGGATGGGGTTCCGACGAGCTGTCTCCAGTCCCCTCACCCGATTATCGTGCAGATCCAGGGCGTCCTTGGCGGCGCCGCGCGTGGCCTTCAGCCGCTGCTGCACGCTCTTCCGGAACGCTACGTACGCGTCCGGTTTCATCAGGTCGTTCCGAAGCCCCGAGAGCACCAGAGGCAGGGCAATGCTGTCGCGCAGCCCCCTGAAACCGGAGCAGACGCTGGGCCCCTTCTCCTTGGCGTTCGCGCAATAGTAGGTCTTGTACTTGCCAGCGCCGGCCACGGTCATCCGACCGCCGCAGAGCCCGCATTCCAGCAGGCCGGACAGAAGGTACTTCCGCCGACGCAGCGCCTGGAGGACAGTTTGTTGCGGTCGGTGGTCTCGACCTTGGCGCGGCGTTTGGTGTGTGCTGCCTGCCGGGCCTTCACCTCATCCCATAAATCCTGGTCGATGATGCGCAGCTCGGGCACCTCGATGACTTGCCACTCGTTTTGCGGGTTGAGGCGAGACACGCGCTTCTCGGTGACCGGATCCCTGGTGTAGCTCAGTCTGTTCCAGAAACGGCGCCCGATATAGAGCTCGTTGTTGATGATTCCGGTGCCGCGGTCGCGATTGCCGTTGATCGTGTTCTGCTTTCAGTGACCGGAAGATCTGCGCTTCGATCCCACGGAGGGGGAAGCGCGCGGCCTTGTAGAAACCTGCCATGTGCTCCGGGTCTCGCGAGATGCGGTCGAGAGATTCCGTGAGGACGGTATCGAAGGAGCCGGTTCTCAAGGCTTCCGAGAGGCGTGTGAAGTCTTGGCGGGTCTTTCCCTTTGTTCCACTGACCGCGCTGTCGGAGAAGCGCTCAACGATCGTCCAGCCTTGCTGGCGCGCGTACCGCTCGCACTGGCGAAACTGGTCTTCGATCGACATCGGGTTCTGCATGTCCGTCGTGTAGCGGGCATAAAGAGCGACGCGGCGAGGCGTGGATTGCATGTTCATGTTGCTGATCTCCCATCTGGATCGTCGGAACGATGTATTTGCGCCGCCTCGGGGCGTGGGGCTCCCGCCGGGGGGTGGTGCATAGACTATCCCGGCGCGCAATGCAGGCGTGAAGAGGGTAAAATGCGCGCCATCCAGTCCCTTAGCCAGAGACGGCTGGCGCTGCCGACCGGGTGGTAAGAAACCATTCACGATGTCGCCGGTAAACCCGTGAAAACAGCCCTGAGCGGCGATAGCGTCTCCTCATCGCGTCAGTCTGCCTCTTTTGCCTCCCGCTCCTGCGAGAGCTTTCGAACAGCGGCTTCTGCGAGAAGGTCGATCAGTCTGTCGAGCGGCATCGGCGGAATCCTTTCCTGTCGGGCATCAAGCCAACCGACACAGGGAACGTTCTCCCGATCCGCGGCACTGGTCTGGCAACAGCGCCCGCAGGCTTGCCTGCGGGCGCGTCCTTGTCAGCGGACGAGGAGCGCCGCGTGCACGAGCAGCAGCAACACGATGCTGCCGCGGACGATGAGCGCGGGATGGCGCTGCATGAAGATGCGGGCCCGGCGATAACAAGCGGACATGTTGGCTCTCCGTGAAAGGCGTGCTGAGCTGCGGGCGGGCGCCACCGGCATCGGGCGCAACGGGGCAGGGCGCATGTGCAATTTCTATTCGTTGTCGAAGGGCCAGGCGGCGATCCGGGAGATCGTCAGTGTCTGGACTGACCGAACGGGCAATCTCGCACCGCAGCCAACAATCTTTCCGGACCAATCAGCGCCCGTCATCCGTGAGGGCGCCGAGGGCCGGGAACTCGTCATGGTGCGGTGGGAAATGCCGTCGCCCGGCTTCGCGCTGAAGACGCGCAAGACCGATCCCGGCGTGACCAACATCCGCAACGTGGCATTGCCGCACTGGCGCCGGTGGCTCGGGCCAGAACATCGCTGCCTCGTGCCATTCACAAGCTTCTGCGAGTACCGGGTCGAACCCGACAAGTCGCGAACCCCCGCCTGGCTCGCGCGCGGCGAGGATCGACCCCTGACCTTCTTCGCAGGGATCTGGACCCGATGGACGTCCGTCCGGAAGATCAAGGAGGGCGCGGTCGACGCGGACCTCTACGGCTTCCCGACCGCCGAGGCCAACGCGGCGGTCGGTGCGGCCCACCAAAAAGCGATGCCGGATATCCTGACCGAGCCAGAGGAGCCGCGACATTTTCCGCGGTCTAGAAACGACCGCATTGCAAACATTCCGGACCTTCGCTGCGCGTGCTCGATTCTCGCTACGCCCGCGAAGACTTCCGGAATGAAGGGCGCAAGTACGAGCCGCTCCGCGGCATCAAGTCTCCCTATCAAATGCGCGACATGAGGAGGCGGAGACCCGCAAAGCAGAAGAAAACTGCCAGAACGCCGTCGATCCCGCGCCGGGCACGCCGATAGAGTCTGATCATTGGCACGGTCGAGAACACGAGGGCGTAGCCGCAGAAGATCACGACGCTCAGGATTCCACAGCCGGCGAGAATAATGGCAACGTCATGCCACGACGAATCGACGCCGAGACGGAGCGTAACGAGCGCAATCCAAGCCAGCACCGCTTTCGAATTTGCGAGGTGCATGATCAATCCCTGACGGTAGAGGGCCGACGGCGACGGTGCGGCGGTACTTTCTTGAATCGCGCCTGAGGCGGCCGTGTCTTTGTTCAGGGCACTTCGGGCGGCCTTGAACGCGAGATAGAGCAGGTAGAGCCCGCCGACGATCTTCAGAGCGTGCAGTGCCTCGGTGTATCAAGCCAGGAGCGCGGAGACCCCGGTTGCCGCCGAAAGCCCCCAGAACAGGGAGCCGGACACGACACCGGCCGCGAGTGTCAGTCCGGCACGACGACCGTGGTTCGTCGCTACGCCCATGATGCGCAGCGTGCTGGGATCAGGACTTACCGCTGCGATCACATAGGCGGCAAAGACGATAAGCAGGTGGTGCATGCTCTCCACGGAACTCCGTTTCTCAAGTCGATTCTCAAGCCAAGAGTTCTTCGGGCAGGTCGCGTAGAACAGCAGCGATGTCCGTTTTTGCCGTCTCGCAAACGGGCAGAACCGGACGGGGAGGTTCGATATCGCTGAGTAGGAGCTGGCGGACCATTTCATGAACGACGCGAAAGCTCGTGTAGTGATGGAAAAGTCGCCATACAGGCTGGAGGGCCACATTGATGCGTTCCACCTCGTCGTGGTTACCCGCCTTTGCAGCCCGGACGAGTTGCTGACATGGCCGCGGAAGCGTGCCCGCAAGAACGCTATACCAAACGTCGGCACCGGCGATCATGGCTTGGGGGCAACACCAGTCCCCGCTGTAGCCGATGGAGAAATCCTGAGGAAAGAGAGCGCGCTGATGGGTCAGGTGCGCCGGGATGGCTTCCGGCGACGGAGCCGGATTCTTGATCGCAACGATCCCAGGCATTCCAGCAAGTTGCTGAAGCACCTCGTCGCCGAACCGGAAGTTGGTTACGCCCGGACTGTCATAGATGCAAAGGGGCAGCCCACTTTCTTCTGCCACCGCGGCAAAGTGCTTTAACATCTCGTTCTGGCTGAGCGGCAAATAGGCGATGGCGGATAGCAATCCTGCCTTTGCTCCAGCCTCCTTGGCATCTTTTGCAAGTTTGACCGCATCGCTGGTCCGCAATGCGCCCACGCCTACCATCACGGGGATATCCGGGTTCACCACCTCAATTGCGGCGTCAAGAGCCCGGCGACGTTCGTCGCGCGAGAGGTAGGGTTAGCTTCCCGTGCTTCCCAGAAGGCCGATCGAGTCCACTCCCGCAGCGGAGAGGCGCGATACCAGCTTTATGAGGCCATCTGCGTCAACTCGGCCCTCGGCATCTGCGGGGGTAAGGGGAAATGCAGATAGTCCTTCGAACAAGCTCATCTTGAGTCTCCTCGTCCTCACCCTGGTTTACTATCTCGCCCCTCCGACCAGCAGCTTGAACGCGATCAGCCACATCACCAGCGCAATGAGCGTCTCGAGGATGCGCCAGGCGACCGGCCGCTCGAACACTGGACGCAGCCGGATGGCGCCGTAGCCGAGGGCGAAAAAGAACACGAACGAACCGAGGATCGCGCCCACGGCGAAAGAGCCTTGTTCGTCGCCGAACTGGGTGGAGATGGAACCCAGCAGCACGACCGTGTCCAGATAAACGTGCGGGTTCAGCCACGTGATGGCAAGGCAGGCGACCAGCGTTCGGAAGAGATCCTTCACGGGCAGCGAGGCATCCGCCGCCAGCGCCTCGTCCGAGCGCACCGCCGACAGAATGCTCTTCACCCCATACCAGATCAGGAAGGCCGCGCCGCCGTATCGCATGACCGGTTCAAGCCATGGCAGCCAGTCCGACACCGTGCGGAAGCTGGTTACACCTATGGTAATCAGGATCGCGTCCGAGATCGCGCAGGCCAGGCAGACGGCAAGCACATGCTCGCCGCGCAGGCCTTGCCGCAGGACGAAGGCGTTCTGCGCGCCGATAGCCACGATTAGGCTGAGGCTCATCATCATGCCAGTGAAGAATACAGGAAGGTCCATAGGCAGGCGTCCGATCCGGTGGTGCTTTCCTTGCGCTACCCCGCGGCGGAAGATTAGACAAATTAAGTATGCTGATGCAGATGAAGGAATGCTAAATCATGATCGACTATGCGGCCGTTCGGGCCGTCGCCGCGGTCATTCGGACAGGCAGTTTCGAGAGAGCAGCCGCGTCGCTCAATGTCACACCGTCGGCCATCTCGCAGCGCGTCAAGCATCTCGAGGAGCGCCTCGGCACCGTGCTGATCGAGCGCGGAACGCCATGTACCGCCACAGAGAAGGGCCTGTCGCTTTGTCGGCACATGGACCGTGTCGGTATGCTGGAGAAGGAACTTATGGAGCACCTGCCAGAGCTTTCCGGGTCGGACGGAAACGCGCAGCGGGTGACGCTCAACGTCGCGACGAACGCCGACAGCCTCGGAACATGGTTCCTCAAGGCCATCGCAGCCTTCACCAGGACGACCGACTACCTCGTAAACGTCGCGATCGACGACGAAGACCACACCGCCGAATGGCTCCGTCGCGGCAGAGTCCTTGCCGCCGTCACCTCGCTGGAAC
>NZ_FNPF01000041.1 GCF_900107235.1 Citreimonas salinaria
GCTCGCGATACGCAGACCGTCCAATGTGACCTCGTCGCGGCCAAGGACTCTTATCCTGATTGTCGCGCTGATCTCACCCAGATTGTCGCGCTATATCTGGGCGTCGGCCAATCGCGACGAGGGGTATTCGGTGATCCCGAGGCCTTCCGGCTCGACCGCGATCCGGGTCTGAACCTGCTTTACGGAGCCGGCATCCATGTCTGCCCGGGCGCGCCTCTCGCCCGCCTCGAACTCCGGCTCATCATCGACCACCTCCTCGCCGCCACGCAAGAGATCGCGCCGATAGCGGGCAAGCCGCCGGTCCGCGACGTCTACCCAGGCAGCGGTTTTCGACAGCTCCCGCTGCGGGTGGTGCGGCGCGCGGCCCGATAGCGCACTTGGTCCCACAACGCGAGGATCAGGGGAGATTGCCCCGGACATGGGGCATTCCCGCGCCCGTACCACAACGCGTCGTCGCACAACCGAGGTGATAATCGGGTTCCGGCACGGAACATGCGGCCTTTCCGCCGGTTCCCCGCATGGAGTGCTAAGCAACACGAGGTATCCTCATGCGTGTCTTGATGACGAGTGTGGCGCTTTGCGCCTTGATGACACCCCTGCCGGTGGCGGCACAATCGACAAGCACCACCTCCGACAGCGACGTCTACCGCAACGACCTGCCCGAAACTCACGACGGTATCGAACTGCCCGAAGTGGGCGCAGCGGCGAACGGGATGGCTGCCGACCTGGAGCAGGCATACCTGACCGCCGCGGCGAGTGCCTTTGCCTTGCAGCAATACGGCAACATGGCGGCGATGAAATACGCAGACGGCACTGTCCGGGATCTGGGCGACCGTATGATCCTTCTCGGCGAGGCAGTCCTGGACCGACTCGACGTGCCGGGCGATCAGCGCGACGGTTCCCCGCTCCTGAGCGCATATGTGCGGGCCGACCTGGAGGTTCTCAAGGCGTTGAACGGCGAGCAATTCGACCAGGTCTTCGCGGCATGGGTGACGACGGTCTATCCCTCCATCGTAGACGCGTGGTCGTATCTGGGCGAGGACGCGCGCTTTGCCGATCTCGCCGGCGCAGTGAAACCCCGCCTCGAGGACCAGATGGCGGCGGCACGCTCGGTGCTCCAGGGGGCATCGGCAGCGCAAGTCCCGTCAGGCGATGACTCGACAGGCGATAATACGGAAGCCATCGGTGCCGAAGGCCAGACTGGCGAGCGGCAGCACACCCCGCAGACCGAGCAGCCCAACGTTCAGACCGGCGAGAACTATCAGCACGAGCAGGTCGAGACGGATCCGCAGACGGCAACACGCACCTTGCCTGATGATGTCGGGCAGCCCGAAACGGCCGCGGCCGCCGGAGAGCTTGGCATCGTCAACCCCGCGATCGTGTTCGCGCTGATCGAGGAGCCATCGACCGAGCTTGCGCAACTAAAGCGAGCGCCGGATTTCTCGGCAGACAATACGCGAGTCGTTTCTCTCGACGAGTATCTGCAGGAGTCGGAGCTGAGGACGCTGGATGAAATGCTTTCAGCGCACCAGTCCAACGTGGACACGGTCCGCGGAGCTATGGCCGGGCATCAAGTGGTGGAAGAAGCCCTCAGCCGAACCGGCGCGTCGCTCGACCGCCTCGTCGCGTTCGACGTGCTGGACGAAGGCATCGTACTTTACACGCGCAGCGCGCAGTGACCCAGGAGGCGCACCTCCGGAGCTTCCGTCTTCAGACCGACGGCGAAAATTGAAAAATCTGATGCACCCCGCCGTGCGCTTCGGCGGGGTCGTTAACTCCTCCGCAGCCCCGGCCTGTAATTGGGGCCTGCCGCCGCGCGACCGGCCACAGCGTCAACGGGCTTGGCGGCGGCCACCCAACACAAAATGAAGGGCCGCGGCCACAAATACCGCGCCGAAGGCTGCAAGTGCGACCCGCATCGGCTCTCCGAGTTCCGCGATCGCGCTTGGATCGGCCAGTCCCGCCGAGGTCAGGAGCATGGCGCCGAGCCCCACCGCGAACAGCGCGAAGAGCGCCGCGGCTGAGGTCAGGAGGATGGCTTGGGCGTGCCTGGAAAACATCGTCTGGGTCCTTCCGATTGTCCTTTTTCCCACACCGCGAACATAGATCCCTTGCCGACCGGCCGACAGGCGGATCAGTGCGGAAGGACCATCAAGACACTGAAAATGTGCGGGAAGTTTGCGCTGGCGCAAACTGGCTTCGACCGGTCTGGCTGCGCTATCGCGCCCACCGGCACCCGCAGAAGGCGAAAGGTTGCGCAGGCGCAAAGAAGGCGGGCGGCGCCTCTTGCAGAGTTCCGAGGCCCAAGTGCCGGAGGAGTGTCTGATGCAATCGCCGTCCCTGGATGCGCCCGACCTGGCGCTGTGCGATCTCATGGACAGGTGGCCCGAGACGATCGCGGTCTTCCTGCGCTACAGGATGCTCTGCGTCGGCTGCGTGATCGGTCGGTTCCATACCGTGACCGACGCCTGCCGGGAGCATGACGTCGACGAGGCCGAATTCCGTGCGGCCTTGGCCGCCACCGTCCGCACCTGACGCGACGCGAAGGCCCCGTTGGACCACCCGGCTGCCGGCCACGGCCGGCACCGGGCCTGCGTTCTCTTCACCTTTCCCACCTAACACGCGGGGCTGACCGGCTGCGCAGGCGCGCGCCCGCCGTCGCGCCGGCAATTCAGTTGGACCAAGGTACGCGCCCCCCTTCATGCCGCGCATCCGGCTCGACACCTCGCTCAAAATATGACGCGAGAATCGTCAGCAGGTTGATCGAGCGCAAAGTCCGCCGCCGCGCGAGAGCCCATATGGAGGGGGACAGACACGCATGACGAAAGGACAATATCATGCTTCGCACGATCGCTCTCGCCGCCGCTTTCGGTGCTCTCGCCATCAGCGCGCAGGCCGCGACCTACGAGGTCCAGATGCTCAACCGCGGCGCCGACGGCATGATGGTGTTCGAGCCCGCCTACATCAAGGTCGAGCCGGGCGACACCGTGACCTTCGTGCCGACCGACAAGAGCCACAACGCCGAGACCATCCCGGACATGCTGCCCGCCGGGGCCGAGCCCTTCGCCGGCGCGATCAACAAGGAGGTCAGCGTGACCTTCACCGAAGAGGGGATCTATGGCGTCAAGTGCAAGCCGCACTACGCGATGGGCATGGTGGCCGTGGTTCAGGTCGGTGACGTGGGCGACATCGAGGCCGCCAAGGCGGTGAAGCATCCCGGTCAGGCCACCAAGCGGATGGACGCCGCGCTCGCCCAAGTTGAATGAGGCGTTCGGGGGGGCGCCCACGCGCCGCCCAATGAAGAGACAAAAGGCACGACGGGCCGCCCTTCCTCAGGGCGGCCCTTTGCGTTCCGCGCTGCGCTTTTGCTGGCGTTGCAGGTCAGGGCCGGACGACTTCAGACGTCGCGCAGGGCCGGCGTTCTTTCAGGCTTTCGCGCCCTTAGGGCGGCCCAGCAACCGTGGGGCGTAAAGGGCCAGCGCAAGAAGCATCGCGACGCTCCACACGATGCCCCCGGTCGCGGCGGCGGCGCCCAGCAGGTCCGGCGCGACCAGTGGCACGCCGCCGCGCAGAAGCGCCGCAAGGCTTATCAGCGCCAGAACAATGCCGTCTTTCCAGTCGCCCCGCTGCGCCTCGCGCGCCTGCGCCCGGATGAGACGCAAAGCGATCACGAGAGTCAGCGACCCCACCGCGCCGACCAGGATCAGGTGCAACGCGTCGCCAGGCGCGCCTCCTGCCCCGAACTGCAAGGCGGAATAGGCCAGAAGCCCGATCGCCAGCCAGCCGAATCCGGCATGCAACCCCCACAGAAGCGGGTCGGACAGCACGTCGCGATCCCACCAGTGCCACAGCCGGTATGCCTGCAGAAGGCCAAGCGCCCCCGCTGCCGCACCGGCGGCGGCTGCGGCCCCCGAAACCTCTGCAAGAACGAGCATGGCGGTCACCGCCACACTTGCCCACTCGGTCCGCGCAAGGCTCAAACCCGGGCCGCGGCGGGTGGCGGCCCGCGTGTGGCCGGGCACCAGACGCCCCCCCACGACCACAAGCAACGCCGCCGCCAGCATCGCGGCCGTCCGCAGCGCTTCGAACGCGGCGGCCGGCTCGAGGAACATCCACGCATTCGCCACCGTCAGCGCGCCCACGACGCAGGCGATCCCGAGCGACATGAACTTCCTGCCCGACCAGAGCGCGGGCCTGCGCAGCGCAAGCAGGAGCGGCAGGAACGACAGGTCCACCAGCGCGGACAGGACCGGCAGCGCGTCCCAGTGCAGCAGCAGCCGTGCGGCAATCCACAGTGCCGCCAGCACAAGGATGCGCGGCCCCCGGTCGCCCACCGTCAGAAATCCCGCGACCATGGCCGCGAGATAGCCGTAGATCATCTCGTGCCCGTGCCACAGCACGCTTGCCCCCGGAAGGATGCCGGCGTGCCGCAGCTGCCAGATCGGAATCCACAGCGCCGCGAAACTCAGCGCCAGCGGAAAGAAGATGCGCGCCCCTCGAAGCTCGCGCCACGCGGCACTCATCCTGCGGCCGAAGACAGTTCTTCGCTGAGGCCGTCGCGGGTCAGCGCGTGGACCGTTACGCCGGCGTGGACTCTCAGCGTCCGGCGGATGTCGTCGGTCGACATCTGCACGAAGGCCGTGGAAAGCGCGTCCGCGACCGTCGCCTCGGGCGCCAAGACCGAGACGCTGGGGCGGGCCTCGGCCGGCTGACCGGTGCGCGGGTCGAAGATGTGGTGAAAGCGCCCGGCGCGGTCGAAGGCGAAACCGCTCGGCGCCGACGTGGCCAGCGCGCCGTCAAGATCGACCTTGCGCAGCGGCGCACCACCCGCCGGGTCGGCTAATGCCGCCCGCCACGGGGTGCCGTCCGGATGCTCGCCGGATGCGCGCGCCTCGCCCAGATCGACGAGAACGTCCGCAAAGCCCTCGCTCCGCAGAAGCTCGGCGATCCGATCGGTCACGTAGCCCTGCGCGATCCCGTTCGGGGTCAGCGCCATCCCGGGTCGGGCGAACGCGATCCGATCCGGCTCTACCAGCACCGCCTCCTGCCCCACGAGCGCCAGTGCGGCGGCCAGCGCACTGCCGGCCGGTCCGTCCACTGGAACCGGCTGCTGCGAGAAATGCGCGGCATGAAGCTGCCAGAGCGGCTGCACGGTCATGTCGAAGATACCGCCCGTCGTACGGTGGAGGTGCCGCGCGGAATCGAGCAGCCGAACAAGGTCGAAGGGCGGCGAGTGAATAGCGCCCTCGCGGTTCAGCGTGCTCACGGCCGAGTCCGGACGATAGAGGCTGAAAATGCGCTCGAGCCGGCCGATCTCGGCGATGCAGCGCTGGATGGCGGCCTCGGCGGTGCGACTGTCGGGATGGTATAGCCGCAGGCTGGCGCGCGCGCCAAGGGCGGTGCCGGTCCAGACGTGGAGCCCGTCGGTGCCGGCCACAGCAGGCAGGGCGGCCACGCCCGCCGCCGCCGCGGTGATGCCGATGAACCGGCGGCGATGCAGTTTCGAATGCATGATCAGCCTCCTCATTCCGTGTCCGTGGCCATGTTCGACATGCCCCCGTGGTCCATCTGCATCGGCTCAGCCGTGGCACCCAGGACGTAGTCCTCGGGCACCGCGTCGAAGGCCACGACCTCGCCCCCGTGCTCGGCCGCGAAGGCCGTCGCGGCGTCCTCGGTGCCGAAGGGAACGGGCTCTTCGGCGCCCATGCCGCCGCGCATCGCGCTGCCGATCACGAAATGCGCTTCGCGCGCCTCGATCCAGACACCGGGGCCGGGATCGGCCCATGTCTGCGCGCGTGCCATGTCGGTCACGTAGATCGCGGTGATGTCGCGCGGCTCCTCGGGCAGCAGGTGGAACGCGAAGGCATCGCGCACGGACGAGAACCAGACGGGATCCTCGCTGCTTTCCAGCAGGATCTGCGCCTTCGGGCCCTCGTGATCGGTGACGATCATGTGGTCGTAGTGGCTGATCTCGCTACCAGTCAGCTCCTGCGGCGGGGGTGGCGGCGTGGCCTCGTCCTCGTCGCAGGCGGCAAGAAGGCCGACAGACAGAAGGGCGATGGCAATGAAACGGACAGTCATAGCTGCCTCCTCTTGAAGAGCGCGCTGGCCAGCGCGAGCGGCAAGACGATCCAGCAGCCGAGCGCCAGCAGAAGGACCGGCGCGCCGAGGCTGGCGTCGGCGGCAAGGCCGGACATGCCGGCGAACATGCTGGCATCGGCCGAGCCCGCGAGGTTCAGCAACCGGTAGACGTCGGCCGGGTTCAACAGCAGCAGCACGTTCAGGACCGTCGGCGTGATCGTCGCACCCTGGTCGACGACCAGCGCACCCAGCAGGATCATGTCGTAGACCAGCGCGAAGAGCAGCCAGAGGCCCACTGCGATACCGGCCGCGACGCCGCGTTCGCGGGCCAGCGCGCTGACCGCGTAGCCGATGGCCAGGAACGCCGCCCCCAGCGCGATCGAGTTGCCAATCATGCGGGCGAAGGCGACCCATCCCTCGCCGAGACCGCCGGCGAGCAGACCCAGAGCAAGCCCCGCCGCGCCGTAACCGATCGTGGTCGCGATCGTCAGGATCACAAGGTGACCCAGGAACTTGCCCAGGATGATCTGCCAGCGCGCGACGGGGTAGCTGAGCAGCAGCAGAAGCGTGCCACGCTCGGCCTCGCCCACCACGGCGTCGTGCGACAGCAGCAGCGCGATCAGCGGGATCAGAAAGATCGTCAGGCTGGACAGGCTGACGATCATCAC
>NZ_FNPF01000043.1 GCF_900107235.1 Citreimonas salinaria
GCTTCTCAGCCCTCGGCACCGCCGAGATCGTTCGCGTGGCATGACATCAGCGGGGAAAGGGGAAGTCACGCCTTAGGCGTGAGTTACGCAACAATGCCCCATGCATGTCGGATATTAGGCTCGTGCTGTCCGTCGAGATTGAAGGCCGCTTCCATGAAGCTGCGGCGCAGCTTCGCGCTCATCCCTATGTCAACTGAGGGCCGTTCGCGTAGGACGGCCCGACGCTTCATTTCTCGAATGCCTCGGATTTTCCCAAAGCGTCTTCGAGGTCAACGCCGAGGTAACGGACGGTGCTGTCCATCTTCGTGTGACCGAGCAGCAGCTGGACGGCCCGAAGGTTTCCGGTTCTGCGGGATACTTAGGCGACCTTGGTGCGGCGTATCGAATGCTGCAGTATGAGCTCGGCTCAAGGCGATCGAGGCGCCCCAGCCCCGCACGAGGCGGGCATACTGTCGCGTAGAGACATGGCGCCATTCGTGGAAGCGTCCCGGTCAGAGATGCTCGGATCCGACCATCAGCGGATCGTCAAGCCAAGCAATCAACGACTTCCGTGTCCCCTCGGTAACCTCGAATCGAACCGAGCAGGCGCCCCGCAATCTCGAGATGGACATGGATTGCCCAGACGGGCTTCGGCATGAGCGGTCGTTTCTGTCCAACGACACGGCCCCTGTACCAGGCTGGGCGGCAAGCACGGATGACGGGAAGAGTGGCTGCGGGCATGAGAGTTCCTCTGGTCCCCCGCACTCCACCTCTTCGCCGACGCCGTGTCGACGCTACCTCATACCATGCCGCGCTGCCGCAGGTCTGCTTCGAGCCCTTTTCGACCATTTGCCATCGCTTAAAATGATCCGATCGTAGAACGCCGGCCATCGTCTCGGAGCACGCGTCGCCATTTCAGCCGCGGTTGCGCCGATGCAAGAAGAGGCGCGGACACGCCCGCGCCTCCTGTTCACTGTCGACCATTCATCGCCGTGACAGAGCGTCGCCTGCCGGCGCAACGAGGCAGGGCTCCGTTCACCCGGCCGGCCGTTGCTCGGGGCGCTCGTCCACAGGTAGCATGATGTGAGCATAGGGCGTGTCGGGATACATCACGTACGGCCCATCGGTGCGCGGCGTCACCGGCAACCCTTGGAGGATCGCGTCGTCGGGCACGATGATCATGACGTGCGGCCCCTCGACCACCCAGTCGTTCTCGGCGGTCGGCCCTTCGGCATAGGGTTCGGTGTTGCTCGCCCCGCCGCCGGGCGAGTCCCCCGCCAGCATGTAGGCAATGCCGATCCGATCCGGCGTGAAGTCCTGCCGAGCCTGGTAGGCTTCGAACCAGCCCATCCATGGTTCGTCAAGGCACATCGGCCCGGCAAACGCCTCGGGCGCCGGCATGCAAGTGAAGGCTCCTTCACCTTCCCGCAGCAACGTCCCGTCGAGATCGCGAACCGTCACCTCGTCCTTGAGTTGCTTGGGTGCAGCGCTCAGCGCCTCTTCAATCTTGGTCTCTTCCGACTGCGCCGAGGCCATCGGCACCGTCAGCAGCGCAGATGCGGTCAGCGCGGCGAAGGTGGATACAATCCGTTTCATGGTCGTTCTCCTGTCTTCCAACAGTTTCGGCCACATCTGTGGCCGTTCGGGAGTCTCGCAGATCGCGGGACAGGCTTTCCAGTCCACGAACTGTACTGGTCGGGTCGACATCGGTGGCCGAAGAGTCCACGTTTAAGGGGCGCGCAGCTTTCGGAGGTTACGATGCCCGAAGACCGCTACCGCCAGTTCTGTCCCGTCGCGATGGCCGCCGAGGTGCTTTGTACCCGCTGGACGATGGTCCTCGTTCGCGAGCTTGTGGCCGGCTCCACCCGTTTCAACGACCTGCGCCGCGGCGTGCCGAGGATGTCGCCGACGTTGCTCTCCAAACGCCTCCGCGAGCTCGAGGCGGCGGGCATCGTCCGCCGGGAACCGATTCAAGGCGAGTCTGCGTATCCCGGTTACGAGCTAACAGAAGCGGGCCGCGACCTCGCCCCGGTCGTCGAGGCGGTCGGGATGTGGGGCCAGAAATGGGTTGAGGCCGAACCGAGCCTCGCCAATCTCGATCCCGGTCTCCTGATGTGGGACATGAGGCGCAACCTTGACCCGACGCCCATGCCTGCGAAGCGGATGGTGATCACGTTCCGCTACACCGATCAGCCGGAGGAGCGGCGGCATTGGTGGCTGATCGTCGAGCCCGGTGCCGAGGTCGACTTATGCTCGATCGATCCAGGATTCGACGTCGACCTCTACGTCGAGACCGATCTGAGATGCATGACGGCGATCTGGATGGGCCTGACCAGCGTCCGGAAGGAGGCGGGCCGGGACCGACTGGTCGTTACTGGTGACGACAAGCTTGCCGCGGCGATACAGGACTGGCTGGGCCTGAGTCCTTTCGCGACACAAAGGAAGCTTTCTGGCTGACCCGCCTCGTTAACCTTGCGCTACGTGACATTGTAGTGCGTCGCGCCGCAGTAGTGCCGCGACGCATGCAAACCCTTGGAGCGACCTACGCCGAGGTCGGACAGGCAGCAATGTCTGCTCTGGCCGATGGCCTGCTGCCGGTTTCGTGGACAGCGGGTTAGGTTTGCATTGCGCGGTCCTCGAACGCTATGGGCCTGTGATAGCCCAGCTTCGAGTGGCGTCGCTTCGGACTGTAGAAGCGCTCAATGTAGCCCGGCGGCAGGTCAGTGGCGATGAAGGTTTTTGTGCCAGTGTCGGGCGGGCATCCTTGAGAAGCCACCGAGGCGGCAGAAGTGGGTGGGGTGAAATGGGTCTGCATGACGTTTCCTCGAGACAGGGCTGCCCTGCTTGCGCGACTCGAGGCGCGCGCAAGGGATGGTAGGTTAGCGATTAGGGGTTTGGTGGGGCTGAGTGGGCGCCTCTGGCGCCAAGGAGGTTAGATCTGTGGGTGTGTCGCGAAGCAGCGCTGCCGGCTCGCTTCCCACGCTTGGACTTCACTCAGTTTCCAGCGCGTGACCCCGGCGCTTAGCTTGATCGCGGGCGGAAACTCTCCGGCGCGCTTCCAGCGCCAGATCGAGTCGACCGAGACGCCGAAACGTTCGGCGACCTGATGAACGGTGAGGTAGATTTAAGAGTGCATGTTCATGGAGTGCTCCTGCGATTTCAGGCATGCCTCTCCTTTTCGCCCGAACGGGGCGCCAAGGATTATTTAGGTGGTGGGTCCTGTGGTGGCTGCTGTCAGATACCCTTGACGCGCCACTTGGGCAGCGTCCAGCGCACGTTCTTTTCGAGATCGGCCAAGACCGCCGAGATGTGCGCCACCTTGTCCATAGCAGCCTTGCGCGACTCGGCATCTGCGAGATCGCTGTTCTCGATCTCATCGAGGCGTGCCTGCAGTTCGTCCTTCTTGAACCGATTCACGATCGACGCGAGATCGACGGCTGCGTCCAGAAGGTTGTCGACCATGTTCTCGGCGCGCCCGATCGAGCCGCGCGATCCTTGGAAGATCTCGTTGTGATCGGCATCGGGCCCCATTGCCTCCTCGAAAGCGAAGGCTTCCGGACCGCGATCATCATCGAGCACGGGCATCTCGAGTCCCATGAGTTCGAAATTCAGCTGCACATTCGAGATGTCTGGATGATCGTTAACGTGCTCGAAGAACGGCGTTTGCAGATACCGGTAGGTGCTATCTTCGAGCCGGCGCTCTTCTTCACGCTGGCGCTTCAGTTGATTTCTTTTTCGCTCGGTTGCTGACAGGGCCACGGCGACTGTTTTCGTGATTGTTAGCGTGAAAACAGTATTCACGATGTAATTATGGGAGTCAACAACTAAGGCCACGCAAAACGCTGCGTGCCATAGAAAACTGATGATGAGGTGGATGTGGGGTGGGCCGCTAGGGCCGCGCAATGATTGTTTATCTTCAATCACTTGCGAATGTTTGTGGCGGAGACGAAGGGATTCGAACCCTCGAGACGGTTTCCCGCCTACTCCCTTAGCAGGGGAGCGCCTTCGACCACTCGGCCACGTCTCCGCCGACGGGTATAGCCGCGCAAGCGGCGGAGATACAAGGGAAAATTCGACTTCGTGGCAAGACACGGATTCGGCGTCCCAAACCATTGAAATGGCGCTAAAAGGCCGAGAATTACGACGATTATGGGCAAGATTTGGTCATCGCTCTAAGGATGAATGTTGCGCGTCAACCGCAACCTGTAGACGATTAAGCGCTGCGGTCTCGAACGCCCAGACGCCAGAGCGCGCTCGCAGATCCCTCCTCAGCGGGCGCCCGTTTCCGCCACTGCCGCGCCGAACCGATCTCCTCCGGACAACGGAGGATTGAGCATGAGCATCGAACAGCGAGAGCCAGGGACGAGCGGCAGCGGGGGCGTCCCCGACGAGTTCCGAGCGGGCCATAGTGAGCAGTGGAGCGCATCAGGTGTCGGGCTCCAAGGGGGCCGATTGCAGGCCACGAGCCCGCGCAGCCGTTTTGATTCCCAGCAGGTCCCCAACGCGTCCTCACCCGAGGCCATAGAATGTTCTGAGACATCCTCTCGTGTTGAACCAGGGTCCACTTCCTTAGTGGGCCCGGCGACCCGCAGCGCCAGCCAGACCCGAATTCTCGCCCTCGCGCTCCAGAGAAGCCCTTTTCCGAGTTTCACCAAGAAGCGCCTTGAGAGACGTTGGCAGGTTGGACCGGACGTAGTCCGAGATGTCCTGCGCCATTCGGGGGTCGATCCAGGGTCGGAAGTAGGCCTTCGGATTCCCATGACAGACGCTCTCCTGTGTGAGGGTTTTTCCGACCCGCTTGCGGTTTGGATTTCCGCGTCAGCGGAATGCCGGAAAATTCTCTCTGCTGATCTCCTGACGCTTGAGGGCTGGATCGCGCAGAAACCGAAAAAAGAGCAGCGCGACAGGACCAAGTATTACCGCGAACTTTCTGAAGGGCGCCTCGCCTCCGTCCGGATCGGAAAGCAACACCGTTTCCGTCAGACGCTCAAAGCCGCCCTGGACTGGCGCGCCGCCGGCGCGGATTCGTCGTCATGACCCCAGTGAAGTTCCTTCTTTCCTATACCAGAAATCCGGTCCCCAGATCGACGGGATGGCCGCCCCGGCCGCCGATTTTGACGCTCACATCCTGTTGGTCCTGGTTCAAGGGACCAACACCCTGTTTGCGTCAAAACGGCCCTCCAGCCCCGATTTAGCTGCGTCCCGAGTCGATTTGCGGGGGGGTTGCCTACGAACCCTCCGCAGCATCTATCTGAAAACCCAAGCCAAAAATGGAAACTTTACTATGTTTGATGCCGTCATCGCCGATCAAGCGCTCGCTCTAACGCCGACGATCCTCGAGGAGAACCTGAGGTCGGGCCGATATAATGGAATCTGGAAAAGCTCGGGAACACGCGATGGCATTGTTGCGTAACTCACGCCTAAGGCGTGACTTCCCCTTTCCCCGCTGATGTCATGCCACGCGAACGATCTCGGCGGTGCCGAGGGCTGAGA
>NZ_FNPF01000011.1 GCF_900107235.1 Citreimonas salinaria
GGAAGACGAGCAGATCGGAACGGTCACCGCCGACGGCGCCTACGACACGCGCCGGTGCCACAAAGCCATCACCGACCGGCAGGGCACCGCGATCATCCCCATCCCCATCCGCAGGAACGGACGTCTTTGGAAAGAAGACTGCCCGGCTGCACGCGCCAGAAACGACACCCTGCGCGCCACCCGATATTACGGACGGGCATTCTGGAAACGCTGGACGGGATACCACGCCCGCAGCCGGATCGAGGCGAAGATGCGATGCCTGAAATCCTTCGGCGATCGCATCATGGCCAGGGACCCCGACCGACAGACTGCCGAAACCCACATCCGCATCGCCCTTATGAACCGCTTCACCGCCCTCGGCACCGCCGATATCGTCCGCGCGGCATGACGTCAGTGGGGTAAGGGGCAGTCACGCCTCAGGCGAGATTTGTGCAACAACGTCCCTCCGCGATCATGCCTGCTACTTCATGCGGAATGCAGAAATACTTGTAGAGGCCAGCGACTTCGAACGAGTTGCCCAAGAGCCGGCAGGCGCGATGTTGCCGGAATCGAAGGGCTGGGCGTTCTCCGGAAGAACGACGTGCGAGGCATCGTTCGTCAAGCTCGTGTCTGCTGTGACCGTGTGGCGGACATCGGAGGAAGTCGTCCCTCGGATGGTGTCGCCGGTCTTCAATCCAACGGTGGCCGGCACATATTCGAGCGCGTTCGTCATCTCGACGGTTGCCGCACGCAGGTCCGGAATCGTCCTCCGCCTCGGGCCGCGGTGACGCCGCGATGCCTTTCCCGCTCTCCATCGCTTCTGCCTGTGGAGGGCGGCCTTCAGCCGTGGCGGCCTCCAGCCGTGGCGGCCTCTTCGTTCTTCTTTCCGCTCGCCTCTGAAGACGTTGCGGCACCGGCGTCACACTCGAATGCTTTGGCTTCGCGTTGCGGTGTGTTGGCTTCTGCCGCGACGTATTTCTGATCGTCAGCGGCAGCGCCTTCTTCTGTCTGAAGCATCTGAGCGTATCGCTCCGCCGAGACTGCCGGCACCTCCTTTACGAAAGCCGTCATGTCCAGAAGTTCGCTCTCCGATAGAATATCTGAGCCTGCACCCTGCGGCGCCGCGCCGCAGGGCTCACCGCAACGACTTCAACGCGCTGGACCTGCTGTCACCGTAGATCGGCGTTCGTCGTGAAGAGGAAGTCTTCGCCTTCTGCCGAGGCGTGGCAATCGATGCAGCCCTGCGCCTTCCCCGCGATAGGCATGCCATCCGGAGTCTGGTCGAGGCTGCCGTCGGGCAGATATTTGGCCCAGAACCAGTTGCCGGAGTCGGGCGCGTAGTCCTCCCCGCGCCGGAACATGATCGTCACGGCGCCAAGATGATCGCCCGGGCTGCCGAGCACCTGATCGACCGTCACGCCCTCGGGGCCATAGTTGCGCTTGATCACCAGCGCGCCAGTGTGACCGTCAATCGTCGCGTCGGTGTAGGACGTCTCCAGCATCATGCCGTGGGGGTCCGTCCCCTCGTAGGGAAACGCCTGCACCGCATCGTCTCCTGCCAGGTTTCGCTCCTGCATGGCCTGCCAGAGCTGCGCGGCGTAGTCTTGGTCCTCCTGCCCACCGAAATCCTGCGCCAGCGCGATGGTCGCCGCGAGGGTCAGAGCGCCTCCGATCAATATCAGTTTCATCTAAAATCCTCCTCCTGCTGGGGCCGGTCGGCCCATACGACGTAACGCGCCAGACCCAATTTTGTTGCAGTCGTTGCAGAATGCGTGCGGCCGGGACTTCGTGAGGAACTTTGGCGCGCGGGGAGGATTTTACAGCAGATGATACAAAAAGATGGAGAGGTCCTTGGCTCGCCCGAGATCCTTCGACGAAGCCGCCACGATGGAAAAGATTGTCAGGCAGTTCTGGGCGCGCGGCTACGAGGCGACCTCAATACGAGACCTAGAAGCCGCGACCGGTCTCGGCATGACGAGCCTTTACAACGCCTTCGGAGGTAAGCGCCAAGTCTTCTGCTCGGCGCTGACTTACTACTCGAAGCACCGGACGCAGCGCTGCATTGAGGGGATCGAGCGTCTTCCTGCGCCGGCGGACCGAATCCGGACTTTCGTCGCGCGCGTGATCGACGCGGCATCGGAAGATCCCGATCGGTTGGGATGCCTCGTGATCAACACGGCGATCGAACTCGGCCCGCACGACGAGGACATCGCCACGGTCGTTGCCGACAACCTTGCCGAGGTCGAGGCATTCTTCCGGCGCAACTACGAGGCGGCGCAGAAGCAGGGACAGGCGGACCCGAACGTGACGCCCGAGGATGCGGGGCGCTCCTTCAGCGCGCTGATGTTCGGATTGCGGGTGCTCGCGCGGTCCCGACCCGAGCGCGATGTCATGGAAGGTGCGGCGCGGCCTCTTCTGGCGCTCCTGCGCTATGGCGATCAGGGGTGCTGCTGACAAAATCGTCCAATGACGTAGTCGCAGCATCGGTTCACTGACCCGTCCAATCGACTCGTGCCGGTACTGGGACAAGGTGAGCAAGAGTCGTCGCATCGAGGTCCTGACCTGCTCCGCCCGAAAGCCTCTGGCTGGGTTGCTCTCATCCCAAATGTCGCGAAGTTCGGTCACCCGGTCCGAGATCTTAGTGGTCAGTCAGAGGGCATCGTCGGCCTCCACCGCACCGGTGTTTATCAGGATCCCGTGCGACGGTCGCGGGAACAGAAGTCGTCGAACTACCTGATGGGCGGCGTGGAGAAGCCCGTGATGTCAAATCCAAGGCCACGAGGATGGCTTGGCAAGCTCTGCACCTCAGGCACGTGCCGGCCGCTTTCCACCTTCTGGATAGCAGATCGCTCGCCCGGTCCGTGCCGAGAGGGCCGGCAGCGGAAGCGATGCGTAATCAGGCCATGCGAGCCGGCCAACGTAGAAAGAGCCGCTGTCCGCTTTTATACATCTGTTTAAAAATATGGACAGCGAGAAAACGGATTGATACATCTGTTCGCAACGAGGAGGACGGTTGATGGTAAAACCCGGCGGGAAGGTGGCAGCGAGGGCGGCGGTGCTTGACGCGGCAGAGCGCCTGTTTTCCGAGCGCGGTTTCGCGGCGGTGTCGCTCCGCGAGATCGCGCGGGCGGCATCTGTCAATGTCGGCAGCGTCACCTATCATTTCCGCGACAAGCTGGGGCTGCTCGAGGCGATCTACGAGCTGCACACGCGTCCGATCAACGCCCGCCGGCTCGAGCTTCTGGGCGAGGCGCGGCGGGTCGCCGATCCGCGGCAGCGCCTGACGGCGGTGCTGCGTGCCTACCTCGTTCCCGCGTTCTCATCCTCGAACGACCTGGCCGGAGGCGGCGCGCGGTTCACGCGCATGCGCGCGCTTCTGTCCGCGGAAGGCGATCCCGACGCAAAGCGCATCATCGCCGAGGCGTTCGACACCACCACCGAAACCTTCATTGACGCCATACGGGAATGCCTTCCCGACGCGCCGCGGGAAGAGATCGTCTGGCAAAGCCATTTCCTGCTGGGCTCGCTCTACTACACGCTGATCAACCCCGAGCGGATCAACCGGCTGTCACATGGTGCGGCGGACGGCCACGACCGCGAAACGGCGATCCGGCTCATCGTCGAGGCGACCAGCGCGGGGCTCCGCGCCCTGGCACCTGCGCGCGAACCGGTAGGCGCCGACACCTGAGGCAAACAAAACCTGAAGCAAGAAAGGGAGGACCAAATGACCTTCAGTTGGAAAGCGGCAGCCGCCGCATTGACCGTGCTGGCAGCCACGCCCGCCGCGGCGCAGGAACGGATCTCGATCGGCACGGGTGGCACCGGCGGCCTGTTCTACGTGATCGGTGCCGGTATCGCCGATATCATCAACAACCGCATGGAAGGCACCACCGCGCGGGCCGAGGTCACCGGCGCGTCGGTCGAGAACATCCGCCGCGTCGCGGCGGACCAGATGGATTTCGGCTTTTCATCCTCCTCGACGCTTTACGAGGCGAAGGAGGGGCAGGGGCCTTTCGAGGGTGATCCGCAGCCCGTCGCGGCCATGGCGTACCTCTACCCGGCCGTGCTGCAGATCGCCACGACGGCGGATACCGGCATCACCGGGTTCGAGGATCTTGCGGGCAAGCGGATCAATCTCGGCCCCCCGGGGAGCAACGCGGCCGTCCTGTCGCAGCGCCTGCTCGAGGCCTACGGCGTTTTCGACCCGGGCAACGTCGAGTTCCTGTCCTATACCGAGGGCACGAGCGCGCTGATGAACGGCACGATCGACGCCACGACCGTACTGGCCGGAGCGCCGACCGCCGCGCTGATCGACCTCGATGCGCAGCGCGACATGGTGCTGCTGTCGCTCGACCAGGAAAAGGTCGGAGGTCTATTCGAGGAGTTCCCCTACTACCAACCCCATGAGATCGCGGCCGGCATCTATCCCGACCAGACTGAGCCGGTGACGGTGGTCAACGATCCGGCGACGCTCTTCACCAAGGAGGACGCCGACCCGGCGCTGATCGAGGAGTTGACGGCGGTGATCTTCGACAACCTTGAAGAGCTGGGCGAGGTGCACCCACAGGCACAGGCGATCTCGCGCGACACGGCCACCCGGACGCCGATCGCCCTGCACCCGGGCGCCGAAGCCTATTTCGGCTCGACGAACTGACCGGAGGGCGGAGCGGTGTTCAAGCTACTCGACAGGTTGCGGCTCGACCGCTCCGCCACCACCCGTTCGGGCGGAGAGATCGCCTTCATCTCGCTTCTCTTCACGCTGGTGGCCGTGGCGGTCACCGGGCTCGTCATCTACGGAGCCTATTTCGGGCTGATCACGGCGCTGATCCTGCGCTCGGCGTTCTTCTCGCTGGTGGCCTCGGGGGCGCTTCTCGTGCTGGGTCTCGCCAGTGAACGCACGTGGCTGCGCTGGCTGTGCTACGGGCTCGCGGTCTTCGCGTTGGTGCCGGGATATCACCTCTGGGCCAGCTACATCGACATCATCATGCGTGGGGCCATGGCAACGCCGCCGGACCTGTGGATCTTCGCAGGGCTGCTGGCCGTGCTCTTCGTGCTGGTGTGGCAGGCGCTTGGCTGGGCGCTGGTGGTCATGATGGCGGCGGCGATCCTCTACGCCTGGTTCGGCTATCTCATTCCCGGCGAGTACGGCCATGGCGGCTATGACCTGCGGCGGCTGGCCTCGACCCTCATGCTCTCGACCGAGGGCATCTACGGCGTGCCCATGGGCGTGGCCGTGGAATACATTTTCCTGTTCGCCCTGCTGGGCGGGCTCTTGATGAAGATCGGCACCGGCGAGGTCTTCGTAGATCTCGCGCGCGGCCTGACGGGCCGCATGCGCGGCGGTCCGGGCCTTTCGGCGGCGCTCTCGAGCGCACTTCTGGGCACCATCAACGGCAGCGCGGTCGCGAACGTCGTGACCACCGGCACCTTCACCATCCCGCTGATGAAGCGCGTGGGCTATACCCCGACGCTGGCCGGCGCGGTCGAGGCCGCGGCGTCTTCGGCCGGCCAGATCCTGCCGCCGGTGATGGGCGCCGCGGCCTTCCTGATGGCCGAGATCATCGGCGTGCCCTATGCGCAGATCGCGCTTGCCGCGCTGATCCCCGGCCTGCTCTACGTGCTGACCCTGATGGTGGCGGTGTGGCTCGAGGCCGGGCGCCTCGGGCTCGAGCGGGACGCGCAGGCGGGGCTCGCCCTGCTGCGCGACACGCTGCTCAGGCGCGGCTACCTGCTTCTGCCGCTGATCGGGCTCATCGGGTTTCTGGCTGCGGGCTATACGCCGACCCGCGCGGCGGTGATGTGCCTGGTCCTCGGGCTTCTGATCTCGCCGTGGCGGCGCGAGACGCGCATCGGACTGGTGGACCTGGCACTGGTCTGCCGCGACACGCTGCTGGCCGTCATGCCCATCGTCGCCGCCGTCGCCGCCGCGGGCGCGGTGATCGGCGTGCTCAACCTGACCGGGCTGGGCCTGATGCTGTCGGGATTGATCGTCGATCTGGGCAACGGCAACCTCTTCGCGATCCTCCTGCTGACGGCGCTGGTGTCTTTCCTGCTCGGGATGGGGCTACCCACCTCGGCGGCCTACCTGCTGCTTGCGGTGCTGGTCGCGCCGGCGCTGACGCGCCTGGGGATGGAGCCTATCGTCGCGCACATGTTCATCTTCTATTACGGCCTCGCATCGGCGATCACGCCGCCGGTCGCGCTTGCGGCCTATGCCGCGGCCAGCATCTCGGGCGGTGACGCGAACCGGACGGCGTTCGAGGCCGTGCGCCTGGGCTTCGTGAAGCTTCTGGTGCCGTTCCTCTTCGCGACGATGCCCGCGCTGCTCATGGTGGGCACGCCGGTCGAGATCGCGCTGGCCACCGCGCTCGCCGTGATCGGCACCGTCGGACTGACCGTGGCCTTCGCCGGCTGGTGCGGCCGGCCCACGACGTGGCCGGAACGGCTCGTGCTCGCCGCCGCGTCCCTGCTGGTCGTCTGGCCGACGCCGGTGGCTTCGACCGACGTGATCACGCTTAGCGCGCGGTGCGCGGGGCTGGTCCTGTTCGTGATGGTCGGGCTCCGGCTTGCCGGATCAATCTCCGACACCTCCCAAGTGAAAAGAAAAGCCTGATGACCGAGTCCCAGAACCTTCCGTTCCACCCGTCGCCGTCAAAGCCGAAGATCGCGCTTCCGCCGGGCGCCTGCGACGCGCATTGCCACGTCTTCGGGCCGGCTGCCCGGTTTCCCTTCGCGCCCGAGCGGACCTATACGCCTGTCGACGCGCCGAAGGAGACGCTGTTCGAACTGCACCGGATGCTGGGGATCGAACGGTCGATCCTGGTGCAGGCAAGCTGCCACGGAACCGACAACGCCGCGATGCTGGAAGCCATCGCCGCCTCGGAAGGACGCTATCGCGGTGTGGCGATGGTCGACAAGGATGTGACGGTGGACGAACTGCGCCGCCTGCACGAGGGCGGGGTGCGCGGGGTGCGTTTCAACTTCGTCTCGCACCTGGGCAAGGACGCCGACATCGACGCGGTCCGCGCCATTGTCGACCGCATCGCCGAACCGGGCTGGCACGCGGTGGTTCATTTCGACGCCAACCGGCTCGAGACGCTGGCCCCGGTGCTGGAAAGCCTGCCGGTGCCGCTGATCGTCGACCACATGGGGCGCGTCGATGCGAGCCAGGGCACCGACCAGCCGGCGTTCCGGATGCTCCTCGAGCTCATGGAGGACTCGCGGTTCTGGGTGAAGGTCTGCGGCGCCGAGCGGATCAGCCGCGCCGGGCCGCCCTTCGCGGACGCCGTGCCGTTCGCGCGCACGCTTGTCGACCGGTTCCCGGACCGCGTGCTCTGGGGCACCGACTGGCCACATCCGAACATCAAGAAGAACATGCCTGACGATGGGCATCTCGTCGACCTGCTGGCCAAGATCGCGCCCGATGCGACCGCGCTGCGCAGGCTTTTGGTGGACAATCCGACCCGGCTCTATTGGCCGGAAGCGCTGGACTGAGGAGAGAAGACAGGATGGCGAACAAGACGGCTCTGGTTATAAGCGCGCATTCCGCGGACTTCGTATGGCGCTGCGGCGGGGCGATCGCCCTGCATCAGAAGCGCGGATACGACGTCACGGTGGTGTGCCTGTCCTACGGTGAACGCGGCGAAAGCGCCAAGCTGTGGAAGCAGGAGGGGATGACGCTCGACAAGGTCAAGACCGAGCGCCGCAAGGAGGCCGAGAACGCCGCCGCTGCGCTGAACGCCCACGACATCCATTTCTTTGACCTGGGTGACTATCCGCTCGAGGTGGACCGGGCCGGCAAGGACAGGCTGGTGGACGTCATCCGCAAGGTGCAGCCGCGGTTCATGCTGACCCACTCGAAATACGATCCGTACAACACCGACCACATGTATGTCTGCCAGGTGACGCTCGAGGCGCGGATGATCGCGCAGGCCTGGGGCCACAATCCCGGCGAGACGGTGCTGGGCGCGCCGCAGGTCTACCTGTTCGAGCCGCACCAGACCGAGCAGATGGGCTGGAAGCCGGATACCTTCCTCGACATCTCGGAGGTGTGGGAGCAAAAGCGCGCCGCCATCGAGTGCATGCAGGGCCAGGAGCACCTGTGGGACTACTACACCAACGTCGCGCAGAACCGGGCCAACCATTTCCGACGCAATTCGGGCGGACAGGCTGGCGGGCGCGCTGCCACTCACGCCGAAGGCTTCCAGTCTATCTTCCCCCGCACCGTGGACGAACTGTGATGGGCGGCGTCGTGGTTCAGAACGTCGACCGCGCGGACCCGGACATCGTCCGCCGGCTGGGGAAATGCGGCGTGGCCACAGTGCACGAAGCCCAAGGGCGCAAGGGGCTGATGGCGGCGCACATGACGCCGATCTACGCCGGTGCCTCGGTCGGCGCGTCGGCGGTTACCATCAGCGCTCCGCCGGGCGACAACTGGATGGTGCATGTCGCCATCGAGCAGCTGCGCGACGGCGACATCCTGGTGCTGGCCCCGACCTCGCCCTGCGACGACGGGTATTTCGGCGACCTGCTGGCGACTTCTGCCCAAGCGCGGGGCTGCCGCGGCCTGGTGATCGACGCAGGCGTGCGCGACGTTGCGGACTTGACGAAAATGGGCTTCCCCGTCTGGTCAAAGGTCGTCCACGCGCAGGGCACGGTGAAGGAGGCCGTGGGCTCGGTGAACGTGCCGGTGGTTTGCGCCGGCGCCTACGTGCGCCCGGGCGACGTGATCGTGGCCGACGCCGACGGTGTCTGCGTCGTCATGCGCGAGGAAGCCGCCCAGGTGCTTGAGAAGGCCGAGGCGCGCATTGCCAACGAAGAAGCGAAGCGCACGCGGTTGGCGGCGGGCGAACTGGGGCTCGACCTCTACGACATGCGCGCGCGGCTGGCCGAGAAGGGCCTGAAATACGTCTGAGGATGGCGCGGCCGGAGGTCCCGTGCGCCGGCCGGACCCTCGAATGCGCGATGAAAGAGGAAGAGGGGACGAGCGGATGACGGATGGCGTACGCGCGATGTGGATGCGTGGGGGAACGTCGAAGGGCGGCTATTTCCTGGCCGACGAACTGCCCGTGGACCGGGACGCGTTCCTCCTGCGTATCATGGGCTCGCCCGATCCGCGGCAGATCGACGGAATGGGCGGCGCGGATCCGCTGACCTCGAAGGTTGCGGTGGTAAGATGCTCCGAGCGGCCGGGGGTCGACGTGGATTACCTGTTCCTGCAGGTCTTCGTCGACAAGGCGGTGGTCACCGACGCGCAGAACTGCGGCAACATCCTCGCTGGCGTCGGCCCTTTCGCGATCGAGCGCGGGCTCGTCGAGGCTTGGGACGGCGAGACCACGGTCGTCATTCACATGGAGAATACCGGCCAGCGTGCTGTTGCCCGCGTTTCGACGCCGGGCGGACGGGTGACCTACGACGGGTCGGCGCGGATTGACGGCGTGCCCGGCACGTCCGCGGCGGTGCCTATCGCCTTCGAGGACACGGCTGGTTCG
This sequence comes from Citreimonas salinaria, assembly GCF_900107235.1. Taxonomy (GTDB): domain Bacteria; phylum Pseudomonadota; class Alphaproteobacteria; order Rhodobacterales; family Rhodobacteraceae; genus Citreimonas; species Citreimonas salinaria. Next base: position 9,471 of record NZ_FNPF01000011.1, read on the forward strand.
AGCTGTGGCGCGCTCCTTCCGACCGGCAACGCCGTGGATGAGATCGAGGGCGTGGCCTGCACGCTGATCGACAACGGCATGCCCTGCGTGGTGATGCGGGCCGATGCCTTCGGGCTTTCCGGGAACGAGGCGCCGGAGGAGCTCGAGGCGAATGCCGCGCTCCGCACGCAACTCGAAGGCATCCGGCTGAGGGCCGGGCGCCTGATGAACCTCGGTGACGTGTCCGAGAAGTCGGTGCCGAAGATGACGCTCGTGTCCCCGCCGCGGGCGGGCGGGGCGCTTGCCACCCGCACCTTCATCCCCCACCGCTGCCACAAGGCCATCGGCGTGCTGGGAGCCGTCAGCGTAGCCACGGCCGCTCTGCAACCAGAGGGGCCGGCGGCAGAGGTGGCCGCAATACCCGAAGGCGAGGAGAAGTCACTGTCGATCGAGCACCCCACCGGCGAACTGACGGTGATCACCACATTGCGGAATGGCGAGGTCGCACGCACCGCCATCCTGCGCACCGCGCGCAAGCTGATGGACGGGTTCGTGTTCTGAGGCACCGAACATGAAAGGGGACCAAGCGCTGCATTTCTATCGCTTGCGTTTATCCGGCCGCCGGGTCAGCGGAATCGACACGCCTGCCCTGAACTTGATCTGCCGCAAATCCCGAGCGGGAGAAATCAGCCAGAATGCGGATAAAGCGCAGCTTCAACGCAAGCAGGCAACCATCATGCCGGAGGTCCAAATGGCAATACTCATCGCATTCGGAACCGTCGAGGGGCAGACCGGCAAGATCGCGCGCTTTGCCGAAGGAAAGGTCCGCGAAGCCGGTCTCGAGGCCGTGCTTTTCGATACGGCCAACAAGACGGCGCCGGTTTCCTTTGATGGCGTCGACAAGGTGATCCTCGCCGCCCCGGTGCATGAGCGTCGGCATCCCGTGCCGTTCGAGATCTTCATTGCAGCACATCGCGAGGCACTCGCGGCCCGCCGGACGCTTCTGCTCTCGGTAAGTCTCAGTGCCGCATTCCCCGAAGGGCTCGCGGAAGCCGACGACTATCTGATCGAGATGAAGATGCGCACCCAGTTCACTCCGGATGCCGAGGCTCTGGTCGCGGGCGCCGTTCAGACCCGGAAATACGACTATTTCGCCACCCAGGTCGTCCGACATGTCGTGCTGCGCGATCGTGGCTACGACCCGAGCAAGGGCGAGCACGAGTTCACCGACTGGGATGCGCTTGCGGCAACCCTTGATGATTTCCTCGCGCTCGAGGCACCTCGAAGGGGGAAAACTGAACGACTGGCGGAACGATAGCCGGTATCTGGTGGCGGTTCGCCACTTGATTGCGATGCTCGGAACAGCGATCCGGACCGGGCTACTACCCTTCTGCTTCAACTTTGCTTTCCAGTTCAGTCCCACGCGATGCGGTCCCGGCCGGAAGCGCACTCTACCTCATGAACTGCGGGAGCTGACATGGGCAGGGCGGTCGTGGGGATGGACCTTGCGCCGCGGACCTTGCCCGCCTCCCGACGGACCTGACAGGTCTGAACGAGTCACTGCCGATCGTGCAGGTTATGTCCTACGTCCGCGATGGATTCCGGGATGGCCAATCCCGCAACGTGAGATCCTAGTTGGACCGGCGGTTCTCTACGGCAGCGGCGCCGGCATCTCGACGCCAACGCCACTGCCGCTCGTCAAGGTCGCGAAGTATGTTCACGGTCTGAAAGATGGCGGAAAGATCGATCTCGGAACGTGCGCCAATTGATCGGACAGGTCTTTGCGCCACGCCCGTGGCGCCACCGCTGCAGCGTGGAGATTGGAAGCCGCCGGGCATCAGGTCGCCTCATTTTCCCTCTTTTTGTCATGAACGCCGTCGCACGGGTCATTCATTTGATCAAGGTCAACACGCTCGAGCGCGTGATCTGGCACAGACGGTCAAGGAGGTGACCCATGTACCAGAAGATTCTCATTCCTATCGCTCCGGACCACATCGACGCTGTCCCCGAATCGATCGCGGCCGCTCGTGTGCTGGCAGACGAGGGAGCAACCATCCACGCGCTTTCGGTGCTTGAGGTGATCCCGAACTACGTCTCCACTGAGATCCCGTACGAGGTTTACGAGCGCTCCTGCGGCGAAACGCAGACAAGATTGGAGGCGGCATTCCAAGATTTGCCCGAAGCTAAGATCAGCGCCGAAATCGGAAGCCCGTCCTCGAAGATACTCGACGTAGTGAAAGAGGGCGGATACGACCTCATCGTGATCCGCTCGCACAAGCCGGGGCTGCAAGACTGGTTCTTGGGATCGACCACCGGCAAAGTGCTGCGCCACGCGCCCTGTTCGGTGCATGTGCTGCGGTGATTGACGGGATGAACCGGTCGTTCGAACAGGGACAGCGAAAGCTCGCTGCGTCCGCACGCCGGTCATCCAAGCTGCGAAGTTGCTGCGCGCTGCACGAACGGCTGGTTCGGTGAAGCCGCTGCGGCGCTGACTCGACCTCAAGGGGCCGGTCAGAGCCGTTCATGTCTCTCCTTGACCGTGCTGAGTGGGTGGAAACCAGTCATTCGCGGCGTCTGCATCAAGGTGTTCTGGGCGGACACTGCGGACGTTCCCGATGTCCCGCGACCCTCTATGCCGCGGTTGCGATCTCATTGCCGGTCCATAAAGTGCGTCCTACGGTCAAGCGCAGCAGGTTACGAATGTATGTTCCGCGTCATTTCCATGAAGTCAGGCCAGACGCGATCGCGGCAATGATGCGCGATGCACCGCTTGCCTGTGTGGTCGCACATACACCTGAGGGCCTCGTCGCCAATCACCTTCCATTGCTTCAGGGCCCGGAGGACGCCCTCGTAGGGCATGTCGCGCTGGCGAACGACACGCACCGACTCATTGAGGATAGCCAAGAGGTGCTTGCAGTCTTCCGGCGTGACGATGCTTACGTTTCTCCGAACTTCTATCCGACCGAGCAGGAGCACCATCGGCATGTGCCGAGCTGGAACTACTAGGTTGTTCATGTCTATGGGGCCATTTCGTTTCAACACGATGATCGTAGCAAGCGAGCCGCCGTTGGCCTTTTGACCCGCGATCATGAGCGGCGCGTGAACGGAAAAGTGGCTTGGGGAATGGCCGATGCCCCAACTGATTACATGGAGCAGATGCTCGGCGGGATCGTTGCGTTTCGCGTTACTGTAAGCAGGACGTTGGCAAAAGCGACACTTAGCCAGAACCGAGAGACAAGGGATCATCTGGGAGCGGTCGAAGGACTACGAGCCTCTGGGCATGCGTAACTTGCTGAGCGGATGGCGGAACGTTTGGCCGTCGAAGACTGAACAGGAACAGTGCCATGACGTTGCTTTCCGTGAACTTGGAAGCTGCCGTTTTTTTGCGGAGCCGGCGCAGCGTGCCGTGGCCGGAACCGATCGCCATCGTAAGGGCGGTTCTGGCTGAAGGGGCCGAAGGCATCACGGTCCCTCCGCGCCCGGATGGTCGCCACATCAGGTATCCGGAGGGTTTCGACCTGTCGCATCCTGTGCAGACGAAGTTTCCCGAGACAGAAACTAAGCCCCAGACGCATGTCTAGGGCCAGAGCAGGACGGTAGCCGCGGGCGCGATTGCTGAGCGGAAAACCCTAGGGCGTCGGTCATAGCGAGTTACGACACGTCGCCAGTCCTTCAGGCGCCCGAACATGATTTCGATCCTGCTGCGACGCTCGTAGCGGCACGTCGACATCCGCCACGGGATGCAGGGCGTAGTTCCCTTATCCATAAAGTCTTCGCGGAACCAGCCGGCATCGTATCCTTGATCTCCCAGCAGCCAATCTGCTGGTGGCAAGCGACCCAACGATGCACTGGCACCGGGATAATCACTGAATGTGGTAGACGCCGTCGACCATGCTCGCGGCCTGCGTGCGCAGCTGGATCTCGTCCCAGTTCTTGATCTCGCGCGCGGCGAGCATGATCTGCTGGCCGTGGAAGACCTTGACGCCTTCCTCCTGCAGGGCGTGGAACATCGCTGTTTCGGCAATTCCAGATCGACCGCGCGGGCAATTGGGACGAGGGCAAGGGCTGCGACACGTTTGGCCGCACCGGCCCCTGGCTCGTGACGCGGGACGAGATCGAGGATTTCGAGGACCTCGGCCCGTAGCTCGACGTTGACGGAGTGCGGCAGCAGGCCGGAACGACCGCAACGATGATCTACAGGGTGCCGCATCATGAGCCTTCAGCCGGGCGACATCATCTCACTGGGGCGCTGCCGGGCGTGGGCATGGGGCAGAAGCCGCCGCGCTACCTTTCGGGCGGCGAGGTCGGGACCCTGGGCATAGACGGGCTTGGTGAACAGCGCTCGATGGTTCTTGCGGCGCTGTAGGGCGTCGGATCGACCGGAAGCCGGACGCGCAGTCGTTTTCCGGATCCGAGACCGCCGCGCAGCCGTCTCCCACGTCAATGGTCCGGGCCCGAGCGCGTCAGGTGGCGCAGGACGGCCAGCGTACAGGGGGGGCCGGCGACCTCGAAGACGACAGTCGCCGCGATGGTGAGCGTCAGGATGGTCGGGCCCCATTCGGGATAGGCTTCCGCCGCCACCAGGCCCATGCCCACCGCAACGCCGGCCTGCGGCAGCAGCGCCGGCCCGTAGAGGTGTCGTTCGCCGCGCGGCACGCGGGCGAGAAGCGCGCCCGCCTCGCCCGCCGCCACGCGTGCCGCCACGCGCAGTGCGACATAGGCGGCGGCGATCCAACCCAGCGTGAACAGCGCACTTAGATCAAGCGTCGCACCGGCCATCAGGAAGAACAGGATCATGAATGGCCATTCGATGTTCTCGATCTCGTGGAATGCGTATTCGTGATGCCGGGCAAGGTTCGCGACCAGCGCGCCGGCCGTCATCCCCGCCAGCAGGAACGACACGTCCAGCCAGATCGACAGGCCGGTCGTCAGGAAGACGACGCCGATCGCTTCGGTCTGCTGCGGCTCGCCCGGTTCCAGTCGGCCGGTGAGAAACGCCGCCGGAATGCCTATGACGGCACCCAGCAGGAGCGCACCGCCGATGTCATGCGCCGCGGCGACGATCGGCTCCAGCCAGCCGCCCGAAAGCTGGACCACCGCGAGGCAGAGCGCGAAGACCACGAGCCCCCAGATATCATCGACCGCGACAATGCCGCTGAGGGTCTCGGTGAACCTGTTGCGGATGCCGGACTGGTGGAGGACGTCGGCGATGGCTGCAGGGTCTGTCGCCGTCGCCGCCGCGCCCAGCAGCAGCGCCAGTCCCGGATCCATCCCCAGCAGGACCAGGCCACCCCAGACGATAACCGTTGTCCCGACGACGATGGACAGCGAGATCGCCACGATGGCCCGTCCATGCCGGGTCATGTTCTCGCGCGTCAACTCGCCGCCCAGCAGGAAGGCGACCATGGTGAGCGCGACCGCGGTGAGCGGCTCGAACGCGCTCCGCGCGGGGTCGGGCAGCAGGTCGAGGCCCGACTGGCCGATGAGCAGCCCCAGCAGCAGTAGCATCGTCACCCGCGGCAACCGCGTCATGTGGCCGAACCGGTCCGCGATCAGCCCGACGAGAAACAACAGGCCGATCGTGATCAGCAGGCTTTCCTGTTCCAAAGCCGCCCGCTCCTCAGGCCATGTCGTGTCGCGGGTGCCGACGGGGCAGCGGCATCAGCGTCGCAGACCCATGGCTTCGACGTCCACGCCCAGCGGCTCGCCCAGATCCACGATGGAATCGTAGAGCAATTGCAGCATGTAGACCGGGTTGTGGGCATAATTCCCCGGATCCGCCGTCACCAGCTTCCAGTTGTATGCGGCGCGCAGGCTGCGCGGGGTCCATGCGGCGTAGGCGGTGGGCCCGTCCGCTGTCTGGTCGATTGCGCCATCGCCATTCGCGTCCGCGAAGAAATAGGGATAGCGGCTGCCGTCATAGATGATCGGCGCGCCCACGACCTCTGTCGCATAGGCCTTCACCATGTCCAGCAGGGTGGCGGCGTTGGCCTCGATGTCGGACCGGATGCCCTTAGTGGTGTCGCCGCTTCCGTCATAGCTCTGCCGCGCTATGCGGATGGCCTGCGGCGAATCGGCCAGGTGGCAGGTCTGGCACGGCTCGAAGGCGACCTCGAGCGTGTGCGGGTCGTGGCACGAATTGCAGCTGGCCACAGGGGGCGCGTGGAAGAACCGCCCGGCATAGGTCCGCCCCTCGTAGTGGTAGCCGGATCCGGCATAGCCGCCCAACCATGTCGCCGCAGCGGTCGCGTAATGCGGGTTGATGAAGCGCAGGTCCGGGTTCGGCGTGTCGAGGGCGTGCCCGGCGACGGCCTCGGACACTTGGGTGCCCGAGGTGCGCCCCTGGTGGCAGGTCATGCACGACGCCTCGACCCCCTGCACCGGATGCCGGAGACCGCTGGGGAACACCACCTCGGTTACGTCGTTCAGCCCTGCGTCGTGGCAGGTGCCGCAATCGACGACGCCCCCGGTGCTGATCGGTCCGTTCACGACGCCGGCTTCGCTGCCGTCCAGCCCGTGATAGTCGCGGAAGCCTTCGCCGGAATGGCAGGTTGCGCAGACGGCGGTGATCTCTTCCTCCTCGTCCCAATGCCGGAACGCCTCGGCCGCCGCGTCCGCGTGGGCGGAACGGAACCAGTCGGCGATCTCCTGGCTGTTCTCGATCTCGACTCCGGCCGCATCGAACGGGCCGGACATCGGGAAGGCGTAGGGAACCCCGGTCTGGGATTCCGAACCCTCGGACGCTGCGGGATCGTCCTGGGCGAGTACCGTCTGCCCCGATGCCAGACCGACGGATAGGAGAAACCCGAGCAGGACAGCTGGAAGCGAGCGTTTGGATCTTGCTGTATCGGGCATGTCGCGGCCTCCGGTGGCGCAGGTGATGGGCGGGTCGCGCCAAGGCTGCCAGAATATGCCGGCTTGCGATTTGCGCTGAGTCAAATCGGCAAATGCGGAAGCGTGTTAATCGGCGGGAATGATCGATCTCAGCTTCCGCTCCGGCCTAGCGCCCCGCTTTGCCTCGCCGCCCTCCGGTCCGCTGGAGTGCGACGACTTCGTCACGGAAGAGGCCGGCCTGCGCGCCATGCCCGGCCAGGCGCCGCGCGTGGCGATGGAGGTCGAGCAGGGGGCTTTGGTGGCGCAGGGAACGCCGATCGCGCGACTGCGCTCGGCGCCCGAAATCTGCTTTGTCGCACAGATGCCGGCCCGTGTCGCCCGGATCGATCTGCTTCAGGGCCATCGGCTTTCCGAGATCGTGCTGTTCCGCGAGCCGGGCGGCGACCCGGTTCGCCACGACACGTCCGGGGCGGATACCGAGGCGGGGCTGCGGCTTCTGATGCAGAACGCCGGCCTCTGGCCTTGGCTGGGGCGCCGGCCCTTCGGCGGGATGCCCGCACCCGACGAGCGTCCGGCGGCGATCATTGTCATGGCGACGGACACGGCCCCGCTCGCCCCTGATCCGCGGCAGGCGCTGACGGGGCGGGAAGAGGCGTTCGGGCGCGGCCTGCACGCGCTGGCCGGCCTGACCGACGGCCCCGTCCTCGTCTGCCAGCAGCCCGGCCCGCCGCTGTTCGACGCCGCACTTGCCGGGCGCGTGCGCACGGTGGATTGCGGACCGCGCCATCCGCAGGGATCCGCCGGCCTGCGCGCTCACGCGCTGTGCCCCGCCGGGCTCGACCGGCCGGTCTGGGACATCCATGCCGAGGATGTCGCGCATCTGGGTGACCTGCTCGCGACCGGCATCCTGCCGATGACGCGCCTTGTCCGCGTCGGCGGCGAGGCGCTGCGCGAGGGGCGGCTGCTGCGCGCCCAGCCCGGGGCTGATCTGCGCGGGCTGGCCCACCGGATCGCGCAGCCGGGGGCGCATCTTCTTCTTTCGGGGTCGCCGCTGGACGGCCACGAGGCGCATTGGCTGGCGCCGCGCCACCGCCAGGTCACGGTCCTGCCGCGGCGGGCGGCGGGCGCGCAGCCGCACTGGCTGATCGCCGCGCTGACCCGGTCCGGGACGCCGAAGCCCGTCATCCCGAACGCGGCATTGGACCAGGCCTTTGGCAACACGCTGCCCGCGGCGGCCTTCGTCCGGGCTCTCGGCTCGGGCGACGACGAGACCGCGATGAAGATGGGTCTTCTGTCCCTGCTGGAGGAGGACGTGGCGCTGGCCGACTACGTTCTGGGCGGAGACGCGCATCTGCCCGGCCTGCTGCGGGCAATGCTCGACCGCATCCGGACGGAGTTCGCGGCGTGACGAAGGGGATCTGGACGCGCGAGACGGTCGTGCTGATGCTGCTGGCCGCTTATCTGCCGCTGGCGGTCTTCTGGCTGTGGTTCGGCGGGGCCCCGGCGGTGCAGCGGTCGAGCCTTGCCCTGCTGGTGCTGGGATTCTGGAACCTCGTCTTCCTGCTGGCACGGGCGCAGGCGATCTCGCTCGCCCTGGCGATCACCGCGCTGGCGATCGCGATGCTGGCGCCCGAAGGGCTGGGGACCTTCCGCCTCGTCCTCGGGATCAGCTTCGGCGCGGTGATGGGAGAGCTGGTCTTCGGCGGCTGGGGCCGGAACGTCGTGCATCCGGCCACCGTGGCGCTGTCCTTCCTGGGCTTCGGCTTTCCGGGCTTTCCGTGGCCCGACTTCCTGGCGCCCGTGGCCTGGGCCGCGATACCCGCCGCACTGATCGGATTGGCGACGGGCGTGCTGCCCGGTGGTGTCATCGCTGGCGCCGCGCTGGTGGCTGCCGTGACCTTCGCGCTGGGCCTGCTGTCCCAAGCCGCGCTGCCCGCCGCGGGGATCGTGCTGGTCCTGCTGGTGGCCGATCCGGTCACCAGCGCCACCACCCATTTCGCGCGCTGGCTGAACGGCGCCCTTTACGCCGGGTTCGTGACCCTGTTCGCGGCGGGCTGGCAGGGAGCCGCGCCCGCGCAATACGCGGTGGCCGCCGCCCTTCTGACCTCGCTTGCGGCGCCTCTGCTGGACGAGATGGCACTTGCTCTCTGGTATGCACGCAGACGGAGGCGTCATGGCGCGCAGTGACTGGAATCCCTGGCGCAGGCTGTTGGCCCTGCCCAACGAAAGCCGGACCAAGACGCTGGTCATCGCCTTTCTCGTCGCCAGCGTCTGCGCGTTGATGGTCAGCGGCGCCACGGTCCTGCTGCGCCCGATCCAGACGGCCAACCGCGCGGCCGAGGAACAGGCCCGGATCGAAACGCTGGTGCGCGGCATCCCGGGCATGGCCGACCTGCTGGAGCAGTCTGGTGGCACCCTGTCCACCGTGGTCGTTAACCTGGAAACGGGGCGCGCGGCCGAGGATGTCACGGCCGAGACGCTACCCGTTACGCTGGCCGATGCCGCGAACTGGAGCACGCTCGAACCCGGAGAGGACATCGCCGGGCTGGGCCAGCGGCCTGATTTCGCGCAGATCTTCCTGCTGCGGGAAGGCGAGGACATCTCGCTGGTGCTGCTGCCGATGACGGGGCAGGGCTATGGCGGGCGCATCGACGCGATCATGGCGCTGCGTGGCGACATGAACACGATCGCGGGGGTCGCCGTCACCAATCATTCCGAAACGCCCGGCCTTGGGGGCCGGATCGAGGAACCGGCCTGGCAGGCGGATTTCCCCGGCACCGAACTGCGCGGCCCGAACGGCGACATGCGCTTTTCGGTGGCGCGCGGCGAGGCGTCGAGCCCCTACGAGGTCGACGGGATTACCGGCGCCACCCGCACCGGGCGCGGCTTCACCAACATGGTGCGCTTCTGGCTTGGCCCCGAAGGCTATGGCCCGCTGATCCGCGCCATCCAGCGCGGGGAGTTCTGAGCCGTGGCCCCCCGTACGGATTTTTGGGCCATCCTGACCGAGCCGCTGATCCGGCAGAACCCGGTGACGCTGCAGATCCTCGGCATCTGCTCGGCGCTTGCGGTGACCACGTCACTGCCGACCGCGCTCACCATGTCGGTGTCGCTGACCGTGGTGCTGACGCTTTCCGCCATGCTCATCAGCCTGATCCGCCGGCACATCCCGGATTCGATCCGGCTGATCGTGCAGATCGTCATCATCGCCTCGCTGGTGGTCGTCATCGACCAGTTCCTTCAGGCCTATTTCGCCGAGATCAGCCGCGCCCTGTCGATCTATGTCAGCCTGATCACCACCAACTGCCTCGTCCTCGGCCGGACCGAGGCCTATGCTCGCCATCATGCGCCACTTCCCGCGGCGGTCGACGCCTTCGGCAACGGGCTGGGCTATTCGCTGATCCTGATCATCATCGGCGGGACGCGAGAGCTGTTCGGCCAGGGCAGCCTGTTCGGCGAGCAGGTCCTCCCGCTGGCCTCGGAGGGAGGCTGGTTCACCCCGCTGGGCCTGATGCTGCTGGCGCCTTCCGCCTTCTTCCTGCTGGGAGGGCTGGTCTGGGCGATCCGCTCGTGGCGCATCGAGCAGGCCGAGGCGCCCGAGCATGCCTCTCCCGCGCAGGCGAGGGCCGCCGAATGACCGGTCTCTGGGCACTTTTCCTGGGGGCGGCATTCGTCGACAACATGCCGCTGACCCTGTTCCTGGGGCTGTGCACCTTCCTTGCGCTGTCGAAACGGCCCGAAAGCGCCATGGGGCTGGGGGTTGCGATGACCGGCGTCATGGGCGTGACGGTGCCGCTGAACTGGCTGATCTATCAGGGGCTGCTGGCACCGGGCGCCTGGGCCTGGATCGGCATGCCGGAACTCGACCTGTCCTACCTGTCGCTCATCGCCTTCATCGGGGTGATCGCGGCGACGGTGCAGCTGCTGGAGATGGTGCTCGACCGGTTTTTCCCCACCATCCATGCCGCATTCGGAGCCTTCCTGCCATTGCTGACCGTGCAATGCGCAATCCTGGGCGGCAGCCTGTTCATGGTCGACCGATCCTACGACTTGGCCGAATCCGTGGTCTTCGGCCTTGGCAGCGGGCTGGGCTTCGGCGTCGCAGTGGTGATGCTGGGCGCGATCCGCACGCGGCTGTCCTATGCTGACCTGCCGGCGGGCCTGCGGGGGCTCGGCATCGCCTTCATCCTGACGGGCCTGATGTCGCTCGGCTTCGCCTCGTTCGCGCAGATGGCGTTGTCGCAATGACGGAGATCGTGCTGGGCAGCCTGGTGATCGTGGCGCTGGTCCTGGGGCTTGCGACCGGGCTTCTGGCAGTCCGGCGGCGGCTGATGCCTTCCGGCGGGGTCGATGTCGACGTCAACGGCGCGCTGCACGTGACGGCCCGGCGCGGGGCGAAGCTGCTCGACGTCCTGCACGACGCCGAGATCCGCATTCCCGCGGCCTGCGGCGGCAAAGGGACCTGCGGGCTGTGCCGCGTCACCGTGCTGGGCGAGGGTGCCGGCGCGCCGCAGGCGACCGAGCGCGGCGTCCTGTCCCCGAAGGAGCGGCGCGATCAGGTCCGCCTTGCCTGCCAGACCAGCCTGCGCGGCGATTGTCAGGTACACGTCCCCGAGGGCATCCTGAGCGCGGGCGCGGGCTTTGCCTGCACCGTCGCCTCGACGCGCATGCTGGCTCCCCTGATCCGTGAAATCGTGCTCACGCTGCCAGGCGACCGTCCCTCGACCTTCCGCGCCGGGGACTTCATGCAGATCACGGCGCCGCCCTACCGCCTCGACTTCGCGTCGCTGGACCTGCCCGAGGCCTTCCGTGACGCCTGGCAGATCGCCGGCTGGCACTCCATGAAGGTCGCCTCCGAGGTCGAGGTGACGCGCGCCTACTCGCTGGCCAGCCGGCCCGAGGATGCAGGCAATGCGGTATTCAACATCCGCCTCGCCGTGCCGCCCGCCGGGCGCGAGGCCGAGGTCCCGCCCGGCCTCGTCTCGTCCTGGCTGTTCTCGCTGGAGCCCGGAGATACGGTCGTGGCCTCCGGCCCGTTCGGCGATTTCCACGTCCAGCCCGGCGAGCGCGAGATGGTGTTCATCGGCGGCGGCGTCGGCATGGCACCGCTGCGCGCGATGATCCATCAGGAGCTTGGCCGAGGCACCGCCCGGCGCATCCGCTACTTCTACGGCGCACGCACCGCCGCCGACCTGTTCTACGCCGACGAATTCGCGACCCTGTCGGAAACCCACGCCAATTTCAGTTTCACGCCGGCGCTGTCCGACCCCGCCCCCGGCGACCGCTGGACCGGTGCGATCGGCTTCATTCACGAGATCCTGCGCGCAGAGATGAGCGGCCACCCCGCCCCGGAAGACTGCGAGTACTACCTCTGCGGGCCGCCGGTTATGATCTCGGCCGTCCTCGCCACGCTGGAGCGGCTGGGCGTCGAGGCTTCCACCATATACTATGACGACTTCGGAGCCTGAGATATGAAAAGACACCTCGCCTCGCGCCGCGGTTTTCTGGGTCTGCTCGGGGCGACGCTCGCCTGTCCCTTGCTCACCCGCCCCGCCTTGGCCCGCGCCGCCGCGCTCGAATCTCTGACGGGCGAAGCCTTCGGCACGACCTGGCGGATCGTGGGGCCTTCGGGGGCGGACCTTAGGCCGTTGCGACCGGCGATCGACGCCCTTTTCGCCGGCATCGACGCCGAGATGTCGCCCTGGCGCACCGACAGCACCATCGGCCGCTTCAATGCCGGTACCCTGACAGAGTTGAGGGGCGCCGAACTGGTCCATGTGGCACAGGCGGCGCTGGCCCTCGCCGGCGACAGCGAAGGCACATTCGACCCCACGGTCGGTCCGCTCGTCGCCCGCTGGGGGTTCGGCCCGATCGAGCGCGGCGGCGCGCCCGGCTGGCGCGGGCTGGACGTGTTCCCGGGGCGGATCGCCAAGCGACGGCAGGACCTGACGCTGGATCTGTGCGGGATCGCGAAGGGTCGCGCGCTCGACTGCGCCACCGAACTGACACGGGGTAGCGGCCTCGACTTTCTACTGCTCGACTTGGGGGGAGAGCTGCGCGCGCTGGGGCCGCATCCCTCCGGCCGAGACTGGCAGGTGGCGGTGGAACACCCGCACGCGGGAAACCATACGCCCGCCATCCTGCACCTGCCCGCCGGCATGTCCGTGGCGACATCCGGCCTGGGCGCGCAGAGCTTCGCGCTGGGTCCGCGCATCTGGGGCCACATCATCGACCCCGCGACCGCCGGCCCGGTGGAAGGGCGCCTGCGCTCGGTCTCGGTCCTGCAGGCGGATGCGATGGCCGCCGACGGCTGGGCCACCGCCCTCTTCGCGGCCGGCGACGTTGGCGGCCCGGCGCTTGCCCGCGCCCGCGACATCCCCGCGCTGTTCCTGTTCGAGGACGACTCCTCGCTGCACCACATCTCAACGGGCGGCCTTGGCGACGTGCTGACATGGAGAGGATAGCGGGATGACAGAGTTGATCTTCGCCGTCGCGATCGTCACCCTCGCCGCATTGGGCCTCGGCCTCGGCCTGATCCTCGGCCGGGGGCCGGCCCTCACCAGTTGCAGCGCGGCAGCCTGCCTGCCCGAGGGGCGCTGCGCGGACTGCCCGCTGCGCCGGGAAACCGAAGAAGAAGTGCCGCGATGAGCGCGATGCGAATCCTGTCGATCATGCGTGAGGACTTTCCCACGCTTGCGCCGACGACCCCGATCCGCCGCGCCGCCGCCCTTCTGGTCGAGGCGCGCGCCTCTGCGGCTCCGGTTCTGGGCGAGGACGGAGTCCTGGCCGGCATCCTCAGCCAGAAGGACTGCTTCCGCCCCGCGCTCCATGCGAGCTATTACCGCGAATGGACGGGCAGCGTCGCGGATCACATGACGCGAGAGGTCGTTCTCGTCGACATGCGGGACGAGTTGATCAAGGTCGCGGAGATGTTCCTGCACCACCGGCACCGCGCATTTCCGGTGCGAGACGGTGGCCGCATCGTCGGTATTGTTCGCCGCTCAGATGTCCTTGCGAGTTTGTTGAGCTTGGGGTGATGCTCTTCTGGAACGTTTTACGGCGCGCATCGACCGGCAAGCGCCGCCTTCGCTGCAGGCGCAGCCGTCAAAGATTTCCAGTGGTCGTTGGTGGGCGCATGGTGGCGGAACAATCGATCATCTTGTGGTGCCGGAGGGCAGAAGAGCCCGGCGGTGTCGCGGCCTCTCCCCAGCATGTGGATGCTCCCGCTTGGCCTGCTGCTTCTGGCATCGGAGGTGCCCTGCCTTCAGGGTCGGGTTGCCGGCCTGACCATCCGCGGCCGCCGCCTGATCAGAGGTTGGCTTCCGAGCTTTGAAAAACCTGGGCTGCGTATCCGCCGTGCGCACTAGGCCGAAGCACCCCGTTCACATGCATCCTTTCAGCCCATTCCACGCAACATGGCCTCAACCAGTTGCTGCACCCGGAGCGCTTCCCGTGGGGATGCCAGCCGGTGAGGCTGGCCGGCGATGCAAAGCTGCAACTCGTCCAGCTGTGCTTTCAGGCTGGTCGCCCGGGGGTCTTCAGGGCGTGGGCGGATCTCGGAGAATGCGCCTCCGTCCGAAACGGCGTCGATGTAGAAATCGGTGATCCGTCGGCTTGTCCGCGTTCCCTTGATTGTCAGTTCCTGCCGGTCCGGAAGTGCACCGCCCACGCTCGCAAGAACGGTCACCGGACGGCCATCCGCTGTCAGAAGACGTGCCGCCATCTGCGTTTCGCTCAAGGCCGGGTCGGATGGGTACGAAGGGCGGGCCCATTCCACGGTAAGTGGGCCCAGCACACGTTCGGTGAAGAACAGGAAGTGCGAGACGACCTCTCGTGTCATTCCACCTTCGTCGCGATAGCGCAGCCAGTCCGCCGCCTGCTGCCATGCGCGCGGCCAAGCGCCGTAGGTCAGGATGATCTCGGCTCCTACAAGATCGCCCATCGCGCCGGATTCGGCGGCGGCCGAGACGTCCGCCAGCGCGTCGCCAGAGGCCTGCACGAAGTTCACCGCAGCCGGGACGCCCGAGGCTTCGAGACGTGCGACGAGATCCTCGCTCGCGTCGAGATCCACGCCAAGCGGCTTTTCCAGGAAGACGGCCTGCCCGGCCGCCGCAGCGGCAAGCGTGTAGGCCCGCCGCGGTCCGGGCGGGCAGGCCAGGTAAACGAGATCCGCGGCATCCATCGCGGCCTCGGCGCTTGGGGTCAGAACGGCGTCCGGGGCGATGGCCCGGGCGGCCGCACAGGCATCCGGATCAGGGTCCCAGAGTGTGACCGGGGAGAAGTCGTCGTGCCGGACCATGTGCTCCAACATGCGCCTGCCCATGATCCCCAGACCGATGATCGCCGTCTTCACCGTCATTTTTCGCTTCCTCGTCTTTCAGCGGTCCAGCAGAGCCTTGTTCAGCACCATGTGCACGCCCTTGGTGCCGTTGACGCATTGCGTAATGCGCAGGTCGGCGGCAAGCGAGCACAGCATGTAGGCGTCCTCGCGGCTCAGTCCGCGGCGCTCGGCGATCCAGTCGATCATGTCGCGCACGGCCCGCTCCGCGGCGCGGTCGAGGCTTTCGTGAAGGCCCATCGTAATCAGGTGATCCTGCGTTTCGGCACGTGGCGCAGCCAACGTCATGTCGTCCCGCGCGGTCAGACGGAACGTGCCGGTCAGGGCGGTTTCGATCGCGGTCACGCAGACCTCGCCGTCGCCCTGCGCCGCGTGGCCGTCTCCGGCCGAAAACAGTGCGCCTTCGGCGAAGACCGGCAGATACAGCGTTGCGCCGGGACCAAGCATCTTGTTGTCGAGGTTGCCGCCGTGGGCGCGGGGCTGGATCGTCGAGACCCGCCCCCAACCCGGTGGCGGAGCGACCCCCATGACCCCAAAGAATGGTGCCAGAGGCAGCGTCAGCCCCCAGGACAGGCGCGCGGTCATCGCATTGGTGTCGAGCGGGATGATCGTCGTGCGTCCGGTATCGAAATCCTCGGGCAGAGCACCGGCCAGCGGACGGATGATGTTCCACCCCCAGTCCTGCCGCAGCGCGACATCGAGGATGTCGACCTGCAAGACCATGCCCGGCAGCGCCCCGCGGATTGCCACCGGTCCTGTCAGGATATGCCCCGGAAGCATCCGCTCTGCGCGGGCGTGGATTTCGTGAATTTTCGTCCGGGACATGAAAGCCCGCATCCGCAGGTGGCAGCTGCGCAATAGCGCCCGAAACCGTATCGATCGTCACGGTATCGGCGCTGGTAATCTCGAGGGCCGGCGGCAAGGCCGCATCGAAATAGCCCCATGCGCAGGTCTCGAGGCTGGCTGTCAGGCGGTGGGTCATGGCATGTGCTTCCAGAGGATCAAAGGCTTCCGGTTATGGCGTTGGCGGCCTCGATTGCAAGCGGTGGTCTCGCTGCACCAAAGCGGCCCGTTGATCGCGGCCGCGTCTGGCGGATTTTCCGGGCTTCAGGTTTTCGCTTGCGGAGAGATGCCGGGATCGGAAAACCACGCATCCAGATCCAGTGACGAGCGGGTGCCGAGCGCATCGAAGTTCACGTTCAGCCAAGCCTCGGCCCAGCCACGCCCGCGCTCGAACAACAGGCTGAGATAGTTCCATTCGGCGTTCAACTTGCTCGAGGCCGACAGATCCTGGACCTCGGCATCGGCATGGATCAGGTGAAGGTAAGTTCGACCGGCCGGCCCTATGTCGAGTCCCTTGCCGTCGATCATCTGCTGCATCAAGTGGATCGCGCGCATTTCCTTGATCAGCGCGGTATTGAAGCTGATCTCGTTGACGCGGTTGATGATCTCCCGGGCGCTGCGCGGGGTCTCGTGGCGCACCACCGGGTTGATCTGGACGATCACGATGTCGGGGCTGGCCTCGCTCGTGACAAGCGGCATCAGGGCCGGATTGCCGCTGTAGCCGCCATCCCAATAATCTTCGCCGTCGATTTCGACCGCCCGGCTGATCTGCGGCAGGCAGGCCGATGCCATGACCGCATCCGCCGTGACCGCCCCTCGGGAGAATATCTTCGCTCGACCTGTTCGCACATGGGTCGCGGTGACGTGCACGGCGATGTCCCGGCACCGGTTCACGTTGGTGAAATCGACCTGCCGGTCGAGGATCATCCGCAGCGGGTCCACCCCCAGCGGATTGAGTTCGTAGGGCGAGAACAGCCGGGTGATCCCTTCCGCCAGCAAATAGCCGGGCGAAAGGTCCAGGCTGAAGTTCCCGGCTGCGCGATCCCACGGGCTGCGCTGGATCGGCGAGAACTGCGCAGCATCGCTGACAGCCTTCCAGAAATTGCGCAGGGCTGCGCGCGCGCCCTCGCGTCCGCCCCGCTCGTAGCCGTCGGCCAGGACCACGGCATTCATCGCCCCCGCGCTGGTGCCGCTGATGTCGGCAATCGACAAGCGGTCCTCTTCCAGCAGGCGGTCGAGCACGCCCCAGGTGAGCGCGCCATGCGATCCGCCGCCCTGAAGGGCGAGATTGACACGCTTGCCGTGTGGCTTGTCCACCATTGGTCGTACCGTTTGCTGCGACGCAGCATGGGCATAGGCATCTTGTGGCAACGGGTCAATCGTTGTGCAAAGACACCAACATCGGGCGCGGCGGCAAAGAGGCGATCCGCTTGACCCTCTCCGCGCCTGTTCTCGACGCCAGGAACGAGACTTGGGCTGCCGCCTTCGATTGCCTATTGGAACTGGGCCACGCCGGACATGCACGCAGGTTGGCAGGCGCGGGGCGTCAGGGCGTGCGACCCTCGCCCATATCCCAGAACAACCCGGCCATGATCTGCAAGGCATCGCGGCAGACCGGCTTTAGCACATGTTCGTTCGGCGCGTGCTGCGAGCATCCGCGATAGGAATGCGGCACCCAGACCGTGGGCAGGCCGAGGATGTCGGCGAAGCTGTCGTTGGGCAGCGATCCTGCCAGGTTGGGCAGGATGTGCGGCGCCCGCCCGGCGCTGCGCGTCAGGCTGTCGGCCACGAAGGCGACCCACGGGTGATCCGGGTCCAGCCGCGTGGCGCGGAAGAAACCGCGGTCGTGCGGTTCGATCCGCACCGCCTCGAACCCGTGCGCGTCGAGGTGGCGGCGCAGCGCGGGCAGGATGTCCTCGGGGTCGGTGCCGACGACGTAGCGCAGCTGACAGGTGGCGCGGGCATGGGCGGAAATGGCGTTCACCGGCGCCTCGGGCACGCCGCTTTTCATGGCGAGGACGGCGAAGCTGTTCCAGCCATAGGCGCGTTCGACCGGGGTCAGGTCCTCTTCGCCCCAGTCGGTGTCGATCGCGGGGCCGTCGGCACTGTCGATGGGCAGGCCGTCGAGTGCGGCGCACACCGTCGGCGTCAGGCTGTCGGGGCGCCATTCGGGGATGCGGATCTGGCCGCGCCTGTCGGTGATCGTCGCCAGCGCCTGCGCCAGGATCATCGCCGGATCGGCCAGCAGACCGCCCCAGTTGCCCGAGTGGTGCGCGCCGTCGCGCAGGTCCAGGATCAGGTCGAAGGACATCCCCCCGCGCGAGCCCATGAACATCGTCGGGGTGTCGGGCTGCAGGCGCGGGCCGTCCGAGGCGATCAGCACGTCCGCGGTCAGCCGGTCGCGATGCTCGGTGAAGAACTCGCGCAGGCCGGCCGAGCCCGTCTCCTCGCTCATCTCGATCACGATGCGGCAGTTGAAGCCCAGCGCGCCGCGCGTCTCCAGAACCGCCTCGAGGGCTGCGATGTTGATCAGGTGCTGGCCCTTGTTGTCTGCCGTGCCTCGGCCGTAGAGGCGATCGCCCTCCTCGACCAGCCGGAACGGGTGCAGCCCTTCGCGCCACTGGTCGGTCTGGGCGCGGATCACGTCGCCATGGCCGTAGGTCAGCATGGTCGGCAGGTCGTCGCCCTCGTGCCGTTCGCCGATCAGCAGGGGGCCGCCGCGCGGGTCGGGGTTGGCGTGGATCGAGCAGGTGAAGCCCATCGCCTTCAGCCGCGGCTCCATCGCCTCGGTCAGGTAGCGCATCAGCTCGGGCGCCTGGTCCGGGTCCTGGCTTTCGGATTCGAAGGCGACGAGGCCCGAGAGGTCCGACTGGAAGCGGCCGGTGTCGAAATAGGCGGTGATCGTGTCGATCGCGGTGTCGCGGCTCATGCTGTCAGCGTTCCTTCGTCATGTCTTCGGAAATGGCGTCGCCCCAGGGCGACATGATTTCGGTGCAGCCCGAGTTCCGGTTGCCGCGCCGCATCACACCCGCCGGGCAGGCGAAGGCATAGGGGAAGATCGTGCGCCGCGTTTCGGCCACCGGCTGGTTCTGGCGCAGGCGGTCCAGCACGTCCGTGGACAGGCTGTCGTCGGCGATCAGGGTGTCGCCGGACACGTCGATGCGCGGCTGGTGGAAGGCGCGGTCGAGGTCCATGCCGAAATCGGTCACGAAGGACGAAAGCTGCGCCACCGCGCCCAGGATCTTGCGCCCGCCCGAGGCGCCGAAGGCAAAGCGCCGGTCGCCCTGTTCGCCGATCACCGGGCAGACGTTCATCAGGCACCGCTTTCCCGGCCCCAGCGAGTTCGGCCGCCCCTGCACCGGATCGAACCACATGATCCCGTTGTTCATCAGGAACCCGGTCGAGGGCGACACGACGCGCGAGCCGAAGATCGACAGCAGCGTCTGGGTCTGGGCGACCATGTTGCCCTGCCGGTCCACGACCGAGAAATGCGTGGTGCAGCCGGGCGCTTGCGGGCTTTCGCCGGTATCGCCCATGCCTTCGAGCCTGCGGGCATAGGCGGTCTTGAGCGCATCGGCCATCGCGGCGTAGCTGTCGGGTCCGGGGGCATCGCCCATCGAGACGGTCTCCAGCCCGGCGAAGGCATCGCGGAAGGTCGGCCCCGCGGTGAGGCCGGGAACGACGTGGAAGCGCACGTCGCGGTAGTCGAAGGCCAGCGGATCGTGGAACTCGGCGCGGTAGGCGCGCAGGTCGTCCACGGAGAGGCTCCCGCCCTTGGCCTGCACGTCGGCGGCCATCGCGGCGCCGAGATCGCCGTCGTACAGCGTGCGCGCGCCGTGCCGCGCGATCTGGTCGAGGCTGTCGGCCATGCGCGACTGGTCCAGCCGCTTGTCGGCCAGCGCGGTCCAGCCGCTGATCATGGGCCATTGCCCGTCTTCGAGGAACAGCGCGGCCGCGTCGGAATCGTCGGCCAGTTGGCGGGTGCAGGACGCGATGACCAGCGAGGCGAACCAGTCCACCAGCATGCCGCGCTTCGCGTGGTCGATCGCTGGCGACAGAAGCTCGGCCCATGGCATCCGGCCAAAGCGCGCGTGCGCCTGCCCCAGCCCGTCGACGACGCCCGGCACCGCGATGGCGGTGGCGCCCTGCACGTTGCGGTCGTCCACCACATGCTCCCACGGGAACAGGTCGCTGGCGGCGCCCTGCCCGCTGAGCGGGTAATCCGCCGGGTCCAGTGCGGCGGGCGCGCGCATCCCGTGATTCAGCGCCAGCGCCCGGCCTTTGTCGGCCCGCCACAGCATCGTGGCGCCGCCGCCGGCGGGGCCGCTCATCCACGGCTCGAGCACGCCGATGACGAAGGACGTGGCCACGGCGGCATCGACCGCGTCGCCGCCCGCGGCCAGAACCTCGGCCCCGGCGACGGCGGCAAGGCGATGCTGTGCCGCGACGACGCCGTGCTCGGTCTCGATCACGGTCTTGCGGATCTGCATGCTGCGCGACAGGTTCAGGGACATGCGGTCATCCTTGCTCGTACATCGGGGTCTTGGGGTCGTGCAGGTGGCAGGCGACGTGACCGGCGGGAAGCTCGACCTGCCGCGGCGCGTCGGTCTTGCAGAACTCGGTCGCGCGCGGGCAGCGGGGGTGGAAATGGCAGCCCGGCGGCGGCGCGATCGGGTTCGGATAGGCCATGCCAAGCTGGGTGTCGGGCACGCCCATGCCCGGTTCCGGCGTCAGCACCGATTTCAGAAGCGCCTGCGTGTAGGGGTGGCGCGGCGCGTCGAACAGGCCGGCCACGGTGTTCTCCTCGACGATCCGGCCCAGGTACATGACCGCGACGCGTGTCGCGAGATGCTCGACCACCGCCAGGTCGTGGCTGATGAACAGGTAGGTCAGGCCGAATTCGCGCCGCAGGTCGCCCAGCAGGTTCAGGATCTGGCTTTGCACCGACACGTCCAGCGCCGAGGTCGGCTCGTCGCAGATCACCACCTCGGGCTTCATGATCAAGGCACGGGCAATGGCAACGCGCTGCCGCTGGCCGCCCGACATCTGGCTGGGATAGGTGTTCATCACCCGCGCGGGCAGGCCCACCACGTCCAGCATCTCGCGCACCTTGCGCTTGCGGTCGTCTTCGTCCCCGATGCCGTGCACGCGCAGCGGCAACGAGATGACGTCGTAGATGCTCTTGCGCGGGTTGAGCGACGAATACGGGTCCTGAAAGATCGGCTGGATGCGCCGCGCCAGCGCCAGTCGTCCCTGGGCCGAGATATCCTCGCCATCCACCAGCACCTGCCCGGCGGTAGGCTTTTCCAGCCCCAGCAGGATCTTGGCCAGCGTGGACTTGCCACAGCCGGATTCGCCCACGAGGCCCAGAACCTCGCCCCGGCCCAGTTGCAGCGACACGTCGTTGACGGCCGTCAGCGGTTTGACCGCGCCGAACAGGCCCTGCTTGACGCGGTAGGTCTTGGAGACGCCGGACAGTTCCAGAACCGGGCTTTGCGTCACGGTGTCCTTCATGCGGTCAGCTCCTTCTCGGAGTGGCGCTTGCCGTCCGGGAAAATGCAGCGGAAGGCGTGCTCGCCATCCTGCCGTTTGGGGATCGCGCCGCGGCATTCCATCACCGCATGGGGGCAGCGGGTGCGGAACACGCAGCCCTCGACCTCGCCCACCAGCGACGGGACGATGCCCGGGATGGTGCCCAGCTGGCTGCCGCGCGCGGTCTTGCCGGGCAGCGGGATGCAGCGCAGCAAGCCGCGCGTGTAGGGGTGCGACGGCGCGTTGAAGATGTCGCCCACGGGGCCGGTCTCGACCAGCTCGCCCGCGTACATCACGGCCACCTTGTCAGCGACCCGCGCCACGACGCCCAGATCGTGCGTGATCAGGATCATCGCCATGTTCATCTCGCGGCCGAGATCGTAGAGCAGCCGCAGGATCTGGGCCTGGATGGTCACGTCCAGCGCGGTCGTCGGCTCGTCCGCGATGATAAGTTCGGGCTCGCACATCAGCGCCATCGCGATCATCACCCGCTGGCGCAACCCGCCCGAGAGCTGGTGCGGATACTGCGACAACCGGCTTTCGGCGGCGGTGATGCCGACCTTTTCGAGCAGCTCGACCGCCCGGGCGCGGGCCGCCTGGCGCGAGACCTTGCGGTGCAGCAGCAGCGCCTCGACCAGTTGATCGCCGATCGTGTAAGCCGGGTTGAGCGAGGTCATCGGCTCCTGGAAGATCATCGCCATCCGGTCGCCCCGCAGCGCGCGCATCCGCCGGGTGCTGGCGGTGGTCAGCTCGGTCCCGTCGAAGGTCATGCGGTCGGCGCTGCGCTTGATGCCCTTGCCCAGCAGGCCCATCAGTGCCAGCGAGGTCAGCGACTTGCCCGACCCGCTTTCGCCGACGATGCACAGCGTCTCGCCGCGCTTGAGGTCGAAGTCGATGCCGCGTACCGCGTGCAGGGTGCCGCTGCCGGTGGGGATGTCCAGCGTCAGGTTGCGGACGTCCAGAAGAGGTTCGCTCATCGGTCAGCTCCGGTTTTCGGGGGCGGTGACGTCGCGCAGGCCGTCGCCCATCAGGTTGATCGCCAGAACCAGCACGAACAGCACGGCGCCGGGGATCAGCACCAGCCAGGGTTCGAACAGCATCATGTTCTTGCCCTCGGATACCATCAGGCCCCAGCTGGGCGTCGGCGGCTGCACGCCCAGCCCGAGGAAGGACAGCGCGGCCTCCAGCAGAATGGCATGGGCCATTTCCAGCGTGACCACCACGATCAGGTTGTTGGCGATGTTGGGCATGATCTCGGACAGCAGGATGCGCGGCGTCGATGCCCCGATCACCTGCGCGGCGGCCACGTATTCGCGCCGGCGCACCTGCATGGTCGAGGCGCGCATAACCACGGCGAAGCGGTCCCACAGCAGCAGGCCCAGAACCACGATCACCACCTCGAGCGAGCCACCGAGGATCGCCACGACCGCCAGCGCGACCAGCACGACCGGCATCGCCAGCCGCACGTTGATCAGGAAGGTCACGACCGCGTCGACCTTGCCGCCGAAATAGCCCGCCGCCACGCCCATCGCTGTGCCGATAAGGCCCGAGATCAGCGCAGCCACCGCGCCGATCAGAAGCGAGACGCGCGCGCCGTAGATCAGTCGCGACAGGTAGTCCCGGCCCAGGTGGTCGGTACCCAAAGGATGCTCCCACGTGCCGCCCATGAAGACCGGCGGCTCCATCCGGGTCATCAGGCTTTGGGCGTAGGGATCGTGCGGCGCCAGCAGGGGCGCGAAGATCGCCACCAGCGTCAGCAGGACGACGACGGCCAGCCCGATCAGCAGGCCCTGGTGCCCGAATACCCGCTTGCGCAGCATCTGGCCGGGGGTGGGGCCGGTGATCTCGTCCAGCAGGCGGTCATGGGATGTCACGTCAGCCATGTCAGCCGGTCCTCATGCGGGGATCCAGCCAGGCGTTCAGCACATCGGCCAGAAAGGTGAAGACGATGTAGAACATCGAGAAGATCAGGATCAGCGCCTGCACGGTGGGCAGATCGTTGCGCGCGATGCTCTCCCACGCGAGGTAGCCCGCCCCGTGCAGGGCGAAGATCGACTCGACCACGATCGACCCGCCCAGCATGAAGCCCATCTGCACGGCCGCAAGGCTGACGACGGGGATGATCGCGTTGCGCAGGGCGTGGCGGAACAGCACGCGGCGTTCGTTGGCGCCCTTGGCGCGCGCAGTGCGAATGTAGTCGGACGACAGCACGTCCAGCATCCCCGCGCGGGTCAGGCGCATGATCGCGGGCATCGCGTAGTAGCCCAGCACGATCGTCGGCATGATGAAATGCTCCCACGATGCGGTTCCCGAGGGCGGCAGCCAGCCAAGCTGGATGGCGAAGACCACGATCAGGATCAGGCCGAACCAGAAGCTGGGCATGGCCTGCCCGGCGACCGAGACGAACAGCGCGATCCGGTCGACCAGCGAGTTGGGACGGATCGCCGCGACAACCCCCAGCGGCACCGCCGTCAGCAGCGCGAAGGTGATGCCGCAGACGCCCAGGGTCATCGTCACGCTCAGCCGCTCGGCGATGAGCGACGAGACCGGCAGGCGGAAATAGTAGCTTTCGCCGAAATCCCCGCGCAGCGCGGCGGTCAGCCATTCGGCGTATTGCACCAGCATCGGGCGGTCGAACCCGTAAAGGCGGCGCACCGCCTCGATGTCCTCGCCGCTGGCGGTCTCGCCGGCGAGCGCGGCGGCGGGGTCGCCCGACAGGAACAGCAGGCTGAAGCTGATGAAGGACACCGTGAAGGCCACCAGAACGGCAAGCCCGAGGCGTTTGAGAATGAATTGAAGCACGGGGGTTCACCTTGGATCTGCGCCGCGCGTCGGAAACGCGCGGCGGCGGGCCTGGGTGGGAATTAACGGATCAGCCAATAGGCGGGGACGCTTGGCACCCCCGCCTTGTGAAGCTCAGTTCCAGGACATCGTGGTGAAGCGCAGCACCTCGTCCGCCGTCGGGGTATATTCAACCTCTTTCGTCGAGACGTAGTTGGTGTTGTACGAGAACATCGGCGCCCAGAAGGCTTGCTCGGTGATCCGCTCGATCGCCTTCGAGTAGTTCTCCTTGCGGACCTCGGGGTCGGTCGCGCTGTCGGCGATGTTCAGATACTCGAGCGTCTGGTCGTCGCGCGCGTCGTCCAGCGAGCCGTGCTTGAAGAACTGGCTGATCATGGCCGACGCGTCGTTGACAGAGTAGCTGCCCCAGGTCTGGAACGAGATCGGCGTCTCGCCCTTCATGTTCAGCTCGCGCAGGGCCGAGTACTGGAGCATCTTGAAGTTGGTGTCGATGCCGACCGCGTTAAGGTAGCTGGCGATCGCCTCGGCATAGGCGCGGTCGCGGTAGGCGTAGAAGTCGGTGGTGAAGCCGTCGGGATAGCCCGCCTCGGCCAGCAGCTCCTTGGCCTTTTCGGGGTCGTAGTCGTACGACACTGCGGCGTCGCTGTCACAGCCGAACTGGCTGGGGAAGCACGGCGTCGAGATAACCTGCGACTGGCCCTGCAGCAGCGCGTCGACCAGCTCCTGCCGGTTGATCGCGTGGTTCACGGCGCGGCGTACGCGGACATCGGTAAAGGGGGTCTCGCCCGACCGGCCCGATGCGTCCATCGCCAGGTAGCCGACGCGCATCGTGGATTCGTTCGACACGGTGAACTGGTCCATCTGCGCCAGCTTCTCGGCCTGGTCCGCCGGCACCTGCCAGATGAGGTCGAGTGTGCCGCTGAAAAGTTCGGCCATCTGGGTGTTCACGTCGGGAATGGTACGGATGTCGACGTGCTCGATCGACGGCTGGCCCTTGGGGCTGTCGTGGTAGTCATCGTATTTTTCCAGCACGAAATGCTGGCCCGGCGTCACGTCGACCGCCTTGTAGGGGCCGGTGCCCACGGGTTTCAGGCCCATGCCCTCGGGGCCGGCCTCGGCGTAGTAGTCGCTTGGATAGATCGACACGGGGCCGGACAGGAATTCGATGGCGGCCGGGAACTTGGCCTTCAGGTTGATCCGCACGGTGTAGTCGTCGATCTTCTCGGCCGACTTCATCCAGTTGACGTTGCGCTGCGTCTTCACGCCGCTGGCCTCGTCCGCGACGAAGTTGACGGTGTAGACCACGTCGTCGGCGGTGAAGTCCGACCCGTCGTGGAATTTCACGCCCTCGCGCAGCTTGAACTCGATCGTGGTGTCGTCGATCCACTCCCAGTCGGTCGCGAGGTTGCCGTGATACTCGTTGGTGACCGGGTCGCGGTAGATCAGCCCGTCCCAGATGGCGCGCTGCAAGACCACGCCTTCGCGCGACGAGTTGAAGTAGCTGTCGACGTTCTCCAGCTCCTTGGTGAAGGCGACACGCAGCGTGTCGTTGGCCTTGTCGGCCCAGGCTGCGCCCGTTGCCGCGACAAGGGCCATGCCCGCGATGGTCGATTTGAGGACCGTCATTTTCATTGTCAGCTCCCTGGTCTTGCGGACCGAGGCCCGCAGCGTTTTGCCGAAGCAAGTATCACTATTTAATTCTTGATATTGCTATATGGTTAGTAAAGTCTCTGTTCACCGCGGTCGTCAAGGCTAGATTCACGGGTTCGGGAAACGGCGGAGCAATCGCTTGGAAAAGAAGCAGAATACGTTGTACGTCGGCTCGCTGGCGAAGGGGCTTCGGCTGCTGCGGGCCTTCGACGAAAGCCATACCGAGCTGTCGCTGGTCGAACTGACTGAGCGCACCGGGCTGGACAAGAGCGCGGTCCAGCGGCTGGCCAACACGCTGCATGTCGAGGGCATGCTCGACAAGAACCCGGTCACGCGACGGTTCCGGCCGTCGCATGCGTGGCTGGAGCTGGCATATGCCTACTACTGGTCCGACCAGTTGGTAGGGCAGGCGATCCCGAAGCTGATCGACCTGTCCCAGTCCCTCGGCGAGACGGTGAATCTCGCCGAGTTGTCGGGCGACCACATCATATATGTCAGCCGCTTGCCCTGCCAGCGCACCTACTTCGCGGCCACCGTCATCGGCCGCCGGCTGCCCGCGCTGTCCACCTCTGCCGGGCGCGCGATGATCGCCACCTTTCCGGCGGAGGAGCGTGAAGAGGCGATACGGACCTGGCCGCTGAAGAAATTCACCACGCGTACCACGATGGACCGCGACGTGATCCGCCGAAGCATAGAGGAGGCGGTCGCCAAGGGTTACGCCATCTCGTCGGGGCAGATGATCCTGTCGGAAATCGGCGTGGCCTGTCCCATCGCCGGGCCGGGCGGGCGCGCCGTCGCAGCCGTGCAATGCTCGGTCTCGGCGCATACCTGGACCTACGAGCAGGTCGAGGCCGAGATAATTCCCCGCCTTCAGGATACGGCCAACGCCATCTCGCCCGCATTGCCGGCGCATCGCGGATGATCCCGTGACGCGCAATCGAGGCAAGGCCGGTCTCGCCACCCGGACCCGGGCGGGTAACCGGGCTCTCAGGCGCTGCCCAGCGGAACTTTGCAGCCATTGCCCTATGCCCGGAAGTAGTGTTCGTTGCTCGGATAAAAGGAGGAGACACTGCCCATGACCAACCGCATCACAGGCCGCGCCGCGCTCGGCTGTGCGCTGGCTCTTGTTGCCGCGCCCGCCTTCGCCCAGGACAGCTGGCCCTCCGGCCCGCTCCACGTCTATGTCGGCTTCCCCGCGGGCTCGTCGCCCGACACGCTGGCCCGCATCATCACCGACCCGCTGGCCGAGCGTCTGGGCCAGCCCATCGTGATCGAGAACCGTCCTGGGGCGGGTGGCGTGATCGGTATCCAGCAGATGCTGGCCAATACCGGCGAGGATGATCTGACCTTCGGCACGACGATCAACGGGCCGCTCACCACGGCGTCGCGGATGATGGGCGACACCGGCTTCGACGTCGAGGAGGACATCGAGCCTGTCACGCTGATCGCCACCTCGCCCCTGGTGCTTGCCGTCTCGACCGAGTCCGGCATCGAGGACCTGGAAGCGTTCGTCGAGGCCGCCGGCGCCGAGGCCGACGCCATCGCCTACGGCTCCGTCGGTCAGGGTTCCGGCTCGCACCTGACGGCGGAGCTTTTCGCCGACGAGGCGGGCGTCGACATGCTGCACATTCCCTTCACCAGCTATGCCGAGGTCACGACCTCGATCATGGGCGGCGAGATCGATGCGGGCTTCATGGCGCCTTCGGCCGCGATGCCCCATGTCGAGGGCGGCAACATGCGGATGCTCGGGATCACCTCGTCCGAACCGTTTGCCCAGGCGCCCGATGTTCCCGTGATCGCCGGTCAGGCGGGCATGCCCCAGGATTTCCGGGCCGAGCTCTGGAACGGGTTCATCGCCCCCGCGGGCACCGATCCCGCCGTGCTCGAGCGCCTGAACACCGAGATCAACGAGATCCTCGCCGAGCCGTCGGTACAGGAGCAGCTTCTGGCCATCGGCTGGCAGGCGGCCCCCGGCACGGCGCAGGAGATGGAAGATCGCATCGCCGCCGATACCGAGATGTGGGGTGGCGTGATCGACCGCATCGAGGCGCAGTAACGCGACGATGCGGCGGGACTGGGCCGACATCTTTGGTGGCTTTGCGCTCGCCTCGATCGGTGTCGCGGCGACGGGTTGGGCCTGGGTCCATTACGACCTGGGCTCGCTCAGGCAGATGGGCCCCGGCGCCTTTCCCGTGGCGCTTGGCCTCATGCTGACGGCTTTCGGGCTGATCGTGGCGGTGCCCGGCCTGCGCCGGGCGGGCGCCGCGATGTCCTTCGAGCCTTGGGCTGCCCTCGCCGTGCTGGCCGCGATCCTTGTCTTCGGGCTGGGGTTGCGGCCGCTCGGGCTGGTGCTCGCGTCCTTCGCCGGCGTGCTGGTCGCGTCCCTGCCGGCGCCGCATCGCGGCTGGGCATGGCGGCTCTGCCTAGCGGCTATTGTGACAGTGCTGACCCTGCTGGTGTTCCGCGCGGGGCTGAACATGTCGCTGCCTCTCTGGCCCCGCGGGCTCTGAGAGCATGGGAACCTGGGAAGGACTTCTGACCGGGCTGAGCTTTGCCTTGCAGCCGGGCGTGCTGATCTACTGCCTGCTGGGCGTTCTTTTGGGGACCTTCGTCGGCGTTCTGCCGGGGATCGGGGCGATGGCGGCGATTTCGCTGCTGCTGCCGATCACCTACTACATCTCGGCCGAGGCCGCGCTCATCATGTTGGCGGGGGTCTATTACGGCGCGCAGTATGGCGGCGCAGTCGCGTCGATCCTGATGCGGCTGCCGGGCACGCCCCAATCCGCAGTCACGGCGCTGGACGGCTATCCGATGGCGCGCGAAGGCCGCGCGGGGCCCGCGCTGTTCGCCGCAATGGTGTCGTCCTTCGCCGGCTCGATCATCGGCATCGTGGTGCTGGTGATGCTCGCCGGGTGGCTGTCGCGCATCGCCGTGGCGTTCGGTGCGGCGGACTATGCCGCCATGATGGTGCTCGGGCTGGTCGCGGCGTCGACCATCGGCAGCGCCAAGCCGGCCAAGGGATTCGCCATGATCGTCCTCGGCATGCTTCTGGGCTGCATCGGCACCGACGTGAACTCGGGAGCCATGCGCTACACGTTCGGGCAGACCGAGCTGCTCGACGGCGTGAACCTCGTGGCGCTGGCGATGGGCCTTTTTGGCGTGGCCGAGGTGATCGGCAACGTCCGCGACCCGGAGCGGCAGGCGGTCGCCCGCCGAATCGGGTTCCGCCAGCTGGCGCCCACGCGTGATGACCTGAAGCGGATGGCTTTCCCCACGTTGCGCGGCAGCGGGCTGGGCAGCTTCTTCGGCGCCCTGCCGGGCACGGGGTCGACCTTGTCGTCCTTCCTGAGCTACGCGATGGAGCGGCGCATCGCGCGCCGTCCCGACCGCTTCGGCCAAGGCGCGATAGAGGGCGTGGCCGGGCCGGAAGCCGCCAACAACTCGGCCTCGATCACCGCCTTCGTACCCACCCTGACGCTGGGCATTCCCGGCGACCCGATCATGGCGCTGATGCTGGGTGCGCTGGTCATCCACGGCGTGCAGCCGGGCCCCATGATGCTGGACGCGCGGCCCGAAATGTTCTGGGGCCTCGTCGCCAGCTTCGGGATCGGCAACCTGCTGCTCCTGATCCTGAACCTGCCGCTCATCGGCATCTGGGTCGCGCTGCTGCGCATCCCGTTCCGCTGGCTCTATCCCGCGATCCTGATCTTCATCTGCCTAGGCGTCTATTCGGTGCGCGGCCTGACCTACGACATTGTGTCCGTCGCGGTGATCGGCCTCGCGGGGTATCTTCTTGCGCTTGCCCGGTTCAGCCCGGCGCTCCTCCTTCTCGGCTTCGTCCTCGGACCCCTGATCGAGACGAACGTGCGTCGCGCCCTGCTGATCAGCCGAGGGGATCCAATGGTGTTCATCGAGCGCCCGATCTCGGCTGCATTCGTTGTGGCGATCGCGTGTCTGCTGGTCTTGTCCGCTGTGCAGGTGGTTCAGCGGCGGCGCAAAGGCGTGCCGGTCGACTGAAAGGCTCATTCCAGCGTTTTCGAGCGCGATTTCGTATCTGCCGCGGTTTCCAGCCGTCGACGACGTGCCGTGCGCGGCCTCCCAGAGGTCTGCCCGCGCGTATCGACCGGGAGCCTTCGACCCTTGGAAGCGCGTCGCTATGCAACCCGGCGGCGCCTTCGGGGTTTGTCGCCCAGGTAGGATCAAGGAGCTAGGCATGGCGCAAACTTCGAACCGGGGCCGCGGCGCGGAGCGGCCGCAGGACATTCCACGGCCGGGGTGGAGAGACGTTCTGCTGCGCGTGAAGGACGAGCTCACGGCGGACCATGTCTCGATCGTCTCGGCGGGCGTGGCGTTTTTCGGTCTGCTGGCGATCTTCCCGGCCATCGCGGCGCTGATCTCGATCGCGGGGCTGATCCTCGACCCGGCGGCGATCGAACAGCAATTGGCATCCGTCGCCGGCGTCCTTCCCGCAGACGCCGCACAGATCATCGAGAGCCAGGCCCGCGAGGTCGCCTCGAACGCGGGTGCGGGCATCGGGCTGGCCGCGGCAGGCGGCATCCTGTTCTCGCTCTACTCCGCGTCGAAGGGCATGAAATCGCTCATCGAGGGCATGAACATCGCCTACGACGAGGAGGAAAGCCGCGGTTTCATCGCGTTGAACGTCATCGCGCTGGCGCTGACGCTGTTCCTGATCGTCGGCGTCCTGATCGCCTTCGGCGCGACGCTGGCGGCCCCTGCGCTACTGGGCCAGATGGGCCTGTCGCAAGGTGCGCAAACCGCCGTGACCTACGGACGCTGGCCCCTGCTGGCGATCCTGGCGATCTTCGGCTTGGCGGTCGTCTATCGTTACGGGCCGTCGCGCGAACACCCGCAATGGCGTTGGATAAGCCCCGGCGCGGTGGTGGCGACCGTCATCTGGCTTATCGGGTCGATCCTGTTCTCGATCTACGTCCGCAACTTCGGCAGCTACAACGAATCCTATGGCGCCCTTGGCGGTGTGATCATCCTTCTGACGTGGCTGTGGCTGTCGGGGTTCATCGTGCTGCTCGGAGCCGAACTCAACTCGGAGATGGAGCACCAGACCGGCAAGGACACGACGACCGGCAAGCCGCTCCCGAAAGGCGAACGCGGGGCCGTGAAGGCCGACACGATCGGCCGGACACCCTGAAGTCTCTCGGCATGGCCGCAAAGCCGGATCAAATGCCGCGGAAGCGTCGGGCGGCCGCTCTGCGGCGGGACCGTCAGACCTTTCCGCTGGCCGACAGCAGCACCGCGATTGGGCGGGTCATCTTTATCTCCGCCAGCACCAGCACCAGGCTTGCCGTCATCGGCACCGCCAGCAGCGCGCCGGGAAGGCCCCATAGTGTGCTCCAGCAGGCGAGGGCAAGAAGCACCACGAACGGGCTGAGGTTGAAGGCGCGCCCCATCATCCGTGGTTCGAGATAGGCGCCGATGAAGATCTGCGCCGCGGACAGGCTGACCATGACGACGCCCGCCATCCAGAACGTGCCGAACTGCGCGAGGCTCAGCAGGACCGGGAACAGCACGCCCAAGAGCGAGCCGAAATAGGGGATGTAATTGAGAAAGGCGATCAGCACCGCCCAGAACAGCGCGAACTCGATCCCCAGAACCAGCATGATCGCGAACGACGCCCCCCCCAGGATGATGTTCACGACCGTCTTGACAAACAGGTAGTCGCCGATCCGCTCGTTGATGCGCGCCAGCAGTGACAGGGCGCGCTGACCGGGCTCCTCGCCGCCCATCGCGATCACGACCTTGCGCGCCATGAGCCCGCGTTCCGCCATGAAGAAGCTGGCATACAGCACCACCAGGAACAGCGTCACGCCGAAGCCCTGAAGCGACAGCAGCGCAGGGGCAACCCAGCTTCGCAGGTCGATCCGGTCCAGCGTGGCGCGGCGCAGGTTTTCCCACGTCGGCTCGTCCTCGATGCGCAGCAGGCTTGCGACCCGGGTGATGACCGCCTCCAGATTGGTTTCGTACCGCGGCAGGGCGGAAAAGACCTGCGCGACGTTGTTGATGACGAGGATGAACAGCAGGACCGTCCCGATGGTGAAGGCCAGCAGGATCGCCGTGCGGCGGGCCCAGGGCGGCAGACGCCCGGCCACTGGCAGTTTGCGCATGCTGGCCGCCGCGGTCAAAAGCACGTAGACCGAGATTACGGCAGCGAGCACCGGCAGCAACACCGGCTTGCCGATCCAAAGCAGCCAGCCCAGCATCAGGGTCAGCGCAGTCCCGTACGTTGCGTTCCGCATTCTAGTTTCCGATCGCCCCGCCCGGCTTCCTTCGAATAACGTCCTGCCCCGAGCCCCGCGTGTCTGGCAAAGACGGACCGTGGAAGCCGCGGGCGGACGCCCCCGGCGTTTATAGAATCCGCCGGTCGCGAAGGCGACGCCCTTTTCGGCGCTGTCCGCGCCGTGGCGGGCATGGAAGGAGCCCCGGCGCGCAAATGTGCATGCGCGAGCGATTTCCCGTGCCTGAACTTCCAGCTATTGCAGGATCATGGACATCGTTCTCATCACCACCGTCATCGCCTCGCTTTTCCTCGTCATCGGCGCGGCCGAGCCGCTGGCCGCGCGGTTGCGACTGCCGTTCAGCGTGATCCTCGCGGTGCTCGGCGTCCTGATCGGCGTCGCGGCGATCTTCTTCCTGCGGACCGAGCTGACGGACGCGCTGAACCCCGTGGCCGAGGCGATCCTGGGGCTGCCGATCCGGTCGAACGTCTTCCTGTACGTTTTCCTGCCGACCCTGCTGTTCCAGGCGACGCTGGGGATGAACCTGCGCCGGATGCTGGACGACTGGGTGCCGATCCTGGTGCTGGCGGTCGTCGCGGTGGTCGTGGCGACGCTGAGTGTCGGCTATGCGTTGTCCTGGGCCAGTTCGCTGCCGCTCGCGGCGTGCCTGCTGATCGGCGCGATCGTGTCCACGACCGACCCGTCGGCGGTGGTCTCGATCTTCCGATCGATCTCGGCCCCGCGCAGGCTGGCGCGGATCATCGAGGGCGAAAGCCTGCTGAACGACGCCGCCGCCATCGCGCTGTTCGGCCTGTTCATGGGATTCGTCATGCTCGGCATCCCCGACCCGCAGCTGGGTGACGCGCTGGCGCGATTCCCGCTGCTGATCGCCGGGGGCGCCTTCACCGGCTGGCTGGCGGCGCGGTTCGCGGTCTGGGTCATGGCCATGTTCGCGCGGCATGAACTGGCGCAGATCTCGATCTCGGTCGCGTTGCCCTACCTTGCATACATCATCGCCGAGCAAAGCATCGGCGCGTCGGGCGTGATCGCGGTCGTCGCGGCCGGGCTGACGCTGAACCTGGCGGGGCCGGGGCGCCTGCCGCCGCAATCCTGGGCTAACCTGCGCGAGATCTGGGACGTCCTGGCGCATTGGGCCGGGGCGCTGATCTTCATTCTCGCGGCGCTGCTGATCCCGCGGCTGCTGGAGGATGCTCGGGTTGGAGACTTCCTGTTAGTTGGCGTGGTGATCCTGGCCGCGGTGGCGGCGCGTGCGGTGATCCTGTTCGTCCTGCTGCCGCTGCTGGCGAGGCTGCGGCTGTCGCCGCCGGTCGAGCGGCCATACCGCGCGGCGATCCTGTGGGGCGGCCTGCGCGGGGCGGTGACGCTGGCGCTGGCGCTGGCGGTGACCGAAAGCTTCCGGGTGCCCGACGGTATCCAGCGCGTGGTGGGTATTCTCGCCACCGGCTTCACGCTGTTCACGCTGATCGTGCAGGGCACGACGCTGCGCTGGATGATCGGCCGCTTGGGGCTGGATCGGTTGTCGCCGCTGGACGAGGCGCTGTCGCGGCAGGTGGTCGCTGTGGCGCTTCAAACCGTGCGCGAGGACGTGGCGCGCACCACCGAGAACTACGAGCTTGGCCACGACATCGTACGCTCCGAGGCCAAGCGCTTCGGCGACCGATTGGGCGCTGCGGTGAAATCGGCAGAGGACAGCGCCGACATCCTGGACCGCGACCGGATCACGCTGGGGCTGATCGCGCTCGCGGGGCACGAGCGCGACAGCATCCTTGCGCGGGTCCGCGAGCGCACGATCTCGTCGCGCATGGCCGAACGGGTGCTGTCGGACGCGGATCGGCTGATCGAGGGAGCGCGCGCGAACGGGCGCAGCGGGTATCAGCGCGCGGCACGACGCAGCGTCGCCTATGGCCGCGCCTTCCGCGCAGCGCTTCTGCTGCACAACCGCCTGGGGCTTTCGCGGCCGCTGGTGCAGCTGACAGCCGACCGGTTCGAGGCGCTGCTGTCGCAGCGGCTGGTCCTGCGTGACCTCGGCGCCTTCATCGACGGGCGCATCCGCCGCATTCACGGAAAGCGCGTGGCCGAGCTGCTGCACGACCTGCTTGCCCGCCGCGTCGAGGCGGTCGAGACCGCGCTGGAGGGACTGCGCCTGCAATATCCAGGCTACGCCGATGAGCTGGAACGCCGCTTCATCCGGCGCACGGCGCTGCGGCTGGAGGAACGCGAATACGCGGCCATGCGTGATGACGGCCTTGTAGGGGCCGAGGTCTACGCCGCGCTGACGCAGGATCTGGACGCGCGCCGCGCCGCGGCCGAGGAGCGCCCGCGCCTGGACATCACGCTGCGCCGGCCCGACCTCGTGCGGCAATTCCCGCTGTTCGCCGAGCTTGACGATGCTGTGCTCAAGCGCCTCGGCCGGGCGCTGGAAACGCGCTACGTCAATGCGGGCGAGATCATCGTCCGCAAGGAGACTGCCGCGAGAAGCGCGTATTTTATCGCCTCGGGCGCGGTCGAGCTGGAAAGCGCCGGTCAAAGTTGGCGGCTGGGCCGCGGCGAGATGTTCGGCCAGATGGCGATCCTGCTGAACAGGGCGCCCCGCACCGAGGTGCGCGCCATCGCGCCGTCGACACTGCTGATCCTCGACGAGACGCGCTTTCGCCGACTCGTGCGCCGCAGCAAGGCGCTGCGCGACGCGGTGCGCGCCAGCGCGGAAAAGCGCGGGATCGCGCCCGAGGATCTGTTCGCGGAATTCGCCGAAACCGCAGGGTCCGACAAGGCGTACTAGGTCGGTCTCTCGGCGCCCGCACCCGCCCCGCCGACACGCGCCTCCTGACCCGCGGCTGACCCCGGCGTCATTTCCCTTGACCTAAGGGCCGCGATGCCCCACATGAGCGGTGTCGCTGCGCTGCCGCGTGAGCATGCCGCGCCCCAAGGGGCCATCAGCGCACACCTTTTTCAGTTCCCCATCACGCAGGGTTCCTGACGCGACGGCCAGACGGCCCGGGACACACCCGGTCGTCCAGAGGTCCCGCGAACCCTCATGGGGCTGCGTGCCACGCAGCCTTGCAACGGGCCGCATCCGTGCGGTCATGAAGGATAACGCTTGTTCGATTTCGACATGCTCGGCCTTGCGCCGACACTCTCCGCGGCGCTGAAGCGCGCCAACCTCAATGAACCCACCCCGATCCAGAACCAGGCGATTCCGCTGGCCCTGGAAGGGCACGACATCCTGGGCCTCGCCCAGACCGGCACCGGCAAGACGCTGGCCTTCGGCCTTCCGCTCATCGACCACCTGCTGGCCCAGTCCAGCAAGCCCGCGCCCAAGACTGCACGGTCGCTGGTGCTGGCCCCGACGCGCGAGCTGGTCAACCAGATCGCCGACAACCTGCGGCCCTTGGCCGAAGGCACGAAGCTGCGCGTCGTTACCGTGGTCGGCGGCCAGTCGATCAACCGCCAGATCAACGCGCTGCTGAAGGGCACCGACGTTCTGGTCGCCACTCCGGGCCGGCTGATGGACCTGATGGACCGCGGCGCGGTCGACCTGAGCACCGTGCGCCACCTGGTGCTGGACGAGGCCGACCAGATGCTGGACCTCGGCTTCATCCACGCGCTGCGCAAGATCGCGCCCAAGCTGGGTACGCCGCGCCAGACCATGCTGTTCTCGGCCACCATGCCGAAGCAGATGGAAGAACTGTCGCGCGCGTATCTCAAGGATCCGCGCCGCGTGCAGGTCGCCCCTCCGGGCAAGGCCGCCGACAAGGTCGTCCAGTCCGTGCAGTTCGTGCCTCAGGCCGACAAGCCCGCGCGCCTGCGCGAGATCCTGTCGAACGACCCCGAGGCGCTGACGCTCGTCTTCTCGCGCACGAAGCATGGTGCGGAGAAGCTGATGAAGGGGCTGGTCGCCGATGGTTTCAACGCCGCCTCGATCCACGGCAATAAAAGCCAGGGCCAGCGTGACCGAGCGATCAAGGCCTTCAAGTCGGGCGAGACCAACATCCTGGTCGCCACCGACGTCGCCGCGCGCGGGATCGACATCCCGGGCGTGTCATACGTGATCAACTACGACCTGCCGGAAGTGGCCGAGAACTACGTCCACCGCATCGGCCGGACCGCCCGCGCCGGGCGCGAGGGCGAGGCGATCGCGCTGTGCGCGGCGGACGAGGTCGACCTGCTGGTCCAGATCGAGAAGCTGATGAAGACCGAGCTTCCGGTCGCCCGCGGCACCCGTCCCGAACCCGAGCGTAACGCGCGCCGCGGCAAGGGCGGCGGCGGTGGCGGCCGAGGACGTGGCGCCCCGAGCAAGCCCAAGGCGGCGCACGGGCAGGCACCGGCACGCAGCGGCCGCCCCCGTCGGCGCCGCGCAGCCTGACCATGAAGCGGCCCCCGGTGTTCCGGGGGCCGCTTTCGTTCGCGGGGTCTGCCTCCTCCGGTTTCCGCGTCACACGGAACCGCGGCTTGCGTCGACGGTAGAATAGTTGAAGCTCAAAAAACCGGCCCTGGCGTGGTTTGACCGCGCACTGCGTCCGGTGGGCCCGCCTGCGACCGCAACAGGAGTGATCCATGTCCGAACCGCGCAACCCTTCCATCCTTGTCTTCGACGTCAACGAGACGCTGCTCGATCTCACGACGCTCGAGCCGGTCTTCGGCCGGATCTTCGCAGATGCGCACGTCATGCGAGACTGGTTCGCGCAGGTGATCCTATACTCCGAAGCGATGACCTTGTCGGGACTCTACGCACCCTTCAGTGAACTGGCTGGCCCCGCGCTGCGCATGGTTGCCGAAACCCGGGGTATCGAGATATCGGACGCGGATGTCGACGACCTGAAGGCGCACATCGCGACGATGCCGGCACTGCCCGACGTGGCGCCGGCGCTCGAAAAGCTGCGCGACGCGGGGTTCCGGCTGGTGACGCTCACCAATTCGGCTCCCGGCCCGGCGCCGACCCCGCTGGAGCGCGCCGGGCTGGCGGTGTTCTTCGACCGGTCGTTCAGCGTGCACGAGGTCGGCCGCTTCAAGCCCGCGCCGGAATGCTATCGCCTCGTGTCAGACGAACTGCGAGTCGAGCCGCAGGACCTTTGCATGATCGCCTGCCACCATTGGGACGTTTTGGGCGCGCAGGCCGTCGGCTGCGCCGGCGCATTCGTCCGGCGTCCGGGCAACGCGGTGCTGTCGGTGGCGGACATGCGGCAGCCTGACATCACCGCCGACGGCATGGACGCCCTGGCCGACAGGATCATCGCGCAATGGGGCAGGGGCAGCATCGCCTGAAATCGCAGTCCGGTAGCCCCTGACGAGATACCACTCAGGCGGACCCGGCGGCCGATTCGGAGTGCGACGGTGCCGAGCACGCGTCGATGCGACCAGCTCTGGCACAATTTCTCTAGCGGCCCCCGACGCTTGGCCGCTATGGTGCCTTGGCCTACGAAACGCTTGTTTCGCGACTGCGGCGCTTCATACTGGCCCGCGACATGTTGCGGTTGTGCCTCCTCAGCCTCCCGATCCGGAGCCTATGCACCGCGTATCGGCCGGCGTCTCGCACGGGCATCGCTCCGTGACGGCCGAGGCTTGGGATCACCCCGCCCGGCCAAGCGCGATATACTGGCTGTTTGCACTCCTGTTCGTCACTGTCATGACACTGATTGCGACCCTCTACGTCTGGTACGAGCGGCGGGTCGAGGCTCTGGTCGAAATGGAGGCAGCCTACAGCGAACTGGAACTGGCCCTTTCCAGCGTCGCGCTGCGCCTGTCGGCCATGGCCTCGGTCATCGAGCGCGCCGATCGTATGACGCCGACCGACTTCGCCGCCATATTCGAAGAAACTGCCGAAGCGACCAGCCGTCGGCATGAGCGCGCTATCGCGCTGATCCCGCATTTTCCCGACGGCACGCTGGCGGATGTGAACAGTCTGACCGCCGCGCTGGCACCCGCCTATCGCGGCGCCGGTTATCCGGATTTCAAGGTATTCCCGCCATATGGCGGCGGGCCGCTGATGCCGGTAATCATGGCCGAACCGGCCGGCGCGCGGGCAGGTGTCGTCGGCTTCAACTTCGGGTCGAGCCCGCCGCGCTACGCGGCCGCGCGCCGGGCGATGGAAACTGGGGCGACGACAATGAGCGCGCCGGTCGTTCTATCCCAGGACGAGCCGTCGGCTCCGGCGAGCTTCCTGCTGGTCCACCCCCATTCGACGGTCCGCTCCGGCCCCGGTACGGAGATTCCGGCCGGCGTGATCGCGGCCGGACTGACGCCGGAATCCCTGTTCGGCTATCACGTTCCCCTGTTCGACTACATCGACCTCACGGTGACGATCGGGATCGCCGAAGGCGCGCCGCTTGTGGTCGATCTGGACCCCGGATCGACGCCCGGCGCGATTCCCCTGCTGAGCGACCGACGCTTCGCCGATATCGATCTGCCGGGCTTC
The DNA here is from genome assembly GCF_900107235.1 of Citreimonas salinaria. GTDB lineage: Bacteria > Pseudomonadota > Alphaproteobacteria > Rhodobacterales > Rhodobacteraceae > Citreimonas > Citreimonas salinaria. The sequence continues at coordinate 48,133 of NZ_FNPF01000011.1, forward strand.
AGCGTACCGTTCGGCGCCTCGGCGGCGCTGCGGCCGCGCCCGATCGATCTTGTTCCGCCGCTTTTCGCGATCGCGTCGTCGATCCTGCTGCTGGCGCTGATCGCGCGGCAAATCGGCCAGCGCGATCGCCAGCGTCTGGCGCTGGAGCGCGCGCTGGCACGCAAGGAGATCGAGCTGCGCGCCGTCGAGGAAACCCGCTCGCGCGCGGTACGGCTCGAGGCGCTGGGTCGGCTCGTGGGCGGCGTCGCGCACGACTTCAACAACATCCTCAGTGTCGTGATGGGCAACCTCGAACTGATGGCGAACACCTCCCCGGAGGAGCGGCCCCAGCTGGAAAGCGATGCGCTGTCCGCGGCCCGGCGCGGCGCCTACCTGACCAAGCAGTTGCTGGCCTATGGGCGGCGCTCGCATCTGAGGCCGGTGGACCTGGACGTCGCGGCGGCGCTGCGCGAAGCGGCGCAGATGCTGCGCCGCGTGCTGCCGGAATCGATCGAGCTTACGTCCAGCAGCGAGCGCGCGCTGTGGCACAGCCGGGTCGACCCCGACGGGCTGCAGAATGCGTTGCTCAACCTGTCGCTGAATGCCCGCGACGCCATGGGTGGTCGCGGTTCGTTGCGCATCGAAGCGGCGAACCTGCGCATCACAGGCGAGGACAGCCCCGAACGGCCGCGCGAAGAACTGGTTCCGGGGCGCTACGTCTCGATCTCGGTCACCGACGACGGGTCGGGTATGGATGCGGCAACCATGGACCGCGCCTTCGATCCGTTCTTCACCACCAAGCACATGACCGAAGGGTCGGGGATGGGGCTGCCGTCGGTCCTGGGCTTCTGCAAGCAATCGGGCGGCACCTGCCGCCTGTCCAGCGAGCCCGGCGTGGGCACCACCGCACAGATCCTGCTGCCAGCCATCGCGCCGGTTCAACGGGAAACCGCCACTGCGGCAGGCGCAGGCGACGCCGCCGGGACCGGATCGATCCTTCTGGCCGAGGATGAGCAGGCTGTAGGCCGCGTGATGATGCGTCAGCTTGAACAGGCCGGTTTCGCCGTAACCCTGGTTGGGTCGGGCGACGAGGCGCTGGCCCTCCTCGAGGGCGGGGCCCGCTTTGATCTGCTGATCACCGATATCGTCATGGGCGGCAATGTGCAGGGGCCGGACCTCGCCCTGCGGGTCGAGCGCGACTTTCCGAAGATGCCGGTCGTTCTGGTGTCAGGCTACCCGCGCGAAGCTTCGCTGATTGGCAGCGGCGATGTACTGTCGCGGCACCAGCTGCTGTCCAAGCCAGTGCCCCGCGCCCTACTGATCGCCAAGGCGAAGGAGGCGATCGGCCGCGCGCCGTGAGGCCGACTTGACGAAGACTTTTTGCGAATAAGTCGCAACTTGTTGACTCTTGCGAGCGACTTTCAATATCAACTGAGAGTGAACCTGCCGAAGGAGGCCCGACGTGATCCTGCCGCGCATGCTTGTCCTGTCGATCGCGCTGAGCGTCGCGCTGCCGGTCGCGGCGCAGACCAGCGACAGGCTGAAGGTGGCCACGACCTTCACGGTCATAGCAGACATGGCGCGCAACGTCGCCGGCGACGCGGCCGAGATTGTCTCGATCACCAAGCCTGGCGCCGAGATCCACAATTACCAGCCGACGCCGCAGGACATCGTGCGCGCCTTGGACGCGGACCTGGTGTTGTGGAACGGGCTGAACCTGGAGCTGTGGTTCGAGCAGTTCCTGCGGAACCTGCGCGACGTGCCGTCGGTCACGGTAAGCGCGGGGATCGACCCGATCCCGATCGGCGAAGGCTCGTACGAAGGCATGCCCAACCCGCACGCGTGGATGGGGCTGGACAACGCGCTGATATACATCGACAACATAGCCACCGCACTGGCGCAGGCCGACCCGCACAACGCCGGCACCTACGCCACCAACGCCGAGGCCTACAAGGAGCGCCTGCGCGATACGCTGCAGCCGCTGCGCGACCGGATCGCCGAAATCCCGGAGGAGCGCCGCTGGCTGGTGACTTGCGAAGGCGCGTTTTCCTACCTCGCGCGCGACTTCGGGCTGCGTGAGCTCTATCTCTGGCCGATCAACGCCGACCAGGTGGGCACGCCGCAGCAGGTACGCGCGGTGATCGACGGGGTTCGCGAGAACGACGTGCCAGCCGTGTTCTGCGAAAGCACGGTCAACACTGCGCCGGCGCAGCAGGTCTCGCGGGAAACCGGCGCGGAGTACGGCGGGGTGCTCTACGTCGACTCGCTCAGCGAAACCGACGGACCGGTGCCGACCTATCTGGACCTGTTGCGGGTGACGTCCGAAACCATCGTGGACGGGCTGGCCGGATCCGACTGATCCTTCCCGCGTTGAAGACCGGAGCCCGCGGGCCGGCCGCGGGATGACAGGACCGATGGGTCCGAAAGGCAAAGGATGCGCGACACGATCCCTGCTACCGATCGCAACGGTGAAGGCGGCGCCGCAACCGGCATCTCGGCTCGCGATGTGACGGTGACGTATCGCAACGGTCACACCGCCCTGTGGGACGCGACCTTCGCGATCCCGCGCGGCACCGTCACTGCTCTGGTCGGCGTCAACGGTGCGGGCAAGTCGACGCTGTTCAAGGCGATCATGGGATTCGTCCCCGCGTCCGAGGGCGAGATCCGCATCCTCGGCCTTCCCGTGCGCGAGGCGCTGAAGCGCGGGCTCGTCGCCTACGTTCCGCAAAGCGAAGAGGTCGACTGGGCTTTCCCGGTACTTGTCGAGGACGTGGTGATGATGGGTCGCTACGGGCACATGGGTTTTCTTCGCCGGCCGCGGGCGGCGGATCGCAAGGCCGTGGACGAGGCGCTGGCGCGGGTGAACATGTCCGACTACCGCCACCGCCAGATCGGAGAGCTGTCGGGCGGCCAGCGCAAGCGCGTCTTCCTTGCGCGTGCGCTGGCGCAGGAGGGGCAGGTGATCCTGCTGGACGAGCCCTTCACCGGCGTCGACGTCCGCACCGAGGAGCAGATCGTCGCCCTGATGCGCGACCTGCGCGACGAGGGGCGCGTGATGCTGGTCTCGACGCACAACCTCGGCTCGGTCCCAGAATTCTGCGACCGGACGATCCTGGTGAAGAACACGGTGCTGGGCTACGGCCCGACCGAGACGACCTTCACCCCCGAGAATCTGGAACGCACCTTCGGCGGTGTGCTGCGGCAGTTCACGCTGGGCGGTGGCGACCTGCACGATGACGAGGACGCACGCGCGCTGACGATCCTGACCGACGACGAACGTCCATTCGTGCAATACGGCGACACGACGCAGAAGGCCGAGCGCGACCGATGAGCGTGCTGCTGGAGCCCTTCGCCTACGGCTACATGACGAATGCCATATGGGTCTCGGCCCTCGTAGGCGCCGTGTGCGCCTTCCTGTCGGCCTACCTGATGCTCAAGGGCTGGTCGCTGATCGGCGACGCGCTGTCCCACTCGGTCGTGCCGGGCGTGGCGGGCGCCTACATGCTGGGGCTGCCCTTCGCGCTGGGCGCATTCCTCGCCGGCGGGCTGGCGGCGGGCGCTATGCTGTTCCTGTCGGACCGCTCGGGACTAAAGGCGGACGTGATCATCGGCCTGATCTTCACCAGCTTCTTCGGACTTGGGCTTTTCCTGATGTCTATCAACCCGATGGCCGTGTCGTTGCAGACAGTCACCATGGGCAACATTCTCGCGATCACGCCGGGCGATACGCTGCAATTGGCCATCATCGGTTTCGTGACACTGGCGATCCTGCTGGCCAAGTGGAAGGACCTGATGGTTACCTTCTTCGACGAGACGCATGCCCGCACGATCGGCCTGCGGACCGGGCTGCTCAAGGGGGTGTTCTTCGTGCTCTTGTCGGCCAGCGTCGTGGCGGCGATGCAGACGGTGGGCGCTTTCCTGGTGATCGCGCTGCTGGTGACTCCCGGCGCCACGGCCTACCTGCTGTGCGACCGCTTCCCGCGGCTGATCGCGCTTTCCGTCGCCATCGGCGCTACGACGAGTTTCGTCGGCGCCTATGCCAGCTATTTCCTGAACGGGGCGACGGGCGGTATCATCGTCAGCCTGCAGACCGCGATCTTCCTGCTGGCCTTCGTCTTCGCGCCGAAACACGGAATGCTGGCCACCCGCGCCCGGGCGCGCGACGCCCGCCGCGATGGCGCCGGGCGGGGGCAAGGTGCGGTGCCGCTGGCACGAGAGGTCCCGAGGACATGATGGACACGCTGACGCTGCCGTTCCTGCTGCCCTTCATGCAGAACGCCTTCTTCATGGCGGCGCTGGTTTCGGTGCCGGCGGCGCTGCTGTCGTGTTTCCTGGTGCTGAAGGGCTGGGCGCTGATGGGCGACGCGGTCAGCCACGCGGTGCTGCCGGGGATCGTGCTGGCCTACATCGCAGGCATCCCGCTGATCGTCGGAGCCTTCGCCGCCGGCATGACATGCGCGCTGGCGACCGGCTTCCTGGCCGACAACAGTCGGGTCAAGCAGGACACTGTGATGGGCGTGGTGTTCTCGGGGATGTTCGGCGTGGGAATCGTGCTTTACGTCTCGATCGACACGGGAATGCATCTGGACCACGTGCTCTTCGGCAACATGCTGGGTGTGGGGCCGGGCGACCTTTGGCTCTCGGGCAGGATTTCAGCGCTGGTGGCGGGGGTGCTCGTGCTGAAATGGCGCGACTGGCTGCTGCACAGCTTCGATCCGGCGCAGGCGCAGGCATCGGGCCTGCATGTGAACGCGCTGCACTACGGCATGCTGGCGCTGCTGTCGCTGACCATCGTCGCGACGCTGTCCTCGGTCGGGCTGATCCTGGCGATCGGGCTGCTGATCGCGCCCGGCGCCATCGCCTTCCTGCTGGTGCGCAGCTTCGGTCGGATGCTGGTCGTCGCAGTGGCGGTCTGCATGGCCTCGATGCTGGCGGGGACCTATGCCAGTTTCTACATCGACAGCGCGCCGGCGCCGACGATCGTGCTGATCCTGTCGGCGCTGTTCGTGCTGGCCTTCCTCCGCCGGCAGGCCGAGACGCGGCGCGCATCCCGGCAGCGGATGGCGCGCGCCGGCTAGCGCGTCAGGCGGCCTTGGGCTCCGCACATTCGATCGCGCTCCAGCCGTCGGAGCCGTAGCGCCAGCCCAGCCGGCCCGCATCGTCCATCGCGTACAGCGCGAGCCATCCGTTGTCGAACAGCCGTGCGACGCCTTCGTGGCGCGACAGGATGTCCGAGATCGCTTCGCGCGGAGCTTCGACCGCCACGGTCAGGCGCAGCGGCTCGTGCCGAAGCGCATCGCCGTCATGGACCGATTGCAGCGGCAGCCCGGCGCGCAGCGCCCCACCGTTGCCCTCGACCACGCCGATGCCGCCGGTGACGTTGTGGATCAGCTTGTTGCCTGCGCTGAACGCGTCCCCCGCCACGGCCGAACCGTAGTACTGCAGCGAGATCCAGCTGGCCACGACGACCGGCGCGGTCAGGATCAGTTCGAGGACCTTGAAGCCATCGTCCCTGTGCCAGTCGTAATCGTGCAGGAAGGCCCGACCGGCCAGATCCCGCCCGGCGGTGCGCTGGCGCGGCGCGGCGATAAAGGCGCTGCAGCCCGCCAGCCCCCATTCCGGGCGCAGTTCGGCCCAGTCATGGCCGCGCGACAGCAGCGCGGCGGCGTCCGCCGCCCGCGGCAAAGCCAATGCGCGCTCGGTCCGCGCACGCGCCGAGGACTTGGCGAGCGTCGCCTTCAGGCGCCGCAGATCATCCGCATGACTGGCCAGCCCGCGATCCTCGAACAGTGTGACCTCGTCCGTGACGGTGTCGTGCAGGCCGGCGATGAACAGCGTGTCGTCGGGCACCGTGATCCCTTGCTCAGGCAGTCCCGCGCGCACCGCCGGATCGTTAAGAAGCGCCGCCAGAAGACGCGCGTTGACGTCGCCCGCATGGCCGCCGCAGGCGCCGCATTGCAGCGCCGAGGCATGCGGCGCGTTCGTCACGTGCGATCCGTGCCCGGAGATCAGCACGAGGCGCGCGAAGTCCTTGGTCAGGGACATGGCGCGCAGCACCGTCGCGGCCGCAATGACGCGATCCGGCACCGGCAACTCCATCGCGGGCATGGGTTGGGGCCCGTGGTGGTGCGGCTGCCCGGTGGCATCGCGCAGAAGCTTGGCCAGGTAAAGCGGTCCTGCCGCCTCGACGAAAGCGAACGCGGACACGGCCGCCATCCTGAACCGACCCCACGCGCGCACGGCCCGTCGTCTGACGCGCAGCGCCCGGTCGGAAGATTCCCCCACAAGGTCATGCGAGGCGACGCCGGGCCGTAGCAGCACGGGCGCGCGCGCCTCGACCAGATCCGAGCCGGCGGCCCGGTGCGCGGTGGCCAAGCCGAAGAAGCCGGCAAAGCCGATGGTCCGCATCCCCGGATCGGTGGCTTCCAGCGCGCGGCGCAGGATCTCGGACCGGACATCGATGCAGAAGGCGGCCTGCAGGGCGGGACGCTCGTCCGTGGCATCGTTTCCCGGCGCGGCGAGTTGTTCTGCAAGCCGGCGCTCGGCTGCGCGGTCGGCCGCATCCTGCAGCGCCGCGTCCAGCAGGTCGTCGCGCGACGGCGCGACCGGCGCGGCATAGCTCTCGAGCGCATCGGACCAAGCGTCGGCGATCCGGTCGCCCCAGCGTTCCAGCAGGGCCGCCTCCCAGGTGGCGGCGATGGCAAGCAGGGCGAAGCACGTGCCGTCCCGGTTGCCGTCGCGTTCGGCCAGCCAGCCGAGATGCCGGGCGTATTGCGCCCAGCCGCCCAGGCTCATCAGCAGGCGGTGGAAATACAGAGGCGCCGCGTCGGCGGTGATCCCCAGCGTCGCGCAGGCGCCCGACAGCGCTTCGGCCGCGTCCCCTTGCAGGTCCGCCACGTGCGCGTTGAACCCGGGCAGGCCGGCAATGCCGGCCGTCAGGTCGCGCGACGCGAAGGCGCGCCATGACACGAAGGCGCCCCCCGACAGGGCGGGCCAGAATGCCTGCCCCCGGTCGAAATGCGCCGAGGCCCACAACCCGAAGCGGTCAGCCACGAATTCCGGCCAGTCGGTTCCGGTCGCCTCGCGTGCGAGGTCGGCAACCATCGGCAGCGCGTGGACTGCGGGCGAGGGCGCATCGGCGGCGGTGCGCAGATCGGCCTCGGTCAGCCCGGCTGCCGTCGCGGCAGCGCGCAGGTCGGGCGTGGTGATGAGGCCGTCGGCGATCATGGCGGCGTAGCGTGAGCGCTCCTGCGTCACCCGCACGCCGCCCGCGCGCGCCAGTCGTGCGGCGGCCATCGCGCGACTTTCATTGGCCTGCCCCAGGAAGGGGTTCACGGCCACGGTCGCGGTCAGCGGAAAGGCCGGCGGGATCTGCGCGATCGCGTCCTCGGCCGCGGCGAATAGCTGCAGCACCGGGCCGGGGAAGGTCATGCGTTGGTGGGACATCGTCTCAGCCTTTCCGAGGGGTCCAGTGGCCGGTCATTCGATCGGCCAGCGCGTTGAGGTAAAGCCCGTTCATCAGGTGCACCCGCAGCCCGGCGGATGCCGGATGCCGCGCCCAGAGCGGGAAGGTCGATTGTGCCAGCGCTGCGAGGCCGAAACTGGCGACCGCCAGCACGATCACCGCCCAGACCAGCCCGTCGGGCGCGGGCGGTGGCGGTAGGCTGCCGCCCGCAAGTGCGGTCATTCCCGTCTGGAACGAGAAGTAGGCGGCCGTCGCCACCGCCGACATCGCGGCCGTCCGCCATGTCAGCGCGGCCGGCGCCGCGTCGGCCAGGCCCTGCGCGATCAGGTATGCGACGCCGAAGACCAGGATGGCGCCCAGCGCAACGGCTTGCGCCGACTTGTCGGCCAAGCCGAAGCCCAGCCCGATGACGACATAGATCACCAGCGCGATGCCGAAGGCGCGCATCACCGCCCCGAAACTCGGCGCCGCGACCGGCCCCGGCTTGCGGGTGGATGCCACCTGCTCGACCGCACCGCCCGAGGCCAGGAAAGCATGCGCCTTGTAAAGCGAATGCGCCACGATGTGCAGCAGCGCCAGCGGGAACAGCGCCAGCCCGCATTGTAGCACCATGAAGCCCATCTGCCCGCAGGTCGACCATGCCAGCGCGGTCTTGACCGTAGTCTGGGTCAGTGCCACCGCCGCCCCGATCAGGGCACTGAAGCCGCCGATCAGCGCCAGCACGGCCAGCACGCCCGGCGCCGCGATCAGCACGTCCGCGAAGCGGATCAGCAGGAAGCCGCCCGCGTTCACCACGCCCGCGTGCAGCAGGGCCGAGACGGGGGTGGGCGCCTCCATGACCTCGGTCAGCCAGCCGTGGGTCGGGATCAGCGCGGATTTGAAGATCGCCGCGACTGCCAGTGCCGCTGCGGCGAACCACAGCCCCGAAGGCGCCACGCCCGCGCGGGCCTGCGCGTTGATTTCCGCGATGTCGGCCGTGCCGAAACCCTGCATGAGCGCTGCGGCTGCCAGCACCAGCGCGGCCGTGCCAAGCGCGCCGCTGACCGCCTTCTTGCGCGCGGCGCGACGCGCGCGCGGCCGGTCGCCGTAATACAGAAGCAGGCCGCGCAGCGACAGGCCCACCGCTGCCCATGCCAGCACCAGTTGCAGCAGCGTGCCGGCAGTCACCAGCAGCAGGACGAAGGCCAGCGTCAGCGTCATGTTGGCAAGGAACCTCGACTGCCGGGCCTCGCCGTCCAGCGCCGTGCGCGAAAACCGCAGCACCACCCAGCCGACGAAGGAGACGGTCAGCGTCATCGCCGTGCTCAGCAGGTCGATCTGCGCCGCGAAACCCACGCCGCCCGCGCCGATCAGCGCGCCGGTCCGCGGCCCGTGTGCGATCAACAGGAGGGCCATCGCGACCCCGGTGCCTAGTGCGGCCAGTGCCGCATACTCGGGGATGCGCAGGCGTCTGTCGCCCCGCGCGGCGGGCCGCCATGTCAGCCATGCCGTTGCAACCAGCAGGGCAAGAGGTGCAAGATAGGTCAGCGATGTCACGGGCGGCGCTCCTTCCGACGGGTTCCGGCCGGGTGTAGCTGTCGACAGGCTTCTTGAAAAATACATTGTTTCGCAGGAAGTGTTCTATAAATCGAAACGATGGCAGAGCTGAACTATCATCACCTGCGTTACTTCCGCGCTGTGGCGCATGAAGGGGCGCTGACCCGTGCGGCGGAACGGTTGAACCTGTCGCAATCCGCGCTGTCGACGCAGATTCGGAAGCTGGAAGAACGTCTTGGCCACCCTTTGTTCCTGCGTCAGGGCCGCGGCCTCGTGCTGACCGAGGCCGGGCGGATCGCTCTGGACCATGCGGACAGGATCTTCGGCGTCGGAGAAGAGCTGGTGGCGACGCTGGCACAGACCGGCACGCCGCGGGCCACCGTGCGCGTCGGCGCGCTGTCGACGCTGTCGCGGAACTTCCAGCTGCAATTCCTGCGCCCGGTCCTGGACCGCGGCGACGTCGAGGTGATCCTGCGCTCGGGCGGCGCGGCGGTGTTGCTGGACGGGCTGCGGACGCTGGACCTGGACGTGGTGCTGACGACCGAGCCTCCGGCGCGGGACGTGCTGGACGGCATCGTCGCGCACCGGCTGGCGGAACAGAAGGTCGGGTTGTTCGGCGTGCCGGCGAGCGTGGATTACCCGGACCTGCACAGCCTGCTGTCCGCCGAGCCGGTGATCCTGCCGACGGAAAGCCCGATCCGCACCGGCTTCGACAGCCTGATCGCCCGGCTGGGCATCGCGCCCCGCATCGCCGCCGAGGTCGACGACATGGCGATGGTCCGCCTGCTGGCGCGCGAAGGCGCGGGGCTGGCCATCGCGCCAGAGGTCGTGGTGGCCGACGAACTGGCGTCAGGTCGGCTGTGCGCAGTGCCCTTCGACCTGGACATCATCGAGGCCTTCTATGCCATCACCGTGCCGCGCCGGTTCCCGAACCCGGTGGTCGAGGATCTGCTGAGGCTCGGCGCGCACACCGCGCCTAGGCCAGTTTCAGAAGGTCCGTCGACGGGCGGATCTCGCCGGTAAGAAGACCGCGCCAGTTGCGGATCTCGGGGTTCAGGAACGCCTTGACCTCGGGATCGGCGGCGTTCAGCACGCCCAGCCGCACGAGGATCGCCGCGATCGTGCATTCGGCCGCCCGCGTCGCACCGTCGGTGATCTTTAGCGCGACTCCCAGGCCCCGCTGCGGCAGGATCGCGATGAAGAACCCCTCGGCACCGGTCTTGAGCGCGACCGGTTCGCGCGCGGCGCGCATCAGGCGGGTGCAGGCGCGGCCCTCGCCGGCGACCATCTCTGGATGCGCGATCATCGCCTCGACCAGTCGGGCAGCCGCCTTCGACAGCGCGTCGTCGCGCGTGTGGGCTGTGGCGAACCACGCCATCGCGCGCGCCATGCCGGTCATGGAACCGGCGAAATTCGGCGCCGAACAGCCGTCGATGCCGAAACCGGGGCTGACTTCGTCGGTGACGGTCTCGAACGCCTCGAGGCAGGCACGCTGCACCGGGTGGTCGGGCTCGACATATTCGGGTCCGGCGCCCAGGTGCTTCGTCAGGGTCAGGAAGCCCGCGTGCTTTCCAGAGCAGTTGTTATGTACTTGGCAGGGGCTTTCGCCCGCGCGGATCATCGCGAGCTTCAGGTCGGGGTCGCGCGTGCCCTGCGCGCCGCAGCGCAACGCGTCGTCGTCAAGCCCCAGTTCGGCCAGCCAGGCATTCACCGCATCGACATGGATCGGCGCGCCCTGGTGCGATGCGCAGGCCAGCGCAAGCCGGCGCGGGTCGATCCCGAAAGCGTCCGCTGCTCCCGAAGCGACCAGCGGCAACGCCTGGATCATCTTCGCCGAGGACCGCGGCAGCACGACCGCGTCCGGATCGCCCCAGGCCTGATGCACGGCGCCGGTGTCGTCGCAAATCACCGCGTGTCCGGCATGGACGCTTTCGGCCAGCGGGCCGCGATGGATCTCGACGAGGGGATGGGGGGAACGGGACATGCAGGCCTCTCACAAACTGGCGACAATCCGCCAACGGGGCTTTCGTTTCGCAGCGATTTCGCGGTATTGTCCGCACCGTTGAGCGAGGGCAACATCGCGCGTCGCGTGGTGCGGTGCAACCGCATCCCGCGGATTCAAGGCAGCAAAGGCTGGAGGCAGCAGGCATGATATCGGCGTTCGGGCGGACGATCGTGGCAGGCGCGGCGGCGCTGGGGATCCTGGCGGGCGGTGCGTTCGCGCAGGAAGAGGAAAGCACCAACCGCGTCGATGCGATGACCGACTGGTCGGTCTTCGAAGGGCAGGACCCGCGCGAGTGCTGGGCGGTGACCACCTTCAAGGAAAGCGTGAACACCAAGGACGGGCGCGTGGTATCGGTCAACCGCGGCGAGATCCTGCTGATGGTGTTCTTCCGCCCCGAGGCCGACGTCTCCGGGCAGGTGGCTTTCACCGGCGGCTATCCCTTCGCCAACGGCTCGACCGTCAACGTAAACATCGGCGGCACCGAATTCGAGATGTATACCGAAGGCGAGTGGGCCTGGCCCGCTTCGCCGCAGGACGACGCGCAGATGGTCGCCGCGATGAAGCGCGGCACCGACGCGGTCCTGACGGCGCGCTCGTCGCGCGGGACGCAGACGAAGGACACGTTCTCGCTTCTGGGCTTCACCGCCGCAGTTGAGGATGCCGAGCAGCGCTGCTCGTCGTAACCACTCGCGCCCGCCAAGGCTGAGGGCGCGCCAGAAATTGCAGATCCGCCATGTCGGCGCGGGGGCTTTGGTTTCCGCGCCGAATCCTGTATGAGCAGGCCTTCCTTTTTCCGGAGACAGATGCATGTCCGCCAGCGCGCCGATCACGCAGGACGTCGTGACCCTTCCCCGCAAGTCGCCCGAAACCGGCAAGGTGAACCTTGTCGGCCTGACGCGGCCGGCTCTGCAGTCCGCGCTGGTCGAAGCCGGCACGCCTGAAAAACAGGCGCGGATGCGCGTGAACCAGATCTGGCAATGGCTCTATCACTGGGGCGTGCGCGATTTCGGTGCGATGACCAACCTGTCCAAGTCCTACCGCGCCATGCTGGACGAGCGGTTCGAGATCGCGTTGCCCGAGATCGTGTCGCGCCAGGTTAGCGCGGACGGTACGCGCAAGTATCTTGTGCGCATCGCCGGCGGGCATGAGGTCGAGACGGTCTACATCCCCGAGGAAGGGCGCGGCACGCTGTGCATCTCAAGCCAGGTCGGCTGCACGCTGACCTGTTCGTTCTGCCACACCGGCACCCAGCGGCTGGTGCGCAACCTGACCGCGGCCGAAATCGTCGGCCAGGTCATGCTGGCGCGCGACGACCTGGACGAATGGCCCGCGCCCGGCACCGGCACGGGCGAAGACGGCCCGCGCCTTCTGTCGAACATCGTGCTGATGGGCATGGGCGAGCCGCTGTATAACTTCGACAACGTGCGTGACGCGATGAAGATCGCCATGGACGGCGAGGGGATCGCCCTGTCGCGCCGGCGGATCACCCTGTCGACCAGCGGCGTCGTCCCCGAGATCGCCAGGTGCGCCGAAGAGATCGGCTGCCTGATGGCGGTCAGCTTCCACGCCACGACCGACGAGGTCCGTGACAAACTGGTGCCGATCAACAAGCGCTGGAACATCGAAACGCTGCTGGGCGCGCTGCGCGAGTACCCGAAGCTGTCGAATTCCGAGCGGATCACGTTCGAGTACGTGATGCTCAAGGACGTGAACGACAGCGACGCCGATGCGCGGCGGCTGGTGCAACTGATCGCCGGCATACCCGCGAAGATCAACCTGATCCCGTTCAACGAATGGCCCGGCGCCCCATACCAGCGCAGCGACAAGAGCCGGATCGCCGCCTTCGCCGACATCATCTACAAGGCCGGCTACGCCTCGCCCATCCGCACCCCGCGGGGCGAGGACATCATGGCCGCCTGCGGGCAGCTCAAATCGGCCTCCGAGCGCGCGAGGAAGTCGCGCCGCCAGATCGAGGCAGAGGCCGGGATCGGCGGCACCGCGTAAGCGCCGCGCACCGGGATTGACAGTACCGACTGAAATAGTCAGGAATTTGTGAGTGTACTTCGGGAGCCCGCCATGTCTGCCTGTGCCCAACCATTTAATCGTCCCTCCGTTGGAAGCGCTGCATGAGCGTCGGTGGTGTGCCCAAGGCGGGGGTCATGCGGCGGCCCGAACGGCGCGTGATCGCCGTGCTGCGTGCATGGGCCGCGGGACCGGCCATGCTTGACGTGCTGTGGGACGAGCTGTGCGGTACGATCGGCGAGTCACGCGCCCGGTCCTGCCTGATCGCGTTCTTCGAACTGCGCAGCTTGCTCGACCACCATGCGTGGCGCATGCCCGTCCTCCTGCAGGAGGGCGCCGAGGGATACTCCGAGGACGAGCTTGCCATCGCCCGCTTCGTCATGGCCGCGGCCGAACAGCGGCGCGAGGTCGCGCTGGCCGAGGCGGAATTCCTCGTCTCGCCACTGGCGTTCCTGCCGCTGCTGCAGGCCGCCGCCCGGTTCGGCCTGCCCCTGCTGTGCGAGGATTGTCGCGCCCGTGTGCTGGGTCGACCCTTGAGAAGGAAACGCGCACTGGACGCTTGACCTTCCGGCTACTGGAAGCCCTATGTGGCGGAAAATATCCGTGCACATAAGGTCCGGCCATGGCACAGCAGATCCAGTTCGACGTCACCTCCATGACCTGCGCGGGTTGCGCCGGTCGCGCCGAGCGCGCGCTTGCGGGGGTGCCGGGGGTCGAGGCCGCGTCCGTCAGTATCGCCAGCCACCGTGCCACCGTGGCAGGTGGCGCCGATGCCGCGGCGCTGCGCGATGCGTTGCAGCAGGCCGGTTATCCGGCGCAGGAAGCCCGCATCACGCTGGCGATAGAAGGCATGAGTTGCGCGTCCTGCGCCGGCCGGGTCGAGCGTGCGCTGACGGCTCTGCCGGGTGTGCTGGATGCGCAGGTAAACCTGGCGACCGACACCGTCCTGGTGCGCGTGCTGTCAGGCGCAGTCACGTCCGAGCAACTGACGCACGCCGTCCGCGACGCGGGCTATGGCGCACAGCTGGAGGGCGACGACACCGAGGCGGCGGAAGAGCGCAGGCGCGCCGAGACGGCCGTCCTGCGCCGCGATTTCAACATCGCCGCCGCGCTGACCCTTCCGGTCTTCCTGGTCGAGATGGGCGGCCACGCGGTGCCCGCCTTTCATCACTGGCTGCACGGTATGGCCGGCACGTGGCAGGTCTGGCTCGCCCAGTTCCTGCTGGTGACGGCGGTGCTGATCGGCCCCGGGCGCCGGTTCTTCCGCGTCGGTCTACCGCTGCTGGCCAAGGGCGCGCCCGACATGAACACGCTGGTCGCGCTGGGCACGCTGGCGGCTTGGGGCTATTCCACCACGGTCCTGTTCGCGCCGGGCCTGTTGCCCGAAACGGCCCGCGCGGTATATTTCGAGGCCGCCGCCGTGATCGTGACGCTGATCCTGCTGGGTCGCCTGCTCGAGGCGCGGGCCAAGGGGCGCACGGGCGCCGCGATCCGCAAGCTGATGGGGCTGCGCCCCGACACCGTCCGGCGCGAGCGCGAAGGCGTTGTCGCCGAGGTGCCGGTGTCTGACGTTGCCCTGGGCGACGTGCTGCACGCCCGCGCCGGCGAGCGGATCGCCGTCGACGGCGTCGTCGTCTCGGGTGCGTCCTATGTGGATGAGAGCATGCTGACCGGCGAGCCGGTGCCTGTCGAGAAATCCGAAGGCGCCGAGGTGACGGGCGGCACGGTGAACGGCAACGGCGCGCTGCGGTATCGCGCGACGGCCGTCGGCTCGGACACGGTGCTGGCGCGGATCATCGCGCTGGTCGAACAGGCGCAGGGCGCCAAGCTGCCGATCCAGGCGCTGGCCGACCGGGTGGTGCGGATCTTCGTGCCGGTGGTGCTGGCAATCGCGACCGTGACCGTGGCGGTCTGGCTGGCGCTGACCGGCGATCCGGCGCAGGCGCTGGTGGCGGGCGTGTCGGTGCTGATCATCGCGTGCCCTTGCGCGATGGGATTGGCGACGCCGACCTCGATCATGGTCGGCACCGGCCGCGCGGCCGAACTGGGCGTGCTGTTCCGCAAGGGCGACGCGCTGCAGATGTTGTCGCAGGCCCGCGTGGTCGCCTTCGACAAGACCGGCACCCTGACCGAGGGGCGGCCCGAGCTCGCATCCTCGACCATGGCCGGCGGGTTCGACGATGCCGAGGTTCTGCGGCTGGTCGCCTCGGCCGAGCGAGGCTCGGCCCATCCCATCGCCCGCGCGCTCGAACGCGCCGCACCCGCCGCGCCCGAACCCGACAGCGTCGAGACCCTGCCAGGCGCCGGCCTGCGGGCGGTCGTCGAGGGACGCGAGGTGCTGGTCGGCAACGCGCGCCTGATGGCCGAGGCCGGAATCGACGATAGCCCGCTGGCCGACGCGCTTGGAACGGCCGCCGCGCGCGGGCAGACGCCGGTTCTGGTCGCGGTGGACGGCCGGCTTGCCGCCGCCCTCGCGGTAGCCGACCGGGTCAAGCCCGATGCGCGGCGCGCCGTCGCCGCCCTGCGCGAGGCAGGCGTTCAGGTGGCAATGATCACCGGCGACACGCGTGCCACGGCGCGGGCCATCGCCGACGATCTGGGCATAGACCACGTCGAGGCAGAGGTTCGCCCCGAAGGCAAGGTCGATGCGATCCGCCACCTGCGCGACCGTTTCGGCGACGTGGCTTTCGCGGGCGACGGCATCAACGACGCGCCGGCCCTGGCCGAGGCCGAGGTCGGGCTGGCGATCGGCACCGGCACCGACGTGGCGATCGAAAGCGCCGACGTGGTGCTGTCGTCCGGCGCGGTGGCGGGGGCGGTCAACGCGCTGGCGCTCAGCCGAGCGGTGATGCGCAACATCCGCCAGAACCTGTTCTGGGCCTTCGGTTACAACGTGGCGCTGATCCCGGTGGCGGCGGGCCTGCTGTATCCTGCCACGGGCATGATGCTTTCGCCGATGCTGGCGGCGGGCGCCATGGCGCTGTCGTCGGTCTTCGTACTGTCGAACGCGCTGCGGCTGCGCCGCGCGGCGCCGGCGCTGGCCGAGGGTCCGGCCCGGCCCGTCGCAAACCTTCAGGAGGCGGCGGCATGAATATTGGCGAAGTCGCGGATAAGGCCGGGCTGCCGGCCAAGACGATCCGGTACTACGAAGAGATTGGCTTGGTGACTCCGGCGCGCGACACCAACGGCTATCGGGCCTTTCGGCAGAAGGACATGCACAAGCTGGCCTTCCTGGCGCGCGCCCGTGCGCTGGGGTTCTCGATCGAGGATTGCCGTACTCTGCTGGCGCTTTACGAGGATGACAGCCGGGCCAGCGCCGACGTCAAGCGCGTGGCGCGCGAACACCTGGCGCGGATCGAAGAGAAGATCGCCCAGCTGAGCGCCATGCGCGACACGCTGGGGCACCTGGTGGAGACGTGCCACGGCGACGACCGGCCCGATTGCCCGATCCTGAAGGATCTGGCCGAAGGGATCTAGCCCTCAGGCGAAGTCGCTGCGCGCGTATCCTTGCAAGTACAGCAGTGCGGTGAGGTCGCCGTGGTTGACGCGCAGGTCGCACTGCGCCTGGACCGAGGGCTTGGCGTGCAGGGCGACGCCCATCCCGGCGCGGCCCAGCATGCCAAGGTCGTTCGCCCCGTCGCCCACGGCGATGGCCTCGGCGGGGGTGATGCCCAGCCGGGCGGTGATTTGCTCCAGCGCCTCGACTTTGGCCGCGCGGCCCAGGATGGGCTGGGTGACGGTGCCGGTCAGCAGAGCGTCGGCGACTTCCAGCGTGTTGGCGCGATGCTCGTCGAAGGACAGGTCCGCCGCGACGCGGGTGGTGAAGGCGGTGAAGCCGCCCGAGACCAGCACGCAATGCGCGCCGTTCGCCTTCATCGTGGCGACCAGCGTGGCGCCGCCGGGCATCGGCGTGATGCGGGTGTCGAGCACGCGAGAGATCACCGTCTCCGGCAGGCCTTTCAGCAGGGCCACGCGCTCGGTCAGTGCGCCCTCGAAGTCGAGCTCTCCGTTCATGGCACGGGCGGTGATGGCCTTGACGCGATCGCCCACGCCGGCCTCGTCGGCCAGTTCGTCGATGCACTCTTGGCAGATCATCGTGCTGTCCATGTCGGCCAGCAGCATGCGCTTGCGCCGGTCTGTATCGGGCAGGGCGTTCAGGTCGACGCTATCCGCAAGCGTGGCGCGCGTGTCCTCCCACGTATCGGTCAGGGCGGACACCGCGAATTCCGCGGCCTCGTCCGGCGAGAGCCATTGCACCGCGCCGCCGCCCCAGGCGTTGCGCAGGTTTTCGGCCAGCGCGGGATCGAGCGCGCCGGGCGCGGCGATGAGCGAAACGATAGGCATGGGCGGATCCTTTCGGCGGTTGTCTGGCATGCCGCGGCGGGATTGGGAAGCCGTCCGGCGCTCGTCACCGGCCTTTGCGGCCGGTAACGTCGCCCCGCCCGCCGTCCCGTCGGCCCCCATCGGGCGGTGTGCCGGGGTCAGGGAAAGGCGCCGTGGCAGAACCAGCCCGAGGACATCCCCGCGCCGTGGGCGTAGAACAGCCACAGCCTGTCGCCGCGGTTAGTTTCCATGCGCCAGTAGTCGCGCGCGCCGGACCGCCACGCGGGATCGTCCAGCCACCATTCCGCCGCGATGCGTTCCGGGCCGGTGGCGCCTTCGACGGTCCAGTCGCGGCCGCGCCAGCGGAACGTGGCGGGCGGGTCGGGCGTGTCGGGGGCCTGTACCGGTTCGGGCAGGGGCCACAGCGTCAGCGGACGCGGTGCCGGGGGCGCGGGCCAGTCGCCGCAGGGATCCGACCAGGCGGCGGCGAGGGTCAGGGCCTCTTTCTCGGGGAGGTGGCTTTGCGCAGGGTGGCGGCGGGTGATCGTCTCCATCCCGAGCCGTGCGCCCAGCCGGCCGATCAGGTCCTCGAACGCGGCGGAGGTGCTGGCACGGGCGGCGGCCTCGGCATGGCCGGCGGTCACGCGGTCGTGGATCCGCTCGGTCCGCGTGGCCACGAGCCGGAGCATGTCGATGCCCGGCCCCGCATCGAGATCGTCGAGCTTCATCGCCAGCAGGGGTTTCAGCCGGGGGACGTCATGGCTGGCCACCGCGGAGGTCACGCTGCGCGCGCTCATCGTGCCGTCGCAGCGCCACGCCTCGAGCCGCAGGACGCGCGCCCCGTGGGCGCGGGCGCGCAGCCGGGCGCAGAGGTGTTCCAGCAGCCGGTCGAGCGCGGCCTCGACATCGTCGCGCAACCCGATCGGGTCTGGCAGGGACAGGCGCACGGCAAAGCGTTCGGGGGCTGCGGCGGGCGAGAGCGGTTCCGGCGCCGCCCCCGTCGCCTGGTCGAGCCGATCGACGAGGCCGCGCCCGAAGCGCCGCGCCAGTCCGGCGCGCGGCTGGCCCAGCAGGTCGCCGATGCGGCGCAAGCCCAGCCGGGCCAGCTGCGCCTGCGTGTCGGGGTCGACCCGCAGCGCAGCCACCGGCAGCGGCGACAGCGCCTTCGAGCCGTGCCCCGGCGGTGCGATCCGACCTTGCGCCACGGGTACCCGCGCGGCGGAGGGGGCCGCACCGCCGCGCTCCCAGTGCCGCCTTTTGCCGGCGCGGGAGCGGGTGGCGCGGGCCTCCTGCTCGATCGCGTCTCCGGTGCGGTGCGCGCCCGGCGCGGCGCCCGCGTACCGCGCCAGCGCCCAAGCCGCGCCAAGCGTGTCGGCCAGGCCCAGCCGCAACGTCAGGCCCAGATCCGCGCAGTCCTGCGTCACCGCCTCGGCCAGAGCGGGTTCGCCGCCGAAGAGATGCGCGCAGCCGGTGAGGTCCAACACCAGCGAATCCGGCGGCTCGGCCGCGATCCAGGGTGAGAACTTGCCCGCCCAGCGGTGCAGCGCGTCGAGGAACGCGGTCTCGCGGTGGGTCAGCCGGGGGCGAGTGACCAGTCCGGCACACAGCGCGCTGGCGTCCCGCAGAGACTGGCCCGGATGCAGCCCGGCCTCTGACGCGGCCAAGGACAGCGAAGACAGCACCTGCGCCGGGCCGTTCTGCTCGACGATGGCAAGGGGCTGGTCGGCCAACAGGGGCTCGGCCCGGATCGCCCGTTCGGCGCCGAGGCGTGGAAACCAGAGCGAGAGGATGCGGCGGTGTGGCATTGTGCGGCAGAGTTGTTCTTTATTTGTTCTAATCGCCGCAAGAACCCGAGTCGAGTCCGCGCCCCGCGGGAGAACCCGCAGCCGGGCGATCCAGGAAAGGCACGGCTTCGCGTTCTGCCCGGCCCAGAGCGCTTTTCATCATCGGCGGCGGGTGCGAGAAGGATGCCATGCAGAGCCTGACGCTACGTCCCTACGCACCCGCCGACGCATCGGCCGTGACCGACATGCTGATGCCGGTCTTCCGCGAGGGTGCGACCTACGCCATCGACCGCGACATCGCCCCCGACGCGGCGCTCGCCTACTGGACCGGCGGGGGCCGCGCGGTCTTCGTTGCCAAGGAGGCGGGCAGGCCGCTGGGCACCTACTATTTGGTGCGCAACCAGGGTGGCGGCGGCGCACATGTCTGCAATGCGGGCTTCGTCACCGCGGTACAGGCGCAGGGACGTGGTGTTGCGCGCGCCATGCTGGACCACGCGCTGGCCGAGGCCCGTGCGCGGGGCTTCGCCGCCATGCAGTTCAACTTCGTGATCGAGACCAATGCCCGCGCCGTGGCGCTGTGGCAACGTGCCGGATTCGAGATCGTCGGCCGGCTGTCGAGGGCGTTCCTGCACCCGGACGCTGGTGCGGTCGATGCGCTGGTGATGTTCCGGGCGTTGTGAGGCCGAGGGAGGTCCGGCCGCAAGCGCAGCGTCAATCGCTGCCGAAGAGGCCGCCCTCTGCGCTGCCGCCCGAGGAGAAAAACGCCCACAATCCGCCCCCGGCCGCGATCACCGCGCCGACGAAGCCCAACAGCATCAGCAGCCCGTCGCGGTAGAGCAGGCCGAGGCCGAAGATTGCGATGACGATCATCGGTCCGGAGGTGGCGAAGGGAATGAGTTCGAGCGGCGGGACGGTGAGCAGCAGAAGCAGGATCACGATGCAGGCCGCGCGCCGCCCGGTCGGGCCGGCGAACCGCTTGAGACGCTCGTGCAATTTGGCGTCGATCCGCAGGGACACGGGCTTCAGCCAGTTCACCGACTTGATGACCTTGTCCGAATCGAGCCGGCGCTTGCGCAACCAGTGCGGCGCCCAGAAATGTTCGTACCCCATGAGCATGCGGACCGTCAGGATGGCGAGCGTCAGCGCGAGAAGGGTCGGAAAGCCGGGAATGCCGCCGATCGGGGTGAGCTCGATCAGGGGCAGCACGGCCAGCGCGGGGCCATAGCCGCGATGATCGAGCGCGTCGAGCAGGTGGCCCACCTCGACGGTGTCGCCGCCCTCGGACGCCTCATCAAGTTCTTCGACGACGTCGGTCAGCTCGCCTTCTCGCTCTTTCATACCGAGCCTCGTGCCTGCGGAGTATCCAGCGTGGTAACGCGGCGCGGGGTGGCCCGTTCCGCCGGCGCTGCCAGCCGGTCGTGCCCGGCGGGGGCGAACCTCGGCTGATGCGGGAGGAAAGAGCATTCGAGAGTGCAGGACGGCGCGCATCTGCCGCGATCGAACACGCTGCTCACGTGCGCAGTCGTGCGCGCAGGTGAAAACGAAACGGGCGCACGGTTTCCCGTGCGCCCGATCGAACAGGGCGTGCGAAGTCGCGCGCCCCGCTATCAGGCGGTCAGCCGATCAGTTGAGGCCGACGACCAGCGACACGCCCAGCGTGTTGTCGGTGGCTTCGAAGCCGGCCTTGGGGTCGGTGTGATGCTCGGTCCCGAGGCTGGTGCGCAGCGCCAGGCGATCGTTCAGCGCGACATTCATGCCGATCTCGTTGTAGATGACCGTGTCCGACTCGGATGCGATGACGTCGGTGTCGTTGGTCAGGAACGTGGTCGGCGAGACCTGGTACGAGAACGCCGACGACAGGCTGAGCGCCTCTTCCTCGAAATCGGCGTCGAGCGCGTCGTCAAGCTCGGCCACGCGGTAGCCGGGGCCACCCTGGACGGCCCACTTGATGGTCGGCTGGTCGTAGATCCAGTAACCGGCGCCGATGCCGACGAAGGTGTCGCTGTCATAGGCCGAGAATTCGTCGACCGTGCCCTGCACCTTCGCGAAACCATAGGCGCGCGTGGTGAAGTCGCGAGTGTACTGGAAGTCGTAGAACAGGCTTTCCTCGGTCGTGTCGCCATCGTCCTCGGCATAGGTGTAGTTCAGACGCAACTCGTAGCCGTTGGTGCCGTCGTAGTAGCCCAGGTTCGAGCCGATGCCGAGATAGACGTCGTCGCTGTTGCCGCTGGTGGCGGTGCCTCGCAGCGCGATCGAGCCGTCGAAGCCGAGCGTGCGGCCGCGGTTGCCGAAGTCGTCGATGTCACGCTCGAAGTCGTCCTCGATCGCGTCGGTCAGCGCCTCGTTGCGGTCCTCGGCCATGTTCGTGTTGTCGAACGCGGTCTGCGCGAAGGCGGGCGAGAAGGCGACGATGCCGGCCAGCGTCAGGTATGGAAGTGCGCGGTTTCCCATTGGATTCCCCTTTCGGTTTGATGACGTGCTTTGAACACGGTCACCTAGGCCATTGATCCCGCCCGTCCGCCCCCTGCGCGTCATGTGTTGCACGGTTGCGACGGTCCGCGCTGACGTGATCTTGCCGCCACGGTGCGCAAAAAATATTTAAGCCAATGAATTAAATCTATAAAAACTCATTTTCCGCCAAGTATCCCTGAAACTTTCAACAAGATGTGAAGAATTTAATGGAACTCTCCGGTTGCGTGGCGGAACCGCAAGACAGGCCAGACGGGTGGCGCCATCGCCCCTCGTCACCGGGGGCGTCGCGCGCTACAAGGCGGCAACGAACGGAGGCCCCATGCCAGACGAGACAAAGCTGCTTGCCGTCCTGATCGACGCGGACAACACCTCGCCGAAATACACCAAGGCGATCTTCGACGAGATCGCGTCGATCGGGCAGGCGTCGGTGCGGCGCTGCTACGGCGATTTTTCCAGCCATCAGATGCACGGCTGGTCCAAGGTGCAGGCCGAGTTCGGGCTGGTGCCGCATCACCAGCCCGCCAACACCGTGGGCAAGAACGCCAGTGACATCGCGCTGGTTATCGACGCGATGGACCTGATGCACACGGGCCGCTTCGGTGGCTTCGTGCTGGTCAGCTCGGATTCCGACTTCACACGGCTGGCGTCGCGACTGCGCGAGCAGGGGCTGGATGTCTACGGCATGGGCATGCAGAAGACCCCCGACGCCTTCCGCAAGGCGTGCAAGCGGTTCATCTACCTCGAGAACCTCGACAACGCGCCGGAAAAGGCCGAGGGCGAGAAGGCCGCACCGACAGGCGACCTGAAGGAAGCGCGCGACCTGATCTTCAAGGCGATGGAAGGGCTGGACCAGGACGACGAGTGGTACGCGCTGGGCCCGCTGGGGCAGTACATCACCGCCGCGCATCCCGACTTCGACACCCGCACCTACGGCAAGCGCAAGCTGTCGGACCTCGTGGCCGACCTGAAGGTCTTCGAGACGCGGCGCGGACCGGGCAACCAGCTTCTCGTGCGGCGGGTCGACTGAACGCGGCGGAACTCAGGCGCTGACCAGTGCGATAACACCGGTGACGGTCAGGATCGACAACGTCGTCGAGATCAGGATCGAGGCCGACACGCGCTGGGGCGCCACGCCGTAATGCTGCGCCAGAATGAAGACGTTGCCCGCCACCGGCAGCGCCGCCGCCGAGATCGCGACGGAGGCCTTGTAGGGGTCGGCCGGGAACACGACCAGCGCGCCCAGGGCCACCAGGCCGGGATGCAGCACCAGCTTGCAGAAGCTGAGCCAGCCCGCAACCTGCAGCCGCTCGGCTGACTTTGAGGCCAGCGACGCGCCGATGGCGAACAGGGCTCCGGGTGTGGCGGCGTTGCCGAGGATGGTCAGGAAGTCGCTCGCCGGGGCGGGCAGGTGCAGGCCGGTCGATGCGAAGGCAAGGCCCAGCACGATCGCCACGATCATGGGGTTCTTCACCAGCCCCAGCAGGACGGTTCGCAGCACCGCCCCCATTCCGCCCGTGCCGCGCGAGCCGGTGACGAGAATCACCAGCGCCGACGAGAAAACGATGAGGTCGATGGACAGGACCAGGATGATCGGGCCGACGGCCTGCTGCCCCAAGAGTACGGCTAGCATCGGCACGCCGAGAAAGCCGGTGTTGCCGATGGCGGCGCATTGCGACTCGATCGCCGCGGTGGGCGTGTCGAGGCCGCGCAGGAAGGCCACCAGCATCGCGATGCCGTAGACGAAGGCGGTGCCCCAGAGGTAAGCCATCGCCAGTTGCGGATCGAAGATCTGGTCGATCGACAGCGTGGCCGAGAACCGGAACAGCATCGCCGACAGCGCAAAGTAGAAGACGAACTTGGTCAGGTAGGCGGTGGCTTCCTCGGGAAAGAAGCGGGTGCGCGCGGCACCATAGCCCAGCCCGATCAGGGCGAAGAAGGGCAAGGTCTTCAGCAGGATCTCAAGCATGGGCGCGGGCGCGCGACGCCGGGCGGCGCATCAGGGTGCGTCCACCGAGTCGAGGATGTGGCGCGCGACCATCAGGTCGAGATGCGCGCCGCCGCCGTTCTTGAACAGCGTGATCTCGTCGTCGCTGTCGCGCCGCATGCGGTCGCCGTCGTAGTAATCCGCGATCACGTAGTCCGGCGTGATGGCGCCGGATTCGAGCGGGATCTTCAATTCGCCGATATGGCCCAACGTGGTGTCGCGGCTGTCGACGAAGATCCGCGCGCGTTGCAGCGCCGTATCGTCGGCCTCGCGCATGTCGGGACGGTAGGCGCCGATCAGGTCCAAGTGCGTGCCCGGGCGCAGCCAGTCGCCTTTCAGGAACGGCTCGGTCGCCATAGTGGCGCAGGCGACGATGTCGGCGCCGCGCACGGCGGTCTCCAGATCGTCGGTCCAGCCGATGCCATGCGCCGTGGCAAAGCCGCGCGCCTTCTCGGGCGTGCGGTTCCAGACCGTGAAACGCGCCTTCGGGAAGGCGGCGGAATAGGCCTGCACCAGCGAGGCGCCCACGGTGCCGGCGCCGGCGATGACGATGTGTTCGCTGTCGGGGCGGGCAAGGCGCCGGGCGGCGAGCAGGCTGTCGCCGGCGGTCTTCCACTTGGTCAGCAGGTGGAAGTCGATCACCGCGGCGAGCATGCCTGAATCGTCCTGGTAGAGCGTGGCCGCGCCGTTGACGACCGCGCGTCCCGCATCGGGATTGCCAGGGAAGATCGTCGCCACCTTGACCAGCAGCCCCAGCCCGTCGATCCACGCCGAGCGGTTCAGCGTGGTGTCGCGCCCGCGATAGAGGAACACGTCCGCGATCTCGGCCTTGGGCAGACGGTGGCCGGAGGCGATCGCGTCGGCGAGTTTCAGCCAGCCGAGCCGCGCCTCGCCCTCGGCAAAGGAAATCGTGCGGGTCATCGGGCCTGCTCGTTGGTCAGCAGGCCTTCGACCACCAGGCGCTGGGCCCATCCCTCGGAGCCGGTGAACAGGTGCGTCAGCCAGCCGCGGGCGTTGGCGGCGGCGATGTTGTCGGGCTTATCGTCGGTGAACAAAAGCGCCTGCGGGGGGATCCCGCAATCGGCCTCGACCTGCGCGTAGATTTCCGGTTCGGGCTTGATGACGCCCATGCGCGCCGAGACGTAGGTGCGGTCGAATTCCGACAGGAAGTCGAATTCCGGCGTGGCTACCGCCCAGGTGCCGATGCCGAAATTCGTCAGCGCGAAGACCGGCACGCCGTTGGCGCGCAGGGCGCGCAGCAGGCGCACGGAATGGTCGATCCGCGGCGTGGCAAGCTCCAGCCAGTTGTCGTGCCACATGCGGATCGCGTCGGCCCATTGCGGGTGCCTTTCGGCCCAGTCGTAGATGGTTTCGCGGAAGTCGCCGCCGCGGTCGACGTGGTCGTTCATGCCGTGCAGGTCGACCTCGGCGAACATCGCGCGGCGCGCCTCCTCGCCGATGACGCGGTCGTAGTAGCGTTCGGGCTGCCATTCGATCAGCACGTTCCCGATGTCGAAGATCACCGCCTGCGGGATCATGTCGTCTCCTTCGCGGCCTTGCGAAGCGCGGTTTCCAGCGCGTCGAGGAAGCGGCTTCGGTCGGGCTTTGTAAAGCCCTTGCCGCCACCTTGCCGGAACGGGTCGGCAGCGCGGAGGTCGGCCATCAGGTCGCGAGTGGCCAGCTGCTGGCCGATGTTGCGCGCGTCCAGCACCGACCCGTCGTGCCGCAGCACCTGCGCGCCGGCCTCGACGCACTTCGCGGCCAGCGGCATGTCGGCGGTAATGACCACGTCGCCGCGGGTCGCGCGCTCGGCGATCCAGATGTCGGCCACGTCGGGGCCTTCGGGAACGATGACATGCTCGACCAACGGGTTCTGCGACGGCCGCAACCCGCCGTTGGACACCATCTTCAGCGGCACGCGGTGGCGGGTCGCCACACGTTCGGCCTCGGCCTTCACGGGGCAGGCATCGGCATCGACGTAGAGGATCGTCACGAGAAAAGCGCCTCGGCGTGGAAGGTGACGTGATCCTCGATGAAGGACGAGACGAAGAAGTAACTGTGGTCGTAGCCCTTCTGCATGCGGAAGACGCCGTCCTGCCGTGTGGCGGCCATCGCTTCGGCCAGCGCCTCGGGCATCAGCTTGTCAAGGAACTGGTCGTCTGTGCCCTGATCGATCAGCACGGGGACGCCGAGCCCGCCCTGGCGCATCAGCAGAGTGGAATCGTGCGCGGCCCATGTGGCCTCGTCGTCGCCGAGGTAAGCGTTGAACTGCTTGCGGCCCCAGTCGGACTGCGTCGGGTGCGCGATGGGCGCGAAGGCCGAGACGGATGCGAAGCGGCCGGGGTGGCGCATCGCGAGGGTCAGCGCCCCGTGCCCGCCCATCGAGTGTCCGGTAATCGCCTGCCGGTCCAGGTCCAGCGGGAACTGGGACAGTGCGGCGGGAAGCTCGTCTGCGACGTAGTCCCACATGCGGAAACGGGATGCCCAGGGGGATTCGGTGGCGTTGACGTAGAAGCCCGCGCCTTGGCCCAGGTCGAAGGCATCGTCGTCGGCCACGTCGGCGCCGCGCGGCGAGGTGTCGGGAAACACGAGCGCGATGCCGGCCTCGGCCGCCCAGCCCTGCGCGCCGGCCTTGGTCATGGCGTTCTCGTGCGTGCAGGTGAGGCCCGAGAGGTACCACAGCACCGGCACGGGGCCGTCTTCCGCCGCCGGGGGCAGGTACAGCCCGAAAGTCATCGGGCCGCCGCAGGCCGTGCTGTCATGGGTGTAGACGCGCTGCGTGCCGCCGAACGCGCGGCTTTCGGACTTGAGTTCCATCGCCTTGACCTCCGCCTGTTCGATGTTGCGGCGGTTATAGCCCCGAGCGCCGCGCTTGGCCACGCATGCGGCGGAGATGCGCCGGTCAGGCGCTGTAGCGGGCCATGAAGGTTTCCATGGCGCCGTCGACGACGCGCTCGATCTCGTCCGGGGAAAAGCCGTCGCGCAGGCCGAAGACCAGCTTGGTCCACAGATCGGCCTTGCAAAGCTCGGCGAACTGGTCGGCGGCCAGATCCAGGTCCTCGATGCAAAGCTCGCCCCGGTCGCGCGCGACCTTCAGGTAGTCCACCAACGCCACGTGCAGGGTCATCGGGCCGCTGCGGTAGAACTCGCGCCCTAGCTCGGGAAAACGGTCGGACTCGGCGACGCAGATGCGAAAGACCCGCTGGCCCATCGGCGAAAAGATGAAGCCAAGGAAGGTCGTCGCGGCCTTGCGAAGGACGACGCGCGGCGGTTGCGACAGGTCCATCGTCATCATCGCCTCGTCGGCCTGCCGCTTGCACTGGGCGGTGGCGACCTCGATGAACAGCAGGCGCTTGTCGGAAAAGTAGCTGTAAAGCGTGGCCTTGGACACGCCCGCCACGCGCGCGATGTCGTCGACGCTGGCGCCTTCGAAACCGTCGCGCAGGAACACCTCGCGTGCGCCGGCGACCACCTGATCGAATTTGCGTCCCCTGCGCACAAGTGCCTGTGCCGACATGCCACCTCCACCCGTTGCGGACCTACAACGTAAACCGGGTGGTTCAGTTCCTGCAAGCCATGCCGTCGCGGCGCCTATCCTTGCGCGCGGACGAGGCGGCGGCCGGGGGAATGCCGCCGTCCGAGGGGATTACCGGGTGCAGCGCGGAGCGGTCTCGCAGTCCTGGATCGAGACTGGGGGCGCCGGGACAGGGGCCGGAAAGGTCAGGTCTGGCAGAAAGGCCGGGCCGACGTCGGCGTGCCCGGCGGTCGCGCCGAGGGCAAGAAGGGTGGCAAATGCGATGTGCTTCATGGGTGTTCTCCAAAGATGCTGATTGAACTAAACCATACAGTTTAGTTTAGAATAAGTAAACCAACCGGTTTACTTGTGCAGGGCGGCCATTCGATCGTTCCCCACGGGGACCGCGGAATCAGGCACAGAGTTACCTTACGTCAATCACGCACAAGGCGCTGTGACATGAGTCACGTGTTTGGACGCCGCGCCCGCACGGGACGCTGTTCCGGCGCAGCCATCGAGGGCTACACCTTCCCCTTGGCGCAGCGTATGACGCCGGCATGACAACCGTCCCTGAATTGTACCGCGCCCGCGCCGCCGAGGGCCACCTGACCCCGGATCCGGCGCAGGAAGACGCGCTGCCCGAGCTTGAGCGCATCCGCGCCGCCTTGGCAAATCCGCCGCGCAGGGGCCTGTTCCGCCGCGCCCCCGAGCCGCCGAAGGGGCTGTACCTGTGGGGCGGCGTGGGGCGCGGCAAGTCTATGCTGATGGACCTGTTCGTCGAGACGCTGACCGTCCCGGCGCGGCGCGTGCATTTCCACGCCTTCATGCAGGAGATCCAGGCCGGGATTCACCGTCTGCGCCAGCAGGGGCAGGACGACCCGATCCGGCAGGTCGCGGCTTCGGTCGCGCACAGCGTGAAGGTGCTGGCCTTCGACGAGATGCAGATCACCGACATCGCCGACGCGATGATCGTCGGCCGGCTGTTCGAGCAGCTGTTCGAGCGGGGCTGCGTGGTGGTGACGACCTCGAACCGGGCGCCGGACGACCTATACAAGGACGGGCTGAACCGGCAGCTGTTCCTGCCGTTCATCGACCTGATCAAGATGCGGCTGGTGGTGCACCGGCTGTCCTCGGACAAGGATTACCGGCAAGACCGGCTGACTGGCGCGCAGGTCTATTTCACCCCCGCTGACGCCGGGGCGCGCAAGGCAATCGACAAGATATGGCAGGACCTGACCGGCGGCCATGAGGAGACGCTGACCCTGACGGTGAAGGGGCGCGCGGTAGAACTTCCGCGCTATCACAACGGCGTGGCGCGGGCGCGGTTCTACGACCTGTGCGGCCACGCGCTGGGCCCGGCGGATTACCTCGCGCTGACCGAGGCGGTGCGGGTGCTGGTGCTCGAGGACATCCCCCGCCTGTCGCGGCGCAACTTCAACGACGCGCGCCGCTTCGTGACGTTGATCGACGCGCTCTACGAGGCGAAGGTGCGGCTGATCGCCAGCGCGGCGGACGCGCCGGAATCGTTGTATGTCGAAGGCCGCGGCAGCTTCGAGTTCGAGCGCACCGCCTCGCGCCTGCGCGAGATGATGGCCGAGGGCTGGGGCGGCTGACAGACAATAAAAAAGGAGGTCCCGAAGGACCTCCGATACTGCTCTTTTTATCGGTTCTGCCTGCCGTGAATTCGGGTCGCACGGATGCCGTCGGCGCGGCGTCGCGCCATTTGGCCCGTCGATGGAAAGGGTCGGGAAGGTCGGTGGCTGGATCCACTCGATCACTGTTCAAGACGTAGCGAATCACCGTGCTTCGGTCAACATCTAGTGTGCGCACGCGAACAAAAAACTACCCCTCATGCGCGAGCGCTAGATATGGCGTTTCGTTAACGAAGGCTTAGCCATCTTCGCGCAGCACGTGGCCCGCCAAGTAGAGTGAACCGCAGATCAGCACGCGCGCCTCCGGATCGCGCTTGGCGATTGCGTCGAGTGCTGCGCCCACGCTGTCGGCAACGCGCGCGTCGTGGCCGGTTTCCGCGGCTAGGCGCGCGGTCTCTTCGGCGGGCAGGGTGTTGCGCTCGCCCGGGATTGCCACGGCGGTCAGGCTGCGGGCCAAGGGCGCCAACGGGCGCAGGAAGCTGCGCGCGTCCTTGGTGTTCAGCATGCCGCAGACCAGATGCGTGGGCCGCTCGGACAAGCGCGACAGGTGCGTGGCCAGCGCCTGCCCGGCGGCGGGGTTGTGGCCGCCGTCGAGCCATAGCTCCGCCCGGGGAACGCGATCTGCCCAGTGGCCCGCGGCCAGGCGCTGCATCCGGGCGGGCCATTCGGCGCACGTAAGGGCGGCCTCGGCGGCGCGGTCGTCGAGGCCCATCAGGCGCAGCACGGCCAGCGCCGCGCCCGCATTGTCAATCTGGTGCGCGCCGGGCAGGTTGGGCAGCGGCAGGTCCAGCAGGCCGCGTTCGTCCTGGTAGACCAGCCGGTCACGTTCCTGCGCAGCGTGCCAGTGCTGACCCTGCACCAGCAGCGGCGCGGCCAGACGCTCGGCGCGGGCCTCGATCACGGCTTCGGCCTCGGGGTGCTGACGGGTGACGATGCAGGGCACGCCGCGCTTGATGATACCGGCTTTTTCGCCCGCGATCTTGCCCAGCGTGTCGCCGAGGTATTGCTCGTGGTCCATGCTGACGGGCGTGATGACGGTCGCGGCGGGCTTCTCGATGACGTTGGTGGCGTCCAACCGGCCGCCCAGCCCGACCTCGAGCAGGGTGACGTCGGCGGGGGTACGCGCCATCGCCAGGATCGCGGCGACGGTGGTGATCTCGAAATACGTAATAGGCGCGCCACCGTTGGCGGTCTCGCATTCGTCCAAGACGGCCGACAGGGCGGATTCGTCGATCAGGTCTCCGGCAAGGCGGATGCGTTCGTGGAAGCGCACCAGATGCGGCGAAGTGTAGACGTGGCAGCGTTTGCCCGCTCCCTCAAAACCTGCGCGCATCATCGCGATGGTCGAGCCCTTGCCGTTCGTGCCGGCGACGTGGACCACCGGCGGCAGGTCGTTCTGCGGGTTTCCCAGCGCATCCAGCAGGCGCCAGACCCGGTCCAGCGTCAGGTCGATGATCTTGGGGTGCAGCGCCATCATCCGTACGAGGATGACGTCCGAGGCCGCGGTCGTCATGTCTTGGCAGCGCCCTTCACGGCGTCGGGCTCAGTGCCGGCGGCCGCGTCGTCTGGACCGGGCGCGGGCAGGTCGCCCCACGTCGCCGGCGGCGCCTTCATCAGCATCCGTGTCAGCACGATCAACTCTTCGCGCAGCTTCCGGCGGTCGGTCACGCGGTCGAGCATGCCGTGCTCGAGCAGGTATTCGGCGCGCTGGAAGCCCTCGGGCAGCTTCTCGCGGATGGTCTGTTCGATCACGCGGGGGCCGGCGAAGCAGATCAGCGCGTTGGGTTCGGCGATCTGCACGTCGCCCAGCATCGCGTAGGACGCGGTAACGCCGCCGGTCGTCGGATGCGTCAGCACGACGATGTAGGGCAGGCCAGCCTCCTTGAGCATCTGCACTGCGACGGTGGTGCGCGGCATCTGCATCAGCGACAGGATACCCTCCTGCATGCGGGCGCCGCCGGCGGCCGAGAACAGGATCAGCGGCCGGCCCAGTTTGACGGCCTCCTGCGCAGCGGCAATGATGGCGTTGCCGACATACATCCCCATCGAGCCCGCCATGAAGCTGAAATCCTGCGCCGCCGCGACGATGGGCATGCGTCCGATCTCGCCGGTGGCGACCAGCATGGCCTCTTTCTCGCCGGTCGTGCGCTGCGCGGCCTTCAGCCGGTCGGGATAGCGCTTCTGGTCGCGGAAATGCAGCGGGTCGGTGACCGGCTCTGGCACCGCGACCTGGTTGAACACCCCGCCGTCGAACAGCGCCGTGAAGCGGTCGCGCGGCGTGATGTGCATGTGGTGGTCGCAATTGCTGCACACGTTCAGGTTGTCGCTGATCTCGCGGTGGAACAGCATGGTTCCGCAGGCGTCGCATTTTGCCCACAGGTTCTCGGGCACCTCGCGGCGCGAGAAGATCGAGTTGATGCGGGGGCGAACGTAGTTCGTGATCCAGTTCATGCGCGGATCCTGCTGCGGCTGACAGCCCGGACTTAAAGCCCGGCCCGCGGGAATGCAATCCGCGCGGCAGAGCCCATTAACAACTTCGAAGCCTGTTGGCCCTTACGCTGCCGCCGACACGAGGGAGGCGACGGGTGAACCCGCATGGGCATTCCTAGACATGGGAACAGGTGTTGGCGTGTGCGGCTGTCCGGGCTTTGCGCCGGCGTCCTGCTGTGTCTGGGTGCGTTCGGCGCATCGGCGCAGGCGATGCAGGACCGCTGGCGCGTGTATCTCGACGCCGACTTCACCCATGCTCCGGCGGTCGCGCAGGGGATTGAGGCGGGCATCCTCGCCGCGCTCGACCATCATGGCGCGGCAGGGGATATCACAATCCTGACGCAGGACCACCGGGGCAATTCGCGGCGGTCGCTGGACACGATGCGCACTGCTGCGTCCGATCCGCTGGCGCTCGCGGTTGTCGGGGGGATGCAGTCGCCGCCCTACCTGACCTACAATGCCGACATCAATGCGCTTGGCATCCCGGTGCTGCTGGCTTGGGCTTCGGCTGCGCCGATCACGCGCAGTGCGCCCGCTGTCCGCAACTGGATGTTCCGCGTGTCGGTCGACGACAGGAGCGCGCTGCCATACCTGGCGGGCCAGGCGCTCGCGGCGGGCTGCCGCCGCCCGGCGAGCGTCGTGGTCGACACGCCATGGGGCATCGGCAGCGCGGCCGAACTGACCCGGCAGTTCGCGATCCTGGCACTGCAGCCTTCGGGGCTGTGGCGCATACCGCTGGGGGCCGGACAGGCGGTGGCCTCCGGAGTGGCGAAGCAAATGGGCGAAGCGGATTGCGTGGTGCTCGTGGTCGATACGCTGAACGCGGCGAGTCTTCTGCGAGAGCTGGCACAGCGGGACCGGCCGCCGCGGGTGTTCGCGCATTGGGGCATCTTCGGCGATCCCGACCTGTACGACGGGATAAGGGTGCCGCTGGCGCGGATAGATCTGCGCGTACTCGGCTCGTGTGCGCTGCGCCGGGCCGCCGCGTCCGGGGGGCCGCGCGGCGCGGCCGCGAATATCGTCGCGCGGCGCGGCGACGTACCCGACTTCGGGGGGCTGCCCGCCCCGCACGCGTTCTTTCACGGTTTCGACGTGGCGGCGCTGCTGATCGCCGCCTATACGCAGGCTCGGGCGCAGCCGGACTTCGACGCCGGTCCCGCCGCGCGGCGGGCCGTGATCCGCCGGGCGCTATACGGGCTGGACGAGCCCGTGCGGGGCTTCGTGAAGACGTATCGCGCGCCGTTCTCGCCTTTCCATCCCCACAACCCGGACGGCCACGAGGCCCTGACGGCCGATGACCTGTGCATGAGTCGCTTCGACGCGCTCGGGCGTCTCCGGCCAATCGCTCCTGCCCTGCGGGCGGCAACCGTCGCATGGCCCCAGCGCGAATGACCGCAGGAATGTCTGCTGACGGCCGGCGCCGCTTCGCGTCGCGCGGCAGGCGCGGCGATCCGGCATCCGGGCGGATCGCGGCCGCGCGGTCGCGATTGGCCGACGGCAAGATCCTGGGCAAGCGGTTCACCTGGGTGGTGGCCGCCGGATACGTCGCGGCGATCCTCGTGGTCGGGTTCGGGGTGCGCTTCAGTGCGCAGCCTTTCCTGGACCAGATGCAGCGTGAAGCGATGACGGAACGCGCCGCCGCCCGCGCGCGCGACATCGACGATCGCATAGCCGAAGTGGTCGACACGATCCGTCACTTGAAAAGCGACGACGCGATCTCGCGCTTCGTGATGGGATTCGACCGGGCGGCGTTCAAGGTCGAGGACGTGCTGGCCGAGCTGGATGGGCAGAAGCACGTGCGCCATGCGATCCTCGACTACAAGGGCACGCCGATCCTGCGCTCCCCCGGCTTCATGCTGCGCGAGAGCAAGGCGGCCTTCGCCGCGAACGAGTTCTACAGCGCTGCCCGTCTGTTGAGCACCGCCAATCCGCTGGCCGAGGCGGTCCGGCTGCGGATGTCCGACGTGGACGGTCTGGCGCACATTCTGGTGGTCCTCCCGGTCACCTCGCGCGGGCTGGCCGAGGGCGCGCTGATCGTCGAGCGCGTGATCGAACTGCCCTCGGTCGCCGCGGTCGGGCTGACGCGACCGTTTTCCGACAGCGACTGGGTCGTCATGTCGACATTCCAGCTGAGCATGATCGGTCAATGGCGCGGGCTTGAAGCCCAGCCGGTCCACGCCCCGATCGGTGACACTGGTTATGCCCTGGTGCGGCTGGCCAACCACGAGGAGATCGCGACGCTGGGCTGGGACCTGGTCCAGAGCGTGCTGTTCGTCGTCGTCTGGGGCATGGCCTTGCCGTTCCTCGGCATGGTCATCTTCGGGCGCGGTGTCATATTGAAGCCCTACGAGGCGCTGGCGGCATCGCGCCAGAAGCTGGCGCGCAGCCAGAAGGAGGTGGCCGAGCTTGCCCAGATCGCCACCATGACGCACGAGGCGATCCTCGTGACGGACCGCGACCGGCGGATCATCTGGATCAATCCGCCCTTCACGGTTCTCAGCGGCTACGACGAGGACGAGGCGCTGGGCCAGCACCCTGGCCGCCTGCTGCAAGGACCTGAGACCGATCCCGCGACGATCGCCCGCCTGCGGGCCGCGATCGAGGCTGGTCGGCCGATCCGCGAGGACCTCGTGAACTACCGCCGCGACGGCCGCCCCTACTGGGTGTCGCTGTCGATATCGCCGCTCAGCGGTGAGGACGGCGTAGTCGACCGCTATGTCGCGATCTCGTCCGACATCACCCATAAGAAACTGGCCGAGCGCAGGCTGGAGGATGCGCGACGCGAGACCGAACATCACGCGCTGCACGATGCGCTGACCGGCCTGCCCAACCGGCGCAGCGTCGACGCGATGCTCGAGGCCGAGATCGGCAGCGACCCCGGCGCCCGCACGCTGGTGCGCGTCGATCTGGATCACTTCAAGGCGGTGAACGACACCCACGGCCACGCCGCAGGCGATCACGTGCTGAAGCATGTAAGCGACGTCCTGCAGGCCGAGATCGACGAAACCGACTTCGCCGGGCGCATCGGTGGCGACGAGTTCGTCATCGCGCTGGGTCCGGGGCGGAACGCCGATGACGGCGTGGCGCTGGCCGAGCGGTTGCAGGCCGCCATCCGCAAGGACGTGGTGTTCGAGGGCAAGACCTGTCGCGTGGGTGCAAGTTTCGGCGTCGCCAGCTCCGAGGGCGGGCTGATCACGAACAGGCAGCTTCTGGTCGCCGCCGACGCCGCACTCTACGAGGCCAAGGAGCACGGCCGCAGCCAGACGATCCTGTACACGCCCGAGATACATGCCGGCGTGCAGGACAAGCGGCGCCTGTCGGTCGAGATCGAGCGCGGCATCGAGAACGAGGAATTCGTGCCGCTGTTCCAGCCGCAGGTCGACGCGGTGACCGAGCGCGTTGTCGGCGCCGAGGTGCTGATGCGCTGGCAGCACCCCGAGCGCGGCGTGCTGACCCCCGACCA
The DNA here is from genome assembly GCF_900107235.1 of Citreimonas salinaria. Taxonomy (GTDB): domain Bacteria; phylum Pseudomonadota; class Alphaproteobacteria; order Rhodobacterales; family Rhodobacteraceae; genus Citreimonas; species Citreimonas salinaria. The sequence goes on from NZ_FNPF01000011.1 coordinate 82,822, forward strand.
GTTCCTGCCGATGGCCACGCGACTGGCGCTGCTCCCCGAGATCGATCGCATCATCTATCGGCAGGGCTTGCGTGCCGCCGCCGAGATGGAGCGCGTCGGCCACGGGCTGCCGAAGATCTCGTTCAACGTCGGCTCGGCGCAGATCGAGGACCCGGGGCTGATCTCGGTCTCGGACCTGTACGAGCTCGAAAGCACGACGGTGGCCTTCGAAATACTGGAAAGCGTCCTGGTCGAGGAGCAGTCGAGCAACTTCCGCTTTCAGGTGGACCGGCTGCGCGACCGGGGTTACCGGATAGAGGTGGACGATTTCGGCTCGGGGCATGCGTCGGTCGTGGGGCTGATGCAACTGAACCCGGACGCCATGAAGATCGACCAGAGGCTGATCATCCCGATCATCAGCTCGGCCCGGACCCGCGATCTGGTGCGCCATATCGTGGGCATCGGCCGGTCCTTCGGTATCTCTGTCACCGCCGAGGGCGTCGAGACCGCCGAGCATGCCGTGATCCTGCGCGAGTTGGGCTGCAACACCCTGCAGGGATTCCACTATGCCCGGCCGCTGAACGTGGTCGAGCTGCTGGACATGGTCGAGGAACGCGGCACGATCCGTCCCGGCGCGACCGGCGACGATCCGGTCGCGGACAACCGTGCGGGCCGCCCGGGATGAGCGCGCGCGGCGGCGGCATCGCGCTTGAACGGTGCAGGGGGCTTCGCTATGCCGGATCGGAACATGCCACCCGGAAGGAAGCCGCCATGCTGAAGCGTCGGTTCGACAAGTCGAAATTGCCCAGCCGTTACGTGACCGAAGGCCCCGAACGGGCGCCGCACCGGTCCTACTACTACGCCATGGGCATGACCGAGGACGAGATCCACCAGCCTCTGGTCGGCGTCGCCACCTGCTGGAACGAGGCCGCGCCGTGCAACATCGCGCTGAGCCGGCAGGCGCAGGCGGTCAAGGGCGGCGTCAAGCAGGCCTACGGCACGCCGCGCGAATTCACCACGATCACCGTCACCGACGGCATCGCGATGGGCCACGAGGGCATGCGCTCGTCCCTGGCAAGCCGCGAGGCAATCGCCGATACGGTCGAACTGACCATGCGCGGCCATTGCTACGACGCGATCGTCGGCCTCGCCGGCTGCGACAAGTCGCTGCCGGGGATGATGATGGCGATGGTGCGGCTGAACGTACCGTCGGTCTTCATCTACGGCGGCTCGATCCTGCCGGGCCGCGCCCCTCAGGTCGACGAGATCCCCGAGGATTTCCGCACCCGCGACCTGACGGTGCAGGACATGTTCGAGGCCGTCGGGCGGCACCAGAACAACCAGATGTCGGATGCCGCGCTCGACATGCTGGAGCGGGTGGCCTGCCCTTCGGCGGGTGCCTGCGGGGGGCAGTTCACCGCCAACACCATGGCTTGCGTCTCCGAGGCGGTCGGGCTGGCGCTGTTCAACTCGTCCGGCATGCCGGCGCCCTACGAATCCCGCGACCAGTACGGCGAAGCCTCGGGCCACGCGGTGATGAACCTGCTGGAAAAGAACATCCGCGCCCGCGACATCGTCACCCGCAAGGCGCTGGAGAACGCGGCAAGGGTTGTCGCCTGCACCGGCGGGTCGACCAACGCGGGCCTGCACATGCCCGCCATAGCGCACGAGGCGGGGATCGAGTTCTTCCTCGACGACGTGTGCGAGATTTTCCGCGACACGCCCTATTTCGTCGATCTCAAGCCCGGCGGCCAGTTCGTGGCCAAGGATCTGTACGAGGCGGGCGGCGTGCCGGTGGTGATGAACGAGCTGCGCAAGGCCGGCCTGATCCACGAGGATTGCATGACCGCGTCGGGCTACTCCGTCGGCGAGGAACTGGACAAGGTCACGCGAAAGGCCGACGGCAAGGTCATCCACGCCATCGACAACCCGATCACGAAGACCGGCGGCGTCGTGGGGCTCAAGGGCAACCTCGCCCCGCAGGGCGCCATTGTGAAGGTTGCCGGCATCGCGGCCGAAGACCAGGTCTTTACCGGTCCTGCGCGCGTGTTCGAATGCGAGGAAGACGCCTTTGCCGCCGTCAAGGCGCGCCAGTACGAAGAGGGCGAGGTCATCGTCATCCGCAACGAGGGCCCCGCTGGCGGCCCCGGCATGCGCGAGATGCTGTCAACCACCGCGGCGCTGTCCGGGCAGGGCATGGGCAAGAAGGTCGCACTGATCACCGACGGGCGCTTTTCCGGCGCGACGCGCGGGTTCTGCGTGGGCCATGTCGGCCCCGAGGCCGCGCATGGCGGCCCCATCGCGCTGCTGAAGGACGGCGACATGATCACCATCGACGCGGTCCAAGGCACGCTGTCGGTCGATCTCGACCAGACCGAGCTGGACCGCCGGCGTGCGGCCTGGGGCGGCCCGCGCGACACGATCTATGCCTCTGGCGCGCTCTACAAGTACGCGCAGCTTGTCGGCGAGACCTACAAGGGGGCGGTGACGCATCCCGGCGGGGCGGCCGAAAAGCACGTCTACATGGATCTGTAACGCAGGTGCTTCCCGCCTACTGCCTTGCCTGCCTTCTGATGGCCTTCGCGACCGCCGCCAGAAGCCAAGACGCGGAGATGGCGGCGGACGGGGCGCACCTCTTTCCGCTCACGCAGACGACTTTGGCGGGGGGGGCGATCGCCATCGCCGGGCCGGCGGGTTACTGCATCGACCGGCAGACCTGGCGGGACGACGGCGAGTCGGGCTTCGTCCTGATCGCTCCCTGCACGCATACGGATGGCAGCGACGCGCGGGAGGGCGCGGTGGCGCCGCTGGTCGTCAGCGTCACGGTCGGCCCGCCAGGAGCGGCCGCCGATCTGCCCGAGCCCGCCGCGCTGGCCGAGCTTGCGGGCATGCCATTGATCGCTGGACAGACGCGCGACGGGCTGGTTCTCGTGCATCTCTCCGACGGCGGGCGCAGTGCGATCCCCGACGGCGACGCCCGCCACTGGCGCGGCGCCTTTCTGCAGAAGGGGCACCTGCTCGGCCTGGCGCTTTACGCCCCCGAGGGTAGTGCGCTGGCGGATGCGGAAGGCGCCGCCTTCCTGACCGCGTTGCGCGCCCGGATCGAGGCGCTGAACCGTTCGGGCCCCAGATGAGCGAACGGACCGCCACGGAGCCGGGCGGGTGATCGGCGTGGGCCTGTTGTGCAGTCTCGCTCGGCGCGCTTTTGCGACAGGTCCGCGTACGGGCGACGGCGCCACAGGTATTTGGCGTTCTTGGCGGCCCAAGGCTTGGCTGCGTCCGCTGGACAAGCCCGAAGTGCCCGCTCCGCTCGGCCCCACCTCGTTCGGCGCAGGGCTGACGCTGTTCCACGATTGCCCGCGCGCCGAGATCGGGCTTGCCCAGATCGGCGCGGACCGGCCGCCGCATGGCGTGGCGGTGTCCGTGGCGCGGTTCGAGGGCAGCTATCTGTCGCTTGTCGTCGATCTGCCCGAAGACCTGGCGCGGCAGCTGGGTGCGCGGGACGTCGTCGTAATTCATCTCCTCTTGGACGCCGCCGCGTCCCCCCTCGCCCGACTGAACCTGCGCACGGGTCCGAACGTGATTACGATGGCACGGCCCTTGCGGGCAACGGATGATCGTCGGATCGCCGAGTTCGATCTCGGCCGGTCGGGGCTGGGCGGCGGGGGCGTGTCGGCCGCCTGGATCGACCTGCTCTTCGATGCGGCGTCCATTGGACGTATCTGCGTCGGTGATCTGGTTGTCACGCGGCATCGCCGTGCCGCATTCTGACTGGCGCTTGCCATATTCACGCCGGGTGATCGCGTTGACCTTCCCGCCACGGAAGCTCACGGTGGACAGACCCCGGTCCGAAATGGAGTCTTGATGTTTCCGCTGCGCAGCATCGCGCTGAAGCTCTCCTCCGTCTTTCTGTTCACGATCATGGCATCGCTGGTGAAGGCCAGCGCCGAAGCCGTGCCGCCCGGACAGGCGGTGTTCTTCCGCTCGCTCTTTGCCATGCCGATCATCATCGGCTGGCTGGCGATGCGCGGCGACCTGAGGACCGGGCTGATGGTGAAGCGTCCGCTGGGCCATTTCTGGCGCGGCGTGATCGGCGTGGCGGCGATGGGCTTCGGCTTTGCCGCGCTGGGCCTGCTGCCGCTGCCCGAGGTGACGGCGCTGGGCTACGCCTCGCCCATGCTGACGGTGCTCTTCGCCGCCGCTCTGCTGGGAGAACGGCTGCGCCTGTTCCGGATGAGCGCGGTGGCGCTGGGGCTGGTGGGCGTCGCGGTGGTCATGTGGCCGCGCCTGACGCTGGACAGCCTTGAGGGCGCGGCGACGCTCGGCGTCTTGTGCGTGCTGGCATCGGCCGCGCTGCGGGCGCTGGCGCAGATCCACATCCGTCGGCTGGTCGCGACCGAAGAGACCTCGGCCATCGTGTTCTATTTCTCGCTGACGGCGACGGCGCTGTCGCTTCTGTCGGCGCCTTTCGGGTGGGTGCTGCCGTCCGGGTCCGTGGCGGCGATGCTGGTCGGCGCGGGGTTGATCGGCGGCGTGGCGCAGATCCTGCTGACCTCGGCCTACCGCACGGCCGAGGCCGCGGTGCTGGCGCCGTTCGACTATGCCTCGATCCTGTTCGCGATCCTGTTCGGCATGGCCTTCTTCGACGAGGTGCCGGGGCCGAACGTGATCGTGGGATCGGTCATCGTGATGGCGGCGGGCGTGATCATCGTCTGGCGCGAGCGTGCGCTGGGCCTGCAGCGCGGCAAGGCGCGAGCTAACATGACGCCGCACGCCTAGAGGTCGAAGGCCTCGCCCATCGCATAGGCGGGCCACAGCGACGCACGCCGGAAGCGGCCCAGCGGAAAGCGCGGCGGGATGGACTGCATGGCGCGCGGCCAAGGACGGCGCGGCGCGCGACCCTGCACGACGTCGGCCATCAGCGCGCCGGTGTAGCTGGCCATCGCCACTCCGTTGCCGTGGTAGCCAAGACCCGCGAACAGGCCCGGGTGGTCGGGCACCGCGCCGGCGAAGGGCACCAGCCGCGCCATCAGGCACACGAGGCCCGCCCATTCGTGGGTGATGCGCACGCCCTGCCACGCGGGGAACAGCCGGGCGAAGTCGGCGCGGATCTTGCGTGCGATGACCGCCTGCGCGCGCGGCGTGACGCGCAAGCCTCCGCGCATCCCGAACAGGAAGCGCCGGTCCGGCATCAGGCGGAAGTAATGCAGAAGGTGCCGGGTGTCGTAGGCCATCTGCGACGATGTCCAGCCCTGCGCCGCAAGCACGTCCTCGCCCAGCGGTTCGGTCACGATGACCGAGGATTGCACCGGCAGGGTGCGCCCGGCGATCCAGTCGGGCAGGTCGTCGGACGTGTAGCCGTTGGTGGCGATCAGAACCCGGTTCGCGCGGAGCGCTCCGCCGGCCGTGTCCAGCCGCCAGCCGCCTTCGGCGCGGGTCAACCGGGTGACGGCGCTGTCCTGGAACAGCAGCGCGCCGGCCTTTTGCGCGGCCCGCGCAAGGCCGGCATGATATTTTCGCGGGTTCAGGGCGAACCCGATGGGCATGGTGGCGGCGCCATGCCACGGCCCGCCGAGACCGTTCTCGCGCAGCCCGTCGCGCGGGATCAGCGTGGGCGCGATTCCGAAATCGACGCGTGCCGCGTCCTGATCGGCCCGCATGCGCGCCCACGCCTTGGGCGTGTGGGCAAGCAGCGTCTCGCCCTCGGAATGGCGGTCCACGTCGATGGCGTGGTCGCGTAGCAGCCCGTCGACCAGTTCGACGGCGGCCACCTCTGCCGTACGCCATTCGGCCAGCCCCTCGGGTCCGTAGCGGCGAAGCAGCAAGGTCCGCGGCGCCTTGGCCCCGCCGAGACAGCAGAACCCGCCGTTGCGCCCCGATGCGCCCCAGCCGGGATGCTCGGCCTCGAGCAGGGCCACGTCGACGCCGTCCTGCGCCAGGTGCAACGCCGCGGACAGCCCGGTGAAGCCGCCGCCGATGATCGCCACCTCGCAGCGCATGTTGGTCTCAAGCACCGGCCACGGGTCATTCGGGACGGTCTCGGCCCACCAGCAGTTGCCCTGCGGGCCATAGGCGGCGGGCTCGTAGAGACGCTTCATCCGGTGGCGCGCAGGCCTGCCTGTTCCTCGCGCGCCTGCCGGATGGCACCGCGCTTCGAGATCAGCGAGGCGGTGATGACGCCCACTGCAACGATGGCGATCATCAGCGTAGACAGTGCGTTGATCTGCGGGCTGACGCCAAGGCGCACCGCCGAGAAGATCTTGATCGGCAGGGTGGTCGCGCCGGGGCCGGTGGTGAAACTTGCGATCACCAGGTCGTCGAGCGACAGGGTGAACGCCAGCAGCCAGCCCGAGATCACCGCCGGCGCAATGATCGGCAGCGTCACCAGCCGGAACGCCTGGAAGGGAGAGGCGCCGAGATCCAGCGCGGCCTCCTCCAGTGCGCGGTCGAACGTGGCCAGCCGCGAGGACACCACGACCGAGACGTAGCACATCGAGAAGGTCGTATGCGCCAGCACCACGGTGAACACGCCGCGGTCGATGTTGAGCCCGATGAACAGCAGCAGCAGCGACAGGCCGGTGATCACCTCGGGCATCACCAGCGGCGCATAGATCATGCCCGAGAACAGCGTGCGCCCCGGGAAACGCCCGGCGCGGATCAGCACGTGCGCGGCCATCGTGCCCAGCACCGTGGCGATCGTCGACGACAGCACCGCGACCTTCAGCGTGACCCAGGCGGCGTCGAGGAACTCGGCGTCGCGCAGCAACTCTCCGTACCACTTGGTCGAGAAGCCCGCCCAGACGGTGACCAGCCGGCTTTCGTTGAACGAATAGAACACCAGCAGGATCATGGGCAGGTAGAGGAACGCGAAGCCCAGCGTCAGCGAAGTCACGTTGAACCAGGAAAAGCCCCTCATCCCTCGGCCTCCCGTTGCTTCTGCTCGTTGCGCTGGAACAGCACGATCGGAATGATCAGGATCATCAGCAGCACCACGGCCACCGCCGAGGCCACCGGCCAATCGCGGTTCGAGAAGAACTCCTCCCACAGGACCTTGCCGATCATCAGCGTGTCCGAGCCGCCCAGCAGGGTGGGGATCACGAATTCGCCGATCGTCGGGATGAAGACCAGGAAGCAGCCCGCGATGATGCCGCCCTTCGACAGGGGCAGGGTCACCAGCCAGAAGGCCTCGGTGCGCGAGCATCCAAGATCCTCGGCCGCTTCCAGAAGCGAGGAGTCCATCTTGTCCAGCGTGGCGTAGATCGGCAGGATCATGAAGGGCAGGTAGGTATAGACCACGCCGATGTAGACGGCGATGTTTGTGTTCATGATCTGCAGGGGCACGTCGATCACGCCCAGCCACAACAGCACCGAGTTCAGCGTGCCCTCGTTCGACAGGATGCCCATCCACGAATAGACGCGGATCAGGAATGAGGTCCAGAACGGCAGGATCACCAGCATCAGCAGGGTGGGGCGCCATTCGGGCGCCGCGCGCGCCATGCCGTAGGCGATCGGGTAGCCCACCAGCAGCGTGATGATCGTCGACACGGCGGCGATCTGGAGCGAACTGAGATAGGCCTTCCAGTAGAGGCTGTCCTCGGTCAGGAAGACGAAGTTCTCGAAATCGAGCCCGGCGAAGAAGTCGCGCAGGCCGGCGAGGCCCGCGGACAAGTCCAGCTGCGGCATGTAGGGCGGCCGCGCCAGCGCGATGTCCGAAAGCGAGATCTTCAGCACGATGAAGAACGGCACCAGGAAAAGCGCGACCAGCCACAGGTAGGGCACGGCGATCAGGACCGCCTTGCGTAGCGCCTCTCCGCGGTGGCGGGTGTCGAGGCCGTCGCCGCTCATTCTTCCAGCACCACGCCCGCGGTGGCCGAGAAGCCGACCCAGACCTCGTCCTCCCACGTGATGTCACGGCGCGAGAGGCGCCGGGTGTTGGCGGTCTGCGCCTTGATCATCGAGCCGTCCGCCAGCTGCACGTGGTAGGTCGAGATGTTGCCGAGGTAGGCGATGTCGATGACCTTGCCGCGCAGCGTGTTGGGCATGTCGAGCGCCGCTTTGCCGATGCTTACCTTCTCGGGGCGCAGGGCCAGAACGACCGGCTTGCCGTCCAGCGCGGCGTCGCCATTGGTCGCGATCACGGGCGGCTGGCCCTCGGCCCAGTCGATGACGATGCCGCCGCCCGCGAGCGCATCGGGATCGTCGGCGTGCGCCGGTGCCGGTTTGGCCTGAGCGGCGTCGCGCGGCGGGGCGGTCTGGGGACGGTCAGAGGTTGCGCGTTCCTGCGGCGAGGGCGCCGGCAGCAGCTTCTGCTGCGGCTTGCGCCGGCCCAGGATCGGAAACAGCACCTTGTCGTGCAGCCATTCGCCCAAGGCGTTGGGCTGCGGCGCGCGCGGATCGACCGGCAGGGCCGCCTCGGCGGCGGAGCGTTCGGAGGCGGTTTGTTCGGGCGCGGCCAGATTGGGCGCGACGGCCGCCGCCGCGGCGGGCTCGGGCGCAGTCGGTCCCGCGACCGCCTCGGCGGCGACGGAGGGCGTCTCGGGCCGGGCGCGGGCGGTGCCGCGGACTAGGTTAACGTCGCCGATGAAGTCCGCCACGTAGACCGAGATCGGCGCCTCGTAGATCACCGAGGGCGTGGCGACCTGCACGATGCGCCCCTCGTCCATCACGGCAACGCGGCTGGCCACCGTCATCGCCTCTTCCTGGTCGTGGGTGACGATGACGAAGGTGGTGCCGGTCTTTTCCTGGATGTCCATCAGCTCGAACTGCGTCTCTTCGCGCAGCTTGCGGTCGAGCGCGCCCAGCGGTTCGTCCAGCAGCAGCAGTTTCGGCGCCTTGGCCAAGCTGCGCGCCAGCGCCACGCGCTGCCGCTGTCCGCCCGAGATCTGGTGCGGCTTTCGGGTCGCGAACTTGTTCAGCCGCGTCAGGCGCAGCATCTCGTCGACGCGGGCGGCGATCTTGTCCTTTGGCTGGCCTTCGCGCTTCAGGCCGAAGGCGATGTTGTCCCAGACCGACAGGTGCGGGAACAGTGCGTAGCTCTGGAACATCATGTTCACGGCGCGCCGGTTGGGCGGCACGCCGCTGATGTCGCGACCGTCCAGCAGGATCGCGCCTTCCGAGGGGTCCTCGAACCCGGCAAGCATCCGCATCATCGTCGTCTTGCCGCAGCCCGACGGGCCGAGCAGGGCAAAGAACTCCTTGCTGTAGATCGCCAGCGACAGGTCGTCGATCGCGACGAACTCGCCGAAGCGTTTCGTCACGTTGCGGAACTCGATAAGCGGCTTTTCCTCGGGATCTTCCCAAGGGGCGAAGACGGTCTGGGCCATGTTTGCTGGGTCCGGTCGGCAAGGGGCCCGCCCTGATCGCAGGGCGGGCCGTCAGGGGTCAGGTACCCGACTTGACGCGCGTCCACATGCGCGTCAGGTCACGCTGCTCGCGCGGGGGGAACGGGGTGACCGTGTACAGGTTCTGCAGCGCGGCGGGCGACGGGTAGATCGCCGTGTCGCCGATCACGTCCTCGTTGAGGAATTCCTGCGAGGCGAGGTTGCCGTTGGCGAAGTAGACGTAGTTCGTCGCCTGCGCCATGTTCTGCGCGTCCATCATGAAGTTCAGGAACGTGTGCGCGGCCTCGGGGTTCGGCGCGTCGACCGGGATGGCCATCTGGTCGAACCACATCAGCGCACCTTCGCTGGGCGCGTTGTAGACCACCTCGACGCCGTTCTCGGCCTCGGCCGCGCGGTCACGGGCCTGCAGGATGTCGCCCGACCAGCCGAAGGCCACGCAGATGTCGCCGTTAGCCAGCGCATTGATGTACTCGCTCGAGTGGAACTTCTGCACGTGGGGGCGCACGGCCATCAGGATCTCTTCGGCCTTGGCCAGCGCCTCTTCGTCCTTCCGGTCCGGGTCGAGGCCGGCATAGGTCAGCGCGGCGGGGATCATCTCGGTCGGCGCGTCAAGGAACATCACGCCGCACTCGGCAAGCTGTTCCATGTTCTCCGGGTCGAAGATCAGGTCGAGGCTATCCAGCGGCGCGTCCTCGCCGAGGATGTCGGTCACCTTGTTGACGTCGGCGCCGATGCCGGTGGTGCCCCACATGTAGTTGATCGAGTATTCGTTGCCCGGATCGTAGACCGCGGTGCGCTCCTCGATGACGTCCCACATGTTGTCGAGGTTGGGCAGCTTCGACTTGTCAAGCTTCTGGAACGCGCCCGCCTGGATCTGGCGCTGCAGGAAGGTGCCGGTGGGCACCACCACGTCGTAGCCCGAGCCGCCGGCCAGCATCTTGGTCTCCAGGACTTCGTTGCTGTCGAACACGTCGTAGATCAGGTCGATGCCGGTCTCTTCCTCGAACTTCGTCAGCAGTTCTTCGTCGATGTAGTCCGACCAGTTGTAGACGCGGACTTCCTGCGCGCTCGCGGCGCCGGCGGCCAGCGCGAGGGTCGCGGTCACTTGAACGATGGTCTTCATGTGCTTCTCCCGAGTGGTGCGGGGTCTGCGCCCCGTCATCCGCGAATTTGATCAAACGTTGCGCCGTTTGGCAACACCTGCGATGCTTTCATGCGCCGGTGTCGCGCGCAAGACGACACCGGCGATGCCGCAGTGCAAGGAGGCAGCGCGATGAATATCACGGCAGCGGACCCGCGCCTGCCGGCGCATGAACAGGTCTACCGGCAGTTGCGCGACATGATCCTGTTCGGGGATATCGAGCCGGGGCAGGCGGTTACGATCCAAGGTCTCGTGACCTTGCTGGACGCCGGCATGACCCCGGTGCGCGAGGCGTTGCGCCGGCTGACGGCCGAGGGCGCGCTGCGGTCGCTGGGCAACCGGCGCATCGCGGTGCCGGTTCTGGATGCGGCTGCGGTGTCCGAACTGACCGAGGCGCGGCTCGCGATCGAGCCGATGCTGGCGTCGCGTGCCGCCGGTGCGGCGCATCCCGGCGCCATCGCTGCGCTGGAGGATACCGACGCCCGCCTGGACCGCGCGATCGCGCGCGGCGACATTCCGCTGTACCTGCGCGAGAATCACCGCTTTCACGCCGGGCTGAACGCCTTGGCCGAAGCGCCGATCTTGACCAGCCTGTCGGAGTCTCTGTGGCTGCGCTTTGGGCCGTCGCTGCGCGTGGTCTGCGGCCGCATCGGCACCGCGAATCTGCCCGACCGGCACAAGGACCTGACCGCCGCGCTGCGTGCCGGCGACGCCGAGGCTGCTGAACGCGCGATGCGCGACGACGTTGCCCAAGGCATGGCGCTGATCGCCCAGAGCCTGTGACCGCGTCCCGCGATTCGATTGACGGTCCCGGAATTTGATCATATTCTGCCGCCAACGTTTCCGGAGGCCCCACATGACCATTCTCACGCCCAATTCCCCCACCGCCGAACTGCAGGCGCTGGATGCCGCGCACCACATGCACCCCTTCACCCACGGCGCCGGCCTGCGGGGCAAGGGCGCACGGGTCATCACCCGGGCCGAGGGCTGCTGGCTGACCGACAGTGACGGCAACCGCATCCTCGACGGGATGGCGGGGCTGTGGTGCGTCAACATCGGTTACGGCCGCGAGGAATTGGCCGAGGCCGCGGCGCGGCAGATGCGCGAACTGCCGTTCTACAACACCTTCTTCCAGACCACGCACGTGCCGGCGATCAACCTCGCGGCGCGGCTGGCGGAACTGGCGCCGGGCGATCTGAACCACGTCTTCTTCGCCGGCAGCGGCTCCGAGGCGAACGACACCAACCTGCGGCTGGTTCGCACCTATTGGCACGAGAAGGGCCAGCCCGAGCGGCAGGTCGTGATCTCGCGCTGGAACGCCTATCACGGCTCCTCGGTGGGGTCGGGCAGCCTTGGCGGCATGAAGGGCATGCACGCGCAGGGCGGCATGCCGATCCCCGGCATCGCCCATATCGACCAGCCCGACTGGTGGTCGGCCGGTGGCGACCAGAGCCCGGAGGATTTCGGCCTGGCGATGGCGAAACAGCTCGAGGACAAGATCCTCGAGATCGGGCCGGACAAGGTCGCGGCTTTCATCGCCGAGCCGGTGCAGGGCGCCGGCGGCGTGATCGTGCCGCCCGAGACCTACTGGCCCGAGATCAGCCGCATCGTGAAGGAATACGGCATCCTGCTGATCGCGGACGAAGTGATCTGCGGCTTCGGGCGCACGGGCAACTGGTTCGGCAGCCAGACCATGGGCATCACGCCCGACATCATGACCATCGCCAAGGGACTGTCGTCGGGCTACCAGCCGATCGGCGGGTCGATCCTGTCGGGCGAGGTGGCGCGCGTGATCTCGGACACCGAGTTCAACCACGGCTACACCTATTCCGGCCATCCCGTGGCCTGCGCGGTGGCGCTGGAAAACCTGCGCATCCTCGACGAGGAGGGCATCGTGACCCGCGTCCGCGAGGACACCGGTCCCTACCTGAAGAACAAGTTCGAAAGCCTGGCGGATCACCCGCTGGTGGGCGAGGCGAAGATCGTCGGCATGATGGGGTCGATCGCGCTGACGCCGGAAAAGGCGGCGCGCGCGCCCTTCGCGGCCGAGGCGGGCACAGTGGGCCTGATCACGCGCGAGCGGTGCTTCGCCAACAACCTGGTGATGCGCCATGTGGGCGACCGGATGATCATCTCGCCGCCGCTGGTGATCTCGAAGGAGGAGATCGACATTCTGATCGAGCGGGCCTGGGAGAGCCTGGACGAGGCCCATGCCCAGCTCGAGCGGGACGGGCTGATGAAGGCGGGCACACGGGCCGCTTGAGGCGGGAAATCCGGTGTCCCACGATGGGACACCGGGGCGCCCCAGCGAAATCAATGGCTTGCGGCGACGGATTCAGGATTCGTTAGCGATTCCCGTCGCCGCGAGCCTTCGGAAGATACCGACAATGCGGGGGCGGACAGGGATGTCCGTCCGCGTTTCATTTTCAGGCTTTGCGCTGCGGGGCGCCGGTGGCCATGTTCGTCGTGATGTGCGGCTTGCCCGCCTGCTTCCACGCGCCGAAGCCGCCCTCCATGTGCGCCACGCGGCTCAGCCCGGCCTCGACCGCCGCGCGCGAGACGCGCTCGGACCGCGCGCCCGAGCCGCAATGGAAGACGATCTTCTTCTCGCTCTGGCCGGGCAGCGCGTCGGCCTTGAAGAAGGCCATCGGCATCAGCAGCGCGCCCTCGATATGTTCGAACATGAACTCCTGCGGAGTGCGGACGTCGATGAGCACGATCTCGTGCTTGTCCAGCGCGGCCTGAACCTCGTCCGGGGTCCAGGTCTCAAACGTGGCTTCGCCAATCTGTTCGGTCTTCATCGCGGTGTCCTCCTCGGGTTGCGTCGGAAGCTAAACATTCAGGTAATCGAATGTAAATGCACTGCGGGCGCCCGCCCGTTCCAAAATTCGTCGCGTAAATCGACGCGAAGGGGCTGACGTTCCCGGCGGCCCGTGTCTAAGGTGCCGGCGGATTTGCGGAGACTTCTCATGTACGACCTTGCGGCGATGGGCGCCTGGATTGAATTCGCCGTGCGCTGGCTGCACGTCATCACGGCCATCGCGTGGATCGGCTCGTCGTTCTATTTCATCGCGCTGGACCTGGGCCTGCACCGCGACCGCAACCTGCCCTCGGGCGCGGATGGCGAGGAATGGCAGGTGCATGGCGGCGGGTTCTACCACATCCAGAAATACCTGGTGGCGCCGGCGCACATGCCCGACGGGCTGATCTGGCACAAATGGCAAAGCTACTGGACGTGGATCAGCGGCTTCGTCCTGCTGGCGCTGGTCTATTACCTCGGGGCCGAGTTCTACCTGATCGACCCGTCGGTGATGGAGCTTGCGGTGTGGCAGGCGGTGGCCATTTCCATCGCCTCGCTGGCCTTCGGCTGGCTGGTCTACAACGCGCTGTGCAAGGTCTTCGTGCACGCGGACCAGACCTGGCTGATGGTGGCGCTGTTCGGCGTGCTGGTGGTCATGTCATGGGGCTACACGCAGGTCTTCTCGGGGCGCGCGGCGATGCTGCACCTGGGCGCGTTCACCGCCACGATCATGAGCGCGAACGTCTTCATGATCATCATTCCGAACCAGAAGGTGGTGGTGGCCGACCTGATGGCGGGCCGCAAGCCGGACCCGATCTACGGCAAGATCGCCAAGCAGCGCTCTACGCACAACAACTACCTGACGCTGCCGGTGCTGTTCCTGATGCTGTCGAACCATTACCCGCTGGCCTTTGCCAGCGAGTGGAACTGGGTGATCGCCAGCCTGGTGTTCCTAATGGGCGTGACGATCCGGCACTTCTTCAACACGATGCACCAGCGCAAGGGGATGCCGTGGTGGACCTGGGCGGTGACGGTGATGCTGTTCATCGCGATCGTCGGCCTGTCGACCGCGCCCCTGTCGCGCGACGCGCGCGAGGCGTCGGACGCGGCGGCGATGCGGTTCGCGCAGGCCGAGGGGTTCGAGGATGTCGAGCAGATCGTGATGACGCGCTGTTCCATGTGCCATGCGGAACAGCCGGTCTGGCCGGGGCTGCACTGGGCGCCCAAGAACGTTCATCTTGAAACGCCGGGCCAGATCGCGGCGCAGGCGCGGGCGATCCATTTGCAGGCGGGGCTGAGCCACGCGATGCCGCCCGCGAACCTGTCGTGGATGGAAGAGACCGAGCGCGCGGCAATCCGCGACTGGTACGCCGCGGCGACCGGTGGCTAGAGGATCCGCAGGGTGATCGGGACGGCGCGGAACCAGAGTTTGGCGAAAGCCTCGCCGTAGATCGCTGCGATCGTGTCGTAGGTGATGCGTGGCACCAGCATGATCAGCTCCTGTAGCCTGACGTGTACCAAGATAGCGCAATCATCCAACGCTGTCTGTCATGAAATCGTTGCAAATGGTGCGAGCGGCGGGTGACGTGTCGGCAAGGCCACGGGCGGGGCAGCCTTGGAAGGCATTTTCAGAATCGTCCAGGCCGTGCTAGGTCTTGTGGCATGAACACGCACAGCCCCCATATACGCCCGACCATCCGGCAGCTCGACGAAGGCGCGGTGAACCGCATCGCCGCCGGCGAGGTGGTCGAGCGGCCGGCCTCGGCGGTCAAGGAGCTGGTCGAGAATGCGCTCGACGCGGGCGCGCGGCGGGTCACGGTCGAGATCGCCGATGGCGGCAAGACGCTGATCCGGGTGATCGACGACGGCTGCGGCATGACGGCCGAGGATCTGCCGCTGGCGCTGGCGCGGCACGCGACGTCGAAGATCGACGGGACGGACCTGCTCAACATCCACTCCTTCGGGTTCCGGGGCGAGGCGCTGCCCTCGCTGGGCGCCGTCGGCCGGCTGAGCTTGCAAAGCCGTGCCGCTGGGCACGACGCGGTCGAGATCTCGGTCAGTGGCGGGCAGGCGGGGGCGGTGCGGCCCTGCGCCTTGTCCGCCGGCACGGTGGTCACGCTGCGCGACCTGTTCTTCGCGACGCCCGCGCGGCTGAAGTTCCTGCGCACCGACCGCGCCGAGGCGCAGGCCGTGGGCGAGGTGGTGCGCCGGCTGGCGATGGCCGAGCCCGCGGTGGGGTTCACGTTGCGCGACGTATCCGGCGGCGAGGGGCGGGTGAGCTTCCGCGCCGACCCCGAGACGGGCGACCTGTTCGACGCCTTGCGCGGCCGTCTGGCGCGCGTCATGGGGGCCGAGTTCACCGAGAACGCGATTGCGGTGGATGCCGAGCGCGAGGGCCTGCGGCTGACGGGCTTCGCGGCGCTGCCGACCTATTCGCGCGGCTCGGCCACGGCGCAGCACCTGTTCGTCAACGGCCGCCCGGTGCGCGACAAGCTGCTGATCGGCGCGCTGCGCGGGGCCTACGCGGATTTCCTCAGCCGCGACCGGCATCCGGCAGTGGCGCTGTTTCTCGATTGCGAGCCGGCGCGCGTCGACGTCAACGTGCACCCCGCCAAGTCCGAGGTGCGCTTCCGCGAGGCGGGATTGGTGCGCGGGCTGATCGTCTCAGGCCTCCGTCACGCGCTGGCCGAGGCGGGGCACCGGGCGTCCTCGACCGTTGCCGGCGCGACCTTGGGCGCGATGCGGCCGGAACCGGTGGCGCCGCGCGTCTACCAGATGGACCGGCCGCGACCGGGGGCGCGCATCGCCGCCTATGCGTCTCAGGCGCCGCAGCCGGGGTTCGCCGAGATGCCGGCGGTTTTTTCGGGCCGGGTGGACGAAGCCCCGGAGACGCAGCCCGAGACCGAGGCGCTGCCGCTGGGCGCGGCGCGCGGGCAGGTGCACGAGAACTACATCATCGCGCAGACCGAGACGGGCATCGTGATCGTGGACCAGCACGCGGCGCACGAACGGCTGGTCTACGAGAAGCTGAAGGCCCAGATGGCCGAGCGGGGCGTGGCGGCGCAGGCGCTGCTGATCCCCGAGGTGGTGGATCTGTCGGCGGACGACCGCGACCGGCTGCTGGAGCACGCCGGGACGCTTTCGCGCATGGGGCTGGGGATCGAGCCGTTCGGCGAGGGCGCGGTGGCGGTGCAGGAGACGCCCGCGCTGCTGGGCAATGTCGACGCCAAGGCGATGATCCACGACATCCTCGACGAGTTGTCCGAGATGGGCGGCACGCAGCTGGTGCAGGAGCGCATCGAGGCAATCCTTGCCTGCGTGGCGTGCCACGGCTCGATCCGGTCGGGCCGGCGGATGCGGCCCGAAGAGATGAACGCCCTGCTGCGCGAGATGGAGGCGACGCCCCATTCCGGTCAGTGCAATCACGGCCGGCCCACCTATGTCTCGCTGGCGCTGTCGGATATCGAGCGGCTTTTCGGCCGGACCTGACCGGCGCCGGAACCCCGAATGCCAGCCCGCGAAGCAGCGGCGCAGCGGTCCCGGCCGGGCCGGCCGGGACCCGGTCATCCCATCGATCAAGCTGCCCGACGAACCCGCGAAGAGATCGCTTCGGTCCCGCCGGGCGGTGCGAGGAATGCTGCACCGCGGAACGCCCGGGCCGGCGTCCGAGCCTTGCGCCCGGCGCATGGCGACCTTGCGCAGGCTTGCCTGCCGCGACGTCGCCCTAGCTGCTAGAGCCGGATTGCAACGCGGTGCGAGGTGTGCAGACTCGGCCGCCAGGGACGCCGTGCCCGCGGGAGAACGGCCCGGCCGGATGGAATGCCGGCCTTGCCGGGACGAGGGTCCAAGCGGGCGCCAGAAGGGAAGAGGGTTCATGAAAGATCAGCAAAGCGACATCGATCCGACCGAAAGCCAGGAGTGGCAGGAGGCGATCGAGGACGTGATCCTGCGCGACGGTCCGGACCGCGCGCATTTCCTGCTGGACAAGGCGGTGCAGCAGGCCCGCGCGGCCGGCGCGAGGCTGCCGTTCAGCGCGACGACGCCCTACCAGAACACGATCCCGCCCGACGACGAGGTCGACATGCCCGGCGACCGGGACATGGAATGGCGCATCCGCACCATCAACCGCTGGAACGCCATGGCGACGGTCGTGAAGCGTAACCGGATCAGCACCGAGTATGGCGGGCACATCGCGTCGTTTGCCTCGTCCGCGGCGCTGTACGACGTGGGCCTGAACCATTTCTGGCGCTCGAAATCGGCGATACACGGCGGCGACCTTGTGTTCTTTCAGGGCCACGTGGTGCCGGGCATCTACGCGCGCTCCTTCATGGAGGGGCGCATCAGCGAGGAGCAGCTGACCAAGTTCCGCTCGGAGGTCGCGGGCGGCGGGCTGTCATCCTACCCGCACCCCTGGCTGATGCCGGATTACTGGCAGTTCCCGACCGTGAGCATGGGCCTTGGCCCGATCATGGCGGTCTACCAGGCGCGGTTCATGAAATACCTGGAAAACCGCGGGCTGATCGAGAAGCAGGACCGCAAGATCTGGGCCTTCCTCGGCGACGGCGAGATGGACGAGCCGGAAAGCCTCGGCGCAATCTCCCTCGCCGCGCGCGAGGGGCTCGACAACCTGATCTTCGTGGTCAACTGCAACCTGCAGCGTCTGGACGGCCCGGTGCGCGGCAACGGCAAGATCGTGCAGGAGCTGGAAGGCGAGTTCCGCGGCGCGGGCTGGGACGTGATCAAGCTGCTGTGGGGCCGCGGCTGGGACGAGCTTCTGGAGCAGGACACCAGCGGCAAGCTGCGCCAGCTGATGGACGAGACGGTGGACGGCGACTACCAGACCTTCAAGTCGAAGGACGGCGCCTATATCCGCGAGCATTTCTTCGGCAAGTATCCCGAGACCGCCGAGCTGGTGAAGGACTGGACCGACGACCAGATCTGGGCCCTGCGGCGCGGCGGGCACGATCCCAAGAAGGTCTACAACGCCTTCCTGCGCGCGACGAAGTCCGAGAACCAGCCGACCTGCATCCTGGTCAAGACGGTCAAGGGCTACGGCATGGGCTCGGCCGGCGAGGGGCAGAACATCACCCACCAGCAGAAGAAGATGCAGGTGGAGCAGCTGAAAGAGATGCGCGACCGGTTCAGGATTCCGGTTACCGACGAGGAGCTGGAAAAGGACATCCCCTACGTCACGCTGAACAACGCGCAGAAGGCCTACATGTCCGAGCGCCGGCGCGAGCTCGGCGGCTCCTTCCCGCGGCGCGAGCCCAGCACCGAGTCGCTGGAGATCCCCGATCTGGACAAGTTCAAGGGCCAGCTGGAAAGCACCGGCGACCGCGAGATCTCCACGACGATGGCCTTCGTGCGCATCCTGACGACGCTGCTGCGCGACAAGAAGATCGGCAAGCGCGTGGTGCCGATCGTGCCCGATGAATCGCGCACCTTCGGGATGGAGGGGCTGTTCCGGTCCGTGGGCATCTACAACCCGCTGGGGCAGAACTACACGCCGCAGGACCGCGACCAGATGATGTACTACAAGGAATCCGCCGACGGGCAGGTTCTGCAGGAGGGCATCAACGAGGCCGGCGCCATGGCCGACTGGATCGCCGCCGCCACGGCCTATGCCAACCACGGCGTGCCGATGATCCCGTTCTACATCTACTACTCGATGTTCGGGTTCCAGCGGGTGGGCGACATGTGCTGGGCCGCCGGCGACAGCCGCGCGCGCGGCTTCCTGCTGGGCGGCACCGCCGGGCGCACCACGCTGAACGGCGAGGGGCTGCAGCACCAGGACGGGCACAGCCACATCTTGGCCGGCACGGTCCCGAATTGCATCAGCTACGATCCGACCTTCAGCTACGAGGTCGCGGTGATCGTGCAGCACGGGCTGAAGCGGATGTACCAGGACCAGGACGACGTCTATTTCTACCTGACCCTGATGAACGAGAACTACCGGCACCCGGAAATGCCCATGGGCGCAGAGGAGGGCATCATCCGCGGGCTCTACCGGATGAAGAAGACCGCACGCCCGGGCAAGAAGCACGTGAACCTGATGGGCTCGGGGACGATCCTGGTGCAGGCGATCCAGGCGGCCGAGATGCTCGAGGCGGATTTCGGCGTGACCTCCGACATCTGGTCGGCGACCAGCTTCAACCAGATCGCCCGCGATTGCCAGGACGCGCTGCGGTTCAACCGGCTCAACCCGTTCGCCGAGCAGCGCCGCGCCTACGCGGCCGAGCTGCTCGAGGGCGTGAAGGGTCCGGTGATCGCGGCCACGGACTACATGAAGAACTACGCCGAGCAGATCCGTTCCTGCGTGCCGGGGCGCTTCACCGTGCTGGGCACCGACGGGTTCGGGCGGTCGGACAGCCGCGTGAACCTGCGGCGCTTCTTCGAGGTCGACGCCAACCACATCGCCGCGGCCGCCATGGTCGACCTGTGGCGCGAGGGCGCCGTGGACGACAAGATTCTGCAGCAGGCGCTGAACAAGTACGAAATCGACGGCGGCAAGCCGAACCCGCGCCTGGTGTGACGGCGGAACGGAGGGGATAGAACATGACGACTGAGGTAAAGGTACCCGACATCGGCGATTTCACCGACGTTCCGGTGGTGACCGTACTGGTGAGCGTGGGCGACAGGGTCGAGGTCGAGGACCCGATCATCGAGCTGGAATCCGACAAGGCGACCATGGAGGTGCCGTCGAGCCACGCGGGTGTGGTGAAGGAGATCAAGGTCTCGGAGGGCGACAAGCTGTCCGAGGGCTCGGTGGTGCTGCTGCTCGAGGCCGAGGACGAGGGCGACGCCCCGCAGAAGGAGGCGGTGAAGGAAGAGGCCAAGCCGGCCGAAAAACCCGCCGAGGAGCCGGCCGAGAAGGCTGAGCAGCCCGCATCGTCCGGCGGTGCCGCGCCCGCGCCCGTGACGGATGCGGGCTTCAGCCGCGTGCATGCCTCTCCTTCCGTCCGGGCCTATGCGCGCCGCGTCGAGGTGGACCTGACGCGGCTCAACGGGTCGGGCCGCAAGGGCCGCATCCTGCGCGAGGACGTCGAGAAGGCGCTGAAATCGCAGGCGGCCCCGGCCGCCGCGGGAGGCACCGCGCAGGGCGGCATGGGCATCCCGCCGATCCCGGCCGTGGACTTCTCGAAGTTCGGCCCGGTCGAGACCGTCGAGATGTCGCGCATCAAGAAGCTGTCCGGCCCTGCGCTGCACCGGTCGTGGCTGAACATCCCGCACGTCACCCACAACGACGAGGCGGACATCACCGAGCTGGACAAGTACCGCAAGGAAATGGACACGATGGCCAAGGACGAGGGCTATCGCGTCACGCTGCTGTCCTTCGTGATCAAGGCCAGCGTCAGCGCGCTCAAGCAGCACTGGGAGTTCAACTCCTCGATCCATCCGGACGGCGACAAGCTGATCAGGAAGGACTTCTACAACATCGGTTTCGCCGCCGACACGCCCAACGGGCTGATGGTGCCGGTGATCAAGGATGCCGACCGCAAGGGCCTGGTGGACATCAGCAAGGAGCTGATGAGCCTGTCGAAGGCGGCGCGGGACGGCAACCTCAAGTCCAAGGACATGCAGGGCGCCACGTTCACGATCTCCAGCCTCGGCGGGATCGGCGGCACCAGCTTCACCCCGATCGTCAACGCGCCCGAGGTGGCGATCCTGGGCCTCACTCGGTCCAAGATGGCGCCGGTGTGGAACGGCACCGAGTTCGAGCCGCGCCTGATGCAGCCCCTGTCGCTGAGCTACGACCACCGCGCGGTGGACGGCGCCCTGGCCGCGCGCTTCTGCGTGACGCTCAAGACGCTGCTGGGCGACATGCGCAAGCTGATGTGGTGAGGTGACAGGTATGGACATCAAGGTACCCGATATCGGTGACTTCACCGACGTCCCCGTGGTCAGCGTTCTGGTTTCCGTCGGCGACACCGTCGCCGCCGAAGACCCGCTGATCGAACTGGAATCCGACAAGGCCACGATGGAGGTGCCCAGCCCCCGCGCCGGCACAGTGAAAGAGATCAAGGTCGCCGAGGGCGACAAGGTGTCCGAGGGATCGGTCATCATGGTCTTCGAGGCCGAGGACAGCGACGCGCCCGCCGAGGAAAAGGCCGCCGACGCCACCGGCCAGGGCGGCGAGGTCAAGGGCGGCTATGGCGGCCGCGGGTCGCCCCCGCAGGACGACGCGCCGAAGGCCGTGCAGGCCACCGGCGACGCGTCGGGCAAGGGCGACGTGCATGCCGAGGTTGTCGTTCTGGGCTCGGGCCCCGGCGGCTATTCGGCGGCGTTCCGCGCGGCCGACCTGGGCAAGTCCGTGGTGCTGATCGAGAGATACCCGTCGCTGGGCGGCGTGTGCCTCAACGTGGGCTGCATCCCGTCCAAGGCGCTGCTGCATGTGGCCAAGGTCATCACCGAGGCCGACGAGATGGGCAGCCACGGCGTCAGCTTCGGCAAACCGAAGATCGACCTCGACGAGCTGCGTGGCTTCAAGGACGGCGTGGTCAAGCAGCTGACGGGGGGCCTCGACGGGCTGTCGAAGGCGCGCAAGGTCAAGGTCGTGCGCGGCTACGGCACGTTCACCGGGCCGAACATGATCGCGGTCGAGGGCGACGACGGCAAAACGAATGTCAGCTTCGACAATTGCATCATCGCCGCCGGGTCCGAGCCGGTGACGCTGCCCTTCATCCCGCATGACGACGACCGGGTGATCGACAGCACCGGCGCGCTGGAGCTGGAAGACATCCCCAAGCGGATGCTGGTTCTGGGCGGCGGGATCATCGGGCTCGAGATGGCCACGGTCTACGACGCGCTGGGCAGCAAGGTGACGGTGGTTGAACTGATGGACCAGATCATCCCCGGCGCCGACAAGGACCTGGTCAAGCCGCTGATGACCCGCATCAAGGGCCGGTACGAGAACATCTTCCTCAAGACCAAGGTCACGGGCGTCGAGGCGCAGAAGAAGGGCCTGAAGGTCACGTTCGAGGACGACAAGGGCGAGACGTTCAGCGACACCTTCGACAAGGTGCTGGTGGCGGTCGGACGCAAGCCCAACGGCAAGCTGATCGACGCCGAGAAGGCCGGCGTCGCGGTGGACGAGCGCGGCTTCATCGCGGTCGACAGCCAGATGCGCACGGGGCAGTCCCACATCTTCGCCATCGGCGACGTCGTGGGCCAGCCGATGCTGGCGCACAAGGCGGTGCACGAGGGCAAGGTCGCGGCCGAGGTCATCGCCGGCGAGAAGCGGCATTTCGATGCCAAGCTGATCCCCTCGGTCGCCTACACCGACCCCGAGGTCGCGTGGTGCGGGCTGACCGAGACCGAGGCCAAGGCGCAGGGCATCAAGGTCGAGAAGGGCGTGTTCCCCTGGGCCGCGTCGGGCCGCGCGCTGTCGAACGGGCGCAGCGAGGGCATGACCAAGCTGCTGTTCGACCCGCAGGACCAGCGCGTGCTGGGGGCGGCGATCGTCGGCACCAACGCGGGCGAACTGATCTCGGAAGCCGCGCTGGCGATCGAGATGGGCGCCGACGCGATCGATCTGGGCCACACGATCCACCCGCACCCGACGCTGTCGGAGACGGTGAACTTCGCCGCCGAGATGTTCGAGGGCACGATCACCGACCTGATGCCGCCGAAGAAGAAAAAGGCCTGAGGCGGGCCTGCGGACGACAAAAGGCGGAGCCGAGGCTCCGCCTTTTTCGTACCGAAGATACTGGTCATCCGGGCGGGTGCTGCCCGTTCACTGCAGCCTCAACTCAGATCCCGAGGAAAGGTTGCGCCAGCCGGGGCAGAATTCCCTTGAAGCGCAGCGGCCCCTCGTTGACCGCGAGGCAGATGCAATCCTCGCCCACGTCGGCCACGGGTGTGTGGTGCAGGTCCTCGTGCGCGATCTCGATGTCGCCGCGGGCGTACCGGCCGTCGGCGTCGGAATAGGCGCCCTTCAGGACCATCGTCAGCTCGATCCCGCGGTGGCTGTGATCGGGCATCGCGGCGCCGGCGGGGATGCGCAGCAGGCGCGCCTTGGCGTCACCCTTGGTGCGCAGGACCGCCTGCTTGACGCCCATGCCGACGGGGCGCCAGCGGATGGCGTCCGCCGATCCGCCGACATAGTCGCGCAGCGGCGCGGGCAGCACCGGATCGTGCGGCGCGTCCGGTTTCCGGGTGTCGCGCGCGGGCCCGGCCGCGCGGTCGCTGCCACGGATCAGCGCCAGCGTGCGGTCCAGGCAGGCATCGGACACGGCCTCGCCCCGGGCGCGTTCCAGCACCGCGCCGCCCACCGCGTCCTGCGCGCACAGCGCCGCCCGGCATTCGTCGCACAGCGAGATGTGCGTCGCGACGATCAGGTCCATGGCCTCGGGCAGGATTCCGGCCGAGTAGGACCGGATCAGGTCGTCGGTAAGGTGGTGGTTGATGGTCATGGGCGTCAACTTCTGTCCATGGCGTGGCGCAAACGTTCGAGCGCCAGCCTGATGCGGGATTTGATCGTGCCGAGCGGAAGCCCGGTCTGTTGCGCGATCTCGGTGTGCGACAGCTCTCCGAAATAGGCCTTCTCGATCAGCTCCCTCTGTTTGCGGGGCAGAGAGGCGATGGCCTCTCCGAGGTGTTCGCTTTCCTGTTGCAGGCCGATCGCGTCGGCCTGGTCGGGTTCGTGTTCCGGCCCCCAGGGCAGATCCTCGGGTTCGGGCCGGCGCTGCCGGCGCAGCACGTCGATCTTGCGGTTCCGCGCGATCGTGAAGATCCACGTCGCCACCGAGGCGCGGGTCGGGTCGAACTGCGCCGCCTTGTGCCAGACGGTTGCCATCACGTCCTGCGCGCATTCCTCGGCCAGGGCCGCGTCGGCGCCGGACCGCATGAGGAACGCCTTCACCCGCGGGGCGAAGTGCCGGAACAGCGTCACGAACGCGGTCTCGTCCCGGTGGTCGCGGATCCGGATGATCACGTCGATCCAGTCGGCGGCCACGCCTTCGGTCGGGCGGCTCATGAAACGGCCCTGCCGGCGCCGGGAGATGCGGTCGAACGCTGGCACCGACCGCGCCGGGGGCGCGGAATCGTCAGGCTTCGATGTGTCCACGCCACCGTACATGACAGGGTTACGCGGGCGTTTCGGGATCGGATCAAAAATAAATTCCCACATTTTTCATCCGGTCGCGACCGGCCTGCGTAACTGAGAGTAGACACCGCAGAGGAGGAACAAAAGCCCATGCCATTCGAAGCCCGCGGCGCCGCGCCGAGACGTATTGCCGTGATCGGCGCCGGCATCTCGGGAATGGGGGCGGCGCATCTGTTGGGCGGCAACCACCACGTCACCCTGTTCGAGGCCGAGCCACAGCTGGGCGGACATGCGCGGACCCGCATCGCCGGGAAGCGCGGGGATCAGCCGGTCGACACCGGCTTCATCGTGTTCAACTATGCCAATTATACCAACCTGACGGCGCTGTTCGACCGGCTGGACGTGCCGGTCGTGCGGTCCAACATGAGCTTTTCGGCCAGCCTGCGCGGCGGCGCGATCGAGTACGGCCTGCATTCGCTGGCCGCGCTCTTCGCGCAGAAGCGCAACGCGGCCAATCCACGGTTCCTGCGGATGGTGCGCGACATCATGCACTTCAACCGCCACGCGCTGGACCGGTCGCGGGACCGGACGTTGTCGCTGGGCGATTTCCTGGACAGGATGGGCACGGGCGACTGGTTCCGCGACTTCTACCTGCTGCCGCTGTCGGGCGCGATCTGGTCGACGCCGACCGAGAAGATCCTAGATTTCCCGGCCCACGCGCTGGTGCAGTTCTTCGAGAACCACGCGCTGATGAACACCTACGGTCAGCATCAATGGTACACGGTCGAGGGGGGCTCGGTCGAATATGTCCGGCGGCTCGAGGCGGCGATGCGCGCGCAGGGCGTAGTGCTTCGGACCGGCACGCCGGTGCAGGCGGTGCGCCGGACGTCCGGCGGGGTCGAGATCCGCGCGCGCGGCGACTGGGAAGCGTTCGATGACGTGGTCTTCGCCACCCATTCCGACGATTCGCTCGCGATGCTGGCCGATCCGTCGCCCGAGGAGCGTGCCGCGCTGGGCGCCGTGCGCTACCAGCCCAACCGCATGGTGCTGCACGCCGACACCGGGATCATGCCCCGGCGCAAGGTCGTCTGGGCGTCGTGGAACTATACCGAGGCCGAGGCCAAGACGATGAACCGGATCGACCTGACCTACTGGATGAACTGCCTGCAGCCGATCCCGAAGGACGACCCGATGTTCGTCACGCTGAACTCGACCCGCCCGATCCGCGACGAGCTGATCTACGACGAGACGGTGCTGCGCCACCCGGTCTACGACCTTCCCGCGCTCGAGGCGCAGCAGGTGGTGGCCGCCCGCAACGGCACGCGCAACACGTGGTTCTGCGGTGCCTGGATGAAGAACGGCTTTCACGAGGACGGACTGTCCAGCGCCGTCGACGTTGCCGAGGCCATCACTGCCCGCGCCGATGTCGAGGCCGCCGCATGAGCCATGTCGAGCATATCGAGGGTCACACCTGGCACGGCCGCAAGGGCGCCATCGGCAACGCCTTCCGCTATGCGGTGGATTACGTGCTTCTGGACCCCGAGGTGCAACCGCGCGCGCCTTGGCCGTTCTCGCGCAACCGCGCGAACCTGCTGTCGCTGCACGACAGGGATCACGGGGGTGCGCCCGGCCACGGGCGCGGGCCGGCCTGGGCGCGCGAGGTGCTGGAGGCGCACCAGGTGCGCGCGCCGGGCAGGCTGATGCTGCTGGCGCAGCCGCGCACGCTGGGCCACGTGTTCAACCCGGTGTCGTTCTGGCTGGCCCATGACGAGGGCGGCGCGCTGATGGCGGTGATCGCCGAAGTCAGCAACACCTATGGCGACCGGCATTCCTACCTGTGCGCAAAACCCGATGGCAGCGCGATCACGCGGAGCGACACGCTGACGGCGCGCAAGATCTTCCACGTCTCGCCGTTCCAGCCGGTCGAGGGCGGCTATGCCTTCCGCTTCGACATCCGCGACGACCACGTGGGCGTGCATATCGACTATACGCGCGCCGAGGGCGGGCTGATCGCCACTCTATGCGGGCCGCGCCGGCCGATGAGCCATGCCTCGATCGCGCGGGCATTGCTGCGCCGGCCGCTGGGCGCGCGCCGGGTGCTGGCGCTGATCCACTGGCAGGCGCTGAAGCTGTGGTGGAAGGGCGCGCGCTTCCGCCAGCGGCCCGCGCCGCCGGTTGAAGACGTCAGTCGGTGACCGAGCGCCTCGGCGCCTATGCGGTCTTCGCCGGAGTGCTGTCGGCGGCTGGCCTGCCGATCTACATCCACGCGCCCAAGTTCTACGTCGACCAGTACGGCGTCAGCCTTGCCGCGCTGGGCGGCGTGCTGTTCGTGCTGCGGCTGGCGGACGTGGTGCAGGATCCGGTGCTGGGCTGGCTGGCGCAGGCGACGCAGGCCGCGCGGGGTTTGGGCGTCGCGGTGGCGGTGGCGCTGATGGGCGCGGGGATGGTGGGGCTTTTCGCGCTCGACCCGCTGCTGCCGCCGCTGTGGTGGTTCGCGCTGACGCTGACGGTCGTCTTCTCGAGCTTCAGTTTCCTGACGATCGCGTTCTATTCGACCGGGGTGGCCAAGGCCGGCGCGCTGGCGGGGCAGGGGCACCTGCGGCTGGCCCGCTGGCGCGAGACGGGCGCGCTGCTGGGGGTGTGTGCGGCCGCGCTGATGCCCAGCGTGCTGGCGCCGCTGGGCGTGCCGCCCTTCGCCGGTTTCGCGGCGGTGTTCGTGGTGTTCTGCGCGGTCGCGGCGCTCGTGATGGCGCCGGAATGGCGCCACAGCGCGGCGCTGCCGGCAACGGGGTTCGCGCTGGTGCTGCGCGACGGCGTCGCGCTGCGGTTGCTGGCGGTGGCGCTGGTCAACGCGGCGCCGGTGGCGGTGTCCTCGACCCTGTTCCTGTTCTTCGTGGAAAGCCGCCTTCAGGCGCCGGGCTGGGAAGGGCCGCTGCTGCTGGTGTTCTTCCTTTCGGCCGCCGCCGCAGCGCCGGGCTGGGGCATGGCGGCCGAGCGCTTCGGCGCGAAGCGCGTGCTGCTGGCGGCGATGGTGCTGTCGATCGCGGCCTTCGGCGGGGCGCTGGCGCTGGGCGCGGGCGATGCGTGGCTGTTCGCGCTGATCTGCATTGCCTCGGGCGCGACCGTGGGCGCGGACCTGACGCTGCTGCCGGCGCTGTTCGCGGCGCGCATGGCACGCATCTCTCCGGCCGGGGCCGAGGGCTTTGCGCTGTGGTCCTTCGCGTCCAAGTTCACGTTGGCCTTCGCGGCGATCGCGCTACTTCCGGTGCTGGAATGGCAGGGGTTCCGGTCCGGGGAAGACAACGGAGAGGCGGCTTTGCGGACGCTCGGCCTGCTCTATGCCGGGGTGCCGTGTCTGCTGAAGCTGGTGGCGATCGGCCTGCTGGTCGCCACGCCGATCAGGGGGAATGCGTGATGGAGGCGCTGTATTTCGTCGCGGGCTCGGCCGCGATGCTGGGGATGAGCTGGCTCCGCGCGCGCTGGTTCGGGTTTGTCGCGCAGAAGCCGGCGGATTACCGCGGCGCGCCGGGCGAGGCGCTGGACCTGCGGCGGCACCTGAACGGCCCGATCCTGTGCGACGGGGTGATCTACGGGCCGACGGGGCGCGTGAGTTCGCGCTTCACCGCCGAGTTCGAC
Source organism: Citreimonas salinaria (assembly GCF_900107235.1). Lineage (GTDB taxonomy): Bacteria > Pseudomonadota > Alphaproteobacteria > Rhodobacterales > Rhodobacteraceae > Citreimonas > Citreimonas salinaria. The sequence goes on from NZ_FNPF01000011.1 coordinate 110,763, forward strand.
GCGGCGTGGGAGGGCAACCGCGGGCGGCTGATCGAGCATTTCGTCTATGACACGGGGGCGCGGCAGCGGCGCGAGTGGACCCTGATGCTGGGCAATGACGGTCGGGTGACAGCCACCGCGCCCGACGTGGTGGGCGAGGGGCTGGGACGCGTCGAGGGGCCGGCGCTGCAGTTGCGCTACCGCATACGTCTGCCGGCAGATGCGGGCGGGCACGTGCTGGACGCCACCGACTGGATGTACCTAGGACCGAACGGTACGATCGTGAACCGATCGCAGTTTCGGAAGTTTGGAATAAAGGTGGCCGAGTTGGTGGCCACCATGAGACGGAAGGAGGCCGCGTGAGGGACTGGATCGGGAAACGCTATTGGTTGGTGGGCGCCTCGGAAGGGCTGGGCGAGGCGCTGGCACATGCCCTCAGCCGCGCCGGGGCCGAACTGGTGCTGACGGCGCGGTCGCAAGACAAGCTCGAGACGCTGGCGCAGGCCCTTCCGGGCCGCGCGGTTGTCGAGCCGGGCGACGTCACCGACGCGGACGGGCTGCAGGCGATCTTCGATCGCCACGAGATCGACGGCGTGGTGCAGATGGCGGGCGTCTACTGGCCCTTCGGCGCCAAGAACTGGAACGCCGAGAAGGCCACGACGATGGCCGACGTGAATTTCACCGGGGCGATACGCCTGATGGGCGTGGTGCTGCCCCGCTTCGTCGCGCGTGACGCCGGCCACATCGTGCTGACCGGCTCGCTGTCGGGGTTCCGCGGGCTGCCCGGATCGGCGCCGTACGTGGCGACGAAGGCCGGGATCATGGCGCTGGCGGAGTCGCTGTACGCGGACCTGCGGCGCACGGGCGTGGAGGTGCAGCTGGTGAACCCCGGCTTCGTCCGCACCCGGCTGACCGCGAAGAACGACTTCAAGATGCCATTCATCATGGAGCCCGAGGATGCCGCGCGCCGGATGTTCGAGCACATGAACTCGGGCAACTTCAAGCGGTCCTTCCCGACCGGGTTCAGCTATGTCTTCCGGGGCGGGCAATTCCTGCCGGACGGGCTGTATTACCGGCTGTTCGGCGCCTAGCGCAGCGACCGTCCCTTGACGATCGCCGCCTCGCCGAAGCGCGCGCGGATCGCGTCGGTGGCGCGCTCGGCCCGCGCCCGCGCCTCGGCCTGCGGATCCAGAAGGTCGCGGCCGCGATCGGCCAACGCTTCGGGCACCAGGTCCGAGACGCCCGCGCCCAGCAGGCGGTACGATCCGCCGGCCGGAACCTGGTCGAACAGCGCGCGCGCGGTGCGATAGATCCGGTCGGCCATCTGCGTCGCGTCGTTCAGCGAGGTACGCCGCGTGATCAGCGTGAAATCCGCGCGCTTGAGCTTCAGCACAACGACCCGTCCCGCCAGCCCCTTTGCCTTGGCGCGGTCGGCGACCTTTTCGGCCATGCGCCACAGGTGCCCGTCCAAGATGTCCGCATCGGCTGTGTTCTCGTCGAACGTCGTCTCGTTCGAGATCGACTTCATCGCCGCGTCGCGCGTCACGCGGCGGTTGTCCTCGCCCCGGGCGAGGTGCCACAGCCGGTCTCCCATCGAGCCGAAGCGCGCGGCGAGGTCGCGCCTGTCCCAGCGGCGCAAGTCGTCGAAGGTGCGGATGCCGGCGGCGTCCAGCGCGGCCTGACCGGCCGCGCCCACGCCCCAGATCATGCGCACGGGCTTGGGCCCGAGGAAATCCATCGTCTCGGCCCGGCCGATCACTGCGAAGCCGTGCGGCTTGTCAAGGTCACTGGCGATCTTGGCCAGGAACTTGTTGTGCGACAGCCCGATCGACCCGGTCACCCCAAGCTCGGACCGCATGCGGCGCACTAGGCCGGCCAGCACCACTGCCGGGGGCGCGCCGTGCAGGCGGGCGGTGCCGGTGAGGTCGAGGAACGCCTCGTCCAGCGAGAGCGGCTCGATCGCTGGGGTGAGCTCCTCCATCATCACGCGGATGGCGCGGCTGACCTCGGCATAGACCGACATGCGGGGCTTGAGGATCACCGCGTCGGGGCACAGCTGCAGCGCCTTGAACATCGGCATGGCCGAACGGACGCCCCGGATGCGCGCCACGTAGCAGGCGGTGGACACGACGCCGCGCCGGCCGCCGCCGATGATGACCGGCTTGTCGGCGAGGTCCGGATTGTCGCGCTTTTCCACGCTGGCATAGAAGGCGTCGCAATCCATGTGCGCGATCGACAGGTCCCACAATTCGTCATGCGCGACGATGCGCGGCCGGCCGCAGGCGGGGCAGCGGCGGCCGGTCTCGGACCGGGTCAGGCAGTCGCGGCAGAGGGCGGGCATCGGGCGATCCGTGGACGTGCCCGTGCACCATACGCCGCAAGCGGTCGGTAATCCATCGCCGCCGGGGGCGCGGCGCTAGAGCCCACGCATCTCGTCGACGATGGCCTGCGCGGCGGCGCGCGGGTCGGGCGCGCGGTGGATCGGCCGGCCGACGACGACGTGATCGGCACCTGCGCCGATGGCGCTGGCGGGGGTGGCGATGCGCTTCTGGTCGTCGCTGGCCGCGCCCGCAGGCCGTACGCCGGGGGTGACGATCAGACGGCCGGTCGCCTCGGGCAGGGCGCGGATCATCGCCGCCTCGGCCGGCGAGGCGATGACCCCGTCGGCGCCGGCCTCGAAAGCGCGTCCGGCGCGGGTGGCCACCAGGTCGGGGATCGCGCCGCTCTCGATCATCGCGGCGTCGAGATCGTTGCGGTCGAGCGAGGTCAGGATCGTCACGGCGAGGATCTTCATGCCCGACCCGGCCGCGCCCTCGCGCGCGGCGCGCACCACGTGCGGATCGCCGTGCACGGTCAGGAAATCCAGGTCGAACTGCGCCAGCCCGCGCACCGCGGATTCCACCGTGGCGCCGATGTCGAACAGCTTCATGTCGAGGAATATGCGTTTGCCGTGCTCGGACTTGAGCTCGTTGGCCAGCGCCAGCCCGCCGCCGGTCAGCATGCCCAGGCCTATCTTGTAGAACGACACGGTGTCGCCCAGCCGTTCGGCCAAGGCCATCCCCTCGAGGGCGTTCGCGACGTCCAGCGCGACGATCAGGCGGTCATCGGTCATGGCGGCTCCTTCAGGGTAGTTGCCTTGGGCGGACTCCCTTGGCTGGCGGTGTCTTATCGGCCCCCGGGGCAGGGTCAAGCGATGGAGGCGCTTGGAACTGCGCCGCCCGGCGCAGGGTTGAGTGTACAACGAAAGGAGAAATCCATGACAAGACGCAGCAAAGGTTTCATCAGTGTCGCCGTCGTGGCCGTGATCGTCGTTCTGGCCCTGGGATGGCTGGCAACACAGGACGATTCCGAAATGGACCGGCAGCATCGCACGGGCGAGGGCAGCAACCTCGACGGCATTTCGGGTCAGACCGAAGACGGGGTGCTGCAGCCCGAGGGTCCGGGCGTGTTCATCGAGGGCTCGACCAACGCGACGGACACGACGGCGATCCAGGATCCCGATCCCGAGGTTCCCCCCCAAGAGGGCAGCGCCGTACAGCCGGACCAAGTCATCTCGCCCGAGAGAGGCGAGGTTCAGAACGACACCGGAATGGTGACGGTCGAGCCCGATCTGGGCGTCGACGGTGACGCGTACGAGGACGAGGCCGACGGCGCGGAAACCGACACGCAAAGAGAGGAAAACTGATGGCCGAGAAGAAGAAGACCCCCCGCTGGTTGTTCGCGGCCATTCCGTTGGGCTTCGTCTTGCTGGTGGGGATCATGCTGCTGGTGGGCGAGCGGACCGGCGGTCCGACTACCAACCCCTACGAGAGCGGCGACATCCTGGAAACCAGCCAGTCGCCGGAGTTGGACCCTGAGGTGGTCGTCGATCCCGACGGCGTGCAGGAGCCGTTCGTGCCGACTCCGTCGGGCCCTGAATACGACGACAACGACACGGTGATCGACGACAACGTGGTGACGGAATAGTATCGCTGGCGTAGTGGCAATATTGCAACGGTCGGGCCTTGCAAAGGGTCCGGCCGATCTCCACTTCAATCACGAGGCCCCGAGATGCGGCGCGCTGCCTGGCAGGCGTCCGCGGGCGAGGGGGTGCTTGAAAAAGGAGAGATACCATGAACTTGGAGAAGTTCACGGAGCGTGCACGCGGTTTTGTTCAGGCCGCGCAGACCATCGCGATGCGGGAAAGCCATCAGAAGCTGGCGCCCGAACACCTGCTGAAGGCCTTGATGGACGACGACCAGGGCATGGCGTCGAACCTCATCAAGCGATCGGGCGCAGAGCCCGCGCGGGTCGTGCAGGCGCTGGACGGCAAGCTGGCGAAGATCCCGAAGGTCTCGGGCGATTCCGGTCAGACCTATTTGGACGCCACCACCGGCAAGGTGCTGGACGAGGCCGAGACGCTGGCCAAGAAGGCCGGCGACAGCTTTGTTCCCGTCGAGCGCATCCTGATGGCGCTGGCGATGGTGAATAGTCCCGCCAAGGAGGCGCTGGAGGCCGGCGCGGTGTCCGCGCAGGCGCTGAACGCCGCGATCAACGACATCCGCAAGGGTCGAACGGCTGATAGCGCCAACGCCGAGGAAGGCTACGAGGCGCTGAAGAAGTTCAGCATCGACCTGACCGAACGCGCCCGCGAAGGCAAGATTGACCCGATCATCGGGCGCGATGAGGAGATCCGCCGCGCGATGCAGGTCCTCAGCCGCCGGACCAAGAACAACCCCGTACTGATCGGTGAGCCCGGCGTCGGCAAGACCGCCATCGCCGAGGGCCTCGCCCTGCGCATCGTCGACGGCGACGTGCCCGAAAGCTTGCGCAACAAGCGGCTGCTGTCTCTCGACATGGGCTCGCTCATCGCCGGCGCGAAGTATCGCGGCGAATTCGAGGAGCGGCTGAAATCGATCCTGAAGGAGATCGAAGCGGCTGCGGGCGAAGTGATCCTGTTCATCGACGAGATGCACACGCTGGTGGGCGCAGGAAAGGCCGACGGCGCAATGGATGCGTCCAACCTGCTGAAGCCCGCGCTCGCGCGCGGCGAGTTGCACTGCGTCGGCGCAACCACGCTCGACGAGTACCGCAAGCACGTGGAGAAGGACGCGGCGCTGGCTCGTCGCTTCCAGCCGCTGATGGTCGAGGAGCCGACGGTCGAGGACACGATCAGCATCCTGCGCGGCATCAAGGAGAAATACGAACTGCACCACGGCGTGCGGATCTCGGACTCGGCGCTGGTGGCGGCGTCGCAACTGTCGCACCGCTACATCACCGACCGCTTCCTGCCCGACAAGGCCATCGACCTGATGGACGAGGCCGCGTCGCGCCTGCGGATGGAGGTCGACTCCAAGCCCGAGGAGCTGGATGCGCTGGATCGCCAGATCCTGCAGATGCAGATCGAGCAGGAGGCCCTGCGCAAGGAGGATGACGCCGCGTCGAAGGACCGGCTGGAAAAACTCGAGCGCGAGCTGGCCGACCTGCAGGAAGAAGCGGCCGAGATGACCGCCAAGTGGCAGGCCGAGCGTGACAAGCTGGCCGGGGCGCGCGAACTGAAGGAACAGCTCGACAAGGCGCGGGCCGAGCTCGATATCTGCAAGCGCGAGGGCAACCTTGCGCGGGCGGGAGAGCTGTCCTACGGCATCATCCCGCAGCTGGAAAAGCAGCTGGCCGAGGCCGAGGGCGCCGAGGGCGAGCAGATGGTCGAGGAGGCCGTCCGCCCCGAGCAGATCGCCGCGGTGGTCGAGCGCTGGACCGGCATCCCGACCTCGAAGATGCTGGAGGGCGAGCGCGAGAAGCTGCTGGGCATGGAGGACAACCTGCACCGCCGGGTGGTGGGGCAGAACCAGGCCGTGCACGCGGTGGCCAACGCCGTGCGCCGGGCGCGCGCGGGACTCAACGACGAGAACCGTCCGCTGGGCAGCTTCCTGTTCCTCGGCCCCACCGGCGTCGGAAAGACCGAGCTGACCAAGGCCGTGGCCGAGTTCCTGTTCGACGACGACAACGCGATGGTCCGCATCGACATGTCCGAGTTCATGGAGAAGCACTCGGTCGCGCGGCTGATCGGCGCGCCTCCGGGCTACGTGGGCTACGACGAGGGCGGCGTCCTGACCGAGGCCGTGCGGCGCCGGCCCTATCAGGTGGTGCTGTTCGACGAGGTCGAGAAGGCGCACCCGGACGTGTTCAACGTGCTGCTGCAGGTACTGGACGACGGCGTGCTGACGGACGGGCAGGGGCGTACGGTCGACTTCAAGCAGACGCTGATCGTGCTGACCTCGAACCTCGGGTCGCAGGCGCTGTCGCAGATGCCCGAGGGGGCGGACGGGGCCACGGCCAAGCGCGACGTGATGGACGCGGTGCGGGCGCATTTCCGGCCGGAGTTCCTCAACCGGCTGGACGAGACGATCATCTTCGACCGGCTGCGGCGCGAGGACATGGCCGGGATCGTGGACATCCAGATGTCGCGGCTGCTGAAGCGGCTGGCGGCGCGGAAGATCACGCTGGACCTGGACGATGCGGCGCGGAAATGGCTGGCGGACGAGGGCTACGACCCGGTCTTCGGGGCGCGGCCGCTCAAGCGGGTTATCCAGCGGGCGCTGCAGGACCCGCTGGCCGAGATGCTGCTGGCCGGCGACGTGGCCGACGGCGACACGATCGCGGTCCATGCGGGGTCCGAGGGGCTGATCATCGGGGACCGCGTGGCCTCGACCAACCGGCCGCGACCCGACGATGCAGTCGTCCATTAAAGGGGACGATGCGGTGGTTCACTGAGGCCGTCCGGCAGGCCCTGGGACACCGGGAGAAAGGCGGGGGAGACCCCGCCTTTTTTCATGGCCCGAAGGGGTGTCCCACGGTGGGACACTCGGGTGGGTAAGGGATTTCAATGGGTTACAGAGACGGATTCAGGAGTTGTTAGGGTTTGGAGCGTTTCGCGAGCCAGCACAACGCGACTTGGCCGTACCCACCTTTCGTATGAACATTGCTCACGTGTGATGCTCCGCGCCTTGTGGATGCTGTGGCCGAACAACTAGGCTGTTCCGGACATAGTGTCCGGATATGCGACTGGATTAGACGATTTGAAATTTGATCAAATAAGTGGCTGGTGGGTGGAGCTAAGCGGCTGGTGGAGGCAGGGCCTTCATTTAGTTCCAAGAGACGCATACGCTCCGGTACTGGACACTGGCGGGTTCCTCGGGATCATCGCATTTTCGGTTGCGGTTTTCACACTTTCCGCGCCAAAGTACCAGTTTCGCCAAGCTACCGCGATAATTCCGTTTCGTAAGTTATTCTTTGTTACCCTCATAATTTCGGCGGCGGCCACCTTTGCGGTGGAAGCGTTCGTTATGTATGAGATTAGGTTCCCCGTCTTCATTGACCCGAATGCTGTGAATCTCATAATCGCGGCGGTAATAGCGTTCTTAGTCATTTACTGGATGAAGATATGCTTTATCCGCCCGCCCCGTTTTTCAAAATTTACTGCCCCAAGGTTCTTTCATCAATCGTTTCTATATGTCTCTAATGGAAGCCGCGACGAGCTTCTGGTGCTAGCTCAAGAGCTGATGCATGAAATTCCAAGATTGGTTTCTAACAGCCCGGATAGAAAGCGATCTTCCTTCATGGGCGAGCTGCCAGTCGTTTCCAAGCTAGAGGCTCATGCGGCGAACTTACTTTTACTGCTTTCAGACCCCCGCTTCTGCGACGTGGTCGCAGAAGAAATTCCAACTTTTCCAGCCTATTTGGCGGAGCAAATGGTTGCGCTTAGGAGGCCCGATGCTCCCGCGCATCTGGTTATCCGGAGAGTTGTGATATCGCTTTTGGCGAAGCCCCAATCGGCATTGTTCGTGGAGAATGAGTGGCTGGAGCAAGGTTTTGCAGGCGAAGTAAAGCCGATAACTCGATCAATTTTCAGGAACTGGCATAAATTGGAGCAGTTTGAAGGAGGTATTGAATCACCGTTGGATCTCGATTACCCCCATGCGCGCACTTGGGATGCTGAAACGTGGACAGTGTATTTCGGCATGGCCAAAGAATACGTCCGCGGCCTTACGTCTAGCGAGTTCAGAAACTCAGATGCGAACGGGCTAAGCTACGTTCTAAGAACCACAGAGAGAGCGTACGAACGGATAGGCGATGTTGAAAAGTACGAGAACGTTTTCGACCCACATAATCCGCGCTGGCATGCCAGCGAGGCCAACAAGTTCCTGACGGACATAATAAAAATCTTCGATGAGTCTGGAGAACACGTCTACTTCAGTAAAAAAGATAGGTATTACTTCGGCAGCGATCTATCTTCGAAGCTTGCCAAGCTCCTCTATGAGGCGATCTTTCATGCGTCTAGCGTCAACACCAAGGATTTTACGATGTGGGACGTACAGCACAACATAGTTTGGTCGCCGATCAGCAGATTTGAGATTCGCGACACAAAAATTATGAAAATGGTTCGCCGAAAGCTGCGTCGGATGATTTGGGATGAGATTTCTAGGATGGACGGGTTTCCAAATTATAAAGGCGCTCGATTCGTTCGCTTCTGCCTCAACGTTCTCGGGTTCTATGACGAAAAGATCCATCGACGAGACGGGCTTGAAAGGGACTCGTGGATTCTTGCCAAGGTTGTATCGAGTTGGGTCGCCAATAATTATCAAACGATTGCGTCGTCTCACCCGCCTGTCGCCGAAGCGATGCTGCCCGCCAACATTGAGTATGACCCAGTGAGGGAAGTCTTGATTAGATCAAGGGACGACTCTTTGACGGGGGTTTCTCGTGTCAAAGAGTTTTCACTCGAACCATCTAGGGCTTCGGCCGATTTAACAGCGTTGAACGGGTAGGATAGCTCAGTCGATCAGCCTGCGAGCAGATTGTCTGATTGTTCCGGTGCTCGACATTCTCCCTGTCAGATTCGATCGTAGGCACATTACCAAAGACGCTCACCCCTTCTGAAACATCCGCTCCACGTACTCCATCACGTCTTCCATCAGCCCCGGCGTCTTCGCCTGCGGGCCCGAGAAGCGCAGGACCCAGCCGTTTCGCGTCAACTCGCGGCGGATGGTGAGGCCCTGGCGCAGGGTCAGGGAGCGGCGGGGCGCGCCCTTGGTGCCCGGCGCGGTGGCGGCGCCTTCGGGGGAGAGGGCCTCGGCCAGCAGGGGCTCGATCTCGGACCACTGGCTGTCGAGGCTGTGGGTGCGCGAGGGCGGCAGGGCGTTCCGGATCAGGTCCTCCCATCCCGAGCGCAGGGCGGCGGCGAGGCGGTCGAGCCGCGCGGTGGTCAGGCGGTCGGGCGTGGCGAAGCGGCCCTCGAAGGCCTCGACCACCGACACGAAGCCGCGCAGGCGCGAGCGTTTCTGCCGCGAGAGCGCGGGGAACAGCGCGTCGATGGCGGCGTCGGGCGTGTCGTGCAGCCCCAGTTGCAGGCAGCGCAGCACCAGCGCGCCCTTGTCCCAGGGCGAGACGGGCGCGCGGATCTCGTTCTCGGTCACCATGGCGGCGAGGGCGTCGGCGATGCTGGCGGGCTGGCGGATGAAGGCGGGTGCGGTGTCGTGCCCCAGCGCGCGCAGGGCTTTGAGGCGGCGGAAGCCCGAGATCAGCGCGTAGCCGGCGGGCTCGACGGGGAAGACCTCGATCGGCTGGCGCAGGCCCGAGAGGGTGATGGAATCGCGCAGCTCGGCATCGGCCTCGGGGTCGGGCGCGCCGCGGTCGCGCGGCAGGGCGGTGGCGTCGATCTCGGACAGCGGGATGTCTTGCGGGATGTGGTGCAGGGAATCGGTCATGGCAGGCCTCCGGTGGAACGGGGGCACGGTAGCGCCATGATGCGGCCCGTTGCGCGGGCCGGAAGCGGTGCGGGCGGCGCGGGGCCGCCCGCGCAACGCTTACATGCCTTCGGGCATGAGGACCGCGTCGATCACGTGGATGACGCCGTTCGACGCCTCGATGTCGGCGGTGGTGACGGTGGCTTCGTCGACCATGACGCCGCCCTCGGTCGAGATCGTGACCTCGGAGCCCTCGACGGTCTCGGCCATCATGCCGTCGGACAGGTCTCCGGACATCACCGCGCCGGGAACGACGTGGTAGGTCAGGATCGCGGTCAGCTGATCGCGGTTTTCGGGCATGAGCAGGTTCTCGACGGTGCCCTCGGGGAGGGCTGCGAAGGCCTCGTCGGTGGGCGCGAAGACGGTGAAGGGGCCTTCGCCCTTCAGCGTGTCGACCAGGCCGGCGGCCTCGACCGCGGCGACGAGGGTGGTGAAGTTGCCTGCCTCGACCGCGGTGTCGACGATATCCATCGTGTGGCTGCCGGCGAAGACGGGCGTGGCCATCGAAGCGGCTGCGGTCAGGGCGATAAAGCTTCTGCGGAACATGTGTGATCCTCCTGTAATCCGTTTCCGATGCCTTTTGACATCGTAAGGACTACGGGACGGACCGCCGAGCGGATCACCGGCCCTGCCGTCGTTTCCCGCTTGACCCGCCGGGCCCGGCCGCTAAGCCCGCGCCTTCGCGGTTTTCCAGTCAGCTTTTCGTGAATGGCCGTGACCGATCCGTCAGTCATCCAGCCCGATCGCGGTGCGCGCGATGCCGTCCAGCAGGGCCTCGACCTCTTTCATCGGGCCATCGGGAAAGCCGCGGAAGCCGATGGTCGTGGTGCCGGGCGTCTCGGGGCGGACCATGACGAAGATGTCGTAGGGGCAGAAGGCGATGTTCATGGGGTCGGCCTCCATCACCTTGCGCGACAGGCTGGCCGAGCAGAAGCTGAACACGTCCGCCTCCTCGAACAGCACCACGTCCGAGCCGGTGGCCTCGCGGGTGCGTTCCAGCATCTCGCCGGTATGCGACACGCTGTCGATGACGAGGCCCTGGTCCAGGATCGCCGATTCCAGGCCGAACACCACGTCGTCGAAGCTTTGGTTGGTGTCGTAGGTGATCGTCTGCTGGGCAAGGGCCGGCGCGGCGAGCAGCAGCAGGGCGGGGAGAATGCGGTTCATGATGGTCCTCCTGACGGTTGCGACCATCATAACGCGCGTGCGCGCGTAAGGACAGGCGCCGATGGCCCCCGGCGCCTGTCGCTGACCGGACGCCGCGGCGCCGCGAAATCCGCCGAACCGGTTCCCGGGCCGCCGGATCGGGCGATGATTCCGCGTTTCCTCGCCCTGAGGGCGAACCCGGACGGCCGCGTTTCTCTCGACCGTGTCGTGACGCTGGGTAGGCCGTGCGTGGGGCGGGCGATGGGGCTTGGGCGACGTGCAGGCAGGGATGTGCGTTCGGCAACAAACTTGCGCGCGACGCCGGGTCCGACCTTCGCATTCTTTCGTCATGCCTCTGGAAAGACTGAAAAATCCGGAAATTCGAGAAAAGTTCCGGATCAGGCCAAAAAACTGCTTGCGGAGTTTGTGCGTGATCCGTAGATAGCCCCTCACCGGCGGCGCTGAGGCGCTGGCGGGACAATCCGGAGCGAGATTGGCGGGGGTCGCTGGAAGGCGGGTCTGGTTGGTTTTGCCCCACGTTTTTTGACATTGATGGTATCTGAAGAGATATGCGGGCGGTTTGGTTCATTCGATGGATCGACGTCTGTATGTCGCGCTGGTAGGGCTTCG
>NZ_FNPF01000045.1 GCF_900107235.1 Citreimonas salinaria
TCCTCGACCGTCTCGTCGATGGTGAACAGCGGCGCGATCTCGACCGCGCCGCCGATGCTGCCGGCGACGATGATCGCGCCGGCCAGGCCCAGCGAGTAGCGCTCGAGCTTGTACTGGCCGGCGAAGAGCCCGTGGAAGAACTTGCGGAACGGGGCGAGGAGGGTTTTGAACATCGCTTATTCCCCCGGAACCGCGGCATCGCCGGACGCGCCGTCGGTCGACACGGGGTGATCCTGAACCATCGTCGTGCTCGGCGCCTGCCGGATCGTCATCCACAGGTTGTAGCAGCCCAGCGCCGTGCCCACGAAGAACATCGTGCCCCCGACCGCGCGCGCAACGTAGTAGGGGTTCATCGCCAGGACGGTCGTGATGAACGGGTATTGCAGGGTGCCGGCGTCGGTGTAGGTGCGCCACATCAGGCCCTGCAGGATGCCCGAATTCCACATCGCCAGCACGTAGACCACCGTGCCCAGCACGGCAAGCCAGAAGTGCCACTCGATCAGCTTGTTGGACCACATCCGCTCGACCCGCCAGATCACCGGGACCGCGGCGTAGACCACGCCGAAGATCAGGATGGCGTTCCAGCCCAATGCGCCGGCATGGACATGGGCGACGGTCCAGTCGGTGTAGTGCGACAGCGCGTTGACGCCGCGGATGGCCAGAAACGACCCCTCGAACGTGGTCAGGCCGTAGAAGATCGCCGCCACCATCATGAAGCGCAGCGTGGCGTCGTCGCGCACCTTGTGCCACGCGCCGTTCAGCGTCAGCAGCGCGTTCGCCGCAGTGGCCCAGGACGGCACCAGCAGCATGACCGAGAACGTCATCCCGAGCGTCTGCACCCAGTGCGGCAGCGCCGTGTAGTGCAGGTGGTGCGAGCCCGCCCAGACGTAGAAGAACACGATGCCCCAGAAGGACAGGATCGACAGCCGGTACGAATAGATCGGCCGCTCGGCCCGCTTGGGCAGGTAGTAGTACAGCATCCCAAGGAAGCCCGCGGTCAGGAAGAAGGCGACCGCGTTGTGGCCGTACCACCACTGCATCATCGCGTCCTGCACGCCGGACCACACGATGTAGCTACGCGACCCGGTCCACGAGACCGGCAGCGCGATGTTATTGAAGATGTGCAGGATGGCCACGATCAGGATGAAGGCCATGTAGTACCAGTTGGCCACGTAGATGTGCGGCTCGTTCCGGCGGGCGAGGGTGCGCATGTAGAGCACGAAGTAGGTGATCCAGACGACGACCAGCCAAAGGTCGGCGTACCACTCGGCCTCGGCGTATTCCTTCGACTGATTGATGCCCATCAGATAGCCGCTGACCGCGAGGATCACGAAAAGCTGGTAGCCGAACAGCACGAACCACGGGCTGAACTGCCCCGCCAGCCGCGCACGGCTCGTGCGCTGCATGACGTGGAAGGACGTGGCGATCAGCGCCGTGCCGCCGAAGCCGAAGATCACGCCCGTGGTGTGCGCGGGGCGCAGGCGTCCGAAGCTGGCCCATGCCGCGTCGAAGGTCAGGTCCGGCCAGGCCAGCAGGTAGGCAACCCACAGGCCGAAGAACATCCCCACGATGGCCCAGACCATCGCAAGGATGATGCCGACCTTGATCGGGTCGTCGTAGTAGTTGCGATGCGCGTTGGGCGAGGGCAGCGGCTCGTCCAGTTTCCGCAGAACCAGCACGAACAATGCCGCGCAGAACAGAAGGACGGTGACGCCGTGCGCCGCAAAGGCTCCGTCCGTCCCGACTGCCGCCATGACGAGACCGACAAGGCCCCCGAGGCCCAGCAAGATCAGAGCGGCCTGACGCTCGCCCACTGTCAGATTGGCAATCATGCTTCCCCCGGAGCCGCTGTTCTTTGGTCTAAGTGTGTCAGATCGCCATCAGGTTGTGAACCGTGCAGCGCCGATCTTCGTCTGAGTGGCACGGCTTTGATGATTTAACCGCCCCCCGACGGCATCAGTGGGCCGGGGTGGGTCTGAATAGGGGCACTGCCGTAGCGACAGAGATACGAAGGGCTGGTCGACGAACTGGCTCATTTTCGTTCAACCGCCGCATTAGGCACTGTCAGAGCAGCTCCTTGGCCGAGGATAGAGCGTGGCCGATACAGCAAATCTCTCTTTTAGTTGGCGGAGCACCTTTCTGCGGCTTCTGCGGGACTGTAGCCCCTTCGCTGCTGATCGACGACGGGCTTCAGCTGAAACCTCTTTCCGGTTTTTACTCCGCGGTCGACCGATGGTGCGCGCGAGTATAGCGGCTGCTGGCTTCAGCCTGCCTACCGCGGGGCCGCGCGAGGCATCTCGATGTTGATCTCCAGGCTCGACATGTTGTCTCCGCGCTCCATGCGGATTTCGACGTCGTTTTCGGTGATCGCGACGTATTTCCGGATCGCGGCCACGATGTCGCGTTGCAGCATGGGCAGGTAGTCGGTCTTTTCGACACCGCCCCCACTGCGCTCATGGGCAAGGAGAATCTGCAGCCGGTCCTTCGCGGTCTCTGCGCTTCTGGGACGGCGGGCCTTTCGCGCGAAACTGAACAGGCTCATGACGCACGCCCGAAGAGCCGTTGCAGAAGCCTGGGACGGCGCTCACCCTCAATCCGCATCTCGACTTCGGTACCGGTGAGGCGCCGGACCGCATCTTCGTAGGCCCGCCTCGCGACGGACGGTTCGTCGAGGACGACAGGCGTGCCGATGTTCGAGGCGCGCAGGATCGCCGGGCTCTCGGGGATCACGCCCAGAAGCGGCACCGCGAGGATTTCCAGCACGTCCTCGACGGTCATCATTTCGCCGCTTTGCACGCGCGCTGGGTCGTGGCGTGTCAGCAGAACCTGCGCCTTGACCGGTTCGGCATCGGCGCTTTCGGCCCGCTTGGTCTGGCTGCTGAGCAGACCCAGGATACGGTCGCTGTCCCTCACGGACGACACCTCGGGATTGGTCACGACAACGGCCTCGTCTGCGAAAAACATCGCCATCTGTGCACCGTGTTCGATCCCCGCCGGGCTGTCGCAGACGATGTAGTCGAACTCCTGCTTGAGGTCGTCGAGAACCTTCGCGACGCCCTCCTTTGTCAGCGCATTCTTGTCCCGCGTCTGCGAGGTCGGCAGGATGAACAGGTTGTCGAGCCGCTTGTCCCGGATCAGGGCCTGTTTCAGCCGTGCATCTCCCTGGATGACGTTGATGAAGTCGAAGACCACACGGCGCTCACAGCCCATCGTCATGTCAAGGTTGCGCAGGCCGACGTCGAAGTCGATCACGACGGTGCGAAACCCCTGTTTGGCCAAGCCCGCCGAAATTGCGGCCGCGGACGTGGTCTTGCCGACCCCGCCTTTTCCCGACGTGATCACGACGACCCGGCCGAGGGGCGGCTTTTCTTTCAGTTCGATCGTCATCCGATTACCTCCATGTGCAGTCGGTCGTCTTCAAGGTATACGTGCGTGCATCGCTCGCGGGCTGCGTCCTCGAGCGTTTCGCTCGTCTGGTAGAGGCCCGCGATCGCGACCAGCTCCGCTTCAAGGGACCGACAGAAAATGCGCGCGGATTCATCACCATGCGCGCCGGCCATCGCTCGCCCGCGCAGGGCTCCGTAGACGTGGATCGAGCCGCTCGCAACGACTTCGGCACCGGAGGCGACGGAGCCGATCACCGTCAGGTCACCATGCTCACTGACGATCATCTGGCCCGAACGGACCGGCGCGTGGACCACCCTGTTCCTGATGCCGTGACTTTCGGCGCGGGACCGGCGGTGCCCCTGTTTGTCGTTCGGTAGTGGGGCATCCTTGCCCGCCGATACTGCAATGAGCCCCAGTTCCTGAAGGACATCCTCCGACAGCTGTCCGCCGCCCTGAACGCCGAAGACACGAAGCTTGCGCCGTCGCAGGTTCGCGACCAGCACGCGAAGCCGAGAGAGATCT